>PGYL01000044.1:0-5547 GCA_002839645.1 Methanomicrobiales archaeon HGW-Methanomicrobiales-2 | reverse complement strand
GGGGACGTTCGATATCCTCCACCCCGGCCACCTCTACTACCTCGAGGAGTCCCGGAAACTTGGCGACGAACTCTCCGTGATCGTGGCGCGGGACGCGAACGTGAAGCATAAGCCAAGACCGATCCTCCCGGAGGACCAGAGGCTCCGGATGGTCCGGGCACTAAAACCGGTCGACCATGCGCTCCTCGGTGACCTCCACGATATGTTCAGGCCGATCGCGGAGATACGGCCCGACATCATCACGCTCGGGTTTAACCAGCACTTCGAAGAGGAGCGTCTCCAGCAGAGACTCCGGGACCGCGGGCTCGATGCGGACGTCGTCCGGATACCCGGGTATCCCGGTTCGCTTGCCAGTTCATCAAAGATCGTCGAGCGCATCCTGAATACCCGGGGTCCCCCGGTCCCCCCCGGTGAGGAGTGACTCCGGCCCCGGGCGTGGTACTCACCCGCAGGTGACGACGGTTCATGCGACAGACTGGTGTATGGGGCGGTGACGGGGTTGACGACCAGGCGAGCTGGCTGAAGGTCTCGGTTCCGTTCCTGCTCTGCGGGCTTTTTCTTGCTGTCGTATGGTTCTTACTGCCGACGGAGCAGTGGCTCCTGCTCGTCGGGATGATGGTCGCCTACATCGTCCCGCCGCTCGGCCGGGAGACGATCATCCCGGTCGGCATCCTTCTCGGGCTCCCCTGGTGGCTGGTTGCGGTTGCCCTGGCGTTCCTGGACTTCGCTGGCGGGCTCTTCATGGCCTGGAACTTTCCGCTGGTCCTGCGCATCCCCTACATCGGCCCCTGGGTCAGTCGATTCACGGCGGCGGGCAGGACGTTCCTCGACCGGCGGCCGTGGCTCGAACGGCTCTACTTCGTCGGTCTCATTGCTTTCGTGGCTCTTCCCTTTGACGGATCGGGGAGCATCGTCGGTTCCATCGTCGGGAGAATGCTCGGGATGACGAAGACAGAGGTCCTCTCCTGCATCACCATCGGCGGCATCATCGGCAGTTTCGCCATCGCTCTTGGCATCGACTACGTCGTGAACCTCATCCCGGCGGGGGCCGGGTTCTGGGTGTCGCTCGCCGTCTTTTTCCTGATCGGCACCGCACTCCTGGTGATGTACCGGAGTTACTCGCGGCGATCGGAGACGAACGCCTGAGCGGCCCTGACGCAGGCGATTCGCCTGTCGGGGAGGGCCCCGTTGATCCCCCGGTGCTGTTTGAAACTGGCGGATGACCCCCTCCGGGTCGAAGATGGCGTAACACAAACAGAAACTATAATACGCAGTCCGGGGGATTGATCATCCTAACCCGTCCGGGACAACCCGGACCGGAGTCCGGAGAACGGCAGTACGCGATCTCTCCAGGACAGCGAGGGCAGCTCTGTTCTGCTGCCCGGGACGATCAAGTATGGATCTGCATACAACGAACCGTTCGGCGGCAGGCATTTCTCCGGGGCAGCATGAAGGCGTTTTGGAGAATCAGGAGAGAGAGGATTCTGTCGCCAGTGGGACCCCGGCCGGGACACCCGGCGTTACTGCCGCGATGCTGCGGCAGGTGATCGAAACCTCGCTCTCCGGGATCTGCATCGTCGACCATGAGGGGCGCATTGCCTTTGCCAACGCTTCGTTGCTTGCCATGTGGGGGTATAATCTGCATGAGATTGTCGGAAAGCCCGTGACCCTCCTCTGGCTCTCCCGGAGCGAGGGGCAGGACTGCATCGGCTGCACGCTCTCGTCCGGCCGGTGGAACGGGACGGTTGTCGCCCGGCGAAGGGATGCATCGTCTTTTAGCGCCAGGATCTCGGCCGGCACCGTCCGTGACCCCGAGACCGCCGACGTCTGGCTCCTCCTCTCCTGCATCGACACCCCCGTGGAGCGGAAGGCTGAGAGTGCACCCGGTCACCGCCGCAACCTTGAAGCGGCCGTCGCCGCGATGCCCGCACGGTTCATGGATCCTGTAGAGATCGATCCGGCTATCGACAACTCGCTCGAGGAACTCGGCCGTGCATGCGAGGCATGCAGGGCTTACCTCTCCCTCTTCAACGATCCGCGGACGCTTCTTGGCACAACGCACGAGTGGTGCCAGCCGGATCAGAACCCCCGGCGGGGGGAGTCCCAGAAGTTCCTCACGACCGATCTCCCCTGGTGGGTCGTGGAGATCCTGGAGGGCGAGACCGTACTCGTGAGCGGGGTCTCCCGGGAAGGGCGGCCGGGCAGGGAGGAGCACGAACTCCTGAACCGGCACGATGCTACCGCGACGCTGATGGTCCCGCTCCGGCTGAACGGCGCGGTCGTTGGTTTTGTCGGGTTTGACCGGAATACCGCCGACGCCCGGTTCGCGGACGAGGACGTAGCGCTCCTCTCTGCGGCCGTCCATATCATTGCGAGCGCACTCGACCGGAAGCAGTCCGAGTACCTCTTTCGGGAGTCCGAAGACCTCTACCAGATCGTCCTTGATGCCATAACCGATACTGTCACCGTCGTCGATACCGGGCTCACTCTTCTTCTCGCCAACGACGCCTTCATCGCCTGGTGCGAAGACCTCGGCCTCGCGACGGACGTCGTCGGGAAGGATCTCTTCACCGTCCTGCCGTTCCTCCCTCCCTCCGCGAGGCAGCTGTACGAGCGGGTCGCACGAACCGGTCGGCCGCTGACATCGGAGCGGTCCCTTAAATTCGGAGACCGCGACATGATCCTCCGGGAGATGCGGATCCCGATCTTCGAGCACGGCGAGGTCGCGAGAATCGTCACCGTCGGCCGGGACATCACCGCCCAGAGAGAGGTTGAAGACCTGAAATCGAAGGCCTATGCTCAGATTGAGCGGAATATGGAGCAGTTTGCCCTGCTTGCCGACCATATCCGGAACCCGCTCCAGGCGATCATGGGGCGGGCCGAACTACTTGACGATGCCGGAGCGACGGAGAAGATCCGGCAGCAGGTGCAGCGGATCAACGGGATCATCGACCAGCTCGACGAGCGGTGGGCGGAGTCGCGGAAACTCTCCATGTTCTGGCGGAAGTACTCCTGATACCACCTCACTTCGTATCCTGGAGTGAGCCCCAGACCCGGTTCCGTTCGAGGATGACCCAGTAGCGCCGCAGCTCGGCCTCTGCGGCCCGGTACCCGGGGTAGTGGTCGCCCACGAGGTCCCAGAACCGCTTTGAGTGGTTCGGCTCGCGGAGGTGGGCGGCCTCGTGGACGACGACGTACTCCCGCAGGGGTTCTGGAAGGGCTATGACGCGCAGGTTGATGTTCAGGTTGCCGAGCGTCGAGCAACTCCCCCACCGGGTCTTTTGCAGTCTCACCGCGATCTGCCCCCGCCTCTGGCCCGCAAGGTCCGGGTAGGCCTCAAGCCGGTTTAAGACCTCCTCCTTTAACAACCCTGAGAGGTTCCTCCGGAGGGCGCCAGGGGATGGGCAGGCTACGGCCCCGCACGTCTCGTCGATGCAGAACCACGTACCCGGGACCAGACGGTGGAACCGCCCGTGCAGGAGGAGCAGGTCCTCGTGCCCGCACCCTTCAGCGGCCAGCCGGTCGAATTTTTCGCGCTGTTCCTTGATCCAGGCCGCGTTGCGCTGCAGGAACTCCCCGATATCGAACGATCTGGGGGCGACCACCCGCAGGGTCCCATCCGGCCGCACCTGGAGACGGGCAGACCTCACCGCCTTCAAGACGACGGTCATTCCATCCGGGACTCTCTTCTTGCCTCCCCTGTCCATTACCAGGTACTGGGCCGGCGGCAAGAAAAACCCCGTGATCCGGCACGTACCTATACCTGATGAGATCAAAGAATTACAGCAGGGTTACCGCTCGAACGCTCGAGCGCGTGCAGAGGATGGTATCATGAGCGAGCAAGAATTAAAGATCGGCGATATCGCGCACCTCACCGGGCTCTCCGAGCAGGACGTCCGGACACTCATCCAGACCTACGACAGCCTTTTTACCTGCCGAACCATCGGCCCTGTCAGGCTCTTCCCGCAAAAGGCGGTCCGGATTGTCCGGGAACTCGTAGAACTCTCCGGGAAGGGCCTCGCACCGGAAGAGATCGCCCGGGAGATCAGGTCCGGCAGGAGATCGCCTGCACACGAAGAACCGGCAGAAGGTGTCGACCGAACCGCTGTCCCGCTCCCTCCCGAGGTGGTGATCGACCTCCGGGTTATGCAGGAGACGCTGGCACGGCAGGAACGCCGCATCGAACGCCTGGCTGAGGAGCTCGAGCGGGAACGGGGACGCAGGGTGGAGGAGGTCGGCTGTCTCCAGAAGACCATCGATCACCTGCAGGGAGAACTCAAGCGGCAGCAGGGCGAGATCGCGCTCGTTGCGGAGTGGGTGGATTACTTTGATGGTCAGATGGATGAGGTCACCCGCCCGGTCTTCGAACGGATCCAGCGAACCATCGCGAGGAAGAATGATCCCGGGCAGCCGGCAGGTCGTTCCTCCCGGTAGGCCTGCTTCCAAAAAGAGGCGAATGGCGGGCTATCCCAAAAACCGTGCGCATGCAGCCCCGTGCTGCCGGGTGCACGGTCCCTGTCTATCCGCTACGCCCATCGGGCATTTGTAACAAAATATAATATGTGCCATTATAAAATTAGCAAAATTTAAATGGGATCCCCGCTACCGGCACGTGAGGTGATCGAGATCTATCAGCAGAAGATGGCCATGGTATTGACCGTCGCCATACAGGCCCTGGTCGTTGGCGGGTTAATCGCCTGCATCGTTGTCGGAACACAGGATCGGCCGTCTCCCGTGGTCTCACCGGCCGGTGGACCCGGGTCGCTGGATTATCGGCCCGAAAGCGCCTCACCGGCCGCGTACCCCATCGTCCACCCGCCGAAGGTCATGCCGGTGATTATCTCGCCGGGCACCGGCGAAGAACTCATCTCTTCTGGGGTTTAGGGCCATCCCCTAACCCATCATGATCTGCACGGCCGTCGGGTATCGGTTCATGATGTCGTACACGAGGGGTTTCGCTATCCAGAGTCTCCCGCACTGCAGCCTCCGGAGAGAGCTGATCTCTTCCAGGCACTGGAGAGCCCGCACTGCAGCCTCATCCGCGAGGAAGAAACTGCCCGGGACCGTGGAGTCGAAGTAGAAGAGGATCGGAAGCCGGAGCCGTCTCTGCAACTCCCCCGGGAGGGCCTGCTCCAGCCGGAGGAGGACCTGGCGGTCGAAGTCGTACCGGTTCCCGCCTTTCGTGACGGACGACGGGTGTTCCTCCCGTATGAGTTCAGAGAGGCGTCTGCGCTCCGCAACGACACCGTCGTTGATCCTGCCGATCTCAAGCCGCATCCACCGTAAGAGGGTCGACTCGTCGCCTGCTGATGGTCGGTCGGGCATGTGGGCTCCTGTGGTGATCCGTCCCGGGGTCAAAGAGACGGAGTCTCTGCCATGCAATATATATCTGGCCCCCGGAGGCTCACCCCTGCTAGCGGGAGCCAGGGCGTTATTCCGGCGATTCGGGCAGGAAACGGTCTGGATCACGGATCTCTCGCTATCCGGAGCCAAAGTATATGTATCTCTGCCCCCTACTCGGCATCTTCTGTGATCATCCATGAGACG
>PGYL01000043.1:16217-20386 GCA_002839645.1 Methanomicrobiales archaeon HGW-Methanomicrobiales-2 | reverse complement strand
TCTCGATGAGGTTGTTAAACGACGTTACGGTGGCGATCGGGACGGCGAGGTCCCGGACCGCCGTTTTGTTCACGGTCTTCTGCACGAAGTCTGCCATGGGTTTTACTCCTTGCCTGCCAGGCTTCCCGGGAATATGACAGACGATTATAGGGTATGCGTTACGGTAATATTAGCCTGACTTTATCGGGGAGGGCAGATTTGGCCCGGATTCCTGCGTATATCTTTTACGGTCAGGCTTTTTGGGTCCGAGTGCCCATAGTCCTCCGGGAGGGTTACCAGGATGACCGGGGAAAAGACCACCAGAGAACTCATCTACGAGACGAGCCGGGATGTAAAGTGGATCTGCCAGGCGCTGCAGCGGATGGAGGCGCAGGACGAGGAGTTTGAGGCCCGGATCCGGGCGCTGGAAGGCTGGCGGGCCGAGAAAGCGGGGGAAGAGCGGCGGCTCTCGACGATGAGCGCCGGAGCCGGCGGGGTCGTCGGCGGGGTGGTGGCGGTGCTGGTGAAGGTGCTGGGTGGGGGGTGAGGGGGAAGAACCTACCCCAAAATCAGGCGGGAAAAGTTGAATCTAAGTGCCTGTACAGCGCAAAGATCTATGATAATCCGAACATGACAGCACCACAGGTATTCTGTAGACATCCGGACATCATCCGCTTTGAGAGGGAGATCAGAAATATCAATGACTGGGAATTTGCGGGCATATTCACCAGTCAGGGTGAGTTGTTGCACAGGTATAGCGGTCGTTACAACGGAACCTTGCATGTTGAAATACCAGATGCAGACAGATTGGACTCACAACACCAGATACTGACCCACAATCACCCATCGGACACCTCATTCTCGCTCCCCGATCTGAAGACCGCGTCAAGGTTCAATCTTGCGGAGGTCAGGGTTGTCGGAGAAACAGGAGTATTCTCTATGAAACCCTTCCAGAATGGATGGCCGGACCCTGATATGATTGAGCGTCGATACCAGGAGATAAACTCTAATCCGGAGTTTGGCTCTCGCATGATCGATATCGAGTATAGTACCGAGTTCCTTGCTCAGACAAAATATCCTTATAAAGATCTCCTGCGAATCCGTTCGGATCTTCTCTGTCACCTATTAGCCAAGTCATTTGGACTAATTTATGAGGAAGCACGCTGGGAGATGATCTGATCTCTTCGCAGTCCGCCTTATTGATATCTCTACCAGAGTAGGGATTATCTTCTATAAATCAATTAGTGTGATTAACTTTGGATTTTGCTGCAAAACAACTCTCAAATGTGAGTGTTGTTCCGACACCTGAAATCTCAGCATCGCCATCCTCCGAGAAATACTTAGAACAGAACCAATTGTGGTAACAGGCTAACCAGAGGTATTTTCGAAAAACCACAGGATTATCCTCAAATTCCGTCAAACGTTTCTTGATATGATCTCTATGCTGATGAAGTTCAGAGATCGCTGCAGGAAAGTAAGGTCCTTCCGATACAGGGAGTTTTTCACCATGGCGTTCCATCATGTCCAGCATATCATCACTGAACCTCCTGAGGATGTACAAATAGTTGATAAACCATGTACCATCGGGATCAATGATGATCGTATCAGCAAAGTAACAAAACGCTGGGTCACGATACCACTTTAGATATCTTAGATATTTTTCTTTAGCAGAACTCTCAAGGGTGATCCGGGGAAAGTAGGCGCTTTTTTCAATACCTTCTGTATCTGCGAGAGCTGGACTGAACACAGTCACCTCATCGCAATAACATTTCTCTACAACAATACCTCCCCGAACAAAATACCCTCTTATAGCCAGCTCTAACTGATACATCGCGATCTCATCGATTGTCTGCCCAAAATCCGCTTCACCTTCAGTTTGATTCCCCAATTCAGAGATAAACAATAAGTTATCGGTATATACACGCACATGACAGATGTGCCTCCAGTTGAACTTGTGCCTCCTCTCTGTCATTGATTCGATACTGGAAAATGCGGATCTCAGGGCACTGTGATAGTGGTTAAGCACTTCATCGAACTTGGACTCGCTTTTTTTGGCCTCAGTGAGCAATGACTTAAATCCAAGGATATCCACATGGGCAATAACAGAGTCTTTACCGAAGACAGGTATGATTCCCTTTAATCCCTCAATAAAGTCTTTCTCTGGGATTCCACCCTGACAAAGAGCAGACCGGAGGATGGCTCCATGGACTTTAGTTCTGTTGGGAATTGTGATCACTATATCGTCATCAGCATGTCTGAGGTGAATATAGCGACCGTTTCTTTGCATCTCAGAATAACCATATTTTCGCAATAGGTCGATTACTGTCTGAAGAGGCAAGTCGGGAAGCCGCGACATCAGTTACCCCCATATTCTTCCCGAAATAATCGATCAAAATCTCGCATCTGCTCTAAGATGCTTTTGACGGCAATGATATGCTCTCTAATCGCCTGCTTTAAATTTTCAACTGCTTCAGTCTCTGTAGAACCCACTTCTGCCATATGGGTAAGATAATCAACCGCGACAAAGCAATCGGCGTCTTTTGATATCCAGATCAGATCATTGAATACACGATCGATTGCCTCGGAATCTGACAAACGATCCATGCTTTTCTTATCGTACAGTGTCATGGCGCACCAGTTTTAAGCAGGTTAAATAGTCTATGTTTCATCTGCCTCCTCTCGATTTACCTCTCCATGAGATCCTCTTCATACTCCTTTTTTATACCCTGGATCTCAGCATCAACCCCTTGTAACGCCTCGCGAAGAACTGCTCGGAGGCTTCCCGGAGGTGTAAGGTTCAATAAACGTGAAATGGCCTCTTTTTTGCGCTCAAGAACAGGTGAATGGTCGCCTATGAACGAAATTCCGCCACTCCAAATATATTCGCCGAATAGTCTTTTGAGATCATCTCTTTTACCAACGGCAATCGCATCACCTAGGATCTTCAGGGTAGTTTCCTCGGTTCTGGGTTGAGAGAAGAGAACAGAGCAGAGGAACAGGGCGTCATCCACCTTTCCTTCACTCATCAGGTGCTCGGCATACTCTTCAAGACATAGTTTTTCTGATGCCTGATGTTTCAAGGACACGGCTGCTCGCAATTGATTAGAGAGTTGCCCACGAGAGATGAGCCCTTCGTTCATAAGGGCAAGCAACTCATCGAGGATAGGCTCTAATTCAGCACATTCTTTTACGTTTTCCAGGAATGAAACTCCATTCGGAGGAAGTATCTGATAGCTACGTGTTTTCCGCTTCCTTTCAGCTCTTTGGCGGATAAAATCCAGAATATCCTCTTTCTCGGTGAGAATATAATTTATTAACGTCTGAACATGATGCTTAGAACCGTACCCAAACGAGGGAGTAGAGATTAGTTTCTCCTTGAGGCATCTTTTGATTGTGTCTTTCTGATGGCCTTCCAAGCGGTCTTCATTCCTCGTCAGATCGCGTAACACGTGCGTAACAAACCTAAAGAGTGTTTCGTCCATCGTCTCATAATAACTCAAGATATTCAGGTAGGATGTTACACAAATCTCGTAATTCTCCAAGCGGGAGGAGAGTAGCCATAGATTATAGAGGAGTATCAGATGGATCTCTCTTTCACCAGTATTGATCAGTTTGGTCAGCCAATCTCTGACTCTGGCCTCATCTGGAGGATACCTTGTCATGAGTCGTATAAAGCGCTCAATTCTCCTGAAGTCTACGTTTTGAGGAGCAACCAGTATTTCACCTGCAAAGGAGTTTAATTGTTCTGGATCACGAGTACACAGTCCAAGATCAATGGCATTTTTGAATTCAGTCGGCAGCTCGCTCCAGATATCCTCCCGATCGCGCAATTCGAAGAATCTGCCTGGATCTTTTGCGATCCAGGCAGACAATAGAGAGTCCAATGAGTCATAGTTTATACTCGCGTGCTCCTGGTAGACTCGGAGTTCTTGGAACATAGTAGTTACTGAATTGACATCCGAGTATTTAGTAGAGAGATAACTCACGATAGATTCGCAGAATTCAGTAAATGCATCTGTAGAAACCGCGAAACTAGGGTCCACATTGAAACTCCAATCATGCCTTTCCTCACCCGAGGGTATCATCTCCGGGTTGAATGAGAGGAGCAGCGGTCTTGAGTGGAATAAAAGACCATAGAGGATATATTTCATGGGACGCGGAAATATCTTTAAAATTGACTCCGCACCTTC
>PGYL01000043.1:0-16181 GCA_002839645.1 Methanomicrobiales archaeon HGW-Methanomicrobiales-2 | reverse complement strand
CAGAACCCGGAGAATTGTACTCCCACCATTGGAAGAGGAGACTCTCGATATCGCATAATATCCCATAGTCAGTTTCATGCGGGACCAACTGTTCGAACTCTGTTACGATGCTCTGCCGCTCCTCTGCAATCCTCTCTGAGAGTAGACATACCTCACTTCTGAACATGAAGCCGATCTCTCCACAGATCTCAATGGCCTTCCTTCTTACCTGCACTGATTGATGGCTAAGCATTCTCTTTAGTATCGAGATTGCGTGTTTTCGGGTTTCAAGGGCTGCAGGCGTGGCTGGAAGTGGTCGTATATCCAAGGTGACCGTGTTTGGGGGTGATAGATAAATCGCATCGTGATCTGCCCTCAACGTCTCCAAGAGGGCTTTAGTAAGCGCAATGACGGAGAATTCGTTCTCCACATCAAGCCTATTCTCCAATATGGTCAATGTCTCACGTATCTTTTCAAGCGTATTGTAGAAAGGAGAGACAGTCTCAGCGACCATCGATTCCACCGTATAATTGAAATACTGTCCATTCGGGACATTTTTATGGATATGCTCGAGGAGATCGAATATCACTTCCTGTGAGATTCCAGCATGGATCAACTGAACCACTACAGCTCCATAGGTATCCCTATTCGGAGACAGGATAGCATCATCTTCGCTTCCCGATGGCGGAGTGTCGATATAGGCGTACATGAGATCGATCGACTCTTCAGGAACCAGATAGCAGAACCGGGAGAGGGCCTCCAAACGCTGTGTCCGGTAATAGCCCGGGAGATCTTTCGACTCTGCAATGGCTTCACGGACCCAAGAAGCGAAGTAATCCTTGATAATATCTCCTTTGCAGAACCTTGAAGCCGCCTCAAGGCTTGTAAGGATATTGTCGTTAAACTTCGGTCCCCACGACTCTATCCATCCTCTTAACGCATCGGATTTACGGTTACGATCGATATAATGCGCAAGGTAGAGATCACCTTTCATATCCGGATTAAACCTTGTCGAATAACCAACCTCCCTGAGAACGCCGTATTCTACCATCTGAACGAGCTGGGCCTGTAGTGTATCTTCAGTAAGACCAAATCTCTCCTTTAACAGCGACAGGACGACCCTGTCGTTTCGCCTGAAAGGTCCTATCAGCGCAAGATCGGCCAGAAATTCACCTACTTTTCCTTTATCGAATTCCGGCAAGAGTGATCGGGTGGCCTCAAACTCCAAATCGTCAACAAATTTTCGCCGCAGTCTCTCAACTGTAATCTCGGGGTCTCCGTTGATGACATTTCCGGCCCAGACGATGAGATAGGGATTCGGAAGCATCGAAACAATCAGTTCCTCCTTGTTGTGGTGCCTGCCACCGAGGACAAGCCATAACAATCCCTTGAGATCATCCCTGCTCCAATCTCCGATCCTCACCTCTTCAGCGAGATCTTGACAGAATCGCTCATTAAGAGCGGTCTTGATGCCCCGTAGGCCCGCGGTTCGTGCTGTGAGGATTATCTTCACGTTCGAAGAATAGTACTTTACATACGCAAAGAGTAGATCGAGCATCTCAGGCCATCTATCTGCATCGTCAAATAGCAGGAGATACCGTCTGTCGCCATCCAGCTCACCCGATAGGGCACTCTCCATGTTCGGGAAGCCCGGTGTCACTGAGAGTATGGTATACTCAGGATGCTTTCCTTCGAGATCGAACGCGATCTGACGGAGCAGGTGTGATTTTCCGGATCCACCCGGGGCATGGAGGACGAGAATCTTGGTGAAGTTATCGGCCAGAAATTTCTCAGATCTGTCAAGATAGTAAGCTGTCTGCGTTAACCGGGGTTCTACATCCAAGGGCAGCAAGTGCCGTTCAACGCGGTGGAAGTACTCTCGCCACGGAGTGAATCTCGGGGGTCCGCCGCTAAAAGACCGCTCAATGGAACGCTGGAGTTCTGTGACCGACATTTGGACCCCATCCACTTTCTCTACGATCTCCTTTTGCCCCTCCACTTCCTTCTTGTGCCGCACCACATGGAGATATTCCTCTGCGTATTTATTGCCCTTTTTTGCTCTTGTTGAGAGAAATGCTTCAAATGCCGAGATCAGCACCCGGAACATCCAGTGAGCAAATTTTTGGTTTTGAGTTTTAGAATCCGGGATGCAGTCTTCAAATGCCCTAACAAAATCCTCTTCAAGTTTTGAGAGGCTCAGTCCATTCTGTTCAAAGACCTGTTCCACAGTGAGAGGCACCATATCAGAAGAAAAGAACTTAGTAAGGACAGCAGACTGGGGAGCGGGTTCAGGGGGCTCTTCGAACAGCACTACCTCATCTAAATATTCTCTAAAATCAGAGGAATCTACCCAATCTCTGATGTCTTCTTCACGAAACACCATCGTGCCGAGTTTTTTGCCCCCTTCTATCAGTGCTGTAACTATGAGGCTACTCATTATCCCCGTGATCATCATCCGTGCCCCACCATGAATGATTTATTATTAAAGCGGTGTGAAATACCTTCGCACTCTGGAGAACTGTCTACCGAGGGCCAGGAACGATTCTGTATCATGCAGCTCTCATAAGTATTCATTCAAACCCCTGCTGCCGCCCGATAAAGGGTTTGACCTGATCTACGAGGGGGACAACTGAGGGATCTGAAGTAGGGGGATCAGAGCAGCGCCCATGTAGTCCCAGAGTTGCTCTTCTTCGAGCTGAGCCAACGGCAATGCTCTAGGCCCACACTGGAACTAAGGCAGACCAGATACCCTGACTCCATTCAGAAAGCCCTAAATCAGCCTCATTATAGCTACTTCATCGCTTCACCGTCACCGGCTGGGGCGGGTTCATCGGCTCTAACCTTGCAGAGACACTCGCACCTCTGGTGCTCGAGCTTCCCGTCCTGCGACCAGTCGCACCTGGCACAAAACCACGACGTCGCCATCATCGACAACCTCGCCACCGAGCGACGGAAGAACATCGAACTTCTCCTCGACCACCGTCGTGTATCACTCATCGGGGGAGCGCCGCGGACCTCGACCTCCCTCATGGAGGTGCGGTGAGGGGGGTCGTCGGCGGGGTGGTGGCGGTGCTGGTGAAGATGCTCGGCGGATGATCGGCCACACTAGATCTTCGGGCGTAATTCCCTCTGGTGGACAAAACAACGGCAATATGAGCAAGAAAGTCTCCCGAAACAACCTTGTTCTCACTTTCACCATGCGCACGGTCCCCGCTTAAATAACCGCCTTCCGACGATCCTTGTATGCAAAAGCGACTCCTCATGTCCGACCAGACCCTCTTCCGGAGTATCGATGTCTTCGAGATCGACTACGTTCCAGAGTTCTTCAACTACCGCGAAAGCCAGCTCAAAGACCTTGCCTACCAGGTCCGCCCCGCACTCGAAGGCGGGCGGGCGCTGAACGCCGTCTGCAGGGGTCTGCCCGGAACCGGGAAGACGACCAGCGTGCTCCGGATCTTTGCCGAACTCGAGCAGACCACAAAGAAGATCCTGCCGGTCTACGTGAACTGCCAGAACGATCGGACGAAGTACATGGTCTTCTCCAGAATCTACGCAGCGATCATCGGCCACGCTCCGGCGCGGACCGGGATCTCGATCAAGTCGGTGATGGACGCGATCGGCGGCGCCCTGCAGCGGCGGGAGATAAGCCTGATCGTCTGCCTGGACGACGCGAACCTGCTCCACTACAACAATACGCTCGGGGATGTCGTCAACTCCCTGCTCCGGCTGCACCAGGACTATCCCGGTGCCCGGGCAGCGGTCTTTGCGACGGTCAGCGACATGGACCTTGACCTTGCGAGTGAACTGAGCAGGTGGGTCATCTCGCCGTTCCGCCCCTCAGACATCTACTTCCCGCCCTACGATGCCGAGGAGATCCGGGGCATCCTCCAGGAGCGGATCCGGGTCGGGCTCTATCCGGGTGTGTTCCCGGCAACGATACTGGATCGCATCGTTGAGCAGACGATGGAATCTGGCGACGTGCGGGTGGGACTGGACCTGGTGAAGCGGGCGGTGCTGAACGCAGAGTGTGCCGCCCGCACCGAAGTCATCGAGGAGGATGTCACGGTCGCCTATGAGCAGGCGAAGCACATCCACCTTGCCTACAGTATTCGGGCGCTCTCCGCCGACGAGCGACTGCTGCTCCGGAGGATTGCTGAGTTGTCGCAGGAGCAGACCGAACCACTGGTCTCCGGGGCGATCTACACCGGGGCGAAAGACAAGAAGATCAGTTACACGGCCTTCTTTAAGCGGTTACGGAAACTCGATGCCCTGCGGCTGGTCGACCTGATCCGGGTGCAGGCCGGCGGGAGGACGAGCGAGGTCGTCCTGCGGTACGAGCCGGCGAAGGTGGTGCAGATATGCGGGTGAGCGGAGCAACGCCGGGGCTGAGCAGCGGGGGACTGCCTGCCCGAAGGCACACGCACCCCGGTGGTCCTGAGTAACGGATCCTTTTCGTGCGAGGGTCGGTCGGCGGGGGTTCCAACCGGCAGACCACACTCCCTTCCGGTCGTGGCGTCTGCCTGATCTCTTCTTCCTGTATGGGACCTTAGACGGCCGCGACCGGCTCGGACCTCGCCGGCCGCCGCCTGCAACAGTGCGCGCTTCGCACCGTGCTATCGCACCGTGCTCCGCGCGGGAGGCAGTGGCCCTGCAGGGCCACCCCCTCTATTGTTACACTCCAACGGAGGACATCACGACACACCCCGCAAACAGGCCGGAGGGATACTTGCCTATCCCTCCGGCCGGGGGCATATCGCCCTGCACTGCCCGTCCCCCGAGGGGGCGGGAGGAGGCGCGGAGCGCCGGGCGGTGGGGGTCGTTTGAGGGGTGGCGTAAGACCACCCCTCCGTGCGAGGAGCGCGGTGCCGCAGCACGGCGCGACGAGCACTTCGAGCAGACGATGACCGGCGAGTTCCGAGCCGGTCATGGTCGTCAGAGAACCCGGGATAGGAGGAGAAGATCAGGCAGACGCCACGACCAGAGGGAGTGTGGTCTGCCGGTGGAGGGTCCCCGGTTATGGGCTATCGCCATGGACTGCGCAAAACTTGCCTGCGAAAGGTCTGCTTAAAATGGTAATGCGAAGGAGATGGGTTCCATCATCATCGCCGATCATGCTCCCGCAGCACCCGGCGCCGGTCCTCGTCGGTCACCGGCTCGTGGCCGACGACCTCGATCTCGTCCTCTGTCCAGGTGAACTTGTCCGCGTGGTCGGGCTTCTTCTCGCTCATACGATCGCACCTTCCGGGGATGTCCTCCGGCTCCTCGAGCGGGGGGAGGTTGCTCTCGACCGTCCATCCGGGATACTGTAGCGCGGTCTCCCGGGCGGCGTGGTCGATCCAGTAGAGATCGTCCTCATCTCTCATCCGGTCCTGCAACCAGGACCAGGGGCCGCGGGCGATCCGCTCGCGGAGCTCCTGGTATATTGGCCCGGGGCTCCCGCGGATGTCGAAGCCGATATGGTCGGGGATGTGGGGGTCCTCGCCTTCGCCCTCGATGACGATCGCGGCCTTCCCTCGCGTGAGGGTTATCGTCCAGATGGGCATTAGAGACAATAACGACCTCCCGGCATTTAAATTCGTGCAGGCCCTCCCATGATGGATAGCATGAAAGCGAAATATTCCGGGTCTTTCTGGAGGACGGCTCTTGCCGATGAGGGCGTGTAGAACTGCTGGAGAGCCATGCCGATCGTCTCGCCGGATCGGGGGGGCATCGAGGTCCTCAAAAATGGTAATGCGAGTGGCAGGATTCGAACCTGCGAACCCCTACGAGAATCGATCTTGAGTCGATCACCTTTGGCCGCTCGGTAACACTCGCACTTTTATCTGGTGGTGGTTGGCTCGATGAAGGTATGTCTTACGCCATAATCCTTATTTGTTCTTGAGTCGACCGCCTTTGACCGCTTGGCTACCCTCGCGCCTGTACTAATAGAACGTGCAGAGTAATGAGCTTGATGGCGGCTACCCCCCCGGCCCGTCGGGCACCTGCCGCCGGACGAACGCCCCGACCCGCTCGATCGCCGCCGCGGCCTCGGGGAGGACGGCGGCAAACGCCTGCCAGCAGTGGAACATCCCCTCCACGCGGTCGAACGTGACGGGGACTCCCTGGAGTTCCGCCGTGCTCGCGAACGCTGTGATGCCGTCGATCAGCACCTCGCCGCTCCCCGCCTGCACCAGGAGCGGCGGCAGCCCCGCGAGGTCCGCATAGAGCGGGGAGGCCAGCGGATCGACGGGGTCGTGGCCGGCGAGGTAGTCCTCCCGCATCGCCGCGAGGTATTCCGGCGTCAGCCAGTCCGTCTCCCGGTTGAAGATCACCGACTCCCCGAGGAAGAGCATATCGACCACCGGGGAGAGGACGACCGCCGCTGCCGGCATCGGGAGCCCCTCATCGAGGGCGGAGAGAAGCATCGCAAGGACGAGCGACCCCCCGGCCGAGACCCCGACCGGCACCGGAAAACACCCCTCTCCGAGCAGGTCGCGGTAGGCGGCGAGGCAGTCCTCCACCGCCGCCGGGAAGGGGTGTTCGGGGGCGAGCCGGTAGTCGACCGAGACGACCCCTGCCCGGCATGCGTCTGCGAGCCGGGCGCAGAGATCGAGGTCATCGGCCGTCGAGCCGGCGGTAAACCCCCCGCTGTGGAAGAAGAGAAGGGTCCGGTCCGGCCCCGACGCGGCCGTCGTCACCCGGTATACGCCGTCCCTCACCGGTTCGACGACCGCACTCCGGCAGTCGCCTTCAACCGGTCTTCCCGATTTCAGGGCCGCGAGCACCTCAGCAGGCGAGAGCGTTGTCATGCCGCGTCCTCACATGAAGTCCGCGAGCCCGAGCTGCCGCTCCGGGGGCTGGCCGAAGGTCGACTCGATCTGCATGAACAGGACCTCCACCCGCTGCTTCGTGTACGCCGAGACCGCGTAGGTCGCGCAGATGTTGCGCGACATCTCCAGGTACTTCTTCACCGAGCCCTCGTGGACCGTCGGGATGACGTTGCCCCCACAACGGGTGCATTTCCCGGCAAGCGGCATCCGCCGGTATTTTGCGTTGCACTTCATGCAACGCACCTTCTGCCTTGAGAAGGCGTTAAGGTTCCCCTGGAGGTCCCGGATGAAGTGGGTGTTTAAGACCCGCTCCGCAACGTCGTCGGCATCCACCGCCCGGATCTTCTTCGCCAGGTCGAGCTCCGACTCGAGTTTGTCGAGCATCGACCCGAGCACCGTGTAGGTGGACTCAAGGGGCCCCGCGGATATGTTCGTGGTCGCATGGGTGAAGAGGAACCCCTCGACCTGTGCCGGGGTCCCGAGCCGCCGCTCCACCCGGTCGACGAACTTGTCGAGGTCTTTAGGGTTGGTGTAGGCGAGGCAGCCGTTGTAGACCTCGATGGGGTAGTGGTCGCAGACATCGACGTTGAGGCTCTCCTTGTCGACCTCCGCCGGGTCGATCCGGGAAGTCAGCACCAGCGGTGCGTCCATCGTCCCGCCCCGCGTCTCGGGGAGGTAAGCCCGGGAGAAGTTGATCAGCCCGTCGAGGAGAAGCATCACGCAGTCCTCGTCGCCGTCGCACTGCCCGCAGAAGATGCCGTTTGCGACAAGCGTGTGGTTCTCCGCAACCGTCAGGCAGTAGACCCGGTCGTCGAGCGCCTGGACGGTCTCCCGGGTGACGACCTCGTCGCTGATGACGAGCCCGCCCTCCTCTGCCGGGAGACGGTCGCCCACCTTCACCTCGAGCGCCCGGACTTTGCGCAGGTAATCGGTATCCCAGACCAGCATCGCGTGGTCGGGGGTGACCGTGAGGACCTTCCCCCTCCGTGTCGCGAACCGGACCAGGTGCGCCGGGGCCCGGTGGACCGAGACGGAGGTGACCTTCTTTATGCTGACCTGCCCGCGGGAATCGATGCTTCTGACGTAGAACGGCTGCCGGGGGTCGGAGTAGAACGTCCCCACGTGGTCCAACCCCGGTTTGCTGAGATCGAAATTCTCCGTCACGAACTGCCGGATCGTCATCGTCGTCCACTGCCGGCCGGAAAAGACGGCGATCTCCGTATCGCCCTGGAAGCAGTTCCGCCGTTTCGCCGCGTGGAAGAACGGGTGGCCGTAACCGACCGCGGCCTTCGAGAACCCGATGAGCCTGGCGAGGACCCCGGCGCTCGTGTGCGGCGCAAGCCCCATCAGCAGGTGGCCCACGAGGTCGAGCGGTTTTTCCGCCCTATAGAATGGTTCGAGCCCGTAGAACCTCACCAGAAGGTCGTCGAGGAACTTCGCCACCCGGACCAGCCATTCCCCGCAGTCCTCCGAGACCAGGATGTCCTGGTGGCGGAGTTCCAGCACCTGGTCGGCCGAGACGAGCTCCTGGCCGTAGGTGTCGTGAGTGTAGCCGAGTTCCCGGAGCCTCTCGACGGGGACGCCGACCTCGTCCGGCCGGAAGTGGGTCAGGGGGAGGTCGATCATATCGTAGCGCACAGTCCCGTCCTTGAAGACGTAAAGGTTCTGCAGCGCCCGGAGGATCCCCTTCTCGATCGGCTCCACCGGCCGCTCGCGGGATATCAGTCCCTTCACACCTTTTAAGAGCGGGATCGCCGAATCACGCACGCCGAGTCTCTCCAGCGCCGCCGCGTACTCGGTTTTGACGTTGATCGAGACCTTCTGGAGGCAGACCGTCGCCACGTTGCACCGGGGGCAGACGTCCATCCCGACATCCTTCCCGCACTTCGGGCACCGGAGGACCCGGACCGTGTGCGAACCGCACTCGCAGAGGTTCTTGTAGGTGAAGGCGCCGCAGGCGGGGCAGTGCCGCTCGCCGACCTCCGCCTCGATCACCCCGCCGTCCGTGTTGGACCGGTGCTTTGAGGCGCAGACCGCCTGGAACGAGCGGCGGGAACCTCCCCCGTCCCCGATCGGGAAGAGCGAGTGGGGGGGCGGCCTCATCTCCCGCGGCTTCGACTTCCCCGGTCGCCCCATCCGCCCGCCGATCCGGGTGCCTGCCCTTGAACGGACCAGAAAGCCCGAGAGGTGCATCACAAGGCCAAGCGAGTTCTCCATGGGTGCATCCTGCCACGTGGACCGCTTCGCAAGTTGCAGCGTCAGGCCGAGGCAGGTGAGGAGGGCCAGGTATTCGGCAATCGCTATCCGGTCCCCTGCAAGGCGGTGGGGGACCAGGAGTTCCTCGAGGATTGCCTTCACCTCGGGGGTGTCGGGCAGCATCAGCACCCCGTCCTCGACCCTGCCGTCGGCGCTGACCCGGTCCGCGAGGAGGGCGATATCGGCCGGGGGGAGGTCGTCCCACATGTAGGTGTAGTCGGGATGAAGGGGAGCCCCGTCGAGCGCGAACTCTATCGCCTCGAGTTCGCTCTCCGGGTGCCGCGGCCCTCCTTCCAGCATCCACCACTCCTCGCAGTAACTCGGGGGCATCAGCGGGTGGTTGTTCTCCATGAACTCCCCGAAGCTGACCAGCATCTCGCCGTCGTCCAGGATCTCGGCCACCTGACCGGCGATCCGGCGGGCCTCCGCTGCGTCGTCCACCCGGCGCACCTCTCCGCTCCGGAGTTTGACCGTCGGCCCCTGGATCGAGTCCACCGGCACGATCCCCGCTGCTTTCCCCGGGCGCTCGACCTTCATCTGGGTCCCGACCGCCAGGAAATCGCCGAGGATGTGCATCGTCGCCGGGTTCAAGCCGGCGGCCGCAAACCCGGTGTTCCGCGCCCGGCCGAGGCGCAGCCGGAACCCGCCTTTGCGCATCGGGTAGGAAAAGACCGGCCGTCCGCCGATCAGGTCCCGGATATACTTGTCTTTCGGCTTGATCGCGGCGCTCGGATCGTCGTCGCTCTTCGGGCCGCCGCTGATCATCTCCTCGATCCAGTCCCAGCCCGCCATCTTCATCTTCCGGACGTTTTTTAAGACTTTCGGGGCCTTGAGGGCCAGCCCTTCCGCGACGACGAGCGCCATCCCGCCCCGGACGGTGTTCGTCTCCACCCGCTCCAGGTTCCGGTAGCCGCTCACCTCCTGCTGCTCGGTCGGTTCGCCGTCGATGCAGACGGGGCAGTTGGTGATGATCATCCGGAGCTCCTTCTCGCTCGGGAGATACTGCAGGCTCATGATGTTGTTGTACTGCCGGATCTCCTCGATGTAGCGCTCCACCTCTTCGGGGCGGGGGATATACCGGCCGATCCCGAGCGCCTGCCGGACGTAGTCGCCCACCAGCACCGAGAGCGCCTGCGCCGTGCCGCCGGCGCTCCTGATGGGGCCCGCGTAATAAATCTTTAAGTAATCGGTCCCGTCGTCGTTCTTCCCGAGACTCACCTTCGCGATCCCCTCTGTCGGGGCGGCCACCACGCCCTCGGTCAGGAGCGCCATCGCACCCCGGATGGCGTGGTCGAGGATCTCCTCGGCCGTGGTCTCCCCGAACATCTTTGCCACGAAATCGTCGCCGATGTGAAGGGCCGCCTCTTCACGGGACATCTGTTGCTCGAGTTCGCGGAGCCTGGCCGCGATCCCCTTATAGCCGAGAAGCGCCTCCACGCGGTCGGCGAGGTCGCTTGCTACAGGGATCTCGATCTCCGTCCTTGGATCGAGTCCGCGGGCCCGTGCGGCAGCGGCGAGCTGCATCGCGGACACAAGCCCGGCTATCAGTTCATCGAAGTACCGGGCGGTAGCAGGTGAGACCTCCATACCTGAAGTATGGGCCCTTCACGCATTTAGAAGGGCACGTTCCCGGGTGCGAAGCCCGGGTCCCGGGAAGGCCCTCAAAAGAAGAGTATGTCAGAGAATTCCCGCTATCTGGATGATTCTCTCCCGGATTCCTTCCGGGGGGAGCATCAGGTCTACCCGCCCGGTCTCGAACGCAGCGCGGGGCATGGCGTGGATAGCGCAGGTCCGGAGGGCCTGCGCGAGGGTGACGCCGCCGATCTCCTTGATATGGCGGATCCCTTCGGCGCCGTCGCTCCCCATCCCCGAGAGGATCACCCCGACGAACCGATCGTTACCGTTTCGTTCAAGCGACGTCATGGCGACATCGATCGAGGGCCTGACAGACTGGACCTTCTCGTCGTCGAAGAGGCGGATGGTCCGGTTCGCCAGGAGTTTTAAGTGGACGTCGCTTGGGGCCACGTAGATCGTGCCGTGCTCGATCAATTCGCCGTCCTCTCCGATCCGGGCCTCCATATGGGAGATATCTACAAGGTGCCTGCAGAACGCACTGTTGATGTAGTGCGGCATATGCTGGACGATGATGATGGCGGCATCGACGAGCGGGAACTGTGCAAAGACTATCTCCAGCGTTCGCGGGCCGCCGGTCGACGAACCGATGACCACGATCGTCCGGCTGTCCCGGCCAGAAGGTGCGGTGTACTCCATGCGTCCCCCCTCATGCGAGATACTCGAGGTAGCCCTTCACGATGGCCACGATCTCGTCTGCCTCGAACGGTTTCGTGATGTAGTCGATGACGTGCTCCTTCATCTGCTCGAGCTCCGTGTCCGGGATGTCCCTGGCCGTGAGCATCGCGACGACATTCCCCTCCATGAGATTCCGGTCGATCATCTCTTCGATCGTCTCCCAGCCGTCTTTTTTCGGCATCATGATATCCATCAGGATAACGCCCCGGAACCCTTTCTCCAGCTCTGCGATGCACGCATCCCCGCTCTCCGTGGCGACGACCTCGATCCCCTCCGGTCTCAGGAGTTCCTCCATCACCTCGAGAATGAACACGTCATCGTCGACGACCATAATCCGCCGGCACGGCACTTCTGCCATCTACTCCCCTCCCCGGAAACCGCCGGGTCATTAGTAGTCTCTCTCGCCCGAACCAGTATATAAACCTGCGGATTTTTCTCACGGCTCGTCTATTGCTTCTAAGGAGAATATGATCGTCGAGCCCATCCCTTCTCCGTCACTCTCGGCCCAGATCCGCCCTCCATGCCGCTCCACGATCCGCCGACAGATCGTCAGGCCGAGACCCGGGGAGTCGAGGTCGTGCCGGGAGGCGTCGGCCTTGTAGAACTCGATAAACGCGCGCTCGAGCTGGTCGCGGGTCATGCCGATCCCGGTGTCCCTGACCGAGACGATCACGACGTCCTGCCTGCGTGCGGCATCGATGGCGATGGTCCCCGTCGCGTTTTCTGTATACTTGACGGCGTTGGCGATCAGGTTGTTGAAGATCTCACCGAGGAGGACCCGGTCGGCCCTGACGGTGATCCCCGGTGGGATGTTGTTGTCAAGGACGATGGCCTTCGCCTTGAGCGGGACCGTGTAGTTCCGAAGCGTGTTGTCAAGCTCGGTCCGCAGGTTGAGGGGTTCGAGGTCGAGCTCGATGTAGAGGGAGTTCATCCGGGCGAGTTGCAGGGTTTTCTGGACCAGGTCTTTCATGTAGGTGACGTTGTGGCCGGCGATCTCAAGGAGGCGCCGGAGCTCCGGGTCCTGCTCGCGCTGGAGGAGCCCCGGCATGAGCGCAACCAGCGGGGTTAAGGGCGTCTTGAGGTCGTGTCCGAGCTGCGATATGAATTCATCCTTCTGGGTGAGGAGTTTCTCTACGTCGGCGGTCCGCTCCCTGACCATCGCGTCGAGGTCCTGGTTGACGACACAGAGCTGGCTTCGCAGCACCTCCAGTTCCCGGTTCTTTACCTGGAGGTTTCCGGCAAACCCCTTGAGCGCCTCCTCCGCCTGCACTCGCTGGGTGATGTCGATGCCGAGCTGCAGCATCAGGTTCGACCCGTCCGTGTCGGTGAACGGGTAGGCGTGGACCTCATAGGTGTTCCCGTTCATGTGGTCCCATTCCCACCGCTGCGGGCTCTTGAGCGTAAAGACCAGCGTCCCCCGGCAGGGTCTGCAGGGCCTGCGAGAGCCTTGCTGCACCTCGTAGCAGGTCCTGCCCTCCGGGTTGCCGAAGGTCTCCCGGAACGCCCTGTTGGCGAACCGGAAGGTGTGGTCCTCTCTTTGCAGGGTGACATAGGCGGGGGGGGGGTCCAGGACCGAGAAGAGGCGGCGGTGTTCGGCGTTCAGGGCTGCTTCCGTCTCTTTGTATCGGGTGATATCCGAGACCCGGCAGGATATGACGGCATCGTCGATGCAGCGCCCCCAGAGGACGAACCAGTGTGTTCCACCGTCCCGGCCGACGAACTGCGTCTCGATGATCGTACTGCCCTCGCCCGGTTTTGCCAGGAAGAAGAACCGTTCGCGGTCGTCGGCATACAGCCAGAGCCTTGAAGCCGGCATCTCCCGCAGGTCTTCCTGCGCATAGCCCAGGAGCTCCGCGAAGTCCTGGTTCGCATCCGCAATCGTCCTGGTCTCGCGCCTGAGGAGAAACGCACCGCCGGGCCCCTGTCCCATGGCCTCCCGTTGGCGGGCCCGTTCCCGGGTCGAGTGCCCGACGGTCGAGGCGAGCGACGCAAGAGCAACCATGGCGACGAAGGGGAGGAATATGGCCGGATGGGGGTAGGCGCGGAGCGCCGTGATGCCGAGGCAGGCGAGCCCGAGCACGGTGGCGGCGACGAGCCCCCTCTCGTAGTAGAGGTAGCCGGCCGTTACGGCAGGTATGAAAAGAAGCAACCAGAGGATGAGGTTGGTGCCGGGGGGCTCTACAAGGAGGGCGGCAAGGACTGCAATACCTGAAGTGCCTGCAACCAGAAACTTCCCGGGTTCCTGAAAGTCCCTCTCCAGCAGCGGCAGGAGGGGGCCTTTCATCGTGTAAGGTGCCATAAGACCTTACTGATCCGGGGTTCTTTGATCATTTATTGTTCGCGGATCTGTTCCCGGTCTTCAGTGCCTCGGTGAGCGGTCCGACGCCCGGCTCCCCCATCTTGCAGAGGAGGAGTGCGGCGCGCTCCTGTGTCTTTGGGTCCGGGTTGCGCATGAGGCGGAGGAGCGGTTCGACTGCCGGCTCGCCGATTTTGCAGAGGGCCATGGCGGCGAACGGCTGGAGGTCCGGGTCGGCGTTCTCGACGACGCCGATGAGGGGCTCGATAGCGGGTTCGCCTATCCCCGACAGGGTCGCCGTGGCGTATCGCCGGAAGTCCCGGTCGTCCGTGGCACGCATCGCCGCGAGGAGCGGTTCGATCGCCGGCCTGCCGATCTCCACCAGCGCGCGGGCGGCATACCACCGGACGTCGTTCTCCTCGACCTGCATTACGGCGATGAGCGGCAGGACTGCCGCCTCTCCGCTCGCCCCGAGCTCGGCGGTCGCCGAGCGGCGCACCGCGAGAGGGCCCTGCCGGAGATCGGCGATCAGTTCCTCGATCCGGGTGTCGTCAGTCATAGCGTTCAGGTGCTCCCTCGCTGGTGTTATGTCTTCCTGATGCTGCCGAGCGCCTCCCGTGCGGCCTCGCGCACCTCCTCTCGCTCGTCATCGAGCGCCACGATCAGGGTGTCGGCCGACCGCCGTTCGCCGATATCCCCGAGAGCTCGCGCGGCTCCCGCTCGGACGCGCCAGTCGTCGTGGCCACGCAGCGCCGCAACGAGCGGGGCGACGGCAGGTCTTCCGACTAGGCCGAGGGCGGCGATCACCTCCTGCCGGAACTCTTCCTCGTCCGTCCGGAGCGCCGCAAGAAGAAGGGGGACGGCAGGCTCGCCGATATCGGCGAGTGCATCCGCGGCACGCTGCCGCACATCTCCGTCGGGGTCGTGGAGCGCACCGATGAGGGCCGTAGCGGCCTCCTCTCCGCCGATACTCCCGAGCGCGAGAGCAGCTCCCCACCGGACCCGCTCGTTTCGGTCGTTGAGGGCGGCGATGAGACCCTCTCGTGCGGCCTCGCCGATAGCCCCGAGCGCGAGGGCCACCCTGCTCCGGACGTAGGTATCCTCATCGTTGAGCGCCTCCATCAGTGCCGGGATCGCCTCCGCCTCGCCGATATCGCCGAGAGCGACCGCGGCCATCCACCGAACATCGACGCTCTCGCTCTTGAGGCTCTCCGTGAGCGGCCCGATGGCCACAGATCCCAGTCTCCCGAGCGCCTCCGTCGCCTTCCAGCGGACACCGGTCTCCGGGTCGGCGAGGAGGGCGGCGAGCGGCCCGACCGCAGCGGAGACGCCTGCGTCGCCGAGGCACCCGGCCGCCTGGTAGCGGGTATCCGGGTCCCGGCTCGACAACCGGGAGATCAACCTTTGTGTGTCCCGGTCGCACGCGGGTGCATTGGGCTCGCCGACGCGGAAGTGCAGGCCGCCGGCACGCCTGCCCGCAAGGTCGAAGAGGTATCCAAGGAAGTACGCGGCGACGACGAAGACCCCTGCACTCACGAGGATGCCCGGGCCCGGGGGGCCGTAGAGGAAGTACTCGACGGCGATGTGGACTGCGGCGAGCAGAATCCCGACGGCGACCGCACGTTTGCGGTACCAGAACGCGGCGAGGATGAGCACCAGGTAGAAGAAGTGGGTGTACGTGACCGTATCAAAGAGCAGGTCCAGCAGAACGGAGAGCACCGTAGCGAGAGCAATTATCGCAAGCCTGCCCCATTCCCGTGAGTCTGGCAGACCTGCAGGATTCATCTCAAAGAGTGGGTGCGGTCCGCATCCATAAAGAGTTTGTGCGGTGGGGTTTTGGCCTCACCGCTGCGTTGCAGCCGCAGCCTCTGCCTTCCCGCCACTGGTCTCTTCAAGTTTCGCAAGCGACGCCTCGATAAACGCGGGGATGTCGTCCGGCTTTCTGCTCGAGACCAGGTTGCCGTCGACCACCACCTCCCGGTCGATGTACTCTGCCCCGGCGTTCCTGATATCCTGGGCGACGGATTTCCAGCCGGTGATCTTGCGGCCCTCGATCACCTGCGCGGTGATCAGGAGTTGAGGTGCGTGGCATATGGCGAGGACCGGTTTGCCGCTCTCGACGAAGCGACGCACGAATTCGACAGGCGCGTCGTGGGCCCGGAGTTTGTCGGGCGAGTAGCCGCCCGGTATGAAGAGCGCGTCGAAGTCGTCCGCCGATACCTCCGATGCGGCCCGGTCGATCCTGACCTCTGCCTGCCCCTGCTTCCCGCGCACGGTCTCTCCCGCGGAGAGGCCGATGTGGACGAGGTCGTGGCCGGCCTTCCTGAACGCCTCTGCGGGTCGCGTGTACTCGACATCCTCAAACATATCCGTGATCAGGACTGCTATTCTGCTCATCACCATTCCTCCCCGGGCCGGGCTTGCGACCCGGCCCCCGATCTGTTCGGCCGGGAGATATAATGTTACCGCAAGTACGGCGGGCCCCGGCCCATCCACCCCGCCCCCCGGCCCCCCCCCCCCGCCGCTCGGGC
>PGYL01000042.1 GCA_002839645.1 Methanomicrobiales archaeon HGW-Methanomicrobiales-2 | reverse complement strand
GATGCCGTTGATCAGCCCGCGGGGATCACAGCGGGGTCGGCCAATGTGCGGCTTTGTTGGGGGAAGGTAGTTCTGAACAATCTCCCAGAGATCATCGTCAATTTCCCGGAATGCCATGATCCCCGGTTTTATCCGAGGGGCCTTATAATTATAGGATCACCTCAATAGTAGATTGGCTATATACTATTTGCATTTTGGGTTCATAGCATCTCCACAGCGATGAACGCCAGTTTTGGACGAGGTCTTCCTAAAAATAAGGGCCTCAAATAAAAATCCAGATCATGGTACTCCGTGAAATCAACGATGATAATATCCGGGCAATCGTCTAGAAATCCTCAACCTAGCAGTTGTATATCGGTCGATTGAGTGCATCTGGCATGATGTGCCACGATAACTCTTGAAACATGAGGAACGACCTACAATCTTCAGGCGGATCCGGCCTACAATACCCACAAGATTCGCCAGTACAACCAGAACCATAAAGTCAAGAGCAATATTTTGGTTAACCGTAGAAACCACCCAATGGGATTGAAAGAGATTAAGAATAGTATTCCATGAGACGGACCGGTATGAACACTCATCCCGGGCCTGGCTCGTCTGGATGCATCGTCGTGAACGTGAGAGTATTGAGATGATGTCAGGACCACGACTTTGACGTGATGGTGGCTCGTCGAGACCGGGGCCCGGTAGTTAGACGGTAATTGCCACAACCCACACAATAAATTTAAATATCACAACCCCTATTGGCCAATGATGAGTTTTAATAATCACATCCCAACTAGGATATTTATTATAATTTCTATCCCAATAATATCCATAATTAGCATTCCTGACGTAGGCGTTTTTGCGGATGGTATCCAAAATCAATTATCAAGAGATGAATGGTCTATAGGTGTGTTTACGGGCAGTACCATCTTTAATTTATCCCAACCTCCAGGTATTAAAAACCCAATTATAACTCCTGATGATGTATACGATATTAAAGCAAGCGGAGTTGCAGATCCATTTTTCATAAGGGATAATGGCATTTGGTATATGTTCTTTGAAATTATTGATAGGACCAATGATAAAGGTTGTATTGGGCTTAGCGAGAGTAATGATGGATTACACTGGAATTATAGACAGATTGTACTAGATGAAACATTTCATCTGTCTTATCCTTATGTCTTTAAATTTCAAAATGAATATTATATGATCCCATCAAGTAGTGACGCCCCCTGTCTTTATCTATATAAGGCTGAAGATTTCCCCACCAATTGGAACATTGCAGATACTTTACTAAATGGATCTTATCAAGACGCCTCAATACTTCAGTATGACGATAAATGGTGGCTCTTTACTGAAACAGATTCTAAAAATGGGATTCTCCATCTTTATTATGCTGACGATTTGTTTGGGCCATGGGAAAAACATCCAGAAAGTCCCGTTGTGAACGGAGACAAAGATAGATCACGACCTGGTGGCCGAATCTTAATTGATAATGGTCAGCTTTTAAGATTCGCTCAGGATGACTATCCAACATATGGAAATGCAATCCGCGTTTTTGAGATTGTTAATCTTACCACAGAGAGTTATAACGAGATTGAACTATTTAGCCAACCAATTTTTCAAGGTTCAGGAACAGGTTGGAACTCAGTGGGGATGCATAATATCGATATTGTGCAGGCAGATGAGGATTATTATATTGCATGCGTGGATGGGCGAAAAAGAATATGGATCTGGGATCCATTGTTTTGATGAGGTCATCCTAAAATAAGGACCTCAGATAAAAATCCAAGTCATAATATTCCACAAAATTAATCGCCAAGATTTGAAACACCTAGAAGTAATGACCAATTGGGTTCGATCAGGGGAAATACATGAAGTGCACTGTGGTGGAGCGATTCTTCAGCTGGATTGAAAGCATTTCAGAATACCATTCCATGGGATAAACAGCATGAACATTCATCCATGGGATAGGTCCATCCAGCAGCCACTGTCACGGATCGGGAAGGACATTGGGATGATCGCGATTAGAATGTCTTATAATTATTGCCTCACATCTAAAGAGTTAACTAAAGGAAATGGCCATAAAAATTTTTCGTTTTTAAGTACACTTAGAAATAGAAGTTTAAAATGTGACTTGAATGTTTTTGAATTCCATAAGCGAGAATAAATAAGATGGGAATTCCAATGAGATAGATGACTGCATCAGCAACAATTGGAAAAGTATCCTTTAGAACAAACGCAAAAGTCGAAAGGAAGGGACGATGGAAAAGATATACGGCATACGAAGCAAATGCGATAGACAAAGTTAAGCGTAACAGGTTCCCTGACAGATTCTTTGAAGATCGTTCTGCCAATTTAAAAAAGAGTATTGAGAATGAAATCGACAATATAATCAATAAAATTGCCATTAATACTGCCAAATTGGAAGAGATATCAGCTAAGTTATCAAGCGTATTTTGTCCCTCACTTATAGAATATGCACCATTTAAAAAATGGAATACGAAAGATACGAGGAAAATTATTGTACAGATTAGGTAATGTGAAGGTTGCCACTTGATCCCTCGCAATTTACATGATGTAATACCCAAGATGAAAATAAAATAGTACATAAAAAATCGCACTTCGATGATATTAAACGTTACATGAACGGCAAGCAAAAATAGATATATTATCAAAGAATTAAACATTATCTTTGTAACTGTCATCGAGTTCGAGATTAATATCGGATATATTAAATAGAAAAGCAGAATCATGCCGATGAACCATAACGTGAATATCGGTTCAATATATGGTGCAATTAACATTTGTACTCCCAATGCATGGACGAACCACCAGAACAAATTTTGATTCAACCCGTCACTGGACACTTGAAAAACGAAATAAAAAGTTGATAGAGACAATAAATACAATGGGAAGACCCTTAATAGGCGCTTTTTGTAGAAGGATACATAGTCATGAGCGCTTACAAAAGAGTCATTATGTAAAAATAATGAAAATCCCGATAAAAATACAAACAAACTTATCCCAAAAATCCCACAATATGGCTTTAAGAAAATAAAAACATCGAAATTTGTATAATTGTCCATATGATGTATTAAAATGAGAAAGATAGAAAACGCCCTAAGTAAATCTATTTCGTACAGTCTTCGGTTAGTGGGATGAGACGATAAGTTGGCAGAACATTGGAAGTCGCTCATAATTTCCGATAATACACCTCTACCTCATCTATCTCATTCTGGTCTACCATACCTCTCGCATCAATAAGGACTGGCTGCGCATTCATGAACCTACGAATTTCCTCTATGGTCATCTTCCTGAACTGCTTATGAGCCACCGCGATGATTACTGCATCCATCTTCATCTCAAGGTTTGGCAGAGATTTTGCGCCGAAATGCTCGATTTCCGAGTCAGGAAGCAATGGATCATATCCATAGACATCACAATAGAACTCCTTCAGTTCCTTTACCATCTCCATAACAGGCGACTCCCTGGTATCGGCTATGTCCTCCTTGTAGGTCAGGCCTAATATCAGCACCTTAGATCCTTTAATGGGTTTGCCAGTCGCATTCAATCCTTTGATGGCCATCTGCGCAACATGATTTGGCATCCCATCGTTGATCGCCCGGCCGGCCAGGATCACCTGGGGGTGGTAGCCGAGCTCCTCGGCCTTGTAGACCAGGTAGTAGGGGTCGACCGGAATGCAGTGGCCGCCGACGAGGCCGGGGCGGTAGTTGTGGAAGTTCCACTTGGTTCCGGCGGCCTCGAGCACCGCCTTCGTCTCGATCCCCATCTTCCGGAAGATGAGGGAGAGCTCGTTCATCAGGGCGATGTTTAAGTCCCGCTGGACGTTCTCAATCACCTTCGCCGCCTCGGCGGTCCGGATGTCCCGGGCGACGTAGACGTTGGTCACGAGCCCGTAGAGCGCGGCGAGGCGCTCCGTGGTTGCCGCGTCCATGCCGGAGACGATCTTCGTGATCTTCTCCAGGACGTGGTCGACGTCGCCCGGGTTGATCCGCTCGGGGGAGTAGCCGACGGAGAAGTCCCTCCCGCAGACCCTGCCGGAGACCCGCTCGAGGGTCGGCACCATGATCTCCTCGGTGAGGCCGGGGTAGACGGTCGACTCGAGGACGACGGTCGCGCCGCCCTTGAGGTTCCGGCCGACAGTCTCCGCAGCCGAGACCACGTAGGAGATGTCGGGATCCTTGGCCTTCGTCACCGGGGTGGGGACGGCGATGATCACGACGTCAGCCTCGCGGATCCTGGCCGGGTCTGTGGTGGCGAGGACTTTGTTCCCGGGCTCGGCGTTGATCCGGGCAATCTTCTTCGTATCGAGGTCGTAGCCGATCGTGGTGAGGTGCCGAGAGAATGCATCGGCGAGGGGATACCCGACGTATCCGAGGCCGACGACGCAGACAGTTGTACCCTTTGCCAATCCCTGAACCATAAGGCGGTCTCCTCTAGGGTCTTACCTTGATGGTGGGTATTCCAGGGTTTTAATATTTAAACGTTCCGGAAATCCATGCAGCTGCGATCAAAATGAAGCGATGTTAAGACCAAGTCAGCCCCATCACGAAATACTGTCAATCCAGAAGAGCGGCTAGAACTGGCTATGTAACGTGGTAACAACCCTGCCAATTCTGCAGGAGAACAAGAGTAAACAGAGTGTACCGGAGTTAACCGATGACAGCCGAAGGTTATGACCCGATATGCCGTTTTATTATTCAAGTAATGGATAAATTAAGGGAGGGGCGCCAGGATCGTCAAACAGCAATTTACGCCCGTTCCTGGAACCAGGCCACCGCCTGCCGGAGCCCTTCCTCGACCGGGTACTGCGGGTCGTACCCGAACGCCTCCCGGGCCCGGGTGATGTCGGCGAGCGAGTCCCGGATGTCGCCCGCCCGGGACGCCTCGTAGATCGGGTCGCACCGCGTGCCGGTGGCCTCCATCAGGATGGACGCGAGGTCGTTCAAGCTGATCCGGCGGCCGCCGGCGATGTTGAAGACTCCCCGGGCGTCGCTCTCCATCGCTTTGATGTTTGCCTGCACCACGTCGGCGACGAAGGTGAAGTCGCGGGTCTGTCCCCCGTCGCCGTAGATGATCGGCGCCTTCCCATCGAGCAGCCGGGTGACGAACTTCGGGATCACCGCCGCATACTCGGACTTCGGGTCCTGGCGGGGGCCAAAGACGTTGAAGTAGCGCAGAAAGACCGTCCGGATGCCGTAGAGATCCGAAAAAACCTTCCCATAGCACTCGTCCGCAAACTTCGTGACCGCGTAGGGGGAGAGGGGGTTAGGGACCATCCCTTCGTGCTTGGGGAGGACCGGGGTGTCGCCGTAGACCGAGGAGGAGGAGGCAGCGACGACGGCGGGCACCCCGCAGTCCTTCGCCGCCACGAGCACGCTCACCGTCCCGGTCACGTTCGCCTCGTTCGAGGCGAGGGGGTCCTTCACCGACCGGGGTACGGAGGGGATGGCCGCCTGATGGAAGATGCCATCCGCGCCGGGGAAGGTCTCCATCAGGAGGTCGAGGTCGGTGATGCTCCCCTCGATGAACGTCACCCTGGGGGGGTCCAGGAGGTGCTCGATGTTCACCCGCCGGCCGGTGGCGAGGTTGTCGATGATGACGACGTCGTGATTTTGTGCCAGGGTGTCCGCAAGGTTCGAGNNNGGGGGGTTGTGGGTGGGGGGGGGGTGGTTTTTTGGGGCGGGGGGGCCGGAAGGGTGGGGGCCGATGAAGCCGCCCCCGCCGGTGACGATGTAGCGCATGAAGAGTCTACTTATCAGGCCCGTGATTTAGTGTTTTTCTTAACAGTTTCATGGGATACAGTGACTGTTGGATAGGAGTCCAATCAGTCCCTTATTTCCCTCCCGCCACCCCCCATTCGGCACCCTCACATCAAACCGGGCCCCCTCCCCGAAGACCCTGTCTCCCGGATCGTCATCCCCGTAATCCCGAGGATCCCCGAGACCAGGAAGAGGCCGCGCCGCCGCTTATACGTCTCCCGGAAGATCGCCTTCATCTCGCCGCCCGGGGCCCTCGTCCTCGCTCCCGCCGGTGCGATGACAACGCTGTCATGGTTTCACGTTATCACCATTCTCAATGCCTGCTGTCACAAACTCTGTGCCACACCGTAGACAGTCCCGTTCCACTCACATACGGCGTAATCCGCGAGAGTCCGGCGCATCTCTGCCCCGGGTATCCGAAGCGAACCGTACTTCGCGTGATCCCTGTTTGCCGGGCTGTAAACGGAGCGGGGGTCGAGCAAGAGAAGTGCGTCAAAGATTGGGCCTTTCGAGATCAGAACACATTTCCTGTCCAGGACGAGCACCCTGAGTGCAGGGTGGTTCCGGAAATCCTCTTCAGTGAGGTGCGTCACGGCGGCCGCATCCATGGAGCCCTCCCGGGGCGACGCGGCAAGGTGCGTCTCATCGATCAGGTTGATCCAGTGGAAGAACCCGACGACGACGATGCACGATACGGCAAGGACGAGAAGGATGCCGATGACGGGGCTTCTGCCCTACCTTCCGTCGCCCCGGCGTCTGTCCGATCCTCGTTGTGCGTCGCCATGCTGTTCTGCCTGCAGGCCAGTCCGACCCTTACCGCGTCTTCCTGCATTCTCTGGCAGAGACAAGTAAGCAGAATCGCGTTTTCTGAGAGTTCCGTCCCGGTAGCCCCGGGATCCGAAAAAAAGAGTGGGAGAATTACTTCTTCATTACGAAGAAGTAGTATCCCGTTGCTGCGATGATGGCGATGATAACGATAGCGAAGACGATCGTCGTCATGGGCAGGCCTTCAGCGGGCGGCTCTCCGGCCGGCGTCGTCGCCGTCGTCGTCGGGGCCGTGGTCGCCGTCTCGGTCGGGGTGACCGGCGTTGTTCCCGGCTCGGTGAAGAGCGCGTAGGTGCTGAAGTGCGTGATCGTTGCCGTCACGGTCCGTGTGCCGGGTGAGATGGTCGTCTGGATCTCTTCCCAGAGGCCGCTCTCCGGGTTGTACCACTTCACCGTGAACTGCTGGTTGTTGGGGTCGAGAGTCTCCCAGACGTCATCGGGGATCTCCATGGTCAGGGTGATTCCCGGGTTGAAGGTGGCGCCCGCTGGCCCGGCCTCATAGGCGTAGCCGGCGAATTCGAAGACCGCTCCGGCCGGAACTGCCGGAACCTCGTCCCCCGTGAGGGGGTTGATGGTGATGCCGGAGATCGGCTTGCCGTCAGCGTCGAGCGCCGTCACGCCGATCGGGACGCGCAGGTCCGCGACGTTGTCATCGGCATGAACTATGATGGACTTGAGGACGGTACCCGAGCTGCTGGTCAGCAGGGTGCCTGTCGTGGTGTAGGAGGCAGGGGCGCTGCTGCTGCCGCCGCCACCGCCACCGCCGTGGTAGGGTGCAGCCGTTGGGGAGGGCGTGGGGGTCACGGTCGTGAGTGTGATAGTAGCCTCACTGTATGACGTCACGTTGCCCGCATTCTCAAGGAACATGTACACGCGATAGGTGCCGGGGAGCAGGCTGCTCGTGGGCACGCTGACGCTTGTTGCGTTCCTGCTTGCGGTCGCGTTGCCATATCCTTTCGTTAGCCAGATGTTTGCCCTTTCTGAGAGTTTCTCAACAGTCTGGTTACCGTTAGCAAGGAGGTATGCAGACTTGAATGAATCCTTCCCGAGCGTGGAGAAGTCCAGCGTCATGTTGCCAGTGTAGGTCGCGGCGCTGTTGATCACCATGGCCGAGAGGGCGTCTCCCTGCACTGCCGAGTTTACAACCACAGGTTGCCCAATGGTGTAGGTCGCGGCGCTTGTCGAGAGTACCCCTGCCTGGGCAGTGACCTCGAAGGTCGTCGCCGAGATGATCCCGAAGCGGTCATTATCCATGCAGACGGCGAGGAGAGCATACTCTCCCTGCCCGAGATCGCTGATCTGGAGCGGCGTTAATCCGGGTGCAGTTGCGGTGTTGAACCCGGTCGACAGGTCGACGTAGTTGTCGCGGATGGTCTTTGGCATGTTGCCCGACGAGACCGAGACCTGCCCAACCTGCTCCCTGATAATGACTCCACCGGAAGCATCGATGCTGACGATCGCATACCCGTTTGTTGCCGGACCTTTACCGTAGAGGACTATCGTCTCCGAATCGAGGAGATCCTGGAGCATGCCCGGGGTGAGCGAGCCTCTCGACGGGTTGCTGATCAACTGATCGATGAGGGTGCTGTTTGCCTTCGCAATCATCAGGGTTGCGTTGGTGACGTTCGGCACGGTGACGGCAAAGTTAAGGGTGCCGGTGGGCGTCGTGTAGATGCCGATAGATGACGGCAGGGTGCCCGCGGGGATCGGGTTGTCTTTGCGGTTGTCAAGAGTAACGTTGCTGCCGCCGGTGATAGACTTGTCAAGCTGACCGAGCGTCGGCACCGTCATCTGCGCGTTCGGACCGGTCAGGGTGAAGGCTTTGGCGGTTGTGAAGACGTTATATAGCGCAGTCTTTGTCAGGTCAAGGCCGGCAAAGGATCCGAGCGACGGATCGTCGAAGTACGCAAGGTTGTTGTTGTAGATGTGGACAGGTGCGCTGTACCCGATGTTCCCGGCAAGGTCGCTTGCGGATGCAACCATCTCTTTGTTGCCTGTCGCGATGGTTAGATCGATACATCCCGAAGCCTGGCGGGAGGTGTTGTGCACGCCGCCAAACCACACGTCATTGAGGTTATTGTCGGTTGCAGCGTAGTGGACGCAGAGAGCTTCCCCTGCCTCCGGGAACCCGTCGCCGTCGCTGTCATCGATACCGGTGATCGAGACAACGGGTGCAACTGTATCCTTGGTGAAGTAGACATCATCGGACTCCTCCTGTCCCGGGACAAGCGAGCTCGTGCCGTTCACGACGACATGGTACGCGCCGTCGGCAAGCGGGCCGTAGCGGGTATAGTTGAGCGCGATCGTGCCGTCGGGTCCGACCCCGGTCAAGTCACAGGATGCAGTAACATCAACATTGTTGATGAACATCTTAAGTGTGGTGCAGTTCACCTTCACGAAGTTCGCGAGGATAGTCGGCTGTGCCTCGTTGGTATACGTGCCGTTAGCCGGGGATGCAAACGTTATGCCCGCCTCGGCAACTGTCACGTAGTGATCCCGCGTGGCGGAGTTGCCGGTAAGATCCTCCGCATACACCTGGACCTGCACGTTGTTGCCGGCAGGAACGTTCTCCCGCTGGGCGGTCACGGTATAACCGTTCACGAGCGGCACGAGCGTCGGAGTTACCTCGACACCGCCGATGCAGACCTCGATGGAATCCGCATCGACACCGCCGACATCAGTGATGGTCGCGGCGACATTCACCGTCCGGGAGACGGTTGAACCATCGGTAGGAGTGGTGATGCTGATCGTAGGCGCGGTGTAGTCGGTGGTGGTGAATGTCCCATCCACAAACGTATACTGGTCCCACACATCAGTTGGAACACCTCCAACCAGCTCATCGACTTCACGCAGGTTATACGCCGTATCAACGTAAATATTGGTGGAGGAACCGTCGAAGACCTTTGCGTTGCAGATGAGTTTAATCAAGGTCTGGTTTGCTACATTTACGCCACTTGTTTGGTAATTGACTCTAAGGGATCCAGCTTCTGCAGGAGGTGTTGGATTCAACACGAAGTTCCCGGCAATCCCCTCATTTGTTACTGCGGTTACATTCATTACTGCCGGATCCCAGGCAATCCTAAGATTGTACCCGCATAATTGGTCAGACTCATTACCAGTCAGATAAATTTCAGTCCCAAAATCTCCTGTCGCAGATGTAATCTGGAGCTGCTTTGCTGCAACTCCATTGACGAAAAGCGCGGAGAAAATGAGTAGTATGCCAATGAATAGGCATGCTTTGCGCATAGTTGACATATGACTCTCCCTTTCCTCGTTTACCTGTTGTTTTAATAAAGTCTTCTAATTTTAAATAGGTTTTCTTCCAGTTCTCCAGATAATTAGGCTGATTATTAATCCACCTAAGATTGCAGGGGTGCTAATTGGGGTTTTTTGTGCACCTGTGCTCGCTCCAGTTTCGACGGGGGTGATGGAAGTTAGCGGAGTGATCGCAGCTGCCGTATCCATCGCTCCTGCGGTAGAGGATGATGATCCCTGAGACGTCGTAGATGCCGTAGTGGTCGGAGGGCTGGTTACCGCGACGCCCGGTATCGGCTGAACCCCGGTTGAAGCGTCAGGGGTACCTTGTTGCCCCGTGTTCACGCCCGTTCCTGCCGGTGATATGTATCCGGATGCCGGCTGGTATGGGGGCACGGTTGGGGTTGCCGTTGGTGATGCTGGAAGAACCACCTGCGGGTTGGTAACAGAGACCGGCTTCAGATCGCTGTCGTAAAGTTCGATGACCAATATCTCAAAATTCCCCGTTCCGGAATAAGATAGAGTTGCAAGCCGCTTTGGGGCGGTTGTCTCCGTTGTGAAACCAACGATCTTTGCATATCCTTTCTGGTTCTGGATGTTTACCGCTCCCGCATACGGCAGCAGGGGCTCCAATGTCTGGATCTCAGTACCCGGGGAGAAGTTCAACTGGACGTTATAGCCCGATATTGAGACCGGCTTATCCGATTGGAACGATATGTAATGATTACCGTCTTCCGTCTCGATCACAATGGAGTCTGCTAATACCGGATTCACTAACAGTGCTGTTGTGAAAACTATGAAAAAAAAATGACTCATCCTCATTGAAATCACCTAAAGCGGTTGGAAATTGTCATCAGTCAAGCCGACTAGATAGCGGGCGACCATGATAGCATCCGCGTTTCTGACGCTTCCGAGGTCGTCGGTATCCGCATAGAACGCAGCATTGCTATTGAGATCGACATAGCCCACGAGATACCGTGCGATGTAGATCGCATCTGCTGTCTGCACTCTACCGTTGTTATCGACATCACCAAGCCTCCTCCCCTCGAACCCGATGGACACCTGGTCGACGTCCGCCGTATCGATGTTGAACAGTGTCAGGACGCCGCCCTCAAGACTGTACCCGCTCGACGGGACCGTGAACCATCCGGATGCGGTGTGGACCCTGACCACAACGGTATCGTTCAGTTCGACCGTTCCGATGCTCCGGGTGAGGGTCGGGATCTCGACCGATATGGTCGCACGACCGCCGCTGCTGGCAATGGTCGAGTTAAACGACTTCATCGCCTTTATCGCTGCATTCCACCGGTTCGGGCCGGCATCGTCCGTGGTGTCCTCGATCGCCGGGGGCATGAGCCGGATCTCGCCCGCCGTGCCCTCCGCTTGCGCGATATACGGGACGGAGGTGTCGCTCGCAAAGTGCGCCGTGTAGGTGACGCTCTCTGACGGTGCAACGTTTACCGTGGAGTTGATCCATACCGAGTCTCTCTTGATGGCAACCGTGTAGGTGCCCTCAAGCAACCGGGTGTTGTATTCACTCTGCCCCGATTCGACGCTGTTACCGTCCACGTAGAAGTCAGCGGTCACCGGTGCGTCGGTCTCGTTCACCGCGGCAAGCGTGACGTTGCCGTATCCCAACACGTAGGTGCCGCCGCTGCCGAGCGCCATCCAGGTGTCGTTGTACATCGGGTAGACCCGCGCTTCGACCGTGGTGTTGCCTGAGGTCCCGAACTTCAGCGGGACAAAGAAGGTCTCGGACTCGCCTGCATTAACGCTCGGCCTGGACTCGTCGTCGGAGCCGGGGTAGATGTAGAGCACCTTCGCGGTAGCATTGTACATGTGCGAGATACGCTTCGTTTCACCGCCGGAGACATAGTACGCGGCATCCGATCCAAGAGCGCTGCCGGTGAAGTTCACCGCGCTGCTGATCGGGATCTCGATGATCATCACGCTCTGGTCGATAGAGTCAGCATAGTTGTTGTTGACGGTGAACCCAACGTCCCATGAATCTCCTTCCTTCAACGCTCCCGGGGCCGGGGCAACGATCTGCAGATCGAAATCGGTCGCGATCGGGTCGATGTACTTCTCAGGGATGGTCGCGATCGCGATGCTCTCCGGGACCTGTTCGAAGCTGTCGATCGAGACGCTCAACTTCGCAACGTTATCAGGATCGGCATCCGTCTTCCCGGAGATGACAACGGTTGCAGTGCCGTTCGTGGCGCCGAACCCATACAGTGTGTCCAGTTCCTCCTCCGTCAGTTCATGGATGAAGCTGAACGAGGCCTGGTTGAAGGGGATGTCGTTGCGTGACCAGACCGTTGCACCCGCCGGGCTCTTGATCTCGACGTCCACGGTGAAGTCCATATTCGCCGGCGGCACGACATTGGTCAGCGTGTTGATGACCGCAGCGCTGGTGCGGGTGCTTCCCCACCCACCGGAGTATGAGCGGCCGGCGCGGTTGCCGATCAGGTGACTTACACCGCCCGATAGTTCGGTTGCATCAACACCGGCCTCATGGAGGGCGAGAACCGCACTTGCTGTCGGCTCATAGGTGTCCCACAGGTTCTGATCGTCCCAGTAGGACTCAAGGCCTGAAGTGACCATCTTTCCGAGAAGTCTGGTCTTTAACGCATCAATCTCAGCGTCGATCTCTCCGGCATCACCGATGCCGTGGTCGCGTATCGCGGCGAGCCCGATGATTGCGTACGAGAGCGCCTGGGTATCCGCGTTCGTGGAATCGTAATCGTAGGCCAGCAGCCATGCGCAGGATTTCTCAAGCGATACATTCACCGCACCCTTCATGGTCTCGTTCAGGTACGGGTACTCGCCTGCGAGGTTCTCGGAGATGAACCCGGTCCACTCGACGTCGTTGGAGATGTAGCCCCAGTCAGACCAGTATCCTTCATCCTTCTGCTTCTGGATCAGCCAGTTCGCGCTCGCGTTAAGGTCGATCCCATCCATGTTTGCATCGACGTTCCAGAATCCGGGATCGGCATCCATGTCCTTCTTGAGTTCGGTGATCACGTAATTCGTGTAGAACGTGTAGAACATCGAGGGGGTCGACCATGTGTCTTTGCCCCAGGCCCATCCGCCGGAGCGGTCACCATACGGCTGGCCTGCGAGTTGCTGGGCATTGTCGCCGTTGGGTGCGTTCATGCGGTCGAGTGCGTTCTGCATCGTCTGCTGGATGGTCTGGTTGATCTCAGGTGTCAGGGCACCCCGCTCTGCATAGTACTGCTTCACGCGGAGCGCCACAAACGCCGGACTCATCGTCTGTTCAGGGCAGCCGTGCGGGTAGCCGATGATCGACGTCAGCCCCTGAATGGTCCTGCCGTCGGCACCGGCCGCGAGGAGGAGCTTCACGTTCTGGCCTTCGGATGGCGTCCGGACGAAGACCGGGAACGCCAGGGTCTTTGAAGGCTCGTTCGTGACCATGGTGGTGTTCATCACCTTGATGTCGACGTTGGGCTCCCTGACTTTGATGGTGCCGTTGACGTAAGCGCTCTGACCTTTTGCCTCAAGTGTGATGCTGTAGTTGAACGTTCCAAGCTGTTTTGGCTGGATGTAATACCAGGATACGCTGTTCCACTCCGAGTCATACGCGTACACAGGGTATTGTGCCGGGTAATAGTAGTAGAACTCGAACACGGAGTTATCGGTCAGGTCGACCGGCGTCCCGTTGGGATACGTAATGGCAACGGTTGCATTCACCATGCCTGCCTGGTTCGCCGTGAAGTAGGTTCCGAGCACGAAGTACTCGTTCTTCAGGACGGAGTTGTTGTAGCCGTACCAGTAGCCCCAATACTCTTTGTTCTGATTGGTAAGCTCCAGGTCGTAGTTGTCGATGACGATGCTCCGCGAAGCGACGTTGCCGTCCGTAACATCGTCCCCGGTGATGGTTGATTGCAGGGTGTAGGTGCCACCATCGGTCGGTTTCCAGGTATCGACAGTGAACGTCCTGCTTGCACGGCCGGCGAGGTTGATGTCCTGCATCTCCCAGACCTCACCGCCATTCACGGTCAGGTTGGCGGAGACGGCGACCGGGTTTGACTTCTGGTTCTGGATCGTCACCGATACCGTCTGGTTCTGGTTGGCAGACCCGCTCGGTGAAGCGAAGATGGAGACGGCAGCGTCGGTCTCATTCACCTGGACAAACTTGCCGCGAGCGATCTCGAGCTCAAGGTATGCGCCTCCGGTCGTCTTTACGTACGCATTCGTCTGCGAGTCAAGGATCGACGTCCTGCCGGAGTCCGTGCGGGCGTTCATCGTGAACGTCGCAATCTCGGCGTCGCTCGTGAGCGCCGTCAGATCGGTTCCGGTGAGCGTAATTCTCCCGTAGGATGTCGTAACAGTGACACCCGGCATCGCCGTGACCGGTGTCGAGTTGTAGCAGACCGTCGGATCGTAGATCAGGGGTATCTGGAACGCCGTGACGGGCGTCATGCCTGAGATGTTTGTGATCCGGATCGCCACCTCGGCACCGTCGGCGCTCGAGCCGCTGATGTCCGGAAGGACGACCGTTACCGGGGCTCCGGAGCCGACGGAATCCGTATAGATGTTGTTTTCATATTCCGTCTCCGCCTCCTCCGTCCGGTTGGCGTTGACCTCGACGCGGTACACAAGCGGTGTACGGCCAACATTGATGCTGACCGTCTTCGTCCAGTTCTCGCCCGGTTCCAGCCTCGGCACGGAGTAGGCCTGCGGAGTTCCACCGTTTACCGAGTAGTGCAGGGTGGTCGGGAAGGCGAAGACGTTGCCGATGTTCTCAGCGCCGATCGTGATGTCCCAGACGCCGGGGGCGAGGGATGTGTCAAGGATGGTTGTGTTGCTCGACGGGATCCCGCTGACGAGCCCCACCGGCTCCCAGACAGGGACCAGGTCGGGGTAGGTGATCTCCGCCCGGGTCCGGACGTAGTTGTTCTCCTCGTTGATCTCGTCGACGGCGTTGTCGACATCGATGCCGAGCCCGATCTCGTAGTCTCCAAGAGAGATGTTCCCGCCTGTGGTGATGTCGTACCGCTTCACAGAGCCCTCATCGGTCAGGATAGCCTGGGTCCCGTTGTTGCCGGGCACGACGTTCACCGTCATGTGATAGGTAATGCTCGCCCCGGGAGCGATGTCGTCCGAGACGTCGACATCGGCCCTGCTCGATCCGAACTCGCCCTGGATCTTGAACATCTCAGTGACGGTCTTGACACCGATGTTCTCGATGACCATCGTCTGGGTGAAGTGCAGGCTCCCGTCGGCATGCTTCTTCACGTACCGGACCGGGTCGATGAGGGTGCCCCTCAGGTCCGCCTTCTCTGGAACAGTGATGGAGATCAGCCCGTTCTCGATCGAAGCGACCGGGTACATGATAGTGACGTTCTCACGAGGGGCTGTGAACATCTCAGAGACGAAGAGGTCCATAGGGGTCTGTCCAGACGTGGCGTTTGCCGCCACCACGAGATCGAGAACAGGGGTCCACGAAGCCGTGTCCAGGTTCTCCAGGTTCTCGATGAAGGCATACAGGTACCCAACCGGCTCATAGTCGTATGAATCGATGTACCCGTCAAACGTCACGCCCGCTTCCTGTGCGGTTGCATTCAGGGATACCGACGTGATATTTATGATAGTAGAGTTCCACTCAGCCGAGATATACGCTCCATCTGCGTTGCCCAGGGACCGGACCATGATCGGGAGCACCTCCTGTGACCCGGCGTCGATAGTGGCCGTCGGGGCTCTGAACTCGCCGAGGCCCGGATAGCTGCCGCCGCCGTTTGTTACGATCTGGCCGGGTGTCTGAAGATCGAAGAAATGCGTCGACCCGGTTTCATTCTGGTAGGTACAGCCGTAGTTAAGACTGAGCTCGCTTGTACCGGTAAGATTGGTCGGCCGGAGCGTGACATCAACGATCTCGGTAGGCCCTGTTGCAGTGAGGCCGCCCGGGATCTCCAGTTCCACCCACACCGTGTTGTAATAATGAGGAGTCTGCTGCAGGTTCTGGCGCACCTCCTCGGGTATGGACTCAAGAGCGACCGGCCCAAACTCGTAAGCGCCGTTATTGGCGGAGGCACTGGTTATCACCACACCCGGCGCCGCCGGTGCAATATCGTCGACGATGAGCTCTGACCCATCAAACATCAACAGAAACTGGATCTCCGTTGCACCGGTGACGTTCTCCACGCCGACGGCAAAGGTGCCGGGCTGCCCGGAAGCCAGCGTGCCAGCGGGAGCCCAGATCGTAGAGGGGTTCCGGACCGCGATCGAACCATCATCATAGATCGAATCAAAGTACACCGGCTCGAACAACCCCTGACTGTAGATCGGAGTTCCCGCAAACTTCACCGCCGACTCACCCTCGTTCTCGGTGGCACGGAACGTGATATCGACAAGCGGGGGGAGCGGCCAGATGTACCCGGCGGTTATGCCCGCCGTGTTCGTGACGCTCACGTTTACCCACCCGTGCTCGTTATCGATGTTCGCCTCGACCGATGAATCCGGAATGGTGTCGTTGGCCGAGACGCTTTCAACCAACAACAGGGTGTTGTCAAACGTCAGGTTAAACGTAACTCCTTGAGCGTTCGTCAGATCGCCGACGGCAACCGGGTAAACCCCGGTCGTGCCCGGCGGCAAGAGCCCACCATGGGGATGTGCCGGGGCAACGATCGTTGCAGCACCTGCAGCCGTTACCAGCATGCAGAGCGCAAAAAGTAATAATGACAGTAAATACCTTTTCATAGAGATCAACCTCTTCTACAAGACAGTTTTCGTGTTTCTCCCTTCGTGCTTCTACTCACAAGTCAGTTCGGGCGTTTATTGCTCACTGTTTTCGAGAACATGCGCCGGGACACCTCACCTGCTACCAGGAGCACACAGAGGCGCTTATGATCGTTCAGGATGTGGTGGAATTCAGATCCGGCTCAGCACTTCTAAGTCAGCCTCGTTCAAGCAGGCTATGCTGGAGTTGTTCCCCTTCCGATTACTTAAATTTAATCCATTTGTTTCAGGCCATATTGTCAACATTTTATAGAAAAGATCTGTTTTAAAACGGCCTTTATAAACATCATCGCGAATACATTGTGACGCTTCTCTACCTGCAGAAGGGAGATGCTATATGATCAATAAAAATCACCGGCAAAAGAAGAGATGCGGGGGGATCGCACCGGCTGTACTCAATCAAGAGCGGCGATACAGCAAAAGCGCGACGGCAAAAACTCCCGCAGCAAAAACGGTCGCCATAGAGAAGCCTGAAGCTGCCGTTGGTGTGACAGGTGGCTGTGTAATCTCTGCGGTTATACCCGGAGATGCGGCAGGAGTGGCCTCGATGGTTTCGTCCGAAGATACCGGGAGTACAGTCGTTGCTTCAGGCGCGGCAGTGGTGAGCACAGGAGTTGGAGTGCTCTCGGGGGTCGGGGTTGCTGCAGGAGCACTGGAGGAGGACTCCTCCGAGCCCGACGACGGCAGGGCGGACGTCGGTGTCTGCAGAGGGTCGATGCTTCCGTTCTCGACGATATCGAAGTTGAACGCCATAAACTGCGCATCGCTCCACTGGGGTTCCTGAAGGACGACGGTGCTCCCGCCGGGCCCGACGCGGGTGAACCGGACGATGACAAGGGAGGCAGGCTCCGGGGCGGAGATCCCCTGCGTATTGGTGACGGCCACCTTTGCAAACCCCGTCTCATTGTCGATCCCGGGCACCACGTTCGACCCCGGTATGTCGCTGCTCGCGGAGATGCGCTCGATACGGACGACGTCCGGATCGTAGGACAATTCAAACCCCACGCCGGTCGCCGCTGTAACCCCGGAGATGATGACGGGAAGATCGGCGGTCTCCTCAAAGGAGCCCCCCGGCGCTGCAATCCGGGTCTCTGCACTCACGCTTGCAATCAGCATGCATGCCGCCAGACAGAATACTATAAAACTGGAATACCGCATTTATTGCCCTCGCTGATGTTCATTTTCAATTTGGTGCAATATTATACTTGTGTTTTATGAGCCCGGCAACCAGCACGGAGGAGGCCTGGACTCCCAGGATTGTCACATCAGGAGATAGGAAGGGTTTTGCCCCTCCTGATTCCAATCACAGCGCCGGGATCTTCTCAACGAAGTAGTAGGCGATCTTCGCCGCGTCGCCGATATCGACCGCACCGTTCCCGTTGAAGTCGGCGGCGGGGTTGGGTGCCGCTTTTCCGACGACCATATGCGCGACAAGGGCGACGTCGCCGATGTCCACCTTGCCGTCTCCTTTGAAATCACCTTTCATGTTTGTGACGGTGAGATAGTCCAATCTTGAGAGCGTGTCCGAGCCGCTCGCGGTGCTGACCGTGAGGTTCACGGTGTAGGTGCCCGGGGCTCTGTAGGTGTGGACGGGGTTCTGCACGGTCGATGTGTTGCCGTCCCCGAACGCCCAGGACCACGACATTGGGCTGCCGGCCGAAGTGTCGTTAAACTGGACGGTGAGCGGGGTGGTGCCGGCGGTGGTGTTGGCAGCGAAGTCTGCCAGCAGGGTTGCGTCAACGACCTCGAAGTTGAGACGGGCGTAGATGTCATCGACACCCGGCGAGTCCAGGGCAGTGATGAGAGCAGTTGCAGCGTCGTAGGCCAGGAGGGTAGTGAGTGTCACGTTGGCGACGCCCTCTCCGTATATCACTCCGGTGGCGGTGTCGGCCATGACCCCGAAGTTATAATCTACCGGATGCTGGACGACCGCGTAATACTGCCCCTCCTGCAGAGCGTAGGTCGTAATCTCCTCCAGGACGTACTCGAAGGTGCCGTCGCCCTCAACGCTGGCGGACCATACTTCCAGCGCCCCATCGTAACCGCCGTAGTAGTCCGGGCCGAAGATCCAGATCTGCACGCTGGCCGGCGCTCCCCCTGCGATCCCGGCGATCCGGTACTCGTCGCCCGGGGTAAGGATGGTGCTGGAAGCCTCGGCGGTGATAAAGGCGGGTCTGAGCTGGATGGTGGTCGTGGCGTAGACGGCATCGGAGAGGTGAGCCTTGTCCCGCGGGGTAGAGACGGCGTAGATCGTGTAGCCACTGGAGTTAAGGGTCCCATTGAGGCTGGCGGTGTCCCACCTGTAGGACCAGGTATCATCGGCCTCGACATCCACCGTGGTGAAGGTTGCCGGAGTGCCGTCCATCAACGGCACGCCAAGGTCTTCAAGCCTGACGCCGTTGGTGTTGAGGTTCGGACCGGTCAGGAAGAGGTAGACAGTGTCGCTGTCGGTGTTCGTACCGGAGAGGGTGATCTCCTCACCGACGTAGTAGAAACCGGTGCCGGAGGGGAACAGGGTGACAGCGCCCTGCTCAACCGTTACCACAACGTCGTCGGATAGGGCGGTGTCAACCGGGTCGACGACCGTGATCGTGAAATTCTGGGCTCTGGTGGCGTGGGTTGTATTGAACTCGACCATACGTGTTCCACCTGCACTGGTGGCGATCTGAGCCCTGGTGTCGGTGAAGTCTGCAACGTCCGTGATGTCAGCCATCTCCACGCCAGGCGTTACCCCCACCTGTCCGGGTGCGATCAGGGGATACTCCGCCGCAGTGGGGAGACCGGCGTCCCTGACGTAGAGCCAGTAGGGTCTGGAAGGCTCACCCGAGACCGTTACGATGAAATTATAACTGTGAATCACGCTGTCTTTATTGGACACAATCGAAGGTGGCTGAGCAGTTACCGGGGCAGCTGCCCTCACTGCCTCGTATGCATTGACCCTTCCTCCTGAGACCATCTTTCCAGTGTATGCCGGTTTTGTATCCACCGTATCGAGGATGATCTCTTTCATCTCCGTTGCGCTCAGGGACGCATTGACCGATCGAACCAGCCCGGCAACCCCGGAGACGTGGGGGGTAGCCATCGAGGTTCCGGACATATACGCGTAACCTGCGGAGAGCGATTCTATACCCACGACGTCGACATCGTCGATGAGAACACCGTCCCTCTGGCCTGAACCATCACTTATAAGAGCAAATCCAATGTATACCGGATTTCCATCGTACATGCTGAGTGGGACGGTAACAGTATACCATATCCCCTCACTTGAGCCGGTAAGGTTGCCATGTGAATAATACGTCTCACCATCAGGAGATGAAATAACATGGAGTTTATCATAACCGTCTTCCAGGTCCCACCTGGCGTTAAAGAAGAGTGTCGCCCCCTGCAGGCCATTTAGATTGATGGGATCCTTCGTGGTCAGCCATGCATTTGTATTGGGTGAATAATAGCCACCGGGGCTGTCGTCCGCTGCGGACGGGGCGCTCGTGTAATAGACCGTGTTCAACCCCCACAGTGCATCGGCGTCCCACGCCTCCAGCGAGTCCATGGTGTCGGAGAAGGCTGTCACCTTGGTGACGCAGGTACTGAGAATATACTCCCCGGGCGCTGCAACGTCCACGGATGTCGCCCCGAAGTGCGAGAACGATGCAAGTTGCTCAGTGTTGGTGCTTGCGGCGACGGCGAGAATGTTCTCACTCGCATATGACGATGGATAGTGAGGATTAAGATCATTGTTCAGGGCTTCGTTTCCCGCAGCACAGACGACCAGTGCCGGAGTTTCAGCGATCGCATCTGCTAACGTCTGGCTGTAACCGCCCCCGCCCCAGGAGCAGCTGATGACGTCCGCACCCATCTCGGTTGCATACCGGATAGCGAGGACTGCACCTGCAGTATCCCCCCTCCCATCCGGACCGAGGAACCGGAGGGGCATGATCTTTGCATCCCACATCACTCCGGCGACGCCGAGGGAGTTGTTCCCGGCAGCGGCAATGGTCCCGGCACAATGCGTGCCATGGCCGTTGAAGTCACCGGGGTCGTTGTCGGCATCGTAGAAGTCCCAACCGTAGACGTCGTCGATGTATCCGTTGTTGTCGTCATCGAATCCGTTGTCCGGGACCTCCCCCGGATTTGTCCAGATGTTTGCAGCGAGGTCCGGGTGGGTATACATGACTCCGGAATCGATGACGGCAACGATCACATCCCGGGATCCTGTGGTGATCGACCAGGCCTCCGGTGCGTCAATATCAGCGTCCGTGGTGCCGGTTCTCCCGTTGATTGTCTGCCCGGTGTTGTGCAAGCCCCAGAGTTTGCCGAACTCAGGATCGTTTGGAATACGGCCCGCCCCGCCTCCCCCTCCTTGGGCGGGTGGGGCCGTGGGTGCGGGCGTGAAGTCCGGCAATTCCTGGTATTGGGGTCCGTCCGGCATGGCATCGGCATAATAGTAGTAGTTGGGTTCAGCGTAGAGGACATCCGGGTTCCGGGAGTAGGCATCGACGGCTTCAGTCACCGACAGGGCTTCCGGCAGCTGTAACACCTGCATACCTGAAAGGCCGATGTCGCTATAGTCCATGGTGACAACCGAGCCGGTTTGAGAGTGCGTTGTCTCCGACACCTGCGCCAACAGGGACGGGGAACTTGCCACATCCGGCTTGAACCGGATGATGATCGATCCCGGGTCATAGAGGGGCCTTTCCTGGGCAGTTGCCGGGAGAGGCAGGCCTGCACTTTTTTCCGGCTTTGTACTCATTTGTACTTCAGTTCTATCGACCTCATCTTCTCCTGATGTGTTCGTGAACATCATCGGTCTCTCGAATCGCTCGAGCGTCTCAGGCGAGAGGACAATCTGGCCGGCAGAGTTCCCTGAGCCGTACCACTCCCACAGTTCACCGTCCGCAACAGCAGCCGATACGGGGATAAAACCCATACAGAAGATGAGTCCGAAGAAGAACAACACAGCAACAGACTTTGTCATAGAGGATCACAGAATCCCGGGACGGCTGGATTTCAACGGGAGAATTGGCGTGCCATGATTGGATAACAGCACACCCTTGTGTACAGTGTAGCAGCGTCGAGCCTTAACTGCCGATAAACTCACCCATATCATATGAACATTTTGTTGGTTGAGGCTGCATTAAATCTTTCTAAAGGGTTTTTCGCCCACTAAATAACATTCGATACGGCATCCCTCATCACTGCCGGCAATCATTCGAGAAGAGTGCTCGGAGTTCGCTCTATCTTTGAACCCGGGGGTTGGAATGAGCTAACGGACATTACGCGGATGGTCGTGCCAAACCGGATCAGAGAAGGATCGGGCATCCCTGCAACGGCAGCCATCCCGAAAACCCTGGCGGGAAGACAGCACTGCTCCCCGATGCCCTCTCTATTCGGGTAAAAGGGAATTTCAACAACAGCCTCATGGGTCTGGGCGATGCCCTCCAAAAAGTGAGTTCCTTCCGTCCGCTCTCATCAGAGCGCCGGGATCTTCTCAACGAAGTAGTAAGCGATCTTCGCCGCGTCGCCGATGTCGACCGCACCGTTCTCGTTGAAGTCGGCGGCGGGGTCGGCCGCCTCCTTCCCGACGACCATATAGGCTACCCTGGAGACATCGCCGATGTCCACTCTGCCGTTGTTGTTGAAATCACCCTTTACCTTCGTTGTCGTGAGATCGAGGCGGGTGGGGGGGCCGGGGCGAGGAAGAAGGCGACCTTTTTTGGGCCACCCCGCCCCCCCCCGCGGACGCCCGGGCGCTCAAAAAGGGGGCCACCCCCGCCATAGGCCCCGGCAGTTGTCAGGGCGAGCGACCCGCAGTCGCTGCCATTAATCCGGGCGGTGACGACGGTCCCGGCCGGCGCCGGGCTCCCGTCGATCGTGACCGAGCCCGAGAACTCCATGGGAAGGAGAGGGACAGCAGCCGCAGGGGCCGCAAGGGCAAGGAGGAGGAGGAGAACGAGGACCGGTCTCACCCGCATCACACCCCTATGGCACAGAGGGTGCCCGGCCCGGTCATGTAGAGCCAGTAGCCCCGGCCGGGGTAGACCAACCTGCTGTCGGTGTTCGTGCCGCTCCCGCCGTTGATGATCCCCGTCTCGAAGGCCTGGGTTTGGGCGTCGAACCCGATCAGGGTCGTCCACTGCCCGTCGACGGAGAGGAGGGCGTCCCGTGCCGCGGGAGGGGTCGTGCCGGTGATCCCGACGGCGTTCCAGCCCGCCACGAGGGCACGCTCCGACGGCGGGGCCAGGAGGTCGGTCGAGAAGTTGAGGGGGACCGTCGCAGGACCGGTCGAGTAGATCCAGATCCCTTCGAGGGGGGCGAGGCGGTCGGTCTCCTGGAGGTTTATCCAGTCTCCGGCAGCGGTGTCGTACCGGAAGGCCGAACGGCCGTCGGTATCGACGCCGGCAAAGATCGCCGCGGTGTCGTTGCCCCCCGCAAGGGGGCGGGGGACCGAGATGAAGTTCCAGCCCGGGGAGAGGGTGAGGCAGGGGCCGTCTACGTCGGGAGTGAGCAGGAGACTGTACTCGCTCTTCGGCACGACCTCTCCTTTAGCGTCGCGTTCAAGAAGACCAAGAAGCACCGGGCTCTCCGCTTTCCCCTCCGGCACGATGCCGTCAAGGAAGATCCGGAGACGGACATCCTGCCCGTAATCGAGTTCGAATGCCGAGAGCCCGAAAGACCTGGAGTACCGGGACCCGGTATAGACCGTCACCCCGTCAAGTTCGAGATCGTAAGACCAGTACGGGTCTTCGAGATCGGTGGAGAACTCAAGGCCCGCCAGGTGTTCGGCCCAGGGCGTATCGATGACCCCGGCAAGGGCGAGGCTCTCACCGGGAGAGAGTTCGCCAAGTGGAGGGTTCGTCCGGATGCTCTCTATCCTGTAGGTGGCGCCTGCCGGAGTGACCGGGTGGATGATGTTGTCGCAGACGTAAAACGGCATGGTCTCCGAGACCAGTCCGTCCGGGGAGACGACCCGGACGCTGTATGCACCCGGCTCGAGCGCAGTCGTCAGATCAAAACTCCAGACTCTCCCGTCGGCTACCATGACCTCCCCGGAGAGGATACGAGCCCCACTCTCCTCTGCGGTTATCCGGTAGGTCAACACCGTGCCTGCCGGGTAACTGGTATCGCCGGCGATCGTGATGGTCTCGCCGTATGCCTGATCGTCGATCGGGTTGATCCAGATCTTAAAATCCTTCACCACTGAGAATGTGAACTTGGTGTAGATATCGCCGACATACATGGAGTCAAAGGCGCCGAGCAGCGTGTTCACTGCGTCGGATGCCGGGAGTTTTGTAAGGTCCACGGGAGCCATATCGGGTGCAAAGAGAAATCCGGTATCGTTGGCAAAGACCTCAAATTCGTTCCAGATCAACGGATGCTGGACGACAACGTAGTACGGACCGCTCTGGATGAATTTGCGGGTCTGTTCACCTTCGAGGAGATACTCGAAGGTGCCGTCGCCTTCAACCGGCGCCCGATCCCCGAGTATCCGGCAGTCCGGGCCGATGACCCAGACCTGGACGGAGTCCGGTGCTCCTGTCGCCATCCCGCCTATCCGATACCCGTCACCCGGGACAAGGGTGGGGCCGGAGGCCTCTGCGGTGAGGGTGGGGGACCGGAGCAGGAATGATGCCGTCGAGTACCGGGCGCCGCTGAGGCTCCCTTTGTTACAGGGCTGTGAGACGGCATAGACAGTGTAGATGCCGGCATCGAGGATCTGGTCGACATCGGCGGTGTTCCACCGGTAAGACCAGGTGCCGTCAGCCTGGACGGTCGCCCGGGTGAAGGTGCTGCCGTCGCCGGTGCTAACCTTCACGCTGATATTCTCAAGCCTGGCGCCGTTGAGATCAAGGTTCGGGCCGGTCAGGAAGAGGTAGGTGGTGCCGCTGTCGGTGTTGGTCCCGGAGAAGACGATCTCCTCGCCCCTGGCATAATCACCGGTGCCGGGTGCCGTGACGGTGACGACGCCCGGCTCGACCTGGACCGTGACCTCATCGTAGAGGGTCGCGTCTGCCAGGTCCTCGACGCAGATGGTGAAAGCCCGGTTGTGGGTGCTCTGGTCGGTGTCGAACTGGATGGACCGGGTGCCGGCGGCGGTGGTCGTGAGTTTCGCCTCAGCAGGAGTGAGGAGGGTAACACCGACCTGGCCGGGGACGCTCACCGGGTACTCTCCGGGGGCAAGACCGGCGATATCCCTGACAGAGAGACGGTAATCCCTGTTCGGCTCGCCGGTGACGGTCACGGTGAAGCTGTTGCCGCGGACAACCGTATCCTTATCAGACGTGATGGCGAGCGTTCGGGTGACGATCTCAAAGGTCACGGGGTTTGAGTCATAGCCCTTGCCGTAGAAGTCAGAGGCAGCGGGCCAGACCGCCTCGGCGGTGTAGAACCCCACATCGGCGCTTCCGAGCATGATGGGAACCGTGGTGACCTCCGGACTGTCAGTAAGAGCCAGGTCACTGAGGTCCACGCCTTCAAAGACCGTCAGCATACCGCCGGCAGGCACGGTAACCCGGATATCCATGGCGGCGTTCGGAAGGTCTCCAAGGTTGTGATCAATTCGGAAGCGGATGCTGCTCTCCCGGGTTACGGACATCCCGTTCACAGAAGCGGTGCCGGTATCTCCCAGCAGAACATCAAGACCCGTCGCGGGGATCTCGATGAAGACAACACCGGCAGCCCGGCTCGGATCGAAGAGGGGGGTGCCGTCGGTGAACGCATACCAGGTACCGGTCGCGGTTCCAACCGCAGAAGCGGTCAGTTCAAAGTCCGTGACGTCGGCTACCGCGATGGTCTGCCCGATAGTCCCGGAACTCGGCGTTGATATGCTGCTGTAGTAAACCAGGGTCCCGGACATACCGGCCGATCCGTCACCAGATACGATCCATTCGCTCCCGGCAGGATCGGTGAGGTCCCCCTGCCCTGAAAGGACGACCGGAGGGGCATTGAAGACCGGGCTCAGGTTGAGGTTCTCTTCCCCGACATAGACGGTGCCACCTGTCGTGATCTCCCGTGCCGCAGCCGGTGCAACGGCCAGCGCAACCAGAATGGCCACGGCGACAGCCAGCTGGAATGCAGTTCGCTCTGAAATCATGATAGTCTCCTCATCTCTCCATAGTGTGTTGCTGGAAGGAACCGGATACTCCCTTGCGGGAGGTTTGAACACAGATAGAGAACGCTAAACCGGCTCCTGTGTGCAGGCTTCAGTATTATGAGAGGGCATCATAAAGGTGCCGTTATTATCCGGCCCGGGCTGACACAATACCAGACTATTGCCGTCTCATAAGGTACCTATTCTGCCGTGCAACCTCTGTCGGCACACTCCGCCCGGATGGTGCCGCGTTCACCGGCCAGAACCAACCCCGGCGGATATGGATGGAGGAGGATCAGTCTGTCTGCATTCTCCACTGTCCCGGGGGATGCACGTATGGTCGACCGGGGTTACGCCGGGAACCGGCGAAGCACTGTCCGGTCGTGATGGGCTCCCTTCCGGGTCCATAGCAGGTCGCATCCGGGAGCGGAGCGGGAAGACCCCGGCCAAAATGCCGGGGCAGTTCACTCTATTCATCCATAAGCCTTTTTTGTTCTCAAAAATTACCTATATCCTATCTATCAAAAGGAGATCTCCGTTTATGACGAAATTCGGCATATTTTTGCTTCTGTTACTTTTCCTGGTCCCGGCCGCAACGGCGGCGACGATCAGCATCAGCCCCGACGCGATCGAGTCCGGGGATACGGTCACCGTGAACGTAAACGATCTTCCCGACGGCGCTGCCTTCTCGCTCGGCATCCGCGGTGAGTTCGCCGCGACCCCGAACAGCACGTTTGCCTTCACGGCCCGGGATCTCACCCTCCCCTTCGCCCTCACCTCGGGAGAGGTGAACGCCTACACGAAGGGGACGAACTGGACCGAACTCTCGGCGGAGCTGCCGGACGGGGGCTCCGTCATCATGCGCTACAACGCCGACAGTAACGATGAACTCTGGATCAGCCAGCCCCGCAACATTCCTGCCGGCACCCTCAGTCTCGTCACCCTCCGCGGGGAGGCCAACGCCACGAGCATCATCGCCGACCTGACGGTTCTCGGCACGAAGCAGGGGCCCAATGACGGCACGATCTCCTTTGCCATCGAGGGGGTCGACCAGGGCACCGCGACGGTCACCGTCTTCGTCGACGGGAGCCAGGCCCTCTCCCGGGCGATCGCCATCGGGTCCTCCTCCCCGACGCCGACGGCAACGGCGACCGCCACCTCCTCCCCGGGCAGCAGCGGGGGTAACGGGGGTAACGGCGGCTCGACCGGTCCCACCCCCGGCTCCGCGACGGTGACCTCGGCCGACGGGAAGGCCAGCCTCACCGGGACCGATACCGGGGGCGCCGGGCTCCTCGCTCTCTCCGCCCAGGGCACTCTCCCCGCCGGCTGGTCCACGGCCGGGCGCGCCTACGCCGTGACCCCCGTGGACCGGGAGTTCGACCCTGCCGCGACCCTCTCCTTCTCCCTCCCGGCGGCCGGTACTACCGCGACGATCGCCCGGTACGAGGACGGCGCCTGGACGGCGGTCCCGTCGAGGATCGAGGGCGACCATATCACGACCACGGTCGCCCGGGGAGGGTCCTACGTCCTCCTCGTCGCCGCATCGGCGCCTGAACAGACGGCCACGACCGTGACGACCGCCACGCCTGCCGCGACTTCCACGACCGTCTCCGTGACGACGACGCCTGCCGCCGCGCCGGTCGCCCCCCTCCTCCCGGTCATTGCTTTCGCAATCTTGATGCTTGATTGGAAGAGAAGGGGCTGACACGATCAACCCATGACGACTGATGACCAGCAACCCCTGATCCTCGAGGCCGCCGGGGACGTTCCCGGCGACCTCATCGTGGTCGCCGCCGTCACGGCCGCGACCTTATCCTGCGTCTACGTCCCGGTCTTGAACGAGAGCTTTCTCCGGATCCTCTTTGGGGTGGCGATGGTCCTCTTCATCCCCGGCTACGCCCTGATCGCCGCGCTCTTCCCGGCAAAGGGGGACCTCGACGGCATCGAGCGGGTCGCCCTCTCGTTCGGGCTCTCGATCGCCGTCGTCCCCCTCATCGGGCTTGCGCTGAACTACACCCCCTGGGGGATCCGGCTCGACCCGATTCTCGCGTCGCTCACCCTCTTCACCCTCGCGATGACGGCGATCGCCTGGTACCGGCGCCTCCTCCTCCCGGCCGGCGAGCGCTTCTCCGTCCCGGCCCGGGCGATGCTTGGTGCGGCCCGCCTGGAACTCTTCGATCCTGAAGCCTCCCGGCTCGACCGGGGGCTCTCCGTCGTTCTCGTCGTCTCGATCGTGGCTGCGCTCGCGACGACCGCCTACGTCATCGCGGTGCCAAAAGAGGGGGAGCACTTCACCGAGTTCTACATCCTCGGTTCGAAGGGGAAGGCCGCGGACTACCCGACCGACTTTCCGGCCGGGTCGACCCAGTCGCTGATGATCGGGGTCGGGAACCACGAGTACCGGGACATCTCCTACACGGTCGAGGCGCTCGCCCTCAACCAGACCTTCGATTCCGCGACGAATACGTCCACCATCCACACGGCCGAGACCCTCGACCGGTTCGTGGTGACGGTGCCTCACAACGAGACCCGCGAACTGGCCTGGGACTTCTCGGTCCCCTCGACAAACTACAACAGGATTGAGTTTCTGCTCTTCACCGGGACAATTCCCGGCGAGGATGTCGTGGGACAGGACCGGATCAACGCAAGTTACCGGGACCTGCACCTCTGGGTGCGGGCCCGGTAAGGATAACCCGGAGAACTCCTCTTTTTTCATCGACGCTGACGTGCTCGATCGTTGTGGGCACGTTCTTCCCGAGGGCGACGATCGCGGCGAGCAGGCTGCAGACCGGGCAGCCGACCATCGTGCAGCACTTCGGCGAGGCCGCCCGGACGGTCTCGCAGCCGGAGATGAGGCGGTAGCCGGTGAGGGTGACGACGATGTTCTCGCCGTCTCTCACGGCCTCGGTCTTTTGGGCGACCTCGAGGAGGTCATCGCAGACCTCGACGATGCAGGCGAGGAGGCCTTCGTCCTCAGTCGGGACTTCGAGGGCGTGCTTTTCGCGAAGGCGGGCGAGGAGCGGAGTGCAGGCCGGGACGATCCGGACGGCGCACTCCCCGTCGCGGGTGATATACGAGTAATCGTCGCCGGTTTTGCCGGGGAGGGTGCCGGCGACCGGGATCACCTCGATGACGGTCCCTTCGTCCGGGACGAACCGGGCGTCGCCCTGGACCCCGAGGTCCGCGCAGAGGGTGGCGATGGTGATCGTCCCCTGGGCGGGGAGGAGGGCGGCGATCTCCGGGTCGAGGGGCTCGCCCTTGTTGAGCGCGAGGAGGAAGACCCCGGCGATGAAGCACCCGGCCCCCGCGAGGACGACCGTTGCGGTGGTGATGTCCCCTCTCCCGGTCGCGGCCGCGATGACGAGGAGGCCGGCGGCGGCGACGATGAGGAGGAATGCCGCCCGGTAGGGGTTGTTTTCAGTCGTCATGCTTTCTCTCCTGCCCGGAGCGCGAGCCGGTAGTCCTGGAGGGTGAGGGCGACGTAGCCGCAGCCGAGGGCAACCGCGAGGCCGAGGAGGGCGATGCTGCCGGCCGCGTAGAGGACCGCGGCGAAGAGGACGGCGGCCGCCGCAAAGACGGCGTAACCCCGCCGGTGCTCGATGAATGCAGCAAGGACGATCACCTGGAGGACGAGGGCGACCACGAGATCGCCGACGGCGACGACCAGGACCTCGCCCCCACAGAGGAGGAGGAACCGCCGGTCGGCCGCCATCAGAGCGCCTCCACGGCGTCGATGCCGGGGATGGTCCCGGCGCCGGCGGGAGCCTTCAGGACGACCCGCATCCCCCGGACCTTTGCTTCGTGGGCGAGCTGGACGAGGTGGCTTCTGTCGCCCGCCGGGAGGAGGGAGTAGACCCGGACCTCCGCGGCATCCGCCCGGCCGAGCGCCGCCCGCACCGCCGCCGCGAAGGGTGCGGGGCTCTCTGCCGCAAACGCAGAAAGGACGCCGCCGAGTTTTTCCCGGTACGCCCCCTCCCCGCGCCCGGCCGCCCGGGCCCGGGCCGCGAGGACGGCGGGTCCCGGCGCCCGGTAGAGGGGAGCGCGGGGCTCGATGGGTGAGAGCCCCCCCAGGGCCGCGAGGGCTTCGCGGATATCCTGGGTCCGGGGGAGGAACCGGACGATCTCGGGGCCGGCGATGACCAGAAGGCAGCAGCCGTCGCGGGAGTTGATCGCGCCTTCCACCGCGCCGCAGACGGCCATCGAGAATTGGGAGAAGGCTGCCGGGTCGTCGCCGGCCCGGGAGGGGAGGTCGACGGCGATGAGGGGCGCCCCGCCTTCAAGCCCGGCCAGCTGTCGTATGTAGTAGGCGTCGCGCCGGGCCGTGACCTTCCAGTCGATCTGCCCGGGGTCGTCGCCCGTGCGGTAGGGCCGGAACCCGCGGACACCCTGTCCGGTAAGCGCGGCCTTCCGGTCTAGAGGCCCGCCGGTCCACCTCGGCGTCTCCGCGGCCGGCCCCTTTTCCCCGGCCGGCTTCGGTGGTCCCGGCGGGGAAGACCCGGAGGTGCGGGGCGTTGAACTGCCGGCAGACGAGGTCGCGGGAGAAGAAGGCGTCGCTCGCCTCGATGACGACGCCCGCAAAAGACGTCTCCCCGGGGGCCATCAACCGGATGGTGTAGGTTGTGGTCTTGCCGGGCGGGGAGAGGACGCCCTCACCGACCGCGACCGCCGGCGGGAGGTCGCGCACCCGGACCGTCATCCCGGCCGGGACGGCAAGGTCGGCCCGTACCCGGACGGTCGCGGCCGTCCCCTGCCGGAGGATCGTCCGGTCGACCTCGCGGTTTACCGTAAGAGATCCGGCAGCAGCCGCGAGATCGCGCTCGAACCGCCAGCCCCGCCAGAGGAGGAAGAGGGGGAGGGAGCCGGCGGCGAGGGCCGCGGCCGGGCTCGCGAGGAGGAGCGCCGTGACGGCGAGGGCGAGGGCGAGGGCCGCGATCCCCCCGGTCGCCCGGGTCGGCCGGATCATCCCTAGGACACCCCGACCGTCTCTAAGATCTCGGTGATGACCGCGTCCGCGGTGACCCCGGTGATCGCCGCTTCCCGGGTGAGGAGGAGGCGGTGGCGGAGAACTGCGGGGGCAAGCGCCCGGGTGTCGTCGGGAATGACGTAGGTCCGGTTGTTCAGGGCCGCCCGGGCCATCGAACCCCGGAGGAGGGCGATCGAGGCACGGGAACTCGCGCCGAGCCGGATGTCGCCGTGGGACCGCGTGGCAAGCACGATGTCGCGCATGTAGGCGAGGGCCGCTGCATCGACCCTGACCTCCCGGACGGTCGCGGCCATGGCCGCGACATCCGCGGGGCTGAGGAGGGGGGCGATCCGGTCCCGGTAGATCTTCCAGTCCAGTTCGCCGGCGCGCTCCCGCCGGAGGATCTCGAGCTCGCTTGCCGCGTCGAGGTGCGTGAGGACGGTGCTGAACATGAACCGGTCGCACTGGGACTCGATGAGCGGGAAGGTTCCTTCGGCCTCGTGGGGGTTTTGCGTGGCGATGGCGAAGTAGGGGTCGGGGAGCGGGTAGGTGGTCCCGTCGATCGTCGTCTGGCGCTCGCTCATCGCCTCGAGCAGGGCGCTCTGGGTCTTGGGGGTTAAGCGGTTCATCTCGTCGACCATCAGGAAGTTCGTGAAGATCGGGCCTTTCTGGAGGATGAACTCGCTCTTGTTCCGGTCGTAGATCCGGACCCCGATGATGTCTGCGGGCTGGACGTCCACGGCCCCCTGGACCCTTCTGAAATCGTAGTCAATGAGGCGGGCGAAGATCTTGCAGATGGTGGTCTTTGCTGTTCCCGGGACCCCTTCGATGAGGAGGTGGCCGCCGCTGATCATGCTGATGAAGATCTCCTCGATGAGGGAGAGGTTCCCGACAACCATCTGCTGGGTGGTCAGCCGGATATCTTCGTAGGCGTTTGCAATCGTTTCGATGCGTCTGGTCAGGTCGTCATTCATCTCTCTTCCTCCCAAAGCGCCAGGCCACCGGCAGGACGGCCAGGGCGGCCAGGGCGGCCGCGGCCGGCGGCGTCTCCTGTATCCATACTATAGTGTTGATGATCGGGTTAGCGGTGCCGGTCCTGCTGTGGACGCCGTCGATTTTGACCGGCCGGAGATTTTCGATGAACTCCGGGTTCTCGGCGAGCATGGCGTTGACGAAGAGGCTCGGGTCGCCGAGGACGGTGAGGTTGCCTTCGTGGGCGCAGATGACCGCCTTTGCGAACGTCTCGCTCCCGGTGACCCGGCCGTCGCCGTCGGCGTCGTCCCAGGTGAGGATCGAGGTCTCGAGGAGCGGCTCGCCCCCTTCGACCGCCGCGGGGCGGTTCGCGAGGACGGTCTCGACGCCGGCAAAGAAGGTGGCGTTCCCGACGACATATCCGACGAAGAGCCCGGGGTCGGTGTGGTCGCGGTCGAGGCTGGCGAGGGTCCCGGGCCGGACTCTCATGGAACTGCCGAGGTCGGCGAGGAGCCCGTTTGCGGCCCCTTCTTCGTCGGCGACGAGGACCCGGCCGCCGGAATCAAGGAACGCCCGATAGTAGCCGATCTCTTCGGCGGTGAAGGACCGGTCGGGCGCGAGGACGAGGAGTGTTGTTCCGTGATCGAGGCCCCGGAGGTCGCGGACCTCCCCTGCCACGAGGTTCGAGGTGCCGTTCCAGCCGACGTTGTAGCGGCTGTACTCCTCGGTGGTGGTCGCCGTGTGGGCGTAGACCGCGGCGCCGGCGAGGAGGAGGAGGAGGAGGACGGTCCAGGCCTCACGCATGCTCGTCACCCCCGAGGGCTTCTTCTTCCATCGCCCGGAGTTCTTCCTCCGTGGGGGTCTCTCCTGCGTACCGGATCCTCTCGTAGCGCTCGAAGAACCCGGCGTGGTCGGGAGCGATGCGGGCGCAGTCCCGCGGGGTCTTTGTCTCGGGGAGGCCGAGCCAGGCACGGAGCGTGCGGAAGAGGACGGTCGCGGCCTCGCGGAGAGGGAGCCCCGCGATCGTCACCGCCGCCGGGGTCTCTGTAATCTCCGGTTCCGGGGGTGCTGCCGCTACCGGGCTCTCCTCGGGCCGCGCTCGCCGGCGGAGGTACCACCCGGTGCCGGCTGCCGCCGCAAGCGCCGCGACGAACGGGAGGGCCGCGAGCCCTTCGTCGGGGATGACGGCCGTCTCCTCGTGGCTCTCGGAGGCGTTCAAGGGGTAGCCGGCAGCGTGGAACTCCGCCCGGAGGGTGTGCTCCCCGGCGGGGAGGACGACGTCCTGTGCGTAGGTGCCGTTGCCGTCGGTCTGCGTGCTGATGAGCGTAGCGTCATCCACCCTGAGGAGGACCGGAGCGCCCGTGACCGGCCGGCCGTCGGCCGTGAGGTTTCCGGTGCAGACGACGGCCGTCCGGTTCACCCCCGCGAGGGCGAGGGTGATGGTGGTGTTCTCGGTGAGGATCGCAAAGGTCGCGACCTCCGAGTAGACCGCGCCCGCGGTCGCGTAGGCGAGGTGCGGTCCGGCGAGGACCCGGCCGACCCGGTAGGGGTAGGCGTAGGTCCGGTCGTCACTAAGAGTGGCGTTCCCGGCGATCCGGCTGTCGACGTAGACCTCGATGGGGGTCCCCGGGG
>PGYL01000067.1 GCA_002839645.1 Methanomicrobiales archaeon HGW-Methanomicrobiales-2 | reverse complement strand
GGCGGGGGCAGTCATGGCGATACCGGGTGGAAAGCCGTGCCCCTGAGTACCCCCTGATTGTGGCCATCTGGAACAAGCAGGTGGGGTTTCAACAAAGCCGAAAGTTGCTTCCATGAGGTATTGAGATAGGGCTTTTCGGAAGTTCTATCAACCTTTTTTGGGAAACGGGAGGTTAATCGAGAGGGAGGACCGCCTGACTGTTGTGTTCGCCATCTGTCGCCTTATTATGTGGCCTTCCTCGGCCACCGTTCTGAATTCCCTGTTTCTTCAGCATCTTCTCGATGGCCCACCGACCCCGGCCAAGTTCTTCTTCCAGCGTTTCTATGATACTCTGTTTTGTCTTCCCGGATTCGGCCAACCGGGTGAACCGATCCGTCAGCGTCTTGATATCGGCATCGGTCCAGGACTTGCCCTGGTTCTTCCGCTCTTCAACGTCGGGGGTCCTGAGTGACGGTAGTAAGTAACCGTGCCTGACATCCTGTAATTCCCGGGCCTTCACCTCAAAGGCCGTCTGGGAGATCTCAAAACCCGTTGCCCGGCGATTCAGACCGATTGCCACCCTGGCCGTCGAGAACCCGCCAAGGAACATATCGCACACCAGATCGCCTTCGTTGCTGCTGTACTGCATCATCTTTACCAGCAACTCAGCAGGCAACTCGTTCTTGTTCTTCACCTGCCCGGGTTTATATTCGCGATTGATGATCCAGACATCTTCCCGGTCCTGGTAATTCAGCGACCCGTTATCCAGATCTTTTTCCTTGAGCCCGAACCTCGACTCCAGGTCAAACGTCCTCTCACCGCCCGGCTTTTCGTAGAAGAGGATGTGGTAGTGGGAGGAGACGTACTTCCGGCTGGTGTAGACCCCGAAGTTGTACTTCCAGATGATGTGATTGACCTCGCGAAGCCCGGTCTCTCTGAGGGCGGCGAGGATATGATAGAGGTTTGTGTATCCCGAGACGATGTAGATGGACCCGCCCGGTCTGAGGATGCGTTCAGCTTCTTTTACCCAGTTGAGGCTGAATTCCCCGTATTCGGATGCCGGAACCTCAACGTAACCCTCGACGACGAACTCCTCATCCCGGTTATAGTGCTGATGCAACTGATCGCCGTTGATGCCGTAGGGGGGATCGGTGATGATCAGGTCGACTGAGTTGTCGGGGATATGCTCTCTTGCCCCGGTAACACAATCACCGTTGTAGAAGATATTGCCGTTTATTTCCTCAGACTTCATATTTAACTCCTATGTACACTTTGTGAGCGTCCCGCGGGGGTGCCTATCGCGGCTCTGGAGGAGCACAGACATTCATGAACTATATTGGTTGTACAATCATAAGATATTCATCATTCCGGGTTGGCTCTTGTGCCTGCGGGCAGTGCGATGAGGAGAACTACAACACCTCTTCCAGCGGAGCCGTGCATCAGTGGACCTGTGACATGCAGCTTGTTCAGCGACATCTTACGGTTCTATCATCAGCACGAAGGAGCGGTCTCAAGAATCTCTGCTCTTTCGCGAGAACCTCACGATTCAACCCCTAAAACACCCTCGACTCTCAATAAGGCACCTATCGGGGTTCAGGGGAAGTACTATCGCAAGCAGGGGTGTAATGTGATGAGAAGCTTGAATTACCGCATCCTCCTCTGGAAGGAGCCGGAAGGCGGATATACCGTCACCGTACCGACCCTTCCGGGGTGCGTCACCTTCGGGGAGACCGTCGACGGGGCGATAGCGATGGCACGCGAGGCTATCGAGCTCTACATTGAGCATCTCCAGGAGAAAGGCGAGGAGATTCCCACCGAGGAAGGGCTCCTGGAATATACCCTCACCGTCGAAGCCCATGCCTGAACTTCCGGCGTTCACGCCCCGGAAAGTCATCAAGATTCTGGAGAAGAAGGAGTCCGGTGATCGGGAGCGACTCACCCCCTGCCGACCGCCACGTAAATTGCCGAAGATCGCGACGGCGGAATAGGGAGTCCGTCCTCCCTGAGCCCCTCGATGTGGAACTCAATCGCCTCGTGCATCCGCTCTTCCGCCTCCTCACGGGTCGCCCCGCGACGATGACAAGAAATCGATACATTATTCATCCCTCATTTTAAGTCCTGCCTGTTTGAGAACGCTGTTCAGCGTTCCCGGAGCAAGAACGTCTGCCGGGTGGCCGGCGATGGTGATCCTGCCCGGTTTTGACGGATGCTTATACTGCCGGTGACTGCCCCGGGTCGCCACCAGATACCACCCGTCCGCTTCGATCATCTTTATGCAGTCTTTTACTTTCATTCTTTCCCTGCCCCGTTACCCCCAATGACCAAAGCTCAGACGGCTGTCATGCAGGTATCCTGTATAACTTACTGTGAGGGGGTGCTCATGAGTCTTGCGTTCCAATAGGGCGCTGCAAAGAGGCGCCGGGATGAGCATGGTCCTCCCCGACACCCTGGATCACCGGACGTTTGAGCGGGTGAGGTCGAACTCGGCCGGTGCGACGTCTGCGGGACGGGGAAGGCGGTCTACCGCTCGCGGGAGGTGTAGGCGGGGGGCTGCGAGGAACGATGCTCCAGGGGAGCGGAGTTCGAGCACCGACGGTGCGAGGTGCGAGCGCAGCGAGCATGAGAAGCCGTCAGGCTTCGAGGGTGCTATGTCCGGCTGGTGAGGGAGTGGAACCTGATAGAGGGGGTGCGAGGATACCCCTTTCCCGACAGAGGCGTTTTGGGATAACCTCAAAGGTTTGAGATCAATTTGAACACCCTTTTCTGTGTATCCCACCTTAAAATGAGATAGAGGTTCAGGGCGCGATGCAAAGAGACCTGGTCGCTGGCCTTCACACCATTTTGTGCCGGGGCAAACAGGGCATGGTACAACAGCTCCTGACCGGCAGGGTGCGGCGGGTCGGGGCAGAAGCAGCGGAGTGTGCCACGTGAAGCCGATCCGCCTCTTCATCAGCAGCGTGCAAACGGAGTTTGCCGGGGAACGGGCGGCGCTCCGTGATTACCTGCGGGGCGATGCACTGATGCGGCGGTTCTTCGAGGTCTTCCTTTTTGAGGATGTGCCTGCCGCCGACCGCCGCACCGATGACCTGTACCTCGACGAGGTCCGGCGCTGCGATATCTATGTCGGGCTGTTCGGGAACGATTACGGCTCCAAGAATGCCGGAGGGATCTCGCCGACCGAGCGGGAGTTCGATCTCGCCACCGCCGAAGGGAAGTACCGGCTCATCTACGTCAGGGGCACGGACGACGATGCCCGCCACCCAAAGATGCGTGCTCTCGTCGGCAGAGCACAGGCGGGCCTGGTCCGGAAACGGTTCAACACTCCCTCAGAACTGGTCACCGGATTGTATGCGGCGCTGGTCGAGTACCTGGTGGAGAAGCAGCTCATCCGCTCCGGCCCCTTCGACGCGGCCCCGTGCACGAAGGCGACACTAAAAGACCTGGATCCGGAGCGTATGGCGTGGTTCATCCGCACGGCCAGGAAGACCCGCCGGTTCCCTCTCGCCGGGGACGCCTCCCCCACTGAACTGCTGGAGCACCTGAACCTGCTGGATGACAGGCGGCTGACGAACGCGGCGGTCCTCCTCTTCGGGAAACAGCCGCAACGGTTCCTGATCTCCTCCGAGATCAAGTGTGCCCACTTCCACGGCACCGAAGTGGCAAAGCCCATCCCGTCGTATCAGGTCTACAAGCGCACGGTATTTGAGTTGGTCGATCAGGCGATCGATTTTGTCTTAAGCAAGATCGCCCTCTCGGTGGGCACCCGCGAGGCCGGCCCGCAGGCGCCGGTGCGTTACGAGATCCCGAGGGAGGTCGTGGCAGAGGCGATTATAAATGCAGTCGCCCACCGCGACTACACCAGCAACGGCAGCGTCCAGGTGATGCTCTTTTCGGATCGGCTGGAGGTCTGGAACCCGGGCACGCTCCCGCCGTCGTTGACCCTGGAGAAGCTCCGGCAGGCCCACGGCTCAGTGCCGGGCAACCCGCTCCTGGCGGAACCGATGTACCTGACGGGCTACATCGAGCGGATGGGCACGGGAACGCGGGACATGATCCAGCGCTGCACCGAGGCCGGCCTCCCGGAACCGGTGTTTGCAGTCAGCGACGGGTTCCAGACAATCATTCGCCGGGTTCGTGGTGAAGGAGCCGGGGAAGATACTTCGGGGAAAACTTCGGGGAAAACTTCGGGGAAAACTTCGGTATTAATTCTTGATATGATCCGGCAACAGCCAGACATCACTATACCGGAGATGGCCGAAGCATTGGGCAAGAGCACCCGGGCCATAGAGATGCAACTGGCAAAACTCAGAAATTCCGGAAAACTGCAACGTGTCGGCCCGGCAAAGGGCGGCCGCTGGGAAATTATCGGAGGCGATGAAAAGTAGTTTCCCGGCTGTGTTACGTTCGGGGAGACCATCGACGAGGCGATAGCGATGGCACGGGAGGCAGTTGGGATCTACGTTGAGGAAGATCGCGACGGCGGAATCGGGAGTCCATCCTCCCTGAGCCCCTGGATGTGGAACTCAATCGCCTCGTGCATCCGCTCTTCCGCTTCCTCACGAGTTGCCCCGGTGGCCACGCACCCCGGAAGGTCCGGGGAGTATGCCGAGTAGTTGCCCGACGATGACAAGAAATCGATACATTATTCATCCCTCATTTTAAGTCCTGCCTGTTTGAGAACGCTGTTCAGCGTTCCCGGAGCAAGAACGTCTGCCGGATGCCCGGCGATGGTGATCCTGCCCGGTTTTGACGGATGCTTATACTGCCGGTGACTGTCATGCTACCGGTCCTGTATGAAATACTGTAAGAGGATGCTCATGTTTCTTGCGCTCCGATCAACCTCCAGTCAGTACCTGGAGAGACTCGCATTCGGTTCCACACCCGCAGGATCATCGTCGATGTGGAGGTGGAACGCTACTGGATCGCACCCGAGGATGCGAGGACGCTCATCTTTTCCGGCCGACCGGCACGCTCCTGGAGTTCCTCAAGCAGGCCGCGGTTGAGCAGGGGGAGACGCAATACCATCAAATCCTGGAGGCTCTCAATGGATAGCATGAGTGAAACGACCCGGAAAGTTATGCGCTGCCCGGTATGCCGGAGCACCGACATCTACTGGGATGCCCGTGGCCTCTATGCGACGCTGTATCATTGTCGGCAGTGCGGGTATCAGGGAACGTTCATCCTGGAATGCGAGGAGGAAGGTGATTAGGGGCTTTGCAAAGGCATCGTAACCACAGGTGGTGAACCGACGCACTCCCTGGAGGTCGCCCGGAAACCCTCTGACCGTGGTCTCACCCCCCGCCAAGCATTTTCACCAGCACCGCCACCACCCCGCCGACGACCCCGCCGACGACCCCGCCGGCCCCGGCGCTGATCGTGGAAACTCTTCGTTCCTCCCCGGCCTTCTCCGCCCGGGAGCCGCTCCAGCGCCCGGATCCGGGCCTCGAACTCCTCGCCCTGCGCCTCCATTCTCTGCAGCATCTTACAGATCCACTTTACATCCCGGTTCGTTTCGTAAACAAGCTCCCGGGTGGTCTTTGCATCGGTCATCCTGGTAACCCTCCCGGAGAGCAATAGGCTGCCGGAGAGAAAAAGGCTGACCGTAAGGGTTATAGCTGAGAATCGGAGCCCGATCCGGTCTTTCCGATAAAGTCAGGCTAATCCCCTCCCGGGTATACCCTGTAGTTGTCTGTCATATTCCCGGGAAGCCTGGCAGGCAGGAACTACCAACCATGGCAGACTTCGTGCAGAAGACCGTGAACAAAACGGCGGTCCGGGACCTCGCCGTCCCGATCGCCACCGTAACGTCGTTTAACAACCTCATCGAGA
>PGYL01000041.1 GCA_002839645.1 Methanomicrobiales archaeon HGW-Methanomicrobiales-2 | reverse complement strand
GTGTCGGTGGTCCGATATATCCGGGCCATCCTTCCTGAGCTGACTATCCGGTCGGAAACAGAAGGTTATCCTGAGGGTTACCTTCGTTCCGTGCATATCGACCGCGAGTCCGTACAGCCGCCAGGTGAACCCTGTCTACCCGGGGTTGGCACCGTTGCGGGCGGACAGGCCAGAGGACGTACGCTCTCGCTGATAGTCGGCACGAGATCACCAGGGATAAGTTAACACACAAACATTATAAATCTTTTTTTGTAAAGTTCATTTGATTGACGGGGTGGGGAAGGTGGCTACATTTTCGGCCTGATTCAAGAGGGGCTTCCTCCCACATGGGGACGCCGCGCACCAGCGGCCGGGCGAGGTGCCGGCGGGCGGTGGGGGGAACCTCGTACCACCCGGGCTGGAGCAGGCGTTCGACCCGCTCAGCCTCGGGCTCGCGGCTGCGGGCCCCACAGGTCCTGCACTTGTAGCCCTTTCCTGTCCCGGCGCTCGTCATCCGTTTTCTGCAGGCGGCGCAGACCGGCGGGCGGATCCGGATCAGGTCGGCGAGGTGGCGGATCCCGAGTTTCTCGAGGTTGAGGCTCCCGCCTTTGTAACTTCCGGCCGCGAGCACCACGTCGCCCGGGACGAGTTTCCTCACGACGTCCCGGAACCCCTTGGTCGGCTCGTAGGCCATACAGCGGACCTCAACGCCTTCGTCTGCGAGGAGAAGCGAGACATGGCCGCCCGGCCCGGTGGTCGGGGAGCCCGCGACCGTACCCTGCACCAGGTACGACCGCCCCTCCCGGAGTTCTCCGATCTCTCCCGGGACCAGGTGGGCGTCCGTCCCCTGATTGGTGGTGTAGACCTGTTCGCAGGCCGGCTCCTCCGAGCGGACAGAGGACCGGGCTCTGCCGACCCAGGCGGGACTCTCCCCCCGGATGCCGAAGAGGACCGGGTCGGGGGTGTGGGGCACGCAGACCACCACGTCGTTCTCCCGGTCCACCGTATCCCAGGTGTGGGGACCGGTCGTCTCCTCGGCGCGAAAGAGGCTCGAACGGTCGACCTGCCGGGGGGTGCCCCAGTTCTCCCGCTTCCGGTAGGCGAGCAGTTCGTAGGTCCGGTCGGGCAGATCGCTCGCAACCGCCGCCGTTGCGCCGATGAGGCCGCGCCGGTTCTTGTAGCCCTTATACCTGGCCCCGGCTGCCTCGAGCACCTCGACGGCCTCCTCCACGGTGCAGAAGTCCCGGAGCGCCGCGTAGTAGAAGTCCGGCGGCGGCCGGACGCGGGAGACCACCACGCCCGGGTTGGTTGCCGGAGCATCGAACTCCGCGAGCGCTTCCACGCACGCGCAGGTGAGTGCGAAGACCGCCTCGATCTCGCCCTCGGCCTCGATGCAGATCGCCGCGTTTCCCCGGGTCTTGTGGATGACGTTCGGGTTCAGCCTGACCAGCCGGGCTTCGACGACACGGACTCCTGATTGCGCGAGCTGCCGCACCAGAACCGCCCCGATATAGGTGGTGCACATCCCGGCAGGGGAATCCGTGTCGTCGATCCCGATCCACATAACCCTCTAGTTTATATCGTTCTCCGGCTATATCGGTTCTTACGGGTTATGTCGCAGGATCGCCTTCCTCAGATGGTCATCAGCATCATGCTTCTCGCGGACTTCGACGTCTCGGAGCGGTGCAACATCCGTCCGCGGAGTTTCGACCTTATCGCGAAGAAAGGCGACAGCCTGGTCATCATCAAAGTCGCCACTCACATCGACAGCGTGAGTGCCGATATCGCCTGGGACCTCAACCAGATCGCCCGGTACCTTCAGGCCACCCCTCTCATCGTCGGAGAGCGGGCTCGCGATGCGGACCTTGAACGCGGCGTCGTCTACATCCGCTACGGACTCTTTGCCCTCAGCCCCGAGACACTCTACGACTACTTCGTGGAAGGGCTCTCGCCGATGGTCTACGCATCCCCCGGCGGCCTCTACGTGAAGATTAAAGGCGACCTCCTGCGGGAGGCGCGGGAGCACTCCCAGATGTCGCTTGGGGATCTCGCATCGCGTCTCGGGGTCTCCCGCCGGACCATCAGCAAGTACGAGAGCGGGATGGGTACCACGCTCGACGTTGCCATCAGGCTTGAGGAACTCTTCAATGCCCCGCTCGTCGAGACGATCGAGCTCATCGCCTACCGCTCCCCCGAGCCCGAGAAGCCTCCCGAATCCACGGCCGGCGACGTCCTCATCGATCTCGAACGCATGGGAATGGAGATCCACGCTATGCGGCAGGCTCCGTTTCAGGCGCTGGCACTCTTTGGTCAGCATACCATCCTGACGGCCTACGGGACCTCCCAGAAGATTGTAAAGCGCGCTTCTCTCATCGGCAACATCTCCCAGATCACGAAGACGTTTGCAGTGTGCGTCGTCACGGATTACAAAAAGCAGAAAAAAATCGGCAAAACCCTCCTTATCGGCGAAGAGCATCTCCACACCCTTGAAGACGGCTCGGAACTCATAGATATGATGAACGAGTGAATAGGTTTATATAGAACTACAAACCTACCTTTCTATCGCTTAACAACGGTGATACTTATGTCAAACCTTGGAGGACAACCAATCTTCATTCTGAAAGAGGGTAGCCAGCGTACCCGCGGTCGTGACGCACAGTCGGGCAACATTGCTGCCGCAAAGGCCGTAGCAGGGGCCGTAAGGACAACGCTCGGCCCCAAGGGCATGGACAAGATGCTCGTCGACACCATCGGTGACGTCGTCATCACGAACGACGGCGTGACCATCCTAAAAGAGATGGATATCGAGCACCCCGCCGCGAAGATGATGGTCGAGATCGCCAAGACCCAGGACGATGAGGTCGGCGACGGCACCACGACCGCAGTGGTGATCGCAGGCGAACTCCTGAAGCGTGCCGAGGACCTCCTCGACCAGGATGTGCACCCCACGGTCATCGCCAACGGCTACCGCATGGCCGCCGACAAAGCACAGGATATCCTCAATGATATCGCCGTCGACATCAGGCCCGACGACCTGGTGATGCTCCGCAAGCTTGCCGACACCGCCATGACCGGCAAGGGTGCCGAGGTCGCAAAGGATAAACTCACCGAACTCGTCGTCAGAGCGATCACGATGGTCGCTGACGCTGACGGCACCGTCGACACCGATTTCGTGAAGGTCGAGAAGAAGGTCGGCGGGTCCATCGAGGACTCCGAGATCGTCGAAGGCATGATCATCGACAAGGAGCGTGTGCACCCCGCCATGCCCCGTGTCGTCAAGAACGCGAAGATCCTGCTCCTCAACGCCGCCATCGAGTTCAAGAAAACCGAGGTCGACGCCGAGATCAGCATAACAAGCCCCGACCAGCTCCAGATGTTCCTCGATGAAGAGGAGCGGATGATCAAGGGCATTGTCGACAAGGTTATTGCAAGCGGTGCAAACGTCGTCTTCTGCCAGAAGGGCATCGATGACATCGCCCAGCACTACCTCGCCAAGGCCGGCGTCTTTGCCGTGCGGCGTGTCAAGAAGAGCGACATGGAGAAACTCGCCCGCGCCACGAGCGGATCCGTCGTCAGCTCCATCGACGCCATCGCCGCCGAGGAACTCGGTAAGGCAGGCAGCGTCGAGGAGAAGAAGGTCTCCGGCGAAGAGATGATCTTCGTCACCGAATGCGAGAACCCCAAAGCCGTCTCGATCATCATCCGCGGTGGCACCGAGCACGTCGTTGCCGAACTCGATCGCGCCATTGAAGACGCTCTCAGGGTCGTCAGTGTTGCCGTCGAGGACAAGAAGTTCGTCGCCGGCGGCGGTGCGCCCGAGATCGAGCTCTCGCTGCGGCTCCGCGAGTACGCCGCAAGTGTCGGCGGACGCGCCCAGCTTGCCATCGAGGCATTCGCAAACGCGCTTGAGATCATCCCGAGGACCCTTGCCGAGAACGCAGGCCTCGACCCGATCGACATGCTCGTCGCCCTCCGCGCAGCCCACGAGAAGGGTGGTAAGAACGGAAAGTACATGGGACTCGATGTCTTCAACGCCGCATCCGGCAATATGCTCGAGGCCGGCGTCGTCGAACCCCTGCGGGTGAAGACCCAGGCAGTCTCCAGCGCTGCTGAAGCCGCCGTCATGATCCTCCGGATCGACGACGTCATCGCCTCATCCAAGTCGGCCGGACCCGCAGGTGGCCCGGGCATGGACGAGATGGGCGGCATGGGTGGCATGGGCGGCATGGGTATGCCCCCGATGTAAGTTCACCGTACCGTTCCACGATACGATCCGGGGCCGCGATCCGGCCCCGGTATTCTCTTTTTCTACCCCGTGTCCGTTATCGTGCAACTCTTCCCTCAATGCGGTTTTTACCAGGAGAGCGCTTTACTTCGATCTCCGGGGTTCCTTGAGAAAAAGCGTTGTCTAAATCTGCTCTTTCGCTTCAAAATCGTTCATACTATATAGCTATAGATATATCCCTCTTTGAGGAACTGTTCCAGTCCCGGGGAGAGTAACGCATGAAGAGGGGAGCGTATGCCTGAATGGCGATGAAGAGGTTGGTGCGGCCGTCGCTCCCGTTCATGCTCTACCTCCTGCTTGCCATCCTGCTCGCGATGGTCCCCGTCGTCTGCCTGCTCTCGCTCGTCGATTCTATGGGAGTCAGACAGGAACTGGAAACGAACGCCGGGGACTTCCGGGAGAAGACCGCGTCCGGGATCGCCCTCTCGATGAAACTGTTGGATACGGGGATAAAACTCTTCGACACCACCTTAAACCACGAGATGCAGGAGGGATTCGGCCCATTTATCGCGGAATACGAGCGCGCGGGGAGGGACCCTGGCGCCATGGACCTCCTCCGGGTCAAGGAGCAGATCGGGGGCAGGATGGACCTTTATATCATCAGCGAGAGCGGTGTCATCGAGTACACCACCTATTCTCCCGAACAGGGGTACGATTTTACCGGGATACCTTCTTTCTACGACCGGATCACGGAGATCCGGCTCGGTGACGCCTTCCTGGCCGACAGGGTCGTTGCCGAGATCTCCACCGGGGAGCTCCGGAAGTATGCCTACATGCCCTCTCCCGATCACCGTTATCTCTTCGAACTCGGCCTTGCGGAGTCTGAGTTTCGGCAATATCGCAGGGCACTGAATTACCGGGAGACTGTCCAGGAGCTGGTGGACACAAATCCGGACATCCTGGAGATCCGGATCTTCAACTGCCTGGGTGAGCGGATCGCCGGTGAGGTACATCCCGACGATGACGCCCGGCTGGCCATGGTCCGGCAGGCATACCGGGAGAGGACCACACTTGAGGTGGAGAACGCCACTGCAGGCGAACTGACCCGGTATCTCTTCGTCGATATGTCTGACAGCGAGTACGCATCGGATATGAGCATGGTTGTCGAACTGACCTACACCACGAAGGCCGCGGAGGCAAAACTTGCCGGGATGCTCGGAAAACATGCGGGCATCCTGCTCGTCGCGGTTCTCTGCATCGGCTGCCTCTCGGCTCTCGTTGCACACTCCCTGACGCGACCGATACGCATCCTCGTCGAGGATGTCGATGCCGTCGCCCACGGCGACCTGGACCACCCCTTGCGGGTGAGCGGGGACGAGGAGTTTGTGCATCTTGCCGAGAGCATATCGGCGATGGTCGCATCCTTAAAGGAGACGATGTGGAAGCTCCGGGAGTCGGAGGAGGAGATCATCCGGCACAGCCATGTCCTCGAAGAACAGGTCCGTGAACGGACCGCCGAGCTTGAGGAGTCCAACCGGATGGCGGCACTCTACCTGGATATTATGGGGCACGACATCAACAACGCGAACAACGTCGCGAACCTCTACGCAGACCTCCTCCTCGCCGACCTGGAGGGAGAGCCCGAGGCCGAGTTGCTCAGGAAGGCGAGGATGGGGCTGACAAAGAGTATCGAAATTGTCCGCAACGTCAACACCCTCCAGCATATCCAGGGGGGCGAACGCCGTCTTGAGCCGATCGCCCTTGACCCGCTCATAAGACGCGAGATAGAGCGTTCGCCTCTCGCAAGGATAACCTATGCCGGCACCACGGCAACCGTCCTCGCCGACGACCTCCTCCCCGAGGTCCTTGTGAACCTGCTCGGGAACGCGGCGAAATTCGGCGGACCGGGGGTCGGGATCACCGTCCTGGTCGAAGAGCAGGACGGCGAGGTGCTGGTCTCGGTCGAGGATACCGGGCCGGGGATCCCGGATGCTATAAAGTCCCGGCTCTTCGGCCGGCTGGCCCGGGGAACTCAAAGGGCCGCGGGGACCGGGCTCGGGCTCTACATCTGCCGGACGCTCATCGAGCGTTACGGCGGCAGGATCTGGCTGGACGACCGGATAGCGGGCCGGCCGGAGTGCGGCGCAGCCTTCCGCTTCTCGCTTCGGAAGGTCGGAGAGGGAGGCAGCCCATGACGGTGACCGGCGATGGCGGCAAGAGGCCTCACCGCTTTGGCACACATCTGCTGCTCGTCATGCTCCTGGTCACGCTCCCGATGATCGGGCTGATCTCGGCACAGGACTACCAGGAGGTCGAGGGAGTTCTGATCGCCGAAGAACGCCTGCTCCGTGAGCAGACGGAGAAGAGCGTCATGCAGTCGATACACCTTGTGGATGCAGGCATGAAACTCTTCGACAACACCTTAAACCACGAGTTGCAGGATGGGTTCGGCCCGTTCATCGCGGAATACGAGCGGGCGGGGAGGGACCCGGGTGCCATGGACCTCTCCCGCGTCCAGAAGGAGCTCGGGGGGGATACGGACCTCTATATCATCAACGCGTCAGGTGTCATCGAGTACACCACCTACCCTCCGGACCTCGGCCTCGATTTCAGGGGCATCCCCTCCTTCTACGACCGGATCACGGAGATCCGGCTCGGCGATGCGTTTGTTGCAGATCGAATCCTGACGGAGCCGGCGAGCGGACGGTTGCGGAAATACGCTTACATGCCCTCCCCTGACCACCGCTACCTCTTCGAGCTGGGGCTCATCTGCAGTGCAATTGAGACTGACCGGTTTGATCCACAATACCAGACGCTCAAAAAAGACCTGATGCAGTTGAACCCGGCACTCGAAGAGATACGGATCTTCGACTGTTATGGGAGGCTCGTCAACGTGACCGATTCGGAGGGTCCGACCGATCCCGCTGTTATCAATCCCGTTGCCCTGGCTATTTTTGAGGAGAAAGAGGGTCGGACGATGACGGATCCGGTAACGGGACGATCGATCCGGTATATTTTTGTCGACCTCTCCACCCCCGACTATCCTTCGGACACAAGCCGGGTTGTCGAGCTGATCTACACCACCGTTCCTCTCGATGCCCGGCTCACGGAGATGTGGTTCACCCATGTTCTCGTCGCGGTCTTCGCGAGCCTGATCGCCTGCTGCATCGCGTTCCCGGTCTCGCGGCGGATCACCCGGCCGATACAGGAGATCGTCGACGATGTCAACACCATCGCCCGGGGGGACCTCGAACACCAGATCCGGATATCCACAGGAACGGAATTTACTCATCTTGAGGAGAGCATCGGGGCCATGGTCAATTCTCTCAAAGGGAATATCGAGCGCCTCCGCGCCTCAGAGGAGACAACACGAGAGTACAGCACACGGCTTAGCGATCTGGTCCGGGAGCGGACGGCCGATCTCGAAGAATCCGGCCAGACGGCCGCACTCTACCTGGATATCATGGTCCACGACATCAACAATGCGAACACCATCGCTATAGGATATACCCGGTTTCTCATCGATGCTCTCGAGGGAGAGCGGCAGGAAGAGGCCAGGAAGATGCTCTCCCGGCTCGAGCAGAGCTCCGGGATCATCGGCTCCATCACCACCCTCCGGGAGGCCCGGGAGAGCGGAGCAGCGTTGACGCGGGTGGATCTCGATCGGATTATCCGGACGCAGATAGCGAATCACCCCGCGATCAGGATCCGGTACGGGGGCCAGCCGGTCGAAGTCCTCGCCGACGACCTCCTCTTCGAGGTCTTTACGAACCTGCTCGGGAACGCGGAGAAGTTCGGTGGGCGGGACGTCGAGATCACCATCCGGGTCGAAGAGCGGGACGGCGAGGTGCTGGTCTCGGTCGAGGACGACGGACCGGGTATCCCTGATACGATGAAAAACTCGCTCTTCGGCCGCTTCCAGAGGGGGGAGGGTGCGCTCACCGGGGCAGGGCTCGGGCTCTACATCTGCCGGATGCTCATCGAGCGTTACGGCGGCAGTATCCGGGCTGATGACCGGGTAGCAGGGCGGCCGGAGTACGGCACAGCCATCCACTTCTCGCTTCCAAAGGCGCCGGAGGAGTAGCGGTCGCCTGGATCCTGCCGGTTCCTTCCCCACCCCCGGATCCCTCCCTGCGAAGGTTTAGGAGGAGGGCCATCCACTAATGACCGTTGAGATGACGAACCTGCAGTCGGGGGTGAAGACGATCCGGTGCAGATGGTCTGGCTGGTCGATGGACACCGTTCTATCGACCACGCGCCCCATCCTCGTGCGCCACCGCGACCAATGACGAGCAACCGCATACCTGTTCCGGAAGAGTGGCCGTTTGCCTATACCCTTATCGTAGCCATCCTCCTCATCGTCATCCCTGTTATCAGCCTCCTCTCGGTCTACGACTACCTGGAGGCCGAGGAGAGGATGACCTCTGACCTCAATACCCTGCAGAGCGTCACCGAAAAGAGCATCCGGGAATCGATCGTCGACGTGGATACCGGTCTCAAGCTCTTTGACGATTCCCTTAACCTGCGAATGCAGAGAGGGTTTTCGCTCTTTCTCGAGGAGTATGAGCGATCGGGCAGGGACCCGGCAAAGATGGATCTCTTCGCGCTCAAAGAATCTCTTGGGGGGGATATGGACCTCTATATCATCAATGAGTCGGGAGTCATCGAGTACACCACCTATCTCCCCGACCGGGGCCTTGACTTCCGGGAGATCCCGGACTTCTACGCCGAGGTTACCCGGATGCGTCTTGGGGACAACTTCTCTCCAGACCGCGTGGTGCATGAGCCCGCAACCGGGCAGATCCGGAAGTACGCCTATATGCCCACGCCGGACCACCGCTATCTGCTCGAGATCGGGCTCATCCCTGATGCGCTCGTGGAAGAGCGGAACCGGCTACGGTCGCAGGAGAGCACGCAGGAGTATGTCGCCTTAAACCCGTACCTCGAGTCGATCCGTGTCTACGACATTTTTGCCAGTCCCGTCGGGGAGAGTGAGGAGCCCGATGCCGGGACCCGGGCACTTGTCACCGGGACGATCGTTCCCGGCCGGACCGACTACGAGGTGCAGGAGCACGGAAAGCAGATCCGGTACCTCTTCATCGATTTGAAAGACCCGGATTATCCCTCCGACCCGAGCGTCGTCGTCGAGCTGACCTACAATACGGCGCTCATACAGAGCCAGCTCGACCAGATGCTCATCTATCGTGCCGCCGTTGCGGCCCTTGCGATCCTCCTCTGCACCGGGATCGCCTTCCTCGTAGCCCGCCGTCTCACGCGCCCTCTCGAGGAGATCGTCGACGACGTCGACGTCATTGCGCGGGGGAATCTCGATCATACGATCCGGGTCTCGGCGACACGCGAGGTGATGCGACTCGAGCGGAGCATCAACACCATGGTAGGGACCCTCAAAACGACCATCCGCCGGCTCCGGGATTCGGAAGAGACGATCCGGGAGTATAGCGAGCACCTGGAGGAGCAGGTCGGGGCACGCACGGCCGACCTTGAGGAGTCGACCGCTAAGGCCAACCTGTACCTGGACATCATGACGCACGATATCAGGAACGCCACCAACACCGCCAGTCTCTACACGGACCTTCTCATGGAGGAACTCGAGGGGGAGCCGCGGAGTTACACCGAGAAGGTGCAGAAGAGCCTCAGAAAGAGTGTCGAGATCATCCGAAACGTCAACACCATCCGGCAGATCCGGGAGGAGGCTGCCGTTCTCGGACCGGTCGCTCTCGACCCTGTTATCCGGGCGGAGATCGAGCACTACCCGGACGTGCCGATCAGCTACGCCGGCACGACCGCCCGGGTGATCGCCGACGACCTCCTCTCCGAAGTCTTCACGAACCTCATCGGCAACGCGGAGAAGTTTGCCGGTCCCGGGGGGTGCATCGCCATCCGGGTCGAGGAGCACGGGGAGGAGGTCGAGGTCTCGATCGAGGACAACGGCCCGGGGATCCCCGATGAGAGGAAACAACGCCTGTTCAACCGCTTCAGCGGTGGGGACAGCGAAAAGAGCGGCCGGGGCCTCGGGCTTTACATCTGCCGGATGCTTGTATCGCGTTACGGCGGCAGGATCCGGGCGGACGACCGGGTGGCGGGCCGACCGGAGGAGGGTGCGGCAATCCGGTTCACCCTCCGGAAGGCCCCCTGACCTTATTTGACGATCACCTGCACCCGCCCGACCTGTCCGTCCTGAAGCCGGACCTTGATCCCGTGGGGGTGGAAGGACGAGTTCGTCAGGATCTCGGCAACAACGCCCCGGGTGAATTTCCCGGTTCGCTGGTCACGTTTGAGCACGACATCCACCGTCATGCCGGGGTGGATGGCAGCCCGGTTCTGTCCGTTCATGGCGAAAAACCGGGGATGATCACTCCTCCCCGTCGATCTGCTCCGTTTCGGACCCGTTCTGTCCCGGGACGGCGGTCTTCATCTGCGGGAAGAGGAGCACCTCTTTGATCGAGTCCTTTCCGGTGAGGAGCATCACCAGGCGGTCGATGCCGATGCCGACGCCGCCGGTGGGGGGCATCCCGTAGCCGAGCGCGTTGATGAAGTCGTAGTCGATCATCTGCGCTTCAAGGTCTCCCCGCCGTCGTTTTGCGTCCTGCAGTTCGAGCCGGGCCTTCTGGTCGAGCGGGTCGTTTAACTCCGAGAAGCCGTTCGCCATCTCCATCCCGGCGATGAAGAGTTCGAACCGCTCCGTCAGCCCTTCCTTCGTGCGGTGCTTCTTTGCAAGCGGCGAGTTCTCGACGGGGAAGTCGTAGACGAATGTCGGCTGGATGAGCTGCTTCTCGCCGAAGTGCTCGAAGAAGAGCACCAGGTACTCGCCCCGGGTTGTGGCGCTCTCGCAGCCCTCGACGCAGTGCTCGAGGCCGAACGCGCGGAGGTCTTCCAGGCTCATCGCCGGGAAGTCGATGCCGGCGTACTCCCGCACCGCCTCCTCCATGGAGAGGCGGCGCCAGGGGCGGGCGAAGTCCAGGTCGTGCCCCGCAAACGGCGTGGTGGTCCCCCCGCACACCCGCTCTACAAGGTGCGCGAAGATCTCCTCGGTGAGATCCATCATGTCGTTGTAGTCCCGGTAGGCTTCGTAGATCTCCACCATCGAGAACTCGGGGTTGTGGTTGGTGTCGATATCTTCGTTCCTGAAGTTCTTGGCAATCTCGAAGACTTTGTCGAAACCGCCGACGACCAGGCGCTTGAGGTAGAGTTCCGGCGCGATCCTGAGGTAGAGTTTCTGGTCGAGGGCGTTGTGGTGGGTGGTGAACGGCCGGGCGTTTGCGCCGCCGTAGATCGGCTGCAGGGTGGGGGTCTCGAACTCCAGGTAGTCCCGCTCGAAGAGAAACTGCCGCAGGAGCGATATGATCCTGCTCCGGGTCCGGAAGGTCTCGCGGCTCTCCTCGTTCATGATCAGGTCGAGGTAGCGCTGCCGGTAGCGGGTCTCGACGTTCTTGAGCCCGTGGAACTTCTCGGGGAGGGGGCAGACCGACTTTGTGAGGAGTTCGAACCGGTCGACCCATATGGTGATCTCTCCCATCTTCGTCCTGAAAACGTGGCCGACGACGCCGATGATATCCCCGGCATCGACGTACTGTTTGAAGAGATCGAACTGCTCCTCGCCGAGGTCGTTCTTCCGGAGATAGAGTTGTATCCTGCCGCCCGAGTCGCCGAGGTCCGCAAAGATCGTCTTGCCGTGCTGGCGGACAATGTAGATGCGGCCCGCGGTGCTGACCTCTTCGGCGCTCTTCTCGTGCTCGATTGTGGAGAACCGTTCCTTGATCTTCTCGACGGTATCCCTGCGCTCAAAGGTATAGGGGTATACCGTCACCCCGCGATCGAGCAGCTCCTGTATCTTATCGATCTTTGTCGTATCAAAACTGAGATGATCCATATCGCTCATAGTGTAAACAGCTCCATTCGTCCTGCCGCCCCGCATGATGTTCTAAATCCGGGTTCGCCGCCGTTCCGGGGCGGCCGGGCCGCACGCTCACGGATAAATCCTGTATAGTGTTCACCCGCCGGGGTATTAATTCTACACCGTCAGGTGAGAGTTGCGACGGACGGAACATCCGGAGCTCGAGCACCGAAGGTGCGAATGGCGTTCCCCGGAGTCCGCCGGTGACGGCGCCAAATCACAATGCATAAGAAGGTTATACGAGTTATCGTCAATAGAGTGGGCATGGTGCAGGAGACGGGGAGAGAGGTAGCGATAGAGAGGCTTGCCGCTGTTATCGGCGAATGCCGGAAGTGCCCCCTCTGGGAGAACACCCATCACGCGGTTCCGGGGGAGGGAGCTACCGGGGCCGGTCTCATGCTCATCGGCGAAGCGCCGGGGAAACAGGAAGACCTCACCGGGAGGCCGTTTGTCGGACGGGCGGGGAAACTCCTCGAGGGTCTCCTCACCGGGATCGGTCTAACCCGTGACGATGTTTTCATTGCCAATATCGTAAAGCACCGGCCGCCCGGGAACCGTGATCCCCGGGATGAGGAAATCCAGGCCTGCACCCCGTACCTCGAGGAGCAGATCAGGATCATCCGCCCGAAGGTGATCGTGATGCTGGGCCGGCACTCGAGCAGGTACATCCTCTCCTTCCTGCCGGTCGAGTTCGACCGGATCACGGAGATCCGGGGGACCGTCTACCCGGGCCTCCTCTTCGGCCACCCGGTCCGCCTCATCCCCACCCTCCATCCCGCCGCCGCACTTTACAATCCAGCATACCGGGTGGCCCTGGAAGAGGATTTCCGGGTCATCGGGCGCGAACTCGCAGGGGCTGGAGAATCCACGACAGAGGACTGAAGGACCATGGCAAAAGAGCGATCATACGGGGCAGTTGTCGTCCGGCGGGATACGGATCTCCAGTACCTCATCCTGCAGTACGGGGCCGGGCACTGGGACCTGGTGAAAGGGCACGGGATGCGCGGCGAGAGCGAGGAGGAGACGGTGCTCCGCGAACTGGAGGAGGAGACCGGGATCACCCGCGCAGAGTTCGTCCCCGGATTTCGTGAGGAGGTCCACTACTTCTTCCAGCGCCGGGCACACACGGTCTACAAGGAGGTCGTCTATTACCTCATCGAGACCCCGGAGGAGGAGGTGACGCTCTCGGACGAGCATATCGGTTACCAGTGGCTCCCGCACGACGAGGCGTTGCGCGTGATCACCTTCGGGAACTCGAGAAGGGTCGTCGACGGGGCGCACGAGCACTTAATGGCGCTCCCGAATCGGAAGGGCGAGTGACCGCGAAACCCGGTCCTCTCACATTTTTCTGTCCTCCGGGAGTTCGCTCACCTCTTTTCCGAGGAAGTAACTCACGACGGTCCTGATCGTGACGAGCGACCCGAGGATGGCCAGATCCTGGAGCGTCGGTTCGAGGATCGTCTTCAAGACGTCGGCGGCAACGAAGAACTCGAGGCCGATCAGGATACGCGTGGTGAAGACCCACCGGATGTCGTGGTAACTCTGCTTCCGAAGGCGCGTCTCCCGCGCCAGGAGCTCGATCATCGCAATCACCGCTCCGTAGACGATGAAAAGCGCCCCGAATGTCCCGAGCACCGTCTCGGTGATCCCGATGAATGTCTCGAGCACCATATGCCCGGCGGGCGTATCGGCGACGGAGGGCTTATACATTGCCCCGACTGCGGTTCTCCGGGGGCGGGGGCTCTCAGGCGCTCTCCGGGGCCAGGGGGACGACAAAGCGGAACCCGTTGTACCGCTCGACCGTTACGGAGACGCCGTAGACCGCCTCGATGGTCTCCGGCGTCACCACATCGGGGCTCCCCGCGGCATGAATGACGCCGTCCTTTAAGAGAATGAACCGGTCGGCGTAGCGGAGCGCCATGTTCAGGTCGTGCATCGTCATCACCGCGGCAACGTCGTGGTCCGTCGTCACCTGCCTGACGATCCCGAGGATCTCGAGCTGGTTTTTGAGGTCGAGGCTGCTTGTCGGTTCGTCCAGGAGGAGCACCCGGGGTTCCTGCACCAGCGCCCGGGCGATGCTCACCTTCTGGAGTTCTCCGCCGCTCATCTCGTCGATGTACCGCAGCGTCAGGTCTTCAAGGTGGAGCATCCGGATTGCCGCCTCGACGATCCGGATATCCGCATCCGTTACGTCCCACCGGATATGCGGCCGGCGGCCGAGGAGGACGGCGTCGAAGACGGTCATCCGGCCTGCTTCGCATCTCTGCGGAACGTAGCCTACCTTCCGTGCGATCTCCATCCGGTCCGCCGTGAGGAGGTTCGTCCCCTCGACGAGGACAGACCCGGACTTCGGCCGCAGGATGGCGTTCATGCACTTTAAGAGCGTCGTCTTCCCGACGCCGTTTGGGCCCAGGATCGCGAGGATCTGGTGCGGCCGGAGGTCGAACGTGATCTCCTGTATGACCGGGGCGCTCCGGTAGGTGAACGCCACACCGTCGACACCGAGGATCATCGCCGATACCCCGCGAGGAGCAGGTAGATGAAGACCGGTGCGCCCAGGAACGCCGTGAGCACGGCAACCGGGAGGATATATGGTGCCACGATGATCCGGGCGACGGTATCCGAGGCGAGGAGGAGGACCCCGCCCATTACGCAGGAGCCCGGGATCAGGTAGCGCTGGTCGTCGCCGATGAGTCTCCTCACCATGTGGGGGCAGACCAGGCCTACAAATCCGATGACCCCGAGGAACGAGACGATCACGGCGGATACGAGCGCTGCAACGATCATCCCGATATCCCGGACCCGCTCGACGCTGACACCGAGTCCTTTGGCGGTCTCGTCGCCGGCGTCGATCGCGTTGTAGTTCCAGCGGTTCGCGACGAAGAAGAGGGTGGCTGCTATCGTGACGAGGGCCATGATCCCGAGTTCCTGCCAGCTGGCCCGGCCGACGTCGCCGAAGGTCCAGAAAACGACCGCGGCGAGCTGGGCGTCGTCGGCGAAGTACTGGAGGAACATCGTCCCGGCCGTGAAGAGGGAGGAGAGGGCAACGCCGGCGAGCACCATCACCTCGGGAGACGCCCCGCGTATCCGGGAGATGAGCAGGATCACCGCGGTGGCGAGGAGACAGAAGGCGAATGCCACCATCGTCGTCAGGTAGGGGTTGTTTAAGGTGACGGCGTTAGCGACTGATGAGTGCATCTCTCCCGCGCCGAGGAGGATGACCGAGACGGCTGCCCCGAAGGCGCCGGCGTTCGATATGCCGAGAGTAAACGGCGACCCAAGCGGGTTTCGGAGGATCGACTGCATGGCGACGCCCGCCACCGAGAGGCCGATCCCGGCGACGATCGCGGCAAGTGCCTGTGGGAGGCGGATGTTCCAGACGATCAGGTCTGTGTTTGATACGGTGAGAACGGTGCCAGGGTGGAGGAGCACGTTGATCCGGTCGATGGTGCCGTTCACGAGGGATAAAAAGACGTCGTACGGGGGAATGCTGACCGCACCAACCGAAATTGATACGATCAGGAGGAGAAAGAGGAGGACTGCCCCGCCAAGTATCCAGAGATTCTTGCGCCGCACATATCCCAGGTATTCCGCAGGGATGGCCCCGTCTGCAAAGTGCATCTCTTCATACCCTCCTGCTCAAGCCCGGCATTACAGCGGGATCGCGGTGAATCCGAGACCCCTGTACTCACTGTTGTGTTCTTCAAAGACCGGTTTGCCGACAAAGAACGTGTAGATCTCGTCCGCTTTCTCTTCCGGATCGACATCGGCGAACCGGTCGGGATACAGGGTCTTGCCGATGAAGTAGGCATCGGCCAGCACGGTCTCGTAGTTCACGTTGTAGAAGTTATAGGAGAGAACGCCGTAAACCCGTCCTTCCTTCGCTGCAGAGAGGCCCCGGAGTGCGGGGTCGGCCTTCAACTCACCGATCGCTCCGTCGTTCTCCATCTGGATCGTGCCGACGTCGATGAAGAGATATTCGGGGTCCCAGTCGACGAGCGCCTCTTTCGCGACATCGGCGTGAGCCGTGCCGAGACCTGCCGCGACGTTCTTCGCATGCACCCAGGAAAACGGCGGGTAGGCCGGTTCGGTGGAGATGATGCCGTGAGCGCCCGCCGAGGAGACGCCGCCGATGTAGACCGCTTTCTGTTCAGCCCGGGGAATATCGCTGGTCCGGCGCTCGAGATCGGCTATCGTCGCCTCGATGTAGGCGATCACCCCTTCGGCCCGGTCCTCTTTCCCGAGAACCTGGCCCGTTGCGCGGAGGCCGGCGTACATCTCGGCCTTCTCGTTGTCGTTCCGAAGGGAGCCGTAGGGGAATGCCACGACCGGGATACCGGTCTTCCCCTGGAGTTTGTCGGCCTCGGCGGCACTGGTCCCGTACGATGTTCCGGTGGACCCGGTCTTGAAGATGACCCGGGGACCTATGCCGAGGATCTTCTCGGGGTCGTCCCTGCCCCTGAGCTCACCGATCAGGGGGAGGTCCTTAAACTGCGCTCCGTAAGCGAGGGCGTAAGGACGGCCTTCCATCGGCTGCTCTTTCTTCTCCTGGTCGTCGACGCCGACGGCGAGGTCCTGGCTCTGCAGGTAGACGAGGTAGCGGAGGCCTCCGGAACCCGAGCAGACGACGCTTTGTGGGGGCGACGGGACGGTGACCGACCGGCCGAACCCGTCGGTGACCGTGACGGTCTGGCTGGTGTTGCCCTGGGCGACGGTCGAATCGGTCCCGGTGCCGGTACACCCGGCGGCGAGCATAAGTACAACGAGGGCCGCAAGCAGCCCGGCGTATCGGCATATAGACATACTAATACCAATAATAGTAACACCATTTATTATAGTTAACGGAATAAGACCTACCTGGTATGACGCAGTTTTGATTCGTGTTACTTCACCGACAGTCGGTCATGCCGGCGCAAGATCCCCGGGGCCGGTCGATTGTTGCCTGTTCGTGGGACCCAGACCCTGTATACCCACTCCTGCGCGCGTTTCAGCGTAAATCGGGTCCAGTTCCGCGAGATGCATAACTATTATGGGCGGCAGGACCAATCTCCGGAACAGGAGACCGGTCATGCAACCTGCACGACCGGCATAGAGTTGAGGGATTTGCATGCCGGAGAGGATGTTAACCGAATCTGAGGGGTACCGCCTGCTGGACTCGTGCGGAATACCCGTGCCGCCTCACCACCTGGCCACCAGCGCCGGCGATGCACGGGCGGCCGCCGGGCGGATAGGCTACCCTGTCGTCATGAAGATTATCTCTCCGCAGATCGTCCATAAAAGCGACGTCGGCGGGGTCATCACCGGGATCGGGGGTCCGGATGACGCCGAAGAAGCATACCGCACCATCATGCAGAACAGTGCCGCCCGGGCCCCGGAGGCGGGTTTTTTAAAAAACCGCGTACCCGCCGTTTCGTCCGGGGGGGGT
>PGYL01000040.1:32764-51160 GCA_002839645.1 Methanomicrobiales archaeon HGW-Methanomicrobiales-2 | reverse complement strand
TCCCCTGTCCCCACCCCCCGTTGCGATATCACCACGGTCCAGCGTACCGGGCTTTACCATAGTTTATAACTTCAATTTCTCTCAGGATACACTCCCACCGACGACGTCCCGGGGCGCCCTTGAAGGAAACCTTATCGACCTCGCGCGCCCACAATTATGCGATGAATGTCCTCCTCATTCAGCCGGAGGGGGTTGACCTCTACGCCACCCTGCTCAAGTCTGATACCAGCAGGGGGGCCCTTCGTTTTTACCAGCCCAACAGGCTGGAGTATGGCATACGCATCCGGACGGCGTCGCTTGGGAGTGCGCTTGCCCTCGCCTCCGAACTCAGGTGGTATATCCAGCGCTACGTCGATGAGGTTCTCTTCGAGCCCGAAGAGGGTATCTACTGCTCGTCCGGCCTCGCCCGGCAGATCTACGAGCGGGATGTGAAACCCGCGTCGCCGTGGAGGTATCGCTGCCTCTACCGCATTTTGGGGGACCACATGATCGATACCGTCTGGATGGACGAGGGCACGACGCCGGAGGCATACGCCGACCAGACCGGGCCTGACGATACGATGCTCGAGGTCTGGTGCACGCAAGAAGAGTACCCGACCGGGTAGGGCCGGCAGGGACTGTGCGGCCCTTTTCACAGTTCCTGGTATGCCATGGGGACTTGTGTACTCGAAACGTGATCGAATCAAAAGACGCGCATGTCAATTCACTAACATAGAGCTTTGTTGAAACTTTTTTTGGTCTTCCTCCCTACCACGATGAGGTTGGCGCCGGGATCGGCTTGTCCCCCGGACGACCTTTTCTTCTTGGGCATGTCCCCATGCAGTGGACCGTGGGGATATCACCTCGCGGGGGCGGGGCTGACGGGGGAGGGGGTCTCCCCCTCGCCTGTCTCCATCCCACAAGTAGCCATGTAACCCCCGCCCCGCCCGGCCTCCGGCCTCCTCCCCCGCCCCTGGGGCGGGGGCAGTCATGGCGATACCCGGTGGAAAGCCGTGCTCCAGAGTGCGACCATCGGGAGAGACGGATCCGGGTTCAACAAAGCCGAAAGTTCCCTGTTTTGTGCGCTCCTTCCTCGTGCCCATCGTGCACTCCTGCGTGAGGTCATAGCGCCCGCCCCCACACGCAAAAATTCCTGAAATAAAGTGACAGGATGCACCAGGTACACAGCCCGATGGAAAGCCGTGCTCCCGAGTACCTCCGGAGTGCGACCGTCTTGAGCAAGCAGACAGGGTTTCAGCAAAGCCTGAAATAGTTATACCCGGGTAAGACGCGGGTTTATCTCCTGGGCCCTGGCATAACTACGATCCGCCTCATCGGGTTTTCCCAGACTCGACAGTATCATCCCCTTCATCCACCAGGCCGTGGCATACTCCGGATTAAGCTCAAGAGCCCTGTCTATGGATTGGAGCGCATCCTGATACCTTCTCAGATTGTAGAGTGCGACACTTTTACCCAGCCAGGCATCTTCAAATTGGGGATCGAGTTCGAGAGATTTATTAAAGCATTCCAATGCCTGCTCGAACTGGTTATCATTGGAATTGAAGTGCAATCCCTGTCTGTATGATTCCATCGCGGCACTCTGTTGAATACATCCGCAACTGCAGAGTGCGGCCAGCACTATGATCATTAAAGCAAGGTGCAGTTCTACTTTTGTTCTCTTGCTCAATCTCATAAGAATAACCTGGCCTCACTTCCTATAAATTGCTCTACGTGTTTGCGGGGTATACAGGGCGAGTGCAAGCGGCGAAAGCGGAGTGCCGCGGGTAATAAGAACCATATGGTATTCCAGCGCAATTCAGGCAAGGAGAAATCCTGTGCCCGCACCTGACCGTTCCCTCGAAACTACCGTTGGTCCGCTTACGCTCAAGAACCCGTTCCTGCTTGCATGTGGGAAGGAGCGGGCATCGTCCGCGAGATGAATGCGGGCCTCTCAGGATACCTCGCAGACAAGCACGTTACGGGTGTTGCGGCGCTCAAGGGCTGCGCCCTTCCCCGCAGCGTCCACCGTTTCGCCACCTTGGGATTTTCGGAACGGTGCACGTCCTGTGGCCGCTGTGTAACGGCCTGCCGTGACGGGGGCTACCATGCCATCTCGATAGCAGATCGGCATGTCGTGATCGATAGAGACCGGTGCGACGGGTGCAGCCTCTGCTCCTATGTCTGTCCCGAAGGCGTGATCGTCATGCTGTCCGGTTCGTGAAGACCTAACGATCAGAGATCAGTCCCGCTAGGACATCCTGGAATCGCAGGATCAGGTCCTTCAGCGGGCATGTCCCCATGTAGTGGACCGTGGTGGCTATCGCAACGAGGGGTGGGGACAGGGGAGGGGGAGAATCCCCCTCCCCGCAGGGGTTGCCCATTAGTCCCTTCCCGAAGCCCCACCCCACCCGCGCCTGCGGCGCTCCTCCCCCGCCCCTCCGGGGCGGGGGCAGTCATGGCGATAGGCGATGCCCCTACGGGACATCGCTGGAGAAGACCGAAGGTCTTGGACTGGTGATGTTCCGACAGGAACGGAGCCCGATGGAAATCTATGCCCCTGGATTGCGACCATCCGGGATAGAACAGGTGGTGTCAACCAAGCCTATTGTTCGAAAAAAAGGGTGGCCTTCAGGCGAACATCTCGCCGAAGGTGGTGTGGAAGTGGTGCTGGTCGAAGTCCACCGCGAGTTTATCGATCGCCTTCATGAAGTCGTCGCCGTTGATGGTATCGCGCTCCATCCTGATGGCGAACATGCCCGCTTCCATGCATATCGCCCGGAGGTCGGCGCCGTTCTTCCCCTCGGTGAGCCGCGAGACCTCCGAGAGGTTGACGTCCTCGCCAAGGCTCATGTGCAGGGTGTGGATCTTCAAGATGGCAAGCCTCCCCTGGTGGTCGGGGAGCGGGATCTCGATCATCCGGTCGAACCGGCCCGGGCGGAGGAGGGCGCGGTCGAGGATATCGATCCGGTTGGTGGCGGCGATGATCTTGACGTCGCCGCGGTTGTCAAAGCCGTCCATCTCCGCCAGGAGCTGCATCAGCGTCCGCTGGACTTCACGGTCCCCGGACGTCGTCGAGTCGTTCCGGTGCGCGCCGATCGCATCGATCTCGTCGATGAAGATGATGGACGGCGACTTCTGCTTCGCGAGGTCGAAGAGTTCACGGACCAGGCGGGCCCCCTCCCCGATGTACTTCTGCACCAGCTCCGAGCCGACCACGCGGAGGAAGTGCGCGTTTGTCTGGTGGGCCACCGCCCGTGCGAGGAGCGTCTTCCCCGTGCCGGGCGGCCCGTGGAGCAGCACGCCCTTTGGCGGGGAGATGCCGACCTTCTCGAAGAGTTGCGGCTTTGTCAGCGGGAGCTCGACTGCTTCCCTGACTTCCTCGATCTGCGGCTCAAGGCCGCCGATGTTCTCGTAGGTCTCCTCAGGAGACTCGACCAGTTCCATGCCGTAGATCTGCGCGTCGTAGCTTGTGGGGAGCACATCCACGATGGCGAGGGACTGCTGGTTGAGCGTGCATCGTACACCCGGTTTGAGGAGATCGGGGTCGATAAGTTGCGACGTACGGACCAGGAACCGTGGCCCTGCGCTGCTCCGCACAATCACCCGGCTGTTGTCGATAACGTCGGTAACTGTCCCGATCACGAGAGGAGGGCTGCGGAGCTGCTCGATCTCACTCTTCAGTTTTCGCAGCTCGCGCTCATAACGGATCTTCTGGGTCTCAACATATCGTTTCTCGGACTCCATCTGGCGAAACTGTTCGCGTAGCTCGAGATTTCGGTTTTCGAGGTTCGTTATGCGTTCCAGGAGATACTGGTAGATGTCTTCACCGGTATCCTTCTCTGGTGCCTGCCGAGCGATATCTCCCATGGGTCTCCTCGATTAATTATATAGGTTAAAATGAATATAAAATTGTTTGCGAGACTTATGCAGTGCGAACTATGCGGCGCTCCTATAACGGGACCGTCGAAAACCATCCAGATCGAGGGCGCAGAACTCTGCGTCTGCGTTCGATGCGCAAAACACGGTACAGAAGTCCAGCAACCGCGACGGAAAGGTGCCGCGCAGGCGAAGCCGGGACTCGCCGCCCCACAGGCAAAAAGAAGGCCACGGGACGTCTTTGACCTGATGGAAGGAGAGATCGTCGACGATTACGCCGACCGGATCCGGGTCGCCCGCGAAGAGAAAGAATGGTCTGCTCTCGACCTTGCAAAGGCAATCAAGGAGCGTGAGATCCTGATCAAAAAGATCGAGAAGAGAGATCTCATCCCCGAAGACGAAGTCCGGCGGAAGCTTGAGAAAGCGCTCAATATCAGGCTGATCGATGCGCCCGAAGACAGCATCTCCTCCAGCGGGCCGGGACGGGTGAGCATGACCGTTGGCGACGTTATGTCGTTCAAGAAGAGCCGGAAATAAGGCAATCACCATACATTTTTTCGTAGGGAGCCGGCCCTGTCCCGGATTCATCCCTTGCGCGAAAATCCGGCACCTATTTATACAAGAACATGTAACGGTATACCCAATGCGTGGTGAATGTTTTTTCGCCGGTGAATGTTTTTACCTCGGCTAACGGAGTAACCACCACTTACGCAGGAGCGAATTACCAGTTTTTGACCGCCGATCTCTGTGACTACGGAGCGGCAGCGTTCTATCGCTATTTTATCCAGTTTTAAATCATTCCCGGAGACTGTACTCACTCGATCCGGGAGGACTGTGGTTATGAGAGGAAAAGAGATTCGTCTGGAACGTATTATGGATCGGAATACCGGCAGGACCATCATCGTGCCGCTTGACCACGGCGTGACGGTCGGCCCCATCCCGGGGCTGGTCGACGTCGGAAGGACCATCGACCTCGTCGCCGAGGGGGGAGCGAACGCGGTGATCGGCCATGTGGGGCTTGCGCTGCACGGCCACCGGGGGCATGGGCGGGACGTCGGCCTGATCATGCACCTCTCGGCGAGCACCAGCATCGGCCCGGACCAAAACGACAAAGTGCTCGTGAACACCGTCACGAACGCCTTAAAAATGGGCGCCGACGGCGTCTCGGTGCATATCAACGTCGGGGCAGACTCCGAAGCGAGGATGCTCGAAGACCTGGGCAGCGTCGCGGTCGCGTGCATGGAGTGGGGCATGCCGCTCCTTGCGATGATGTACCCGCGGGGCAGGAAGGTTGCCGACGAGCATGACCTCGAGAGCGTCAAACTCTCTGCACGGGTGGCGGCGGAGCTCGGCGCCGATATCGTCAAGACCGTCTACACCGGAGACGCAGACTCATTCCGGGAGGTGACGGGGGGATGCCCGGTGCCGGTCGTGGTCGCGGGAGGCTCGAAGACCGACGATCGCGCGATCCTCGACCTGGTGGAGGGCGCGATGGAAGGGGGTGCCGCGGGCATATCGATCGGGAGGAACGCCTTCCAGCATTCGGCGCCCGACCGCCTGATCCGTGCCGCTGCGCTGATCATCCACGAAGGACGGTCGGCCGAGGAAGCGATGGAGATTCTCCGGACGTGATGGATATGATAGGAAAAGAGATCCGCCTGGAGCGGATTATGGACCGGAACACCGGCCGTGCCGTGATCATCCCCATGGACCACGGGTTCACGATGGGCCAGATCGAGGGGCTCTGCAACATGACAGAGACCGTCAGCGCCGTGAGCGAGGGTGGAGCAAACGCCATTGTTCTCCACAAGGGGATGGTGAAAGGAGGGCACCGGAAGCAGGGAAAGGATATCGGACTCATCGTGCACCTCTCCGCAAGCACCTCGATGAACCCGGACCCCAACGACAAAGTGCTCGTCTGCACCGTGGAGGAGGCGGTCGCGCTCGGTGCCGATGCGGTCTCGATCCATATCAACCTCGGCGCGCCCAACGAGTCACGGATGCTCGAATCGGCGGGCGAGGTGGTGCGGGACTGCAACCGCTGGGGGATGCCGCTCCTGATCATGATCTACCCCCGCGGCAAGGGGATCGATCCCACCTCACCGCAGGCGATCGGGCACTGTGTCCGGGTCGCCGAAGAACTCGGGGCCGACCTGATCAAGACGAGTTACACAGGAGATCCGGAGACATTCCGCCGGATCACCGCTGCCTGTTCGGTGCCGGTGATGATCGCTGGCGGCGAGAAGGGAGGGGATATCGAGACGCTTGCCACCCTCCGGGAGGCCATCGGGGCGGGCGCGGCGGGTGTCTGCATGGGAAGGAACGCCTTCCAGCGCGAAGACCCCGGCCGATTCATAGGCTCGATCTGCCGGGTGGTGCATGAAGGCGCAACTCCGGCCGAGGCCCTGGAGACGAAGCGATGAAGCAGTTCTGGGTCGATCTCCGGCCGTGGAGGAAGGATCTCGCGACCACCGCGATCGAGAGCGGTGCCGATGCCCTGGTGACGGACGACGCCGAGCGCGTGCGGGAACTCGGGCGGGTGACGACCGTCGCAGAGAACGGCGACCTTATACCGGGGAAGGACGTCTTCGAAGTCGAGATCGCCGATAAGGCGACCGAGGAAGAGGCGCTCCGCCTCTCCAGACTGGGCTATGTCATCGTCCGGACACGGGACTGGACGGTCATCCCGCTCGAGAACCTCGTCGCGCAGTCGGACCGGATCATCGCCGCGGTCGGAAGCGCCGACGAGGCAAAAATCGCCCTGACCGTCCTCGAACGCGGGACGGCGGGCGTCCTTCTTTCGACCGACGACCCGGCGGAGATCCGGCGGGTGGCAAAAGCAATCGCCGGCGCCGGCGAAGAGGTCCCCCTCGTCCCGTTCGAGGTGACCCGGATCGTCCCCGTTGGCATGGGGGACCGGGTCTGCGTGGACACCTGCTCGATCCTCGCCGACGGGGAGGGGATGCTCGTCGGCAACACCTCATCGGCGTTCCTGCTCGTACACCCCGAGACCCTGGAGAACCCTTACGTGGCTCCGCGCCCGTTCCGGGTGAACGCCGGGGCGGTGCACGCCTACATCCGCCTCCCTGAGGGAAAGACCGCATACCTCGCCGACCTCGCGGTGGGTGATAAGGTGCTCGTCGCGGAGCATACCGGCCCGACGCACGAGGCGGTCGTCGGCAGGGTGAAGATCGAGCGCCGCCCGCTCCTCCTCGTCGAGGCAAAGGCCGGCGACGCAACGGTGAGCCTGGTCCTGAAGCCCGTATCGGTTGCCGTCCTCGCGGTGGGCGATCGGGTGCTCGGCAGCGTCGAGGAGGGCGGGCGGCACTTCGGCGTCGCGGTCAAAGAGACGATCCTGGAGAAATGACGGCAATGCTTGCAGGCATCATCGGCGGCACGGGACAGATGGGGCAGTTCTTTGCCGGAGTCTTCGAGGCGGCCGGCTGGGAGGTGATCGTCTCCGGGACGAAGACACCCCTCTCGAACCAGGACGTCGCGGAGATGGCGGACCTTGTCATGGTCTCGGTGCCGATCCGCGCCACCGTCGGGGTGATCCGGGAGGTCGCCCCGCTGCTCTCGGAGGAGCAGGTCTTCTGCGACCTGACCTCCCTCAAAGTCGAACCGGTCCGGGCGATGCTCTCCTCCCGTGCGGAGGTGATCGGGCTCCACCCGATGTTCGGACCCAACACCGCGTCGCTCCGGGGCCAGACGATCGTCGCGACCCCGGCCCGGTGCGGCAAAGAGACCCTTGATGGCCTCCTCTCCGTCTTCAGCGACCAGGGGGCGGCGATAACCCTCTCGACACCGGAGGACCACGATCGGATGATGGCGGTGATCCAGGGGCTCACCCACTTCGGGACGCTTGCAAAAGCGGAGGCCATCCGCCGGACCGGTGCCGACGTCGCGGAGACCCTTCTCTTCACGAGCCCCATCTACCGTATCGAGATGGGGCTGGTCGGACGGCTCCTCGCCCAGGATGCAGGGCTCTACGGCGACATGCTGCAGATGAATCCGGCCGTCCCGGAAGTGCTTGCACAGTTCGAGGAAGCGGTCCGGACGCTCCGGGAGATCGTGGAGTCCGGGGACGACGAACGGTTCCGGGCATTCTTTACGGAGAACGCCGGCCACTACGCCTCGTACCTCAGGACCGCGACGGAAGAGACGGACGACCTCATCAACCACGTGGTGAACCGATGACCGTCGCAACACTCGGGCCGGCCGGGACGTTCAGCCACGAACTCGCCGCCGCACTCTTTGGCGACGACGTAGAACTCCTGCCGACCATCCGCGCCATCATCGAGCGCGTGGCGGGCGGTTCTGCCACCGGCCTCGTGCCGATCGAGAACTCAGAGGCCGGCGGCGTGGGGGAGACGCTCCAGGGGCTTATGGAGTTTAACGTCTCGATCACCGGCGAGGCCTACATGCCCATCCGGCACCACCTTGCGGCCCGGGAGGAGCCTTCGCGCCTCGGCGTCATCTACGCCCACCCGCAGACGCACGAACAGTGCTCCGTCCTCCTCGACAATCTCGGGGTGGAGGTCGTCCACACGAGCAGCAACGCCGCAAGCGCGGTTGCGATGCAAAAAGACGAGCACGCCGGCGCGGTCGTCTCGGAGATGGCGGCACAGATCTACGCCCTTCCGATAGTCCTTCGGGACCTCCAGAACAGCAGCACGAACACCACCCGGTTCGTGGAGATCTCCTCTGGCCCCCGTGGAAATGCAGGGAGCACGAAGTGCAGCCTCCTCGTCGACCCACAGACCGACCGGGTCGGGCTCCTCGCCGACCTGCTCGGGGTCTTTGCCCGGCGCCGGGTCAACCTGACCCGGATCGAGTCGCGGCCGTCCCGGCGTGGGATGGGGAGGTACATCTTCTTCATCGACATCGAGGTCTCCGAAGGGTGGCGGGAGGCAAAGGAAGAACTCAAACAGATGACCACCGTCAGGGAACTCGGGTGCTACGCCCGCATGGAGGTGCCGGGGCTATGATCGTCAGGATATCCCGGACCGGCCCGGTCGACGCGACGTTTTCAGCTCCCCCCTCCAAGAGTTACACCCACCGGGCTCTGATCGCAGGAGCGCTCGCCTCGGGAAGATCGCGCATTGCAGGGCCGCTCCGCGCCGCCGACACGGAACTGACCGCCCGGGGGCTCGAGAGCCTGGGGGTGCCGGTCGAGTGGCTGCCCGGGGAGATCGCCGTCACCGGGTGCGGCGGCACCTTCCCTACACCGGGAGAGGTCACGATCGACTGCGGGAACTCCGGGACGACGCTGCGGCTGCTCACCTCGGCAGCGCTCCTCTCCCGGCACCCGGTGGTGCTGACAGGCAGTCAGAGGATGCTCGAGCGGCCGGTCGGTCCCCTTGCCGATGCCCTCCGGGCCCTCGGCGGCGACGTCGCGTTCCCCGGCCGCCCGGGGTTCCCGCCCATCCGGATCTCCGGCAGGCTCCGGGGCGGGAGGACGCAGATCGACGGGAGCATCAGCAGCCAGTTCATATCGTCCATCCTGATGGCGGCGCCGTACGCGGACGAGGACGTGGAACTCGCGCTCCCGGCAACCCCGGCCTCGCGATCCTACCTCGACGTGACCGCGGACGTGATGCTCCGGTTCGGCGCCCGGGTCGAACGACGGGGCTACGACTGGTTCCGGGTGAAAAGCGGCGTACCTTACCGGGGGAGGGACTACCGGGTCGAGGGCGACTACTCCTCGGCGTCCTACCTCTTTGCAGTCGCGGCCGTCTGCGGCGGGCGGGCCACGGTCACCGGCTTAAACCCGGCGTCGGTCCAGGGCGACCGGCGGTTCCTCGAAGCCCTCGAGGCGATGGGCTGTCGGGTGACCGCCGGCGCCGATGCGGTGACGGTTGAGCGGACGGGCGACCTCCACGGGATCACGATCGATATGTCCTCGTCCCCCGACACCGTCCAGACCCTTGCAGCGGTGGCGGCGACGGCAGCGTCGCCGACGATGATCACCGGCATCGCTCACCTGCAGTACAAGGAGAGCGACCGCGTCGGGGTGACGGCGGAGACCCTCCGGAGGATGGGTGCAGGCGTCGGGGTCGCAGACGACTCCCTCACCATCACGCCCGCCCCCCTCCACGGCGTGACCGTCGACCCGCACGACGATCACCGGACGGCGATGGCGTTTGCCGTGCTCGGGCTTGCGGTCGGCGGCATGGCGATCCACGACCCCGGGTGCGTGGAGAAGTCCTTCCCCGGGTTCTGGGAGGCGCTCTACGGGGAGGGGCTGCTATGAAGATCGTCCTTACGGGCTTCCGGGGGACCGGGAAGACCTCGGTCGGGCGGATCCTTGCGGACCGGCTGCGCATACCCTTCTTCGATGCCGATGCGCTGGTCGAGCGCCGGGCAGGGATGTCGATCCCGGAGATCTTTTTGCAGCACGGGGAGGCGCACTTCCGGGCCCTCGAACGGGAGGCGATCGCGTCGCTCCGGACGCGAGAGGGCGTCATCAGCACCGGCGGCGGGGCGGTATGCGATCCGGCAAACGTCGCGGACCTCCGGTGGCACAGCACGGTCTTTCTCCTCTCGGCCGCGCCCGATCTCATCCATGAGCGGATCGCCGGGAGCGCCCGGCCGGGGCTGACCGATCTGCCCCCCGCAGAGGAGGTGCGCACACTCCTTGCCCGGAGGAAGGAGGCCTACCTCGGTGCGGCCGATGCCTGCATCGATACCGGCACCTGCACGCCCCGGGAGGTCGCAGGGATGATCCTCCGGGAGATCGGCGGGGAGGCCGGCATCTCTCCCGACGAGAAGCGCGAGCGCGACGACCTCCTCGTGAAGTTCGGGCTTGCGGCCCTGCGGGAGACAATCGACCACAACCCGGATCTCAGGGTATGCGGCATCGCCGGCAACCCCTGCGCTCACAGCAAGAGCCCGCTCCTCTACAACCGGCTCTTTGAGCGCTTCGGCATGCACTATCACTACACCCGTTTCGAGTGGCCGGATGCGCGAGTCATCGTCCGCCTCGCAAACCTCCTCCCCGTAAAGGGCCTCTCCGTCACCATCCCGTTCAAGGTCGACGTGATGCGCCACCTCGACGAGGTGGACGAGCATGCGGCGACGATCGGGGCGACAAACACCGTAGTTAGCTGCGGTGGAAGAACATACGGCCATAACACCGACTGGCTGGGGGTGCGGGCTCCGCTCGTCCACCGGCACGGCGGCCGGGCGGTGGTGCTCGGCGCCGGGGGTGCGGCGGCCGCGGCGGTCTACGCCCTCCTCTCGCTCGATATGGACGTGACGGTGCTTGCGCGGACGCGGGACGCGGCGCGGAGGCTTGCTGAGCGCTTCAACTGCCGGTGGGGCACTCTGGAAGAGTTCAAGGGGAGCGACGCCGATGTTGTGGTACACGCGACACCGGTCGGGATGGAGCCCGACACCCGGAGCCTGCTTGCCCCCTGCGACCTTGAGCAAAAGACGACCGTATTCGACCTCGTCTATACGCCGCCGGAGACGCCCCTTATTCGGGCAGCAAGGGAGGCCGGGTGCGAGACGATACCCGGCACGGAGATGTTCGTTCACCAGGCGGCGGAGCAGTTCCGGCTGATAACCGGGATCGCGGTGACGCCCGAACTGGTTCGGGAGATGCTGGCATGAACACGTTCGGAAGAAACTTCAGGTGCACCACGTTCGGCGAGAGCCACGGAAAGGCGGTGGGCGTGGTCGTCGACGGCTGCCCGCCCGGTATCCCCCTCGCGGAGGCGGATATCCAGCCCTACCTCGACCGGAGGCGGCCGGGGAAGAGCCCGCTTGAGTCGGCGCGGCAGGAGACCGACCGGGTGGAGATCCTCTCTGGGACGTTTGAGGGGAGGACGACCGGCGCCCCGATAGCGCTCGTCGTCAGGAACCGGGACGTCCAATCGGGGGACTACGACGCGCTCCGGGACGTCTTCCGGCCGGGCCACGCGGACTACACCTGGCAGGCGAAGTACGGCCTGCGCGATCACCGCGGCGGTGGAAGGAGTTCGGGCCGGGAGACTCTTGCCCGGGTCGCGGCGGGAGCGGGGGCGGGGCGCCGCCCTTCGCCGTACCGCCTCGCGGTCCCGGGAAGACTCATCGAGGTTCACGCCGCGACGGATCCGGCAGCGATGGAGTCAGAGATCCGTGCCGCCCGCGACGCAGGCGACTCCGTGGGCGGAATCGTCGAGGTGACGGCGGCCGGGTGCCCGGCGGGCCTCGGCGACCCGGTATTTTCGAAACTCGACGCCGCCATTGCCGGGGCGATGATGGGCATCGGTGCAGTGAAAGGCGTCGAGCTTGGCGAGGGGTTCGGCGCCGCCCGGCTCTTCGGGAGCGAGATGAACGACCCCATCACCGAAGCCGGATTTTCGAGCAACCACGCGGGCGGCGTCCTCGGCGGGATCAGCACCGGGCAGGATATCGTCGTCCGGCTTGCCGTCAAGCCGACGCCCTCGATCCGTAAGGCACAGCGGACCGTCGATACGGCCGGGAAGGAGCGGGAGATATCAGTCGAAGGGCGGCACGACCCCTGCATCGCGCCGCGGGTTGTACCGGTCGCCGAGTGCATGCTGGCGATTGTTATTCTGGATGCACTGCTCGAGCAGGCGAAGTACCGGGGATTTAGTGGGGAGTAGGTGAAAGAACTGCCTCTTTAAAGGAGGCTTTCAGATTTCCTGCCTAGGTGAACATAGCCATTCATGATTATCGAGACAGCCCGGTCACCGAATATTGGAAGAAGCCGGTACGGTGGACCGTGGGAGTATCGCCATTGGGGGAGGGGCTGACGGGGAGGGGGGCGACCCCCCCTCCCCTGTCTCCACATCCCAAGGGATTCCTGTAACCCCCACCCCGCCCGGCCTCCGGCCTCCTCCCCCGCCCCGGGGGGCGGGGGCAGTGCGTGGCGATACTCAATGGAAAGCCGTGGCCGGGGATGTGGTAAACAGTCCTTCGTTTTCACAGCGCAAGCTGGAACCTATCGGCACTCGAACCTTCGTGTTCATACATCCACTGTTTTGCCGGATGCAGTCTCCGGCCGCAAAAAGCCCACCCCGGGCCGCCCCTCCCCCCTCACTTCAGCAGATCCGCAAGCTGCCGCATCTCCCGTATATGGTACTGCCCTTCGGCCGTCGGGGTGCCGGCATGGCAGAAGGCGAACTCCGACCCGAATAGGGGCAGGATCGGGCGGGCGTAGCGGAACTCGGCGCCCATGATGCTCGTGCAGATGGGCTTCTGGGCCTGGTGGGTGAACATGACGAGTTCGAAGAGGTCGTCCCGGGTCCGGGGTTTCACGACGATCTTCGGGATATCGCCGTAGGACCTGAGCATCTCCTCGATCTTTCCGAGCTCGGGGAGGGTGGGCATCTCGTTCGTATGCAGCGATGCAAGGATCTGGACGCCCTGGCTCTTGATGAACGGCGCGTGGTCCCGGTAACGTGCCTCCACGTCCACGATATCGACGTATCTCGCGATCGGCCCGACAATCCGGGCCCAGAGGGCCGCGTCGCCGACAAACCGTCCTCCCTCCTCTCTGCTCCTGAGCGTGGCAATCAGGGGTATGATAGTCTTCTCCCGGATCGCACGGACCTGGTCCAGCAGGTCTCCCTCCATCCGGTCAAGCCTGACCTCGATGAACGTCGGGTTGTACGCCGCCACCTCATCGATAACGCCGGCATTCTCCACAGAGACGACGATCTTCATACTTACCGAGGTATAACACCCCTTATCACTTAAAAGCCTGCCCGCGATCTCCCTTCCCCACCGTATCGCAACGCTCCAGCATGGCGGCGAAGACCTCATCGAAGACTGCCGGCAACCCTTTCCGGAATCCCTGCACCCCCACCTCCGTGATACCGCCCCCGGTCGCGACCTCCCCAATAAGGTCTCCCGGCGCCTTGCCGGTCTCCCGGAGATAGGCGGCCGTAGCCGCGACCATCTCCGTTGCGAGCACGAGCGCCCGGTCGGGGGGGAGTCCGCTCGCACGGGCTGTCGCGCCCGCCAGTTCCTCGATGATGGCGGCAAGCAGCCCGGGCCCGCAGCTCGAGAGAAGCGTCGCCGCCGGGATGTCGCTCTCCCCGACAAGCACCACGTTCCCGATCGCCGAGAAGAGCCCCTCCACCCTGAGAGCATCGTGCATGCCCACCTGCCGCCCGTGGCAGACCAGCGTCGTCCCCTGCCCGACTGCAGAGGTGACCGTGGGGATGGCCCTGGTGACCGAGCCGGGAAACTCTTCCTCGATCTCCTGGAGACTGATACCCGCGGCGAGCGAGACGATATGCTCGTCCCCGTCCATCACCGGAACAATCTCGTGGAGGACCTCTCTCATCTCCTGCGGCCGAACAGCAATGATGATCGTGCGGCACTGCCGGACGAGTTCTCTGTTCGTTTCCGCGATGCCGATCCGGGGCCATGCTGCGGCACATGCGTTCCGGCTCTCCTGGCCGCGAGAAGCAACCACGATCTCCTCGGTGCCGAGCACCCCGGATGCAAGAAACCCGTTCACCAGCATACTGCCCATATGCCCGTAGCCGATAATCCCCACGCAGTCCATACTCAAGCCTCCTCTCCACATCGCCTTCTTGCCCAAAAAGGATACCCGCTCCTGCCGGGGTGGAATATATAGGCCGGCGAGGTGAACGGTACCCAACAGATGCCGCACGACTATCAGGGATCCGGGTCACCGGAACTGCTTGCGCCGGCCGGGTCGCCGGAGGCCCTGGCCGCAGCGGTTGCCGCCGGCGCCGACGCCGTTTACCTTGCCGGGAGGCGTTTCGGGGCCCGGCACTACGCGGCGAACTTCTCGGACGAGGAACTCCGTTCTGCCGTCGACTACGCACACCTCCGGGGGGTCAGGGTCTATGTCACCGCAAACGTCCTCGTCCGGGACGCCGAACTCCCCGACGTGGCGCGTTACCTCCTCTGGCTCTATGAGACCGGGGTCGATGCCGTCCTGGTGCAGGACACCGGCGTGGCGTCGCTTGCCCGGGAGGTGGTCCCGGACCTCCCCCTTCATGCCTCCACCCAGATGACGGTTCACAATCGCGAGGGTGTGGCCCGGGCCGCAAGGGAGGGGTTCTCCCGCGTGGTGCTGGCGCGGGAACTCACGCTCCCCGAGATCGAGGGGATCGCAGAGGATGCAGAGGCACGGCGTGTCGGCATCGAGGTCTTTGCCCACGGGGCGCTCTGCTACTGCTACTCGGGCCAGTGCCTCCTCTCCTCGGTCATCGGGGGGCGGAGCGGGAACCGGGGGATGTGCGCCCAGCCGTGCAGGAAACCCTACCGGCTCGTGGTCGCCGAGAAGGACGATTATGGGCGCCCGAAGGATCTCCGGGCCGTGCCCAAAGAGGAGCGTTACCTGCTCTCGACACGCGATCTCTGTGTATACCCGCACCTCGACCTCCTCGCGCGTGCACCGCTGGCTTCGCTCAAGATCGAGGGGAGGATGCGCTCGGCGGAGTACGTCGCCACGGTGACGAGCATCTACCGGCGTGCTCTCGACGCGATCGCCGCCGGGGAGGCCTGGTCGCCCTCACGTGAGGATATGCACGACCTCGCCCTCGCATTCAACCGGGAGTTCACGGAGGGCTACATCCTCGGCGCTCCCGGTATCATGGCCCGCGACCGGCCCGGGAACCGGGGCATCCTGCTCGGCACGGTCATTGGCTACGACCCGCGGAGAGAGGAGGCAACCGTGCGTCTTGCCGGCGACGTCGTCCCCCGTTCCGGCGACGGGCTGGCCTTCTGCACGGACGAACCCGATGAGGATCTGGGAGCGGTCGTCCGCGGCACCCCCACCGTCCGCCACGGCACGGTGAGGCTCTCTGTCCCTGCGCCCGTCGGAGAGGGAACCCGGGTCTTCCTGACGAAGAGCGCGGACCTCGAGGAGCGGGCAAAGCGGGTCATGGGAGAGCCCCGCCAGCCGTTGCCGCTCGACGTGACGGTCACCTGGGAGGACGGCACGCCCTGTCTGGAGGCGGTCCTCGCACAGCACAGCGGCGAACCGCTCCGGGTACGCTACCGCCCGGACCTCCGGATGGAGCCGGCCCGGAGCCGGCCGCTTACTCCGGACCAGATCGCGGAGCAGCTCGGGAAGACCGGGGGAACGCCGTTTGCGGTCAACAAGATGGACCTCCGGTACCCCGGCGGGCTCTTTGCGCCGCTCGGAGAGCTGAACCGGGTCAGGCGTTCATTCCTGGAGAAAGTCGAGGAGGCCGTCCTCGCCGCGTGGCGCCCGGGGCCGGATGCAGTAAGTGCAGCCCGGGAACGAGCCGAAGCAGCGATTGCCGGGATGACGCAGCCGGCTAAGTCGGAGAGGGAGAAGCGGCTCCCGTCGGTCTCGGTCTACACCGACACCCTCGAGGGCGTGGAGGCGGCTGTCCGGGGCGGTGCCCGGACCGTCTACCTGGAGTCCTCTACTCCCGGCCTCCTCGAAGAGGCCGCTGCCGTCTGCCGGGAAGGGGGGGCGGACCTCGTCTGGAAATGGCCCTCGATCACCCGGCGCGGATCCCTCGATGCAGCGGTGCCGCTCCTCCCATCGCTCTATGAGGCGGGAGTCCACGGGGTGATGGTGAGCGGGCTCGGCGCAGCGGACGCGGTCCGGCGGGTCGAATCCCGGATGAACCTCTATGGTGCCGCCGGGCTGAACGTCTGGAACCACCGCACCGCCAGAGAACTGGCTCCGCTCTTCCTGCGGTGCACGGCCTCCCCCGAGCTTCCGGCCGCCGACCTTGCAAGGCTCGCGGAATCGGCCGGGGGCGCCCCGCTGCTCGAGGTGCTGGTGCAGGGCAACGTCGAGGCGATGGTGACCGAGGACCGGCTGATCCCGGCGGTCTCCGGGGAAAGGCCTGACGACCGGTTCCTGGGCCTCGAGGACCAGCGGAACCGCGTCTTCCCGCTCCGGTGCGACGGCGAGGGGCGGACCTACATCGCAAATGCCGTTGAGACCTCTCTCGTCGACCACCTGCCCGGGATCGTCGCGATGGGGATCGATGCCGTCGCCATCGATGCACGGGGGCGGGGAGCCCGCTATGCCGGAGATATGGCCGGGATCTACCGGGCGGGGCTTGACGCTGCAGGACGGGGAGACCCCGGCATGCTTTCCGCGCTCAAGGACGAGGTGAAACGGCGGGCTCTCGGCGGCATCACCGGCGGGCATTTCGTCCGGGGACTCCCGGAGTGAGCTTCCGCCGGCCCCCCTCCTGAATTTTCTTATCCTGCCGATCACGAGACAGGGCAGGGTTCAGAAATACCAGCGTACTCTTGATGATGGAATGTCGTTCCCCGGACCTAGTAGGAAAGGCGTTCCAAAGCACCTCTGAGGTCGCGTCGACCACAGGCTCGATCAATGGAAATCGCGGCGTCGGATGCAGAAGTAGTGCATTCCTTTCAGAGCGGTTCTTCTCAGGCTTGCCCGGTACACTGGACCGTGGGGATATCGCCACGCAGGGGAGGGGGCATGCCCCCCTTCCCTGTCTCCATCCTATAAGGAGGCGTGTAACCCCCACCCCGCCCGGCCTCCGGCCTCCTCCCCCGCCCCCGGGGGCGGGGGCAGTGCGTGGCGATAGCCGATGTTCCTACGGGACATCGCTGGAGAGGATCGCAGATCTTTGGACTTGCGACGTTCCTCTGGAATGGGGCTCTTGAACCGTAGATACAACTTGCGACTGGCTCAACTCCTTCAGGCCTGTCATGTCGCTTATGTTCACGTCCTTCACTTAGTCGCGCTCTAACTCTTCGAAATTTTCGAACTCCGCTGCATATACGTCGTGGCCACCCCGCGCTCACCCACCAGGCGATCCACCCTCTCAGCCCCCGCGCCCGGCATCAGAGTTAATATCAGGGGGAGCAACCTATTGGCAGACGTGATGGATATGGTTTCACCGTTCATTCTGGTCAATCTCAAGACCTATCAGGAAGGTATGGGCAGCAACGCTCACCGGATCGCCGCTGCGGCCGAGACCGTGGCGAAAGAAAGCGGCGCCGTCATCGGCATCGCACCGGTCTTCACCGAGATCCACCCGATGAGCCATCACTATGCGATACCCATCTATGCCCAGCATATCGATGCGATCGCCCCCGGTGCCCATACCGGCCATATTCTCCCGGAAGCGGTCAGGTCGGCGGGCGCACGCGGCACCCTGATCAACCACTCCGAGCGCCGCCTCACCCTGGCCGAGATCGATGCCTGTGTCCAGGCTGCCCGGAGGCTTCACCTCGAGTCGGTCGTCTGCACGAACAACGACTCCACCAGCGCCGCCGCCGCAGCACTCCGGCCCGACTACGTGGCGATCGAGCCCCCGGAACTGATCGGGAGCGGGGTCTCGGTCTCGAAGGCCGACCCGGGGATCATCGAGCGGTCCGTCAACGCTGTTCTGGCGGTCAACCCGGACGTCAGAGTCCTGACCGGGGCAGGCATTCAGTCGGGCGAATGCGTAAAGATTGCCGTCGACCTCGGGACCTGCGGCGTCCTCCTCGCGTCGAGCGTGGTCAAGGCCGACGATCCCGAAGCAGTCCTCCGGGACCTGGTCTCTCTGCTCTAGAAAAGCCTACGTGATCAGCGATATCAGG
>PGYL01000040.1:0-32642 GCA_002839645.1 Methanomicrobiales archaeon HGW-Methanomicrobiales-2 | reverse complement strand
TGGCATTCATGATCGCCGATTCGGATATGCACCCGACAGGCACCCTGTTCTCGAGCACCGGCAGCTGGGAGATGCCGTTCTGGCCCATGATCTCGACGGCACGGCTGACGGGGTCGTCCGGAGCAACAGAGAGGACGGGTGCGTTCATCACGTTGGCCGCCGTGATCGCCGAGTGCTCCGCTGCCCGCAGGACTTCCACGATCCTGGCAAGCGTGCTCACCCTCGGGTCCACACTGCCTGCCTCGATCCGCGCGACCATGGATTGGCTGATTCCCGCCAGACGGGCTACTTCTGCCTGCTTTAAGCCCATACGGAGCCGTTTTTCCCGCAGTTCAGCCGGGGTGGGTATCTCCATCTTATTACTATAGGTAATTTTTTTACTTATACGTTTGCCTCCATCTGCCCCGGGACCGGTGCCGTGAGTGACCGGGGAGTTGCGCAGCCCCGTCGGGTACCCTGGAGAGGTTAATATACCACAGGGCGCATGAGAGGAGTATGGCCAGGGAGGAGGAGCAGCAGAATGTCCTCGTGAAGGTCAGGGATATACTCTCGACCTACCACACCAGGGATGCCGTCAAAAACGAACTGGAGTTCCTCGGTTTTGTCGTCAAGGCGGAGCATGGGGACGTCGTATCTATGGAGAACACACCCGCCGAGATCTTCGTCCATCTCTCCATAAACGACCAGGACGACATCTTCGACTCACATGTCGTGACGTTTGATGAGATCGAACTGAAACCGGGAGGAAAAGACTGAGAACATATAAAAGCGTTTCACCGAAGAAGAGTTTCGCATTAGTAAGAGTGGGAGGAGTAAGCCTCCTTCTGTTCTGTGCGGCATTCAGCTAAGCGCCATACCTGGGCGGACACCAGACTATCCATATGCCCTATTCTGGCTTGCACCCGCAGGGATTCACCGTTTCACCGTTTCCCGCCGCTACGTTCAACGAGTTGCTTGCGCAGGATTCCCGCGCTTCTCGCCCCCGAAACGAGGGCTCTATCGTTTCATCACTGACGGCGGGCCGTGTCGTTTCTGTGTCATAGCCGTGACTCTCGCCACCCGCACTTGCATGCGGCTGCGTATCTGGCCGGTGGGAGGACTTTCCTCAGCAGCACAGGAGTGCCACCGTCGGCCGCACTCTCCCTCTCCCATATAATATTTCACCCCGGGAATATATACCCGTACGGGTGCTCCGCCCCGGCTGTCCTTCAACACCCGGGCCTGCGGACCTTCTACGAAGGCTTCCCGACCGATCGCGCATCCGGCCGTGAGATATATTTATATATCAGTTCCCGGGTCTTACCATTGGCGTTACCATGGGGGGGAGCGAAGTCTATACACACCTGGAGCTTGCGGCAATCTTCGCGGCGTTCGTCGTCGTCACCACACTCTTCTCGTTCGTCTCACTCGGGGCGAGCGCGATGGGCGGCAGCCCTTCACCCGGTCCGGCCGCATACCCGGTCCTGGCCGCAGGCGAACCGCATCTCACGTTGGTCGGAGAACTCTCCGCGACCTCTATCGATACCCTCACCTTCCGCGTCGCCCATACCGGACAGGGTGCGCCCGTCGACCTTTCCCGCGCCACCGTGACGGTCCTGGCAGGGACCTACCTTGAGATCCTCACGCGGTCAAACGACCCCTTCCCGGGACCGGGGATGTGGACGGCAGCACCGCTCGGGGACGATATGTGCCTTCGCGCCGGGGAGGAGTGCACGGTCCGGCTCCGTCTCGACCGCCCCATCCCTGCCGGTGAGGCCCTGACCGTAAAGATACGCCCCGAGGGCAGCGCACCCTGCTCGGTCACCGGGCTGATCGGGGTTCCTGGCGCCGACGCAAACGCTCTCTCTTCTCCTGAGAAAGACTAAAAGTATTCAATGTCATACGACCCATTTTGATGGAAATGCTGACCCCCGAAGAAGGCAGAATGGCAGTTCGTCTGGCACGAAACGCCATCGAACGAGCTGTCGGCGGCGATCGGATGGTGCTGCCCGCTCTTCCCCCGGTTTTTGGGGAGAAGCGCGGAGTCTTTGTCACGATCAAACAGCAAGGGCGTCTCCGCGGCTGTATCGGCCTCCCGTACCCGACGAGGCCGCTTGGCGGTGCTATCGTCGAGGCGGCCGCATCGGCTGCTCTTGAGGATCCCCGGTTCTCACCGGTATCGCAGTCGGAACTCGCCGACCTCGACCTCGAGGTGACGGTGCTCACACTGCCCCGGTCGCTCGAGTGCCCGCCACAAGAGCGCCCCAACTGCGTCGAGGTCGGGAAACACGGCCTGATCGTCAGCGGTTGCGGGACCGGAGGCCTCCTCCTCCCGCAGGTCCCGACCGAGTACGGCTGGACCAGCAGGGAGTTCCTTGACCAGACCTGCGTCAAGGCCGGGCTTTCGCCCGGGTGCTGGAGACGCGACGATGTCGCCGTACAGACTTTCGAGGGGCAGATATTCGAAGAAAAGGCGGTTTAACCCGAATGGCAATTACTTTTGAGGTCATACACAAAGATATCGCAGGAAGGGTCGGCAGGCTCAGGGTGAACGACAAAACGGTCCGGACGCCTGCGCTCCTTCCGGTCGTCAACCCCCACCTTCCCCTGGTAACCCCCCGCGAGATGCAGGAGATGGGCGTTGAGGCCCTGATCACGAACGCCTACATCTTCAGGCGGAGCACAGAGTATCGCGACCGGGCGCTTGCGGAGGGGCTTCATGCGGTCCTCGACTTCGACGGCGTCATCATGACCGACTCGGGATCGTTTCAGCTCTCCGTCTATGGGGAGGTCGAGGTGAGCAACCAGGACACGCTTGAGTTCCAGCAGGCGATCGGGAGCGATATCGTCGTCCCCCTGGACATCCCCACTCCCCCCGACGCAGGCCGCGAGAGGGTGGAGCGGGAACTCGCGGTCACCATGGACCGGATCCGGGAGGCCCAACAACTCTTCCCCGACGCGAACCTGGCGGCACCGGTGCAGGGCGGCATCTTCACCGACCTCCGCGAGGAGGCCGGACAGGCCGTCTCGGACCTCAACTTCACCTTCGCTCCCATCGGCGCCGTCGTGCCGCTGATGGAGAGTTACCGCTACCGGGAGCTCGTGCAGGTCGTCCTTGCAGCCAAACGCGGCCTCTCCCCCGCGACCGCCGTCCACCTCTTCGGTGCAGGCCACCCGTCGATGTTCGCCCTCGCCGTCGCGATGGGCTGCGACCTCTTCGACTCAGCCGCATACGCTCTCTTTGCCCGGGAGGGGCGCTACATCACCCCGCACGGGAGTTTCAAGATCGACGAACTCGCGGAACTTCCCTGCCCCTGCCGGGTCTGCCGCTCGATGACCGCCGACGAACTCCGGCAGTCCAAAGACCGGGAACGGCTGCTCGCCCTCCACAACCTCTACGTCAGCCTCGCGGAGATCGCCCGGATCCGGCAGGCGATCCAGGACGGGACCCTCTGGGAACTGGTCGACGAGCGGTGCCGGAGCCACCCGCGTCTGCTCGACGGCTACCGGGAACTCCTCGCCCACGCGGCCGATCTCGAGCGCGACGATGCCGTCTCCAAACGCCGGTTCTTCTACCGGGGCTCGGAGAGCTGCTGGCGCACAGAGGTGCTCCGGTTCCAGGAGGTCATCTCCCGGATTCCTATCGGTGACCGGGTGCTGGTCTCGTTCGACGGCCGGGAGTTCCCCGGGTTTGATACCGTGCTGAACTTCAAGCCTCCCTTCGGGCCGTACCCCACAGAACTTGCTGAGACGTTCCCGGTAGGTCAGAGCGAGATCCCGGAATGGGACGACGATATGGTTCGGTCGGGATGCGCCGGTATCCGTGCCCTGATGGAGGCGCACCCCAACAGTCGGTTCACGGTCCAGTGCGGTGAAGAGTGGACGCGCCTCGTCCTCGAAGAGATCCCCGATGCGGAGGTGTACGATGAGCAGGTATGATGCGAGCAAGCGTGATGGCCTCGCACGGATAGGAACCTATGAGCACGAAGAGAGGAGCGTATCGCTCCCGGCCGCCCTCGATACGGACACCCTCTTCCCGGCACTCCGCGAGCGGCCTCTCTCGAATGTCCCGCTCTCTGCGGATCCGGCTTTCGTCAGCAACTACTTCAGCCCCGGGGAGGGGCAGCCGGTGACGATCCACCCGCTCGCCCCGCCGAAGGCGGAATCCGGCGACTGCGCCCTGGTCGCAAACTGGCATACGACACTCAAAAACCCCCGGAGCTACGCGGCGTGGCTTGCCACTTTAAAAGAGAGCGTTCCGCCGGACACCGCCTGGTACGCCCCGGCCTCGGCGCTCCCCTCGACCGCCTGCCTCCTCATATACTCGGGCTTCGACCTCTTCGACTACCGGGCCGTCGACCTCGCCTCCGCACGGAAGGCCTTCTGCCTGCCGGAAGGCGAGTTCCCCGCCTCGCTCATGGAGACAGGGGTCTGCGGGTGCGAGGGGTGCCGGGACGGCGACCTCAAGCGGCACAACCGCCTGGCACTGGACCGCGAGATCGCCCTTGTGCGGCACTACATCGAGGCGGGAAGGCTCCGGGAACTGATGGAGTCCCGGTGCCGTGCGGACGCCGCACAGGTGGGCATCCTCCGGTTCCTCGACCGGAACTATGCTTTCATGGAGCGGTCGCTCCCGGTGGTGCGGGCAGTGCCGATGCGTGCAAACTCCGCCGAGTCGCAGAACCGCTCAGAGATCCGCCGGTTCGCCGACCGGGTGATCGAGCGGTTCGTCCCGACCCGGACCGACGTCGCGGTCCTCCTCCCCTGCTCGGCGAGGAAGCCCTACTCGCTCTCGCGGAGTCACAAACTCTTTATGAACGTTGTGGACCGGCGGGCGCACGAACTGATCGTCACCTCGCCGCTCGGCCTCGTGCCGCGGGAACTGGAGCGGGTCTACCCGGCGGGCCACTACGATGTGCCGGTGACCGGCTACTGGGACCGCGAGGAGTGCGCCTTCATCGCCGACATCCTCGCCCGCTACTTCGCCGCGCACCCCTACCGTCGGGTGGTCGCCCACCTTGAGGGCGGCGCGCTCACCGTTGCCGAGATGGCAGCGGAGGCGTGCGGTTTCGACCTCGAGGTGACCTGCTCCGGGCACCCGACGTCGCCGGGCTCGCTCCGCGCCCTGAATGACGCACTCGCGGGCGAGCGGCGGGTGCAGACCGACACCATCCGGGGCACGGTCTCCTGGCAGTTCGCGACTGATATCAACACGAAGGGACTCCAGATCCGGGGCAGGAGCATGCAGATGGCGGTGCTCCGCGGGAAGCAGCAACTCTTCAGCATCGACCCGGGGACCGGGCTCTTCCGCCCGACATTCGATGGGTGGCGGATGATACCCGAGGGCTACCGGGTCAAGATCGACGCGTTCATACCGCAGGGCGATGTCCTCGCCCCGGGGATCACGGACTGCGACCCCCGTATCCGGGAGGGCGACGAGGTGCTGGTGGAAGGGCCGCTCGCGATCGCCACCGGGCGGGCGATGATGGGTGCGGACGAGATGCTCCGGTCGAAGCGCGGCATCGCGGTCAGGGTAAGGAAGACGCAGAAGTTTTCGGAGTAAGAGGGACCGGGGGCTTTGGTCCTCTGGGACTCACGTTTTGCGGCGCTCAAACTTAGCGTCGCAGAACGTATCTTTCGCGTCTGCGACACTCAAACTTTCGTCAGTTGCATAAACCCGTGCACGGATTTCCATCGGCTATCGCCACGCACTGCCCCCGCCCCCGGGGGCGGGGGAGGAAGGCCGGAGGCCGGGCGGGGTGGGGGCTACGAGGAGTGTGGATCTCTACGTGTTAGAGACAGGGGAGGGGGGCACGCCCCCCCTCCCCGTCAGCCCCTCCCCCGCGTGGCGATATCCACCACGGTCCAGTGTCCGGGGCTTTTCACCTTTCTAAAGTTCCAACAGTCACTCATTGCAAAGTTGATATCCCACAGTCTAACTTAGGAGTTCCATTCAAAGGAGAGACCACGCCCACTGCGCATCACGTACCTTCGAAAGACTCAACCAGCCACGCGAGTCCCAACAAAAAAGAAAGACAGGATCCCCTGCCGCTAATCCCAAACGCTTACTTCTTCAAAACGAGTTTCACTGCCGTCCCGTAGGCGAGGAGCTCCGCCGCGGTCGTCATCGTCTGGGACGTCGTAAACCGGATGTTCACGACGGCATCGGCGCCGAGGTCGCGCGCGGCGTTCGCCATCCGGTTGTACGACTCGGTCCGGGCATCGGAGAGCATATCGGTATACTCCTCGAGTTCGCCGCCGACGATGCTTTTTAAGCCCGCCATGACATCCTTTCCGATATTCTTCGTCCGTACTGTGTTCCCAAAGACCACGCCGAGGATCTCCCCTACGGCGTAGCCCGGCACTTCTGCAGTCGTCGTCAGTATCATTGTTCACTCCTTGATCGCTTCGATGGTCTCCTCGCGCCCCCGCCAGATGATCAGCGCGAGGCCGATCACGATGAGCGGGATGCCGAAGATAGGGATTAGCAGTGCGAGCACCACGCCGATGACGGTCAGTGCAATTCCCCAACGTGCCGGACTCCGCATACCTATCCCTGGGACGGGTACGGAGATAACCATTCGCATTCCGGCCCCGGATCCAAACCTGTCCTGTGATTCTCCGGGGGATTTTTCCGGCACTGACTGGCGATGGTCTGCGTGAAATAGCTGAAGTAAAGAGGCTGGAGCCACAATATGTACGAAATGTTCAGTTGCATCTTGACGCTAAGATCGACCAACATCATCAGGAGTGAAGCAGTTGTATAAGGTGGAATCAGCGACTAAACTCGCCGACCGGGTTTATGAATACTGGATACGCGCCCCGCAGGTGGCAAAGCACGCACGGGCAGGTCAGTTTATCATCCTGCGCCTGCACGAAGCGGGCGAGCGGGTACCGCTCACCATCTCCGCCGTCAGGGGGGACACCGTCCGGGTGATCTTTATGGCCGTCGGCAAGACGACCCAGGAACTTGCGACGCTCCATGCAGGCGACAGCATCAAGGACGTCGTGGGACCGCTCGGGAAGCCGAGCGAGATCGAGAACTACGGCACCTGCTGCATCATCGGCGGCGGCGTTGGGATCGCGAGCACGCCCCTCATCGCAAAGGAACTAAAAAATGCAGGCAACCACGTCATCGGCATCATCGGGGCGCGTAATGCCGATCTCCTCATTCTCGAGGACGAGATGCAGGAGATCTGCGACGAGTTCTACATCACGACCGACGACGGGAGCAAGGGCGTGCATGGGTTTGCAGCCGACGTCCTGAAGAAACTGCTCGAGGAGCGGAAGATCGACCGGGTCTGGATCATCGGCCCCGCCATCATGATGAAGGTCACCTCCGGCGTGACGGTGCCCTACGGCGTGAAGACCTACGTCAGCCTCAACCCGATCATGGTCGACGGGACGGGGATGTGCGGCTCCTGCCGGGTGACCGTCGGCGGGGAGACAAAGTTCGCCTGCGTCGATGGTCCTGAGTTCGACGCTCACCAGGTCGATTTCGTCGAACTGATGCAGCGGCAGCGGATCTACACCGGACAGGAGAAGGTCTCGCTCGAGCGGTTCGCGGAGCACCAGTGCCGGTGCGGCGAAGGAGGCCACCACCATGAGTGACCGACCTGCCGACGTCCGGGTCCACGACTTTCGCGAGGTCGATACCGGACTCTCCGCCGCAGAGGCTATCGCCGAGGCGGAGCGCTGCCTGCAGTGCAAAAAACCGCTCTGCGTGAGAGGCTGCCCGGTCTGCATCGATATCCCGGCATTCATCCGGGAGATCGCGGACGGAAACTTCCCCCGAGCTGCACGGTCACTCAAGGATCAGAACATGCTCCCCGCCATCTGCGGGCGGGTCTGCCCGCAGGAGGCGCAGTGCGAGGGCGTCTGCATCCTCGGCAACAAGGAGACGCCGATCCGGATCGGCGCGCTTGAGAGGTTCGTGGCCGACTGGGAGCGGGGAAACGGTCCCGAGCTGCCTGAGGTCGCGAAGCCGACCGGCAAAAGGGTGGCGGTCGTGGGGTCCGGCCCGGCCGGGCTGACGGCTGCGGCCGAGCTCGCCCGTGCCGGCCACGCCGTCACGATCTTCGAGTCGCTCCACGAGGCCGGCGGCGTCCTTACCTACGGCATCCCCGCGTTCAGGCTTCCAAAGGAGGTCGTCAAAGCGGAGATCGACCAGGTGCTCGCCCTCGGTGCCCGGTTGAAGAAGAACCATCTCGCAGGAAGGAGCATCAGCATGGACGAACTCCTCGACTACGATGCGGTCTTCCTCGGGACCGGGGCGGGGCTTCCTGCGTTCATGTGCATCCCCGGGGAGAACTTAAACGGCGTCTACTCGGCAAACGAGTTCCTCACGAGGGTGAACTTGATGCACGCCGACGCCTTCCCTGCGTTCGATACGCCGGTCCTGCACGGAGCCCGCGTGGCAGTCATCGGCGGCGGCAACGTCGCGATGGACTCCGCACGGGTGGCGCGCCGCCTGGGTGCGAAGGTCTCGTTGATCTACCGGCGGGGCGAGGAGGAGATGCCGGCACGGAAGGCCGAGGTTCTGCACGCAAATGAGGAAGGGATCGAGTTCTTCACCTGCACGAACCCGACCCGGATCCTCGGCGAGCAGTGCTGTGTCACCGGGATCGAGTGCGTGAAGATGTCCCTCTGCGGCATCGACGCAAGCGGCCGCCGGTCCCCGGAGCCGATCGAGGGGAGCGAGTTCACTCTCGACGTGGACATGGTCATCCAGGCGATCGGTACAAGCCCGAACCCGCTCCTTGTCTCCCTGATCCCGGGGCTTGAGCGCGGCCGGAGAGGCAACGTCGCCGTCGACAAGAACGGCCGGACGTCCATCCCTCACGTCTACGCCGGCGGGGATATCGCCACCGGCGCAGCGACGGTTATCGAAGCGATGGGCTCGGCGAAGCGTGCGGCGGCAGCGATCAACGCGATGCTGAAGGGAGAATAATTCCTTTTTTTCGGGGTTGGCCCCGGGGCTGATGGTGCCCGGGGCTGATATGAGACCGTTTAACGCTGTTTGGTGTTCAGACTGGCCATCAACGGATTTCCATCGAACTGCGCACCTCGCACCTCCGGTGCTTAAACTCCGCTTCTGCAGAAACATCGTTCTTCGGTGCTCGTGCTCTCGTCTTTCGGCCGGTCGCATATCGCCACGCACTGCCCCCGCCCCCGGGGGCGGGGGAGGAGCGCGGAGCGCGGGCGGGGTGGGGGTTACAGATGTCCGAGTATAAGGTAGAGACAGGGGAGGGGGCATGCCCCCTCCCCGTCAGCCCCTTCCCCAGTGGCGATAGTCCCACGGTCCACTAGATCAGGATTTATGGCAACTTCTGCCTATCCGACTATTTCTCCTTCAAAAATGCTTGCCCTGCCCTGGAGGTCACCCAAAATGCCTCTGCCGGAGAGCTCCCGCATCTCCGTCAGTCAGGCCAATGATCGCCACATTCGCATCTGCACCCGGCTAATGCCCTTCCCAGAGCGCGAATTCTAAAGGCAAGCCACTTAACAACCGGGCCCAGGAACGCGCCGTATCACAACCCTTTTTCCCCAACCGCCGCCAATCCCAGTACAACAGAAAGGAACCCCCATGCCCACTCCCGATGTCGTCGAGCGCCGGACCGTCCTCATCATCGCCACCCTCGCCGCGTTCCTCACCCCGTTCATGGGCTCGGCGGTGAACATCGCGCTCCCGTCCATCGCCGCCGAGTTTGGCCTGGACGCCGTCTCGCTCAGCCTCGTGGCCTCGTCATACCTCCTCGCGACCGCGATCTTCCTCGTCCCGCTCGGGCGGTGCGCCGACATCTACGGGCGCAAACTCGTCTTCACCATCGGCGTGGTCGTCTTCACCGCATCGGCCCTGCTCTCCGCGCTCGCGACGTCGGGGCTCATGCTCATCCTCTTCCGGTTCCTCGAGGGTGTTGGGAGCGCCATGATCTACGGCACCGGCATCGCCATGATCACGTCGGTCTTCCCCCCCGAAGAGCGCGGGCGGGCGCTCGGGATCAACGTCACCGCCGTCTACATCGGCCTCTCCATCGGGCCGCTGCTCGGCGGCTTCCTCACCGAGTTCCTCACCTGGAGAAGCATCTTCCTCACCAACATCCCGCTCGGCATCTACATCGTCTTCATGATCCGACGCCACCTTGCCGGGGAGTGGGCCGACGCATGCGGAAAACGGTTTGATATCGTCGGGTCGGTCTTCTACGGCGCGATGCTCTTTGCCGTGATGTATGGGTTCTCAAACATCCCCGACCCCATCGGCGTTGCAGCAATCATCGCCGGCGTGGCGCTCTCGGCGGTCTTCTACGTCTGGGAGACGAGGGTGGAAAGCCCGGTCCTCAACATCCGGCTCCTCACATCGAACCGGACGTTCGCCTTCTCAAACCTCGCCGCCTTGATCAACTACGGCGCGACGTTTGCCGTCGGGTTCCTCCTCTCCCTCTACCTCCAGGTCGTCCGGGGGCTCGACCCCGGCACCGCGGGGCTCGTCCTGATCACGCAGCCGGTCGTCCAGGCGCTCTTTGCCACCCCGGCCGGGAGACTCTCCGACCGGGTCGAGCCCCGGTACATCGCCTCGGCAGGGATGGGGCTCACCGCCGTCGGCCTCGCCCTCCTCACGCTTCTTTCCCCAACCACCCCGATGGCGTACATCATCGCATGCCTCGTCCTCCTCGGGTTCGGGTTCGCCCTCTTCTCCTCCCCGAACACGAACGCCATCATGAGTTCGGTCGACCGGTCCCTCTACGGCCTCGCCTCCGGGATGCTCGCCACCATGCGGACGACGGGGATGATGTTCTCGCTCGGCGTTGCCACGGTCACGTTCGCCCTCTTCATCGGCACCACCCGGATCGGGCCGGAAGTCCAGGAGCCCTTCATGACAAGCCTCCAGGTGGTGTTCGTCATCTCTGCCGTCCTCTGCACTGTGGGCATCTTCGCCTCGCTCGCCGGCCCTCACTCCCCGACGCAGTAGACGTAGTAGACCCGCCGCCCATCCCTCGTCACGACGTCCACCCCGTGCATCTCGTTCTCAAACCCTGGAAAGAGGGTATCGAACTCCTGGGACGATGCGAGGTAATCCACGATCGCCTGCGTAGCCGGGCCGCACCGCTCACCCGGCATGATGACGGGAATACCAGGCGGATAGGGCACGACCATCACCGCGACCGTCCTCCCCTTGAGGTCGTTCGCGGGCACCGCCGTCACCTCGCCCCGCACCAGGTGGCGGTAGGCCTCCGCCGGCGTCATCGCCGGTTCCGGCAGCGTTGCATAGACGTTCCGGACGACGTCGGTGATCGACCTGTCCCGCAGGTAGTCGTGCATCTCCCGGCAGAGGTCGGCGAGCCCACGGCCGGCATACCGGGCCGGATGCTTCCGCACGAGGTCGGGGAAGACCTCCTCAAGCGGGCTGTTGCCGTCGTAGAGCGCCTTGAACCGGAAGAGCTCCGCGAGCAGCGTCCCGGACTTGCCCCTGGTGATCCCGAGCGTGAAGAGGACCAAAAACGAGTAGTACCCGGTCTTCTCGACGACGATCCCGCTCTCCCGGAGGTACGTCGTGACGACGGCCGCCGGTATCCCCCGGTCATCCATCCTCCCGCCCGGCCGGACCCCGGGAGTGAGGATGGTCACCTTGATGGGGTCGAGCATGGCGTAGCCCTCCTCGATGCCGTCAAAGCCGTGCCACGTATCCTGAGGGTTTAAGAGCCAGCACCCGGCGTGGTCCCGGAGGAGCGCATCGTCCGCCTCACCGAGCGGCCGCTCCGCCTCCGCATCCATGATGCAGTCGGGCTGCCAGACGGTGAACCACCAGTAGTCCTCCTCGGGGAAGGGGCCGGTCCGGATCTCTTCGGCCACCGTCACCATCTTCTTTCTAAAGACTATTGCCTCCTCGATCGCCTCCTCGATGAGGAACTTCCCCGAGTGCCCGGCCATCATCCTGGCGGCGACGTCCAGCGACGCTATGATGGTGTACTGGGGCGAGGTGGAGGTGAACATCATGAACGCCTCGTTGAACCGCGAGTGGTCGACGGCCCCCCGGCCCTGCCTGACGTGGAGCATCGAGCCCTGCGAGAAGGCAGCGAGGACTTTATGGGTCGACTGGGTGGCAAAGACCGTCGGGCCGACCGTATCCGTTATGTGCATCCCGAACCGTCCGGCATAGAGGGGGTGGAACCTGGCATAGCCGAACCATGCCTCGTCGAAGTGAAGGTAGGGAACCACATCCCGCAACTGCTCCTCGATCCTCTCTGCGCTGTAGCAGATCCCGTCATACGTGGAGTTCGTGATCACGGCCATCCTGACCGTCTGTGCTGCAGGGTCCTTTATCAGCGGACAGTCCCGGACCTTCTCCCTGATCACCCCGGGATGGAACTCGCGGCTGTGGATCGGCCCGATGATCCCGTACTCGTTCCGGGCCGGTATGAGGTAGACGGGGACTGCCCCGGTCATGATGATCGCATGCATTACGGATTTGTGGCAGTTCCGGTCGACGAGGACGATGTCGCCGGGGGTGACGGTCGAAAGCCAGACGATCTTGTTTGCGGCCGACGTGCCGCCGGTGACGAAGTAGGTCCGGTCGGCCCAAAAGATCTCCGCTGCTTTCCGCTCCGCCTCCCCGACGGCGCCGGAATGTTCCTGGAGCGAGCCGAGTTCCGGCACCGAGGCCGAGAGATCGGCCCGCAGAGCGTTCTCGCCGAAGAAGTTGTAAAATATCCGGCCTGCGGCGCTTTTCAGGAACGCGACGCCGCCCATATGGCCCGGCGTGTGCCAGGAGTAGCGGTACTCCTCGACGTAGTCCATCAGCCCCTGGAAGAACGGGGGGAGGACGTCGGCAAGGTAGTTCTTCGCCGCCCGCTTGATGTGGCCGGCGATGAAGCCGGGGGTGTCCTCGAGTTTCCAGATGTAGCCGTCGATCCGGGATATGACGGAGAGGGGTATGGCGGAGATCGCCAGTTTCTCGGTGTTTAAAAAGATCGGGACCTTCGGGTTCCTCTCCCGGATAAGGGTGATGACGTCTTGCGCGGTGAGCATACCGTCTGAGGCCTCGGGGGTGAGTTCCCAGTCGATGACGATGCAGCTCACATGGGGGTGCGAGAGGAATGCATGGACCCCGTCACGGGCCGTCAACGCCTCGATTACGGGAAAATCGTCGTCTTTGAGTTCTTTCACGATCTCCCGCGACGCCCGGCCTTCTGCGGTATCCGAATGCAGTTCGTCGTCGATGACGAGAACGGGAAACTCCTCCAGGTAGTCCATGCGGTCACACTCCCGGGAGGGTGATCGGGAGAGGTCTCTTTAGAATGTTGTGGTGGGGGCGACTTTGTTCATAAGGTCAGGGACCAAATTATTTTTCTCATAAAGTCGGTGAGATTAAACAAGCTCAATCTTCAGCGACTAACTCAGGTATTTCGTTATACCGCTTTATGCAGTAATATTGGAGGACATCGTTAACAGTTGAATCATCTTTCGGGATCTGTAAATCTTCATAAGCAGGCGATAGTGCGACCAACTCAATTCGTGCCACACTGTGGCACGAATTGGAAATGTCTTGAAAAATTGACGCATTCGGCGTAAACTGCTTTCATCAAAGCCTTTACCAAACTCTGAAGTCAACTGCCCCGCCAGATATCTCAGCAGACCTTTTCCATATTCGGCGCGTTCACCAACGGCTTCATCTATCTGCCGCCCGATCTCCCAGTAAGCCTCAACCATAGCGGAATTAACAGCAGAATAGGCTTTTGACCGTGCTTCCGCAAGGGTATTGCGGATACCTCGATAGATGCTTGTATTCAACTCGCCCGTAACTGGGGGTTGTATGCTATCATTGCGCTCGTTCACCATGGCGGCCTCCTCTTTAGACTTATGCTTGCTTCTGGCGAAATTCGTTATGTCGGCAAAATCGCAGTTGAGGGCATCACAGATTTTTAGCAATACATTAACTGTATATTCCGCCCTTAGTCCGCTTCGCCACCGCTGTAGTGTTAATATGTGCAATAAGTCACAAAGCCTTTTTGTTCGAGGGCCTGAAGCTCTCGAAAACGGGGGGGCCGTGCCGGCGGTCGAGCATTGCGGCAGGATCGCGGGATGCAGCCCCATCCGGATATGCGAAGACGGCCGGTAATGCGGAGCATCCCGTCGTTTTGCTCTCCGTGCAGGCGCCGGGATGCCTCGATCCGCTCCGGGGATGACGGCTGCCAATTTCCCGTGTATCGGAGCACGGAAAAGGCCTGAGGGTCAGCGGGTATTCCACGTCGACGACATTTATATACGGAAAACGCCATCTACCACCGATGACGGGCGAGGGCTCAAATCCACCGAAGGTCTGTCTGGGATTCGATATTCACTATCCCTGCTATCTCAATCCCGGGTTTTTACCTGATCTGGTAAAGGGAAAGAGAAACGTAAAAGAGAGTTACTTTAACCCGGACGCGAAGGAAGACCTGGGAGGGGTCATCGACCGCTCCTTCCGACCGACGACGGAACTCCTCCTCGAACTCCTCGATAGTGGGTTTACGTGCGCCTTTGCGATATCCGGAACGGTGGTGGAGAACCTCGATGCGTGGTACCCGGAGATGCTCGAACTTCTCTCCCGTGCGGCAACCCACCCAAACGCCGAACTCCTCGCCGGAACCTATTACCACAGCGTCGCCGGGCAGTTCGCCGACCTCACGGAGTTCACGGACGAACTTCTCATGCACCGGGACCTGATGAAGGAGCACTTCTCGGTCACGCCGACCACGTTTGCGCATACCGACTACCCGATCACCCCGGCCACCGCAGAGGCGCTTGCCGGGGCCGGAATTCGTGCGGCCATCATCGAGGGAGGCGAGGGGCCCGCTCTTGAGAGGGACCCAAACCACACCTACACCTACCGGGGCCTCCCGGTCCTCGTCACCCACTGCGACCTCTCCGACGATATCGCCGTGCGGTTCCCGTGGCGGGGGTGGGACAAGTGGCCGCTGATGGCCGACCAGTATGCGGGGTGGCTCTCCGTATCCCCCGGCGACTGCATCACGCTCTTCCTCGACTACCGTATCTTCGGGGACTTCATCGGCCCCGAGGCGGGCATCCTCGAGTTCCTGCGTGCGCTCCCGTCCGCCCTCGCCGCAGAAGGGATAGAGACCATACGCCCCTCAGACGCCGCCCGGCTTCCACCGCACGAGGAGATCGGGGAGACCGGCGACCCGACCGGCTTGCCGGGCCGGCAGAGGACCATCATGCAGCAGTCCGCCCTCGAGGCGCTCGAGGAGGCCGGGGGCCTGGTGACAGACGCCGAGATCTGGCGCTGCCTCCTTGAGACCGAGCATATTCGCCGGATGGCCATGCGCTCGACCTCGTGCGGAAAACCGCTCCACGCCGTCAGCCACCAGGCGACCTACGACTACTTCGCCTCATTTATGCGGATCCTCTCGCACGCCGAGGAGCGGTCTGCAGCCATCGCCCGGTCGCCCAAGGCCGCTCTCTCGCTCCGTTGCGTCCCCCCGGATAGGGCGTTTTACTTCTCGTCGTATGACCGGCCGGCCGGGTACGCCGCCCACAGTCTTCAGGAACTCGCAAATATGCTTGAGTTTGCCCCGGACGATGTTATCCGGTACCACGTGGAGCGGGAGGACTTCAACCGCTGGATCGCCCAGGTCATCGGCGATACGCAACTGGCGGAGAAGATCTGGGGCATCTCCGACCGCAGGAGGCTCCGAACGATGATTCAGAAGAGGATCAACAAGTTATGGAAACGCTTAAGTTAGCATTCTTCTGCTGGGAGTCGCTCCACTCCACGTTCAAGGTGGGCGGCCTTGCGCCGGCGGCGACCCACCTCGCCGAGAACCTTGCCCGGAAGGGGCACGAGGTCCACTTCTTCACGCGGGGAGAGGGAGACGACGCGACGATCAATACTGTCCACTACCACTACTGCCTTCCCTACGGCGACAACATCGTCGAGTACTGCAGGACGATGAGCAACATGCTCGTGGATGCGTTTCGCGCCCATGACGCCCCGCCGTTTGACATCCTGCACTTCCACGACTGGCACCTCGTCGAGGCGCTGCACGCCCTTCGCGACCGAAACACCGTCCTTTCTTACCACTCCACCGAGTACGGGCGGCACGGGGGGAACTTCGGGGGCTGGTGGGAGTTTCAGGAGATATCCGGCAAAGAGTGGTACGGGGGCTATATCGCAAAGGCAGTCACGACCGTCTCGAACTCGACGAAGACCGAGGTGATGTGGCTCTACAACGTCCCCGAATGGAAGGTCACCGTCATCCCAAACGGCATCGACCCCGACACGTATCATACCCAGGTCGACCCGGGCGAGGTGAAGAAACGCTACGGCATCCACCCGCTCGCGCCCGTCGTCCTCTTCGTCGGGCGCCTCACCTACCAGAAAGGGCCCGACCTCCTGATGCAGGCCATACCCGAGATCCTCGCCAAACGCTGGGACGTGCAGTTCCTCTTCGCCGGCACCGGAGATATGCGCAGTTACCTGGAGGGGATGGCGCACGGTCTTCCCGTGCAGTTCCTCGGCTACGTCTCCGACGAGGACCACATCCGGCTCCTGAACGCCTGCGACCTCGTCGCCATCCCGAGCAGAAACGAACCGTTCGGGCTCGTCCTCACGGAGGCCTGGAGCGCGGAGCGCTGCGTCGTCGCGACCGATGTGGGGGGGCTCTCTGAGAATATCGATAATTTCGTAAACGGCATCAAGGTCCCCGTCCGGCCGGACTCGATCGCCTGGGGGATCTGCCACCTCATCGACGACCCGGCCTACATGCAGAAAATCGGGAAGGCCGGCCGCAGGAAAGTGATGGAGAAGTTCCGGTGGGGCGTCGTCACGGAGAGGACGCTTGATGTCTACAGGAGAATTCTCTCCAGCGGCGATACCCGGCCGGGAGGGTGAGACCCATGCAGCAGGCGCTACCGGATATTACAAAGACCGGGAGCATCATCACCGACTACGACGTCTACCTCTTTCGGCAGGGGAACCACTCCCACCTGCACGAGAGAATGGGATCACATCCCGCCGTCGCCGACGGTGTGCGGGGGACATTCTTTTCAGTCTGGGCGCCGAACGCCGCGGAAGTCTCGGTCATCGGGAACTTCAACGGGTGGGAGGCCGGCTCAGACCCGCTCGGGATGCGGAGCGACGACTCCGGCATCTGGGAAGGGTTTATCCCGGATATCGGCCACGGAACGCTCTACAAGTACCATATCAAAAGCAGGTACAACGACTATTCCGTAGAGAAAGGCGACCCATTCGCATACTTCTGGGAGATCCCGCCAAAGACCGCGTCCATCGTCTGGGACCTCGCCTATGTCTGGCGGGACCGGGCGTGGATGCGTTGCCGGGAGGAGGATAACACCCCGGACGCTCCGATATCCGTCTACGAGGTGCACCCCGGCTCGTGGCGGAAGGTGTTAGAGGAGGAGAACCGGTCTCTGAACTACCGGGAGCTGGCGACCGAGCTCGCCGAATATATGCTTGAAGCCGGGTTTACCCACGTTGAGTTCCTCCCCGTTATGGAGCACCCGTTCTACGCCTCCTGGGGCTACCAGACGCTCGGCTACTTTGCCCCGACGAGCAGGTACGGCACCCCCCAGGACTTTATGAACCTTATGGAACATCTTCACCAGCGGGGGATCGGGGTGTTCCTCGACTGGGTGCCGTCCCATTTCCCCTCCGACGGCTACGGGCTCTCCTACTTCGACGGTACGCACCTCTACGAGCACGCTCTCCCCGGCCAGCGCTACCACCCCGAGTGGAAGAGTTACATCTTCAATCTCGGCAGGAACGAGGTCCGATCGTTTCTTCTGAGCAGCGCCCTCTTCTGGCTCGAGCGCTACCACGCGGACGGTCTGCGGGTGGATGCGGTCTCTTCGATGCTCTACCTCGACTACGCGCGGAGCGCCGGGGAATGGATACCGAACGTCTACGGCGGGAGGGAGAACCTCGAGTCGATAGGGTTCCTCCGGAAGGTGAACGACACCATCCACGCAAACTTCCCCGACGTGCTCGTCATCGCCGAGGAAGCGACCTCCTGGCCAGGGGTGACCGCCCCGACCGCGACCGGGGGGCTCGGGTTCGACCTGAAGTGGAACATGGGCTGGATGCACGACACCCTGGACTACTTCGTGCTCGACCCGATCTTCCGGAAGTACCGGCCCGACCTCCTGACGTTCAGCATATGGTACGCGTTCCGGGAGCGCTACATCCTCCCCCTCTCGCACGACGAGGTCGTCCACGAGAAGGGTTCGCTCGCCGGAAAGATGCCCGGCGACGAGTGGCGGAAACGGGCGAACCTCCGCCTCCTCTACGGGTACATGTTCACGCATCCGGGCAAGAAGCTCCTCTTCATGGGCGATGAGTTCGGGCAGTGGTCGGAGTGGAGCCATGATGCCGGGCTTGAATGGGACCTCCTGCAGTATCCTTCCCACCGGGGAATCCTCCGGTGGGTCGCCGACTTACGATGCGGTGGAGTACGGCGGGAGCGGTGTCGGGAACCTCGGCGGGGTGGAGGCTGAATCGGTCCCGGTGCACGGCCGGCCATGGTCCCTCCCGCTCACCCTGCCCCCGCTCGGCGCGGTCATCTTCGCTCCCGAGGGGGCGTGACCGTGGACCGCGCCGTCTGCATCCACGGCCACTTCTACCAGCCCTCAAGGGAGAACCCCTGGTCCGGGGAGGTCGGGGTCCAGCGGTCCGCCGCCCCGTACCACGACTGGAACGAACGGGTGGCCGCGGAGTGTTACACCCCGAACACCGCCGCACGCATCCTTGACGCGGACGGTATGATCGCGGAAGTCGTAAACACCTACTCACGGATCAGCTTCACGGCCGCCCCGACGCTTCTTGCCTGGCTTGAGCGGCACCGTCCGGTGATCTACGAGTCGATCGTCGAGGCCGACCGGGAGAGCCGGGAGCGCTACGCCGGCCACGGGTCCGCGATCGCCTGCTGCTACAACCACCTCATCATGCCGCTGGCGACCCGGTGGGATAAGCAAACCCAGGTAGCCTGGGGGGTCCGCGACTTTGCTGCACGGTTCGACCGGGCTCCCGAAGGGATGTGGCTCCCGGAGACGGCGGTCGACCTCGAATCCCTGGACCTGATGGCCGGGGCGGGGATCCGGTTCACGGTCCTCGCCCCCCACCAGGCCGCCGGAGTGCGGCCGATCGGGGTGGAGGACTGGACGGACGTCTCCGGCGGCCGGGTCGATACGACGATGCCCTACCTCTGCCGCCTTCCCTCCGGGCAAAGCATCGCGGTCTTCTTCTACGACGGGGCGATCGCCCGCGACGTCGCGTTCGGCGACCTCCTCTCCGACGGGCGGCGGTTCGCCGGGCGGCTGACGGGCGCGTTCTCCCGGGGGAGCGAGCGCCCGGAACTCGTGCATATCGCGACCGATGGGGAGACCTACGGTCATCACCGCGCGTTCGGGGAGATGGCGCTCGCCTACTGCCTCAAGACCATCGAGGAGGGCGGCGACGCACGCCTCACGGTCTACGCCGAGTACCTCGCCGCTCACCCGCCCACGCACGAGGTCGCCGTCTGCGAGAGGACGTCCTGGAGCTGCACCCACGGCGTCGGGCGCTGGCGGGGGGAGTGCGGGTGCCATAGCGGGACACACCCGGGATGGTCGCAGGCATGGCGCGGCCCGCTCCGGGAAGCCATCGTCATGGTCCGGGATGCTCTCGCCCCCCGGGTCGCAGATGAGATGGCGGCGCACGTCCGCGATCCCGCGGAGGCACGGGACGACGCTGTCGGCCTCGTCCTTTCCCGGTGGTCCGACGAGGCCACGGCGGCGTTCTTGCAGCACGCGCCCGGAAACCTCTCTCCCGACGAGCGGCGGCGGGTGCTTGCTCTCCTTGAACTGGAACGGCAGGCGATGCTGATGCAGACGAGTTGCGGCTGGTTCTTCGACGATATCGCAGAGCCGGGGAGCGTCCAGGTGATGCGGCACGCGAAACGGGCGATGGACCTTGCCCGGCAGACCATCGGGCTCGACCTCGAACCGGCGTTCATCGGTATCCTCAGCCGTGCTCCGGCAAACGACCCCGAGTATACAACCGGTGCGGAGGTGTACGAAGCCCTGGTCCGGCCTGCGGCGGCGGACCTTGCCCGGATCGGTGCAGGGGCCGCCCTCTACGCGCTCTTCGACCTCGAACCCCCTGCGGTCGCGTCGGGGATGTATGCCGTCCACGGAGACTGGCGCTACCGGTCGGACGCAGGGGGTTGGCGCCGCCTCCTCGGGACCGTCCGGGTCCGGGCCCGGGCAACGGGCGATGAGGCGCTCCTCGATGCCGCCGCACTCTTTGCCGGAATAGACCGGGTTGTCTCTGGCGTGCTCGAGCCCGGCGACGATGAGGGGCTCCGGACGGTGTGGGTGGGGATGATGGGGCCCGACCCCGCAGGTGCCGTAACCGGGGCCTTTACCCGGGTCTACACCGCGTCCGACCTCTCCGACGAGGAGCGGTGGGCGATCGCCCGCCGGACCGCCCCGGGGATCGGGCAGGCCGTCTGTGCGGCCTACCGTGACGCGGCGGCGCTGATCGGCGTGCTCGACGATCTCGGGATCCCCGCGCCGGGAGCCGCCGCCCATCTTCTGGCGCATGCCTGCACCGAGCGGCTGCTCGCGATGCTCGGTGGGGGGTGCACCGACCCGGACCGCTTTTTCGCGCTTGCAGAGGAGATGAGGGCCCGGGACCTTGCGCCCGATCTTGCGGGCCTCGGGGAGGCGGCGAGCAGGCGGATTACGCTCTCTTTCCAGGCGGCGGCGGCCCGGCCCGGTGACCCGGCTCCCCTCGAGGAGATCGTCCGCACCGTTAGATGTACCAAAGTTTTTCCGTTGCCGCTCATCCTATGGGAGAGCCAGAACCTCTGCATCGGGATGCGCGGGCATTATGCGGAGATGCAGAAGCGTGCTGGCCGGGGTGATGGGGATGCAGAACGGTGGGCAAAAGCCTTCGGGAGGGCGGCGGCATGCCTCGGCGTGAGGGTGGCGTAAGGAGGGGGGGAGCATGAACCGGCGGGGGAGCGGGGTTCTCCTGCACATCACGTCCCTGCCGTCGGCGTACGGCATCGGCGACCTCGGCCCGGCGGCGCACCGGTTCGTGGACCTCCTCGCCGGCGCCGGACAGCGCTACTGGCAGATCCTTCCCCTCAACCCGACGTGCCCGGCGTTCGCCAACTCGCCCTACCTGAGCACCTCGGCGTTTGCCGGGAACATCTGGCTCATCAGCCCCGAGCAGATGGCCGGCGACGGCCTCCTCGCCCCGGAGGATATCGGGAACCCTCCCGGTTTCCCCGAAGAACGGGTGGACTACCAGGCGGTCCTCGACTACAAGAACGGCCTCTTCGACCGGGCGTTCGAGCGGTTCAAAGAGCGCGGCCCTGACTTCCATTACAAGGAGTTCGCGGCCGGCAACGTCTCATGGCTCGACGACTACGCCATCTTCGTCGCCCTCAAGGAGCGGTTTTCCAGGAAGGAATGGGGCGACTGGCCGTCCGGGATCCGGGACCGGCACCAGGAAGCGCTGCGGAAGCACGGTACGGAGCTCGCCGATCGGATCTCCCGGGAGAAGTTCCTCCAGTACGTCTTTGACCGCCAGTGGAAGGTGCTCAAGAACCACTGCCGCGAGCGCCACATCCAGATCATCGGGGATATCCCGATCTACCTCACTTACGACAGCGTCGACCTCTGGGCAAACCCGGGGCTCTTCAAACTGAACGAGCAGAAGAAACCGGCCGCTATTGCGGGCGTTCCCCCGGATATGTTCAGCGAGACCGGGCAGCTCTGGGGGAACCCGGTCTACAACTGGGATGCGCACCGGGAGCAGGGATTCTCGTGGTGGGAGAGCCGGATCGACCGCACCCTCACCCTCGTCGACCGGCTGCGCCTCGACCACTTCCGGGGATTCGCGCAGTTCTGGGAGGTGCCTGCCGGTGAGGAGACTGCACAGAACGGGCGCTGGGTCGACGCACCCGGCCGGGACCTCTTTACCCTGCTCACGCGGAGCAGGTCGTGCCTCCCGATCATCGCCGAGGACCTCGGCTACATCACCTCCGACGTCCACGAGATGATGGGCCACTTCGGGTTCCCGGGGATGAAGATCCTGACCTTCGGCCTCTCCGGCGACGTCGCAAAGAACCCTCACGCGCCCCACAACATAACGAAAAACTGCGTCGTCTACACGGGGACGCACGACAACAACACGGTCCGGGGATGGTTCGAGCACGAGGTTCCCGGCGACCAGAAGGACCTCGTGTTCCGCTACATCGGGGGCCAGGTGAGCGCGGAAGAGATACACCGGATCCTCATGCGCCTCGCGATGCTCTCCCCTGCCGATACCGTCATCATCCCGATGCAGGACATCCTCGGCCTCGGCGAGGAGGCGCGGATGAACCGGCCGGGCACGGGGGAGGGGAACTGGGAGTGGCGGCTCCGGCCGGAGCAGATGGGGGAAGAGGCCATGCGGGAGTTTGCCGAGGTCACGGGGATCTACGGGAGAGGGTGAAGGCAGAGTCGAAAAATGGGTTTCGATTACCGCTAAGATACACCAACCAGGAGAGAATGAAAAAAGTCCGACACACTGGACCGTGGGAGAATCGCCACGCACTGCCCCCGCCCCAGGGCGGGGGAGGAGGCCGGAGGCCGGGCGGGGTGGGGGACGAGGGATAGGTATGAGATAGAGACAGGGGAGGGGGGATGCTCCCCCCTCCCCGTCAGCCCCTCCTCGCACCTTCGGTGCTCGAACTCCGCTCCTGCGGAGCGTCGTTCCCCCAATGGCGATTCTCCCACGGTCCACTGGATCGGGCCTTTCCCTCATTTTGAGGATTCGCCGACTGCAACTTGCACCAGATGATGTTCCCGCTCCGGAACATCGCCCTCTAAACTACCACAGTCCAGGGGCAACACTCACCGTCCATTTCCTGCACAAAATTCTGACCTTCTATCTTCAGACCCACCCCCATGACAGGGATCACAGCCGGAGATGGGTAAGCAACCACCGCACCCAGGGCCCTCCCCTCCCATTTCAGGTATCCCGCAGACACCCGGCACCCCGTACGCCGGAGCCGCCGCCCGGATTCCCACCGCACTCAAAAAAACCCAATATTAGCGGCTATTTTCCGTTTTATCGGCCTATTTAAAAAATGAGCAAACATATATAATAATAAACATGGACAGTACACCATCCAAAAGGGGGACAGAATTCATGGAGAATTCCATACACGATCAGTTCGACCACATCCCGGAGCGGCTCTCCGGGCTCGTTGACCTTGCATACAATCTCTGGTGGAGCTGGAACCCGGAGGCCCGGATACTCTTCAAGCAGCTGAACCGGCAGGCGTGGAAGGCGAGCGGCCACAACCCGGTCCGGATGCTCCGTGAGATACCGGCCGAATTCCTGAACGGCGCGGCGGAGAACCCCGCCTACTGCCACCGCTACGACGTCATCCTGCGCCGGTTCAGGAAGTACATGAGCGCCACCGGGACCTGGTTCTCCGAGGAGTACTCCGGCGGCCGCCCGTTGACGATCGCCTACTTCTCAGCGGAGTACGGGCTCCATCACTCGCTTCCCATCTACGCGGGCGGGCTCGGGTTCCTTGCTGGCGACCACTTAAAAGAGGCGAGCGACCTCGGCCTCCCGATGGTTGCCGTCGGCTTTCTGTACTCGCAGGGCTACCTGCACCAGCAGATCGACCCCGACGGCTGGCAGGAGGGCATCACCGAACCGCTCGACCGCGAGGCAGCGCCCGTCACCCGGGTGCTTGATTCCGACGGCGAAGACCTGGTGGTCCGGGTCCCGCATATCGACCCGCCCATCTACGTCGCCGTCCGAAAAGTCCAGGTCGGCAAAATACCGCTCTACCTCCTGGATACAGACATCCCCTGCAACGACCCCCACAACCGGGGCATATCGTCCCGGCTCTATGCGGGCGACCAGGATCAGCGCCTCCGGCAGGAGATCGTGCTCGGCATCGGCGGCCGGAAGGTGCTCCACGCCCTCGGCATCGCATACGCGGCGGTGCACTTAAACGAAGGCCATCCGGCGTTTGCGCTGCTCGAGCGGGTCCGGGAGCGTGTCGAGCGGGGGATGGAGTTCGAGGCGGCGCTCGAAGAGGTGCAGGCAACGTCCGTCTTCACCACGCATACGCCCGTCCCTGCGGGCCACGACGTCTTCCCCGTCGACCTCATCGACCGCTACTTCAAGACCTACTACACGGCGCTCGGCATCGACCGGACCAGGTTCCTGCAACTCGGGGTCCACCCGGAGAGCCCCGCGGCAGGCTTCAACATGACCGCGTTCGCCCTGCGTGCGTCGGCGCACCACAACGGCGTCTCGCGAGCAAACGGGACCGTCACCCGCGAGATGTGGCGGTGCCTGTGGCCGGGGCCTCCGGAAGCGGCGGTGCCCATCGACTATGTCACGAACGGCGTCCATGTCCCTACCTGGTTAAACCCCCGGATGAAGGAACTCTACGACCGGCATATCGGGCCGACCTCTCCCGACTGGCTCTCGGAGCACGACGACCCGGTGGTATGGGAACTGATCGACGAGGTCCCGGACGCCGAACTCTGGCACGTCCATCTCTGGCTGAAGGCGAAACTCCTCAACCGGATCCGGGAGCGGGAGCGGATAAAGTGGACTGCAGATCGCGGCGGAGCGCAAAACCCCGCTGCCGAGGGGGCCTTCCTCAACCCCTCCGTCCTGACGATCGGGTTTGCTCGACGGTTCTCGACCTACAAGCGGGCGCATCTCATCTTCGAGGACCTGGAACGGTTAAAGAGCATCCTGAACAACCCGTGGTATCCCGTTCAGATTGTCTTCGCCGGCAAAGCCCACCCGGCCGACAACGAGGGAAAGCAGGTGCTCCAGCAGATCTACCGCTACACGCAGCAGCCCGAGTTCGGAGGACGGGTCGCGTTCATCGAGGACTACAACGAGCAGGTGGCCCGATACCTGGTGCACGGCGTCGACGTCTGGTTGAACAACCCGCTGCCCCCGATGGAAGCAAGCGGCACGAGCGGCATGAAGGCGTCGCTGAACGGGGTGCTGAACCTCTCCATCCTGGACGGATGGTGGACCGAGGGCTACAACGGCAGAAACGGCTGGGCGTTCGGGAACGAGACGGCGACCTGCGGCGGGAGGAATGCCGTCGATGCCGCGGCGATCTACGATCTCCTGGAGAAGGAGGTCGTCCCGCTCTACTACAACCGCTCCATCGACGACGTCCCCCACGGCTGGGTGAAGATGATGAAGGAGTCGATCAAGAGCAACGGCCCCCGGTTCTCGTCCCGCCGGATGGTGAAGGAGTACGTCGCCCGCTACTACCCGTCTCTCCTGAAGGCCGCCGGGACGGAGTATGCCCGGACTCCGGCAGCGGTGAAACCCCGGACAGCGGCCTGGAAACCGTGGGTGCAGGGAAAAATCGGGGACGGAAGCGACTGAGCTCCGTAACGTGCCGGGAGACCTACCGGGAGCGCTTCGGGCCGGCAGCGGGTCTCGCGACCCGCTTCCGGGTCGCCTCCGGTGCGGCCTGGAGTCCACGCTCTTCGTGCGGGGCCCTGCCCCCGGCCCGGGCAACACGCTTCCGGGTCTCAACGTTTGCGGCCTGGAGCCCTCTCGCCTCATGCGGTGCCCTGCCTCCGGCTCTCGCGACCCGCCGCCGGGTCTCGCGGGAAGCTGCCTGGAGCCCCCGCTCTTCGTGCGGCGCCATCCCGCCAGTCTTTGCGACCCGTTGCCGGGTTGCTTCGTCTGCGGATGCGAGGCCTCGTTTCGCCCCTTTCTTCTCTCCGGTCATACCCCCGATCCCCCGTATCACCCTCGTCCGGCGCGCTCTTACACTTCCCACGACCGACCGGGTCTCGCCTGTTCGCAGGCAGGCCGATACCTCCGGGATCCTGCTGTGCTGACACCCGGCCTCTCTTCTGCCATCACCTTCACCCCTGTGACACGCCCGCAATGCCATAACAATTATAAAAACATTGCCATAAATTGGCCATTCCGTCTCTCCACGCATCCCTGCTGCAAAACGGGCAGGGTCCGGGATGGCAGAGGGGCGGATCTGCCCCCTGGCGTCCGGCTGGTCTCTCTAACACGGGGGTACAATCACGCCAAAAAATGAGGTCCTGGCCGGGCCGAATATGGCCGGGTAGGACTTGTATCCCACGTATCGTCCGTGCAGGTTTGCCGCCTTACATAACCTCGCCGAGGGCCTTGCTCAGGTCGGCAGCGGAACGGAACTCCCTGTCCCGGATTTTGTTTAAGATATCGAGGACATCACCGGGTGCGTTGTTCTTCTGTGCCTGGCTGACGACCTCGCTTATGCCCGCAGGATAGTGCATGCCGCGGAGGTACCTCTGGACTTCAGCCGCGCTGACGGTTGTGCCTCTGCCAACCGATGCCTCCCCGCCGCCCCGTGCAGCTCGTGTCTCCCGTTCGGTCGCAAGGCCGACTTCCTCGCCGGGCGGCGAACTCCGCCTTGACCCGATCTCCGACCCGGCCATCGCCTTGCTGACGTCTATCGGCGAGCGGTAGATCTGGTCGGGCAGGCTGTCGAGGGTATCCATGACATTCATGTCCGCACCGTTCATCCGTGCCCGGTCGAGCAGGTCCTGCCTGTTCGCCGGGTAATCCACTCCGGCCAGGTACTTCTCGATCGTCGCCGGGTTCGCCTTAAACTTCCCTTCTGCCATCATGTCACCTCCCTGTGACGGCGGGTGAAGCGGGGGTAAGTGGTATATAGGTATCGATCTTGGATGGAGGAGGAACTAAGCGTTCAGGCAATGCAGTCCGATGGTCGGGACGGTGCCATCAGGGGCTCTCTGCAGGGTATGCTCATACCCCGTCCTGTACATCCCGGATCATCCGCCGGATCTGACCGAAATGCACCTCCGGCGTGGTGAAGATACAGAGATACTCGGCCCCGTAGGGAGTGATGATAACGTTTCCGCGGCGATAGAAGAGTGTCATCCGTACAAATGCGCCGGAGGCCGGCGTGAGCGATTGCAGGCCGAACGACCACCGGAGCAGGTCCTCAGCGAAGGCGACGGTATAGTCGGCATCGATGTCTCCGGCTGAAGAGGTGCAGAGGCCGTCGGCGAAGCAGGCAACTGCAGTCACCCCCGGGTGTTGCAGCACCGCTCTAAGGAGATCGGGCTCCTGTCCTGGAGGTGCGTCGTGAACATCCTCCACGACCTCGGCCACGGGACTGCGCCTGTCGCTCTCCCGGGGCTGGTCGGGCACGGGGAATTCACGGTCAGGCTGCAGGAGGGCCTGCATCTCTGCCGATACGGCGAGGGCATCCTGCATCTCGTCGGGCTCGTACTTCCAGAGGCCGAAGTCGAGGATAGGCTGACTGCTGAAGTATTTCAACGCCGACGGCCCGCTCAGGGATTTGAACGGGTGTCTGAATTGTGCAGCGAGAGGTTCTCCTTTCTGCACCAGCAAGAACCCCTCTCCATCCTGCATCGTGATCCGCACTGCCCCAACAAAACGAGACGTATGGGAGAAGATCCACTGGAGCGGTGCCTGCATCGCTCCTATGGCCTTTCCCTCTGGTAACGTATCCATCATCCGGATTCCTGCCTGATCGCATCTATTGTGTGGAAAGAAAACGTCTTCTCCGACCGTTTCTCCTACTCGGCATCGTCCTTTGCAAGGGTATCGAGGATCCTGTAGGAGTTGATAAGGCGGTTGAACGCGACTGCGAGTTCGCCGATCTCATCGTTGCTGATCACCGTAATCTCGGTGTTTGCGAGGTCGCCCTGGCTTACGCTGGTCGCAACCTTTGACAGCTGCTCGATGGGAGTTGTGATGCTCTTTGCAAGGTAGAAACTCCACATCAGGATTACCGAGAGTGTGAGCAGGGTCAGGACAAGGATGCTGTTCTGCAGACCGAGTACGGCGATGACGCTCCCGGTGTCCCCTGCCGAGACGATCCCCAGCAGGAAGATAGGGATGACTGCAACGGTGAGCATGCTCGCCATGAGTTTATAGAATATCGGGATCTGGATAACGAGTCCATCCTGTAATATCCCGACATCCTGCGAGAAGATTTCAGCCATGGAGGTATATTAACCCATTTTATTATATAAAGATATTCTTTATTAAAGAAAGATATTAGGGCAAAATATCAAAAATTAGTTATTATGATGGACCCATATAGGTTTTCAGCAATTTTATGCACCTTTGAACATAATATCCATAAATTCAGAGAATTATATTGACTCAAAATTGCGGTATATATGCTAACGTAACAGATGTTCACGTATCCAGGGTAAAGCACGAATGTTTTTCACCCGCACGGGATCCTCCCGGTCGCTGCCCGAAATAGTCCCCAGGAACCCTTTGGGCAGTGAAAGGAGGCGGTAGAAGAGCATCCGGAGGGGCATCAACAGATTGATACGGGGTGCGGGACAGGGAGGGTGAGCGCAACTTCCCGCTCTATACCGGGGAGTGGGGGGTTCACGGTATGACTCTCGTGATCGCATTCATCGGAAGACAGGCCACCGTGATGGCGGGGGATATGCGGGAGATCGCATTCGAGGGGGACGATTCCTGCATCGAAGAGCTGGAACGCGAGATCTACAGCGGCTCAATCACGTCCGACACCGACCTCGCGGCGCGAGCGGACGAGATTGGCGTGACAATCCGGGTCAGGGACGATAAAGCCAAGGTCTCGCAGCAGGACGGAGTCCTCATCGGCGAGGTGACCGAGACGGAGGGACCGGTAACCCGCAGGAAGAGGCTGTACGCTACGGCAGGAAGTTACGCAATCGCCGAGGCGATCGATTCCCGGCTGCGGGTAACGCAGAGGGGCAGGGCAAGCAACTTCGTGGTGCTGGGAAACGAGGTTACGAAGCGGATTGCCAACCAGTGCATCCAGGGGATGTGGGAAGGAGGGACGATTCAGGACGCCATGCGGCTCCTCATGCTCACCATGCAGATAACGGCGAGCGTGACGGCATCGGTGAGCAGAACATTCATACTGGTGCATACCGATCGCGCGGCCAATCTGGCCGACACTATCAACCGGGATTTGCGGAAATAAAGTATCGCCGGGAAGGAGGAATCCCGGATTGTGCCCACCTCCGCCCTGGTGCGGGGCCCTTGCCGGAGGCCGGCAAAAAGATGCAGGAATTATTGGCTGAGATAGTTGTGCTTCTTGAGCCAGTCTACCTGGGGCCTGATGTAGCGGTAGACGATATCGCATTTTTCGTCCTGGAAACTCCAGGGAACGACGATCAGGAGATCGCCTTCGCGTATCCAGAGTCGCTTCTTGATCTTGCCTTTGATCCGCCCGGTGCGCGTGACGCCGTCCTCGCAGCGGACACGGATGTGGTTTGCCCCGAGCATCAGGTCGGCCCGGGCAAATATCTCCCGGTTTCGGTTCTTCGGTAATCGTACGCGTACGATCTCTTCGCTTTCGTCGTTTTGTGATCCTCGTGTATTCGTCAGTTAATCAACTCCATAACAGACGGTGGCGCAATCCGTCTGATATTTACTAGAGGTGTATACCAATGACCCGAGCGACCATTAAAGTATCTGTTCCAGAAACATCCGCGCAACCGGGATCCGGCGGAGAGAGTCCAGGAGATGCAGAGTGCCCAGGGCGCTCCCGGGTTATCAGGACCGGGAACCCTGCTCAAAGTGATCCCCGCCCTGATGCGGGACAGAGTGAACCATCCTACAGCGGGGCGGGAGCCGCAAATGGTATGCCCCCGTCCGGTGAGAGGGCACGAGGGAGACCTGCCTGAGAGTTACGCAAGCCGCCCCCTCTCTGGTCGGAGATTACCATATCCGACGCAGCGTACTCCTGAGACGGCCCCCCGGTTCGAGAAGATATCCTGTCTTAAATCCAGGATCGAGGCCGGTGAATGGTCTCTTAGAATGCGCAGGTATATCAGCAAATGTGTCCCCGTATCGGGTGAGTTGCCCCCAAACCGCTGCCCGGTTTTTCCTCCGAAGGGTAATTAAGGTTTGAGCGTACATGTGTGAAGAGGATCTTTGAATGGAAAGCAGCAAGCTGTACGTCGGCAACCTCACCTACTCGGTAAATGAAGAACAGTTGAAAGACTTATTCGGCCAGTATGGGACGGTAAGTGACGTCAGAGTCATCGAGCGCAAAGGGTTCGGGTTTGTTGAGATGTCCAGTCCTGAAGAGGCTGAGGCAGCAAAGGAAGCCCTGAACAACACTGTATTTGAGGGTCGCACCTTAAAGATCGACGAGGCCCGGCCTCCGAGACCAAGAAGCGACTTCCAGCGGTATTAAAGTCTTACCCGGAAGAACAGTATTCCGAATATCCCACATTTTTAAGAGTAGGGGTTCAAGGGAACCTCACCTCTGATTGTCCGACGCGCACAGCCCCGTCACCGGTCCATCGTCACCCCGGCCGGGTATGTAGACATCCATCCTTTCCGGAACATAAGTACTCTATCGACATCCTGTGTGCCACATCGTAACCAACGCTAAGGGAGCAGGGCAGCCGGAGGGGTTCAAGGCCCAACTCCGGCACCACCTCATGGCCGGCCAGCGGCCCGGGGTTCAAGTCACCTCGTCCGGTCCAGCCGGCACCACCACGGATGCAAAATATTCGCCCAACAAATTCGGGACATTTTAGCCAGAACGCACAGCAACATTTTTATTCACCCAGATCCATGGGGGCGGCCGTGTGTCTCGCTATGCGGGATGCAGTCGAAACGGTGGTGAGAAGCATGGCAGAAGAAAGACCTTCAGTTAAAGGCGGACTGGCCTCTGCAGCCCAGGCCTCCTCCGTTCAACAGTTGAGTGCATCCGCATTCCAGAAGTATCTCGGAGGCATGGACTACCCTGCCGGGAAGCAGGATATGATCAGCCACGCCAGGAAGCACGATGCGCCTGACGCGGTGATCCAGGTCCTCGAGATGTTCGAGGAAAAGAACTTCCAGTCTGCAGCAGACGTGAGCAAGGAGTTTGGCAGAGTCAAATAACTCTATCTATTTTTGGGTGTTTAACTTGCGGGGGTGAAGGGGGCGGAGCGTGAAGTCCCCACCCTTCAGGGTGGGGATGAAAGCGGAGCCCCTTCTTCACTTTCACCCTACATGGATCGAGTCTATCTTATCCTGGCTCAACTACTGTGTTGTCTATGCTGTTCTCCTACAAGTATCGGGCATATCCGGACACAACCACAGCGATGCGGTTGAGTACTGCACTCGATACCTGTCGGTGGCTCTACAACACACTTCTCGAAGAATGCACCACCACACGGGAGCACGGGTTCACGCCGACGATGCGAGAATCGCAGGCGCGGATCGTCACGCTAAAGGACGAGAATCCTGCTCTTAAAGCGGTCTACTCGAAAGTGCTCCAGATGGTGAACTATGCCCTCTGGAGTAACATCGCTGCTCTCTCCCAGACAAAGAAGAGAGGACGGAAGATTGGCAGACTCCGGTTCAAGAGCGCTTCTCGGTATCGGACGCTCAACTACAACCAGTCCGGGTTCAAGATCGACCGGGAACACGGCACGATCACGTTCTCGAAGATTGGAGTGATTCCGTTCACCATGCATCGACCGTATACCGGGAAGGTGAAGAGCGTCCTGATCACCCATTCAGGGGATCGATGGTATGTGATCGTTCAGGCAGAACAAGACGTTTCCCGGTCGAAGCGCGAGGGGCGGTCTGTCGGTATCGATCTCGGTCTGACCGCGTTTGCCGTCGATAGCGACGGTGCAGTGATCGAAAATCCCCGGTTCTATGAGCACTCGCTGAAGAAGATCAAGAAGATCCAGCAGAGCATTGCCCGAAAGCAACGGTTCTCGCAGAACTGGAAGAAGGCAAAAAGCAGACTGGAGAAGGTCTATGATCATATCACGAACCAGAAGAGAGATTTCCTGCACAAACTCTCCCGCCAGTATATTGACACCTATGCAACGATCTGCGTCGAAGACCTGAATATCAAGTATCTCAAAGAGAAGGGTAAATCTCGCGGGCTTCGCAGGAGTATTCACGATGCTTCATGGGGACGGTTCTATTCTTACCTCGCGTACAAGGCTGCAAGTGCTGGTACGACGTTCATTCAGATCGATCCCCGGGATACGACGCAGATGTGCGCGAACTGTGGAAGCATCGTGAAGAAGAAGCTCTCCGAGAGAGTCCACGAATGCCCATACTGTGGGTTTGTTGCCGATCGGGATTACAATGCTGCGGTGAATATCCACCGCGTGGGGATGGAGCAGCCCTTTGAGCCTGTGGAGATACTACCTCTCCATCACATCTCGGTGATGCAAGTGTTGTCCAGGAAGCAGGAAGCCCCGCCCTTCAGGGCGGGGTAGTTCACAACGCCCCGACGGAAAGAACTGAGAAAGAATGCGAGGGGAGCGATTCGAACGCTCGAACTCCTTCGAGACTGGGCCCTGAACCCAGCGCCTTTGACCTGGCTTGGCAACCCTCGCGCCTAATAATGTAGCATCTTCAACAAAATAAAGGTGACTGCTCCCCCGACTTCAGTCGGGGCATTTCAGGATGTTATCCCCGGGATTGCAGCCCCAACCTCACCATGTTGACCGCCGCACCCCACTCCTGGGGCGGGGGCAGTCATGGCGACACCCAATGGAAAGGCGTGCCCCGGATTGCAATCAATCGGGAATACCCGGATGCGATCTCAACAACGTTATGATCAGTTGTTTCGTAGGGC
>PGYL01000039.1 GCA_002839645.1 Methanomicrobiales archaeon HGW-Methanomicrobiales-2 | reverse complement strand
CTCCTGGTTTGCCGCTTCAAGCCTCCGGTAGAGCATCCCCCGCATGATGCCGGCCCCGATCTCCCGGCCGACCGCCTCGAGAGGCGCACACTGGTCGGGGGAGAAATATCCCCGGTCCCTGCTCCCGATGAGGAGCACCCCGACAACGTCGGACTCGACGGCAAGCGGGATGCAGGCGAGTGCGGCAAGCCCGAGTTCCCGGAGGAGACGGGATGCGGAGGAATCCGCCTCCCGGTCCTGTTCGAGGTAGCAGGGAAGGCCGGTGGCCAGGGTGTCGCCAAACGACACCCCGAGCATGCTCCCCGCCAGCTCCAGGCAGAGATCCGGTATGTTCCGCCGGCACTGGAGCGTGATCTCCCTCTGCCCGGGCTCGATACGGTAGATGGCGCCGCCGTCGTAGCCCAGGAGGTCGAGCGTCTGGTTGAGTGCCGTCTCCAGCAGTTCTCCCGGCAGATGGGTCGATGCGGATGTGCCGATGATCCGATTAAGCAGCAGGAGATGCCGGTTCCTTGCCTGCAACTGCTCCTCCGCGTGCTTCCGGTGGGTGACATCCCGCATAACGACCTGGACCGCGGCCCGGCCCTCGAGAAACGTCCGCGTGCCCCTCCCCTCGATGGGGACCGTCGTCCCGTCGAGCCTGACGACCCGCAGTTCAGCAAGCGGCGTCTCCTCGCCCTGCAGGTCCCGTGTGGTGAAGGCCTCGATGGTACCCCGGGCCTCCGGATGGACGATATCGAGGATAGCCTTCCCGAGGACCTCCCCGGGGCTTGAAGCGCCGAGCAGCCTCATGCCGGCGGGGTTGATGTATACGATCTTGCCGTCGCGGTGGATCAGGATAGCCTCGGCGGAGAGTTCGACAAGCGAGCGGTACTTCTCCTCGCTCTCCCGGAGCTGTGCCTCCATCCGCTTTAAGGGGGTGATCTCCTGGACCCCGGCAAGGAACCCCCGGCAGGTGCCGTCGGCATCGCAGATCGGGGTGGTCGCCATCAGGGTATGGACCCGGGCACCGTTTTTATGGACGAGCTCGAACTCGAAGACCTCGCGCACGTTCTGGCCCAGGCTCTGCAGGTACCCTCTCATGCATCCGGCATCCTCCTCGTCGGCGAAGAAAAAGACCGGCGTTCCGACGATCTCGGCGACCGGGTAGCCGCTGATATCGGCCAACCTCTGGTTGGCAAAGACCACGACACCCTCTCTGTCGATCAGTCCGATGCCCTCGTTGAGGTTCTCGACGAGGAACCGGTACCGATCCTCGCTCTCCCGCAGGATCTCCTCTATCCGCCTCTGTGCGGGGGTATCGTGAGGTCTCCCGTTGCCCCGGAGGACCGGCGTGTCGGCGGTGGACTCGGCCTGGAGATTTGGAGAGAGGCGGATGATCCGGTTGCCGCGAAACGGGCCTTCACGAACGGTCCGGCACGAGCAGCGGACCCGCTCCTCCCCGCCACCGGGCGACCGCAGTGTGCAGAGGATATCGGCAGCCCCGGAGCAGTCCGAGAGGGACGCCAGGACCTTCGCACCGTCCGATTCCTCGCAGATCCGGGGGATCAGGGTCCCGCGGACAAACGTATCCGCATCGGTCCCAGAGAGTGCATTCCCGTCGATCTGGAGGAGGTGCTGGAGATGCCCATTGACGCAGACCACCCGGTTGTCGGGGCTGACGATGAGCAGCCCCTCATCGAGCGCATCCAGGATGCCGGAGAGCGCGAGGATATCGCCATGTTCGGGTGTGCATTCATACATCGGCCGGGATCACCTTCCTTTTCTCTCGGAGGAGTATCATCACCATGTACAGATAAAATGTTCCCGCAAATTTCAGACCGATCAGGACCGTATTCGGAGGAATTTGGGGATCCTATCGCTTCTGTGGAGAGGTTCATCCGAGCACAGGCAGTATGCTCTTTTTCTGAAGGTATAAATCTGTTCATTTATTCCTGCAGGTAGCCATTGTCCGTGAGAGGATGGCTGTGTCCCCACCGCGTCACCGCAGCTGCGCGCGGCCGGTCGTGGGCAGCCGGTATATTTACATCCCGCGAGAGCGGCATCACCCCCATGGACGGGCACATCTACCGGGACGGCTGTCAGGTCCTGCACGGCGAGACCGACGAAGAAGAGCCGGCAGGGAGGGGCTGAGATGGACCACGATCACGGGGCGACCGGAGATCGCCACGAAACGCAAGCGGCGGAGGCGGGTCAGGGCTCAAGCTCCGTTCCGAAGGAACGTCGCACACATCATCACGCCCTTGAGGACTTCCGGCGGCGGTTCATCGTCTCGACCATTCTCACCGTCCCGATCCTTCTCCTCTCTCCCCCGGTCCAGGCGCTCCTGGGGATCGAGATCGTCTTCCCGGGCTCGGAGTTTCTCCTCCTCGCTCTTGCGACCATAGTATACCTCTACGGCGGCTGGCCGTTTCTCTCCGGCATCGTGAGCGAACTCCGCGCGCGGATGCCCGGAATGATGACGCTCATCGCCGTCGCGATCACCGTCGCCTACGTCTACAGTTCGGCGGTCGTCCTTGGTATCGTCGGCGGGGAGGGGTTCTTCTGGGAACTTGCCACCTTGATCGACATCATGCTCCTCGGGCACTGGGTTGAGATGCGCTCGGTCCTCGGGGCTTCGCGGGCGCTCGAGGAGCTGGTCCGGGTCATGCCCTCAGAGGCGCACCTCCTCCGGGACGCCGGCACCGAGGACGTGCCCGTGGACCGGCTGGTTCCGGGCGACCGGGTCCTCGTCCGGCCCGGGGAGAAGGTGCCGGTGGACGGCGTGGTGGTCGAGGGTGCGACGAGTGTCAACGAGGCGATGCTCACCGGAGAGTCAAAACCGGTGGAGAAGCGGCCCGGCGGCGAGGTGATCGGCGGGGCGATCAACGGCGAGGGCTCGATCGTCGTCGAGGTCAAAAGGACGGGGGCGGAGACCTACCTTGCCCAGGTGATCGACCTCGTCCGGAAGGCGCAGGAGAGCCGGTCCCGGACCCAGGACCTCGCCGACCGGGCGGCGTTCCTCCTGGTGGTGATCGCCCTCTTCGTCGGTGCGGTGACGTTCGCGGCATGGCTTGCCCTCGGGGAGGGGACCGGGTTTGCGGTGGAACGGGCCGCGACCGTGATGGTCATCGCCTGTCCCCACGCGCTCGGTCTCGCCGTCCCGCTCGTGGTCGCGGTCTCGACGGCTCTTGCCGCCCAATCCGGGTTCCTGATCCGGGACCGGAGCGCCTTTGAGCGGGCAAAAGACCTCACAGCGGTCGTCTTCGACAAGACCGGCACCCTCACCGAGGGGAGGTTTGGGGTCACGGATATCCTCACCTTCGGCGGGCGGGCGGAGGAGGACGTCATCAGCACGGCGGCATCGATCGAGGCGCACTCCGAGCACCCGATCGCCCGGGGCGTGGTCCGGAGCGCGGAGGAGCGGGGCATCTCTCTGCTCCCGGTCCAAGACTTCCGGGCGATCCCGGGGGTCGGCGTCGAGGGGGAGGCCGGCGGCCGGACCGTCCGGGTGGTCGGTCCCGGCTACCTCACGGAACAGGGCATCGCGGCCGGGGACGAGCGGGTCGAAGCACTCCAGCGGCAGGGCAAGACCGTCGTCTTCCTGCTCGAGGACGACCGGCTCACCGGCGCCCTCGCGCTCGCCGATATCATCCGGCCGGAGTCGGGGGAGGCGATCGCCCGGCTCAAAGCGATGGGGGTCCGGTGCATGATGCTCTCCGGCGACAACCGTGACGTCGCTGCATGGGTGGCGGGGGAACTGGGCCTCGATGAGTTCTTCGCCGGGGTCCTGCCCCATGAGAAGGCCGAGAAGATACGGGAGGTGCAGCAGCGCTACCGGGTGGCGATGGTGGGGGACGGGATCAACGACGCCCCCGCGCTCGTCCAGGCCGATGTCGGGATCGCCATCGGGGCGGGGACCGATGTGGCCGTGGAGAGCGCCGATATCGTGCTCGTGAGGAGCGACCCCCGGGACGCCGCGGCGGTCATCGACCTCTCGAAGAAGACCTACCGGAAGATGTTTGAGAACCTCCTCTGGGCGACCGGCTACAACGCCGTTGCCATCCCACTCGCCGCGGGCGTGCTTTTCGGCGCCGGCATCGTCCTCACCCCGGCGGCCGGGGCGGTGCTGATGAGCGCAAGCACCGTGATCGTCGCCATCAACGCCCGGCTGCTTCGGGTATAGAAAACGGTCTCTGCATCACCGCCCGGGTGATTGATTGAACCGGGAAGTTCCATGCGGTCAAATAGGAGAGGATCGTCAGTATCTATCGGAGACGAATTAACCTATGAAACGTGGCACTACAATCCGAATCTTCTCCCTGCTGATCGTCCTTGCCGTGGTGGTCCCTGCCGTGCAGGCCGCCCTCGTCATCGATGCAGGAAACGACCGCACCGCACTCGCCGGCGAGCCGATCACCATCCTCGCTGCATACAACGACACGGACGTTTTCGACGCGCTGAACATGAGCGCCTCCGTCAACTGGAGCACGGCAACGGCTGAGGCGGAGATCGTGGCGGATGACGACTACAACGGCACCATACAGGCCACCTACACCTACCCTGCCGCCGGCACTTACACCGTCACGGTAGAGGTCGCAAACAACGCCACGGGTGCTGTCGCCTGCGATACCCTGAACGTAACCGTGACCCGCGAGCCCGCAGAGGTGAAGGTCGTCCCGAAGACACTGAACCAGAAGAGCAACGGTGTCATGACCATCTTCATCAACTTTGCAGAGTGGCTCGGCTTTGAGGATGCCAACAGGACGAACGCGACATTACCGGACCCCTCTGAGTTCAGGATCGGGAATGCAACGCCCGAGAAGGTCAAGTTCAACATGAAGGACGGCGGCACGCTCATGCTGAAGTACCGGCGAGCGGACCTCGACCTCGCCGCCGGCGACGGCAACCTGACCGTGACCGGCACGACAGAGGATGGGAACATCCCGGTGGTGGGCAGCGGCGCCGTATCCGTGATCAACCCGGGCAACAAGAACAATCACGGGTATGCCGGGACCGCGAAGGAGAAGGTGAAGAACCAGAAAGAGTCCGGTGAAGCACGACATCAATCCAACGGAAACGCAAACGGACGGGCGCCGTAACGGTGCACCGTTCTTGCTGCCCGGCATAGTTCCGGGATCAATCCACTTATCATTTTTGGGGTCGACCACTAGGTACATGGGACGCTACGTCGCTGGAGACGTTCTTCTGGCCTCCGTGCGTATCGGGGGCGTCGGTGCATGGAAGGTGCGGCCGGTGGTCGTCGTTATGACCGGAGAGAGCGGAGACCTGCTCGTCTGCCCGGTCTCGAGCAGACCGTCCATCGACGCGCCCTCGGTCCCGCTCTCGCTCAACGACTTTGCCCGGGGCGGGCTCGACCTCTTCATCGAGAGCTACGCTCTCGCCGCATACCCCGCCACTATCCGGACGGCGGACGTCGTCGGGAAGAAAGGCACTCTTCTGCCGGAGACCCTCACCGCCATCCGGGAGGCCGTGCCGGCGATGCACGAAAAGAGGTCACGCCGGCGGTAGTGATCTTCAGAGTTCGTACCGCTTCAGGAACTGCCGGATCGCCCGGGACTCTGTCCATTCGCGGTCGAGCTCGGTGATCTGCACGTTGATCCTCCGGACCTGCTCCCGGAGTTTCTCTGCAGCCTTCTCGTCGTCGAGCAGGTCCGCCACCCCCATGACCACCTGGAGCGGGTGGCGGACGTGATCGGCCAGGATGGCGAACTGCGCGATGTTCCGCTCGGTCATGTCGAACGCCTGCTCCCGGAGCCGCTCGTACAGGATCCGCTCGGAGATGTCCCTGCCGACGGCCTGGGACCCCACGACCGTCCCGTTCTCGATGATCGGCGAGACGTTCAGTTCCAGTATGGCGGTCTCTCCGTCCTTGCGCCTGACCTCGACCTGGAGCCCTTCGACCTGCTCGCCCCGGAGCACCTTCCGGCACCCCTTCGCCCATACCGGAAAGCCTGACGGAAGGATGTAGTCCTCCCAGACAGTCCCTACCATCTCCTCGGGGGAGTATCCGAGTATCCGCTTCATCGCCGGCGAGACGTAGTTCAGCCCGTCGGCCAGGTAGGACGTGACGATGAGGTCGAAACTCCGCTGGGCGATCCCCCGGAACCTCTCCTCGCTCTCCTCGAGCGCCGCCTCTACTCGAAGCCGTTCGATGAACCGACCGAGCCGCTCGGCAACGGCGCCAAGCAGCATCCGCTCTTCCGGCAGGAATGGGCCTCCGGCCGCCTCCGGAAGATCCGTGCGGTACCGGACCTCTACCTCACCAACCCTTGTGCCACGGACGACTATCGGGCATTCCTGACTCAAGGCAGTTTCTCCCGGGTCGCCCCGGCGGTACTCCCGGCCGTCGACGCTGATCCGTACCGCGGTCTCGTCCGGGTACTGCCAGCCCGAGGGAAGGGTGTCGGCAACCGCCTGCAGGAGCCTATCAAGCGTCATCCCCGGCGTCTCGACGAGGTGCGCGACGGTGTACAGGCACCGGAGTTCGTCCATCCGTTTCTTCAGTTCGTGCGTCTTCTCGCGGAGCGCCTCCTCCGCCCGGTCCCTCTCGGTCACATCGAAGGCTGTCCCGGTGACGCCGGCAACCTTCCCCCCCACATCCAGGAGCGGCTTTAACGTCAGGTCCCGGATGTGCGGACCGTCCAGGACGGTGAACGTCACCGCCGCCCGCACAGTCTCTCCCGTCTCCAGGACCCGGCGCTTGAGCGCGGTAAGAAGCGCGGCATTTTCAGGAAAGATCTCCTCGTCCCGCATGCCGATGATGGATGTATCCGTGGGCCCCAGCTGCTGGTTGTACGACCAGATGTAGCGGAGGTCCTCGTCCTGCGCAAAGACGACCACCGGCGACTGGTCGAGCGCGGCTTTGAAGTGGTGCGCATGCAGGTCTGCGGTGGCGTCCCGGATCCTGATGACCCGGTGCCCGTCGGGGACCGGTACGCCCGAGATCGAGAGCCAGCGCCGGGTGCCGTCGGGTCTTCGGGCACGGCAGAGGAGGGCAGGAAAGTCTGCACCGTTCTCCAGAGCCTCCAGAAGCAGCCGTGCGGGGGCTTTATCATCGAGGGTCGGCAGAAGGTGCTCATCGAAGAGAGAGCGTACGTCCGTCCCGACGGCGTCTTCCTCGCCGATGGCAAGAGTCCGTGCAAGGGCCGGGTTGTACCAGCTGACCCTCCGGTCATCGCTTACCACGAGAAGGCCGTCCTCGAGAGCGTCGAGGACAGCGCGATCGCAGGGTGCCCGGTCCTGATGCGAGTCTGTCATCTCCCACCGGCGCTGAATGTAACAACTGTACTGGAATGGAACAGCTGTACTGGAACGCAACGCAGTTGTATTGATTGTGCTTCAGATGGATAAAAAAGATTACTATTATGGCTCCCCTGCCTCCGGGAGAATTTTTGGGGTTTCCTGAAAGGTTTAGATGCCATCACCGATCGGATGGAAGACCCATCAGGAAGGTGACAGCAGGTCGTGAAGCATCCGTGGCGGTACGCACCGGATCAGGCGCGGGTAGCCGACCTGATTCGTTCTCCCGCCGCCGCTCTCAGGTCCCGGGTAGCGCCAACGGGCGTTTAGCCGGCGGGCGATCCCGGAGTTTCGGGTTCCCGCGGGGAAGAGACTATATCCTGGCCGGGGGGCCCGTGCAACTGTCCCCAATACATAAATATCATCGGCGAGCCGTAGGGGGTTGTATGATGACGGCTACAGAGCCAATCGAGATCTTCTCCGTGATCCGGGAACGCAGGAGCGTCAGGAACTACACCGACCGGGAGGTTCCGGATGAGGCCCTCAGGGCGATCATCGCCGCGGGCATCCAGGCCCCGACCGCTCTCGGGCTTCAGCCCTGGCAGTTCGTGGTCGCGAGAGATAAGGACCTGATGCAGCGGGTGTCCGACTACTGTAAGCCGATCCTGGTGCAGAATATCGGGGAGGAGCCCCGTCCGGGGACAAAAGAGTTTCTTGCCGCGCTCAAGAGCCCGGAGTTCAACATCTTCTACAACGCCCCGGTGCTGGTCCTGGTCCTCGGCGCCCGGGAGGTCGTATCAAGCGTCCTCGATTGCACGCTCTGTGCGGAGAATATGATGCTTGCCGCCTGGGCGCTCGGGATCGGCAGTTGCTGGATCGGCTCCGCCGCCCTCGTCCAGCAGAACCCCAACCTCCTCGCGGCGCTAAAGGTCCCCGACGATCACCAGGTCGTGGCGCCGCTGATCTTCGGGTATCCCACCCCCCTCCTGCAAAAACCGGAACGGCGGGAACCCCGGATCACCTGGATCCCCTGACCCCCCGGCGTTCACCCGGTCGCGGGACACGCGACCGCTTCGGCCGGAATGATCGGGAGCGTGATCCGCCGCGCTTCCCGAACAAGCGTCAGGGTTGCCGGTTTCGCGATGGGCCAGGTGGCGAGGAACCGGTGCAGGTCGTCCACGCACGCAACGTCGGTCTCGTTGATCGCGATGATCAGGTCTCCCGGCCGGAGCCCTGCCCGACCGGCGGGGCTTGCCCGGGTCACCGAGACGACCTCGACTGCGTGGCTCCCGGTAAGCCCGAGTTTCAGGACGAGCGGCTGCTCCAGCGGCCGTGACTGGCCGGCAATGCCGAGGTATCCGCGCCGCACCCTGCCGTCGGCGACGAGCTGCGGGAGGACCCAGGCGGCGGTGTTCGAGGGGACCGAGAAGCAGATTCCCTGGGCTGTTGGGATGATAGCCGTGTTGATGCCGATGACCCGGCCGCGCGAGTCCACCAGCGGACCGCCGGAGTTGCCGGGATTTAAGGGGGCGGTGTGCTGGATGATGTTCTCGATCAGGCGGCCGTCCCGGCTCCGGAGCGCCCGTCCAAGAGCGCTCAGGACTCCTGTCGAGACGGTCGAGTCGAAGCCGAGCGGATTGCCGATGGCTATCGCGAGCTGGCCGACCGCAAGCGCCCCCGAGTCGCCGAACGGCGCGTAGGAGAGACCCCCGGTATCGGCACGGAGCACGGCGAGATCGGTCGCCGGGTCGGCCCCGGCCAGGCGTACGGGAAGCGCGGTCCCGTCCGCCATGTGGACCTCGATCCTCCCCGCTCCCTGCACCACATGGTTGTTGGTCAGGATGTAGCCTTCCGGTGCCACGATCACGCCCGAGCCTGCTCCCATCTGCTCACCGCGCCGGCTCTGGAGGTTCTTCCCCACGACCACGCTCACGACCGCGGGCCCCACGGACTCGACGACCCGGACGACGGCCCGGGAGTAGGCGTCGAGGAGGTCGGCATCGGACTCCCCGGTATCGGGGAGTGGAGCGTGTCCATGCGGCACGGATACCGGGGTGGAGTCGCCGACCTGTCGGAAGGGTCTGTGCCCAATTTTATCCATTATAATATATAATTTTGTAATAAATAGTAATGTACTTTACGCACAGGTTTGCGAAGGAACGCTCCCGGCAGCACGCGGGATCGCTCCTGCCCCGGGCGAAGAGTGCCCGTCCCCATGAGCCGCAAAGGACAAATAGGCACAATCTCTACTGGCCCCCATGCTCGGGACGGCTGCGATTGAAGTGGGTGCAACACGGGTTGAGGTGCACCCCACGAACGCGAGAAGAATGCCGCAGGCCGGCGAGGCCTACGATATCGTGGAGATAGAGACCGACCGGGGGACGACCGTCTGCCGCTATTACGAGGCGGAGGGGGCCAGAAACGGTGTCATCATGGTCGGGGGGACCGGTGGCGGGTTCGACACCCCGGGTCGGGATCTCTACCCGCGACTGGCAAAGGACCTCTCAGATGACAGGATCAGCACACTCCGGGTACAGTACCGGCACCCGACCGACCTCGTGGAGTCGGCCGTCGACACCATCCTCGGCACGCGCTATCTCGAAAGCCGGGGTGTCTCAGCCGTCGGGCTGGTCGGGCACTCGCTCGGGGGAGCGGTGGTGATCCAGGCGGCGGCAAGCGACCCCGCGGTCAGGGTCGTCGTCGCGATCGCGACGCAGGCCTCCGGGACGGAATCGGTCGGAGACCTCGCCGGCCGTGCGGCTATCCTCCTGATTCACGGGGATGCCGACAGAGTCCTCGCTTACCACTCTTCAGAGGAGGTCTACCGCCGTGCCCGGGAGCCGAGAAGGCTGGTCGTCTACGAAGGAGCGGGCCACACCCTCGATGAGGTGGCGGAGAGCCTCTACGTCGACGTGAAGGCGTGGCTCCTCAAGCACCTCCCGGGGACGCTCGTCTGACCGGGCGGTCCGCCGCTCCGGCCTGGAGGTATCGCCGTGCGGCGCAGGGGTCGTCGGTCGCGAAACCATCGACGCCGAGTTGCGCCGCCGCTTCGATATCCTCCTCTGTATTCAGCGTCCACGGGATGACGAGCAGCCCGGCATCGTGCGCCCGCTCCACCACTTCGGGCGAGAGGAGGTCCCACCGGGGGAGGATGACGTCCGCCTGCACCGAGCGGGCGAGCGCGACGGGATCATCGGTCCCTTCCGAGTAGATGAGGCCCGCCTGCGCTCCGGGGAGGAGCTTCTTCGCCATCGCAACGCTTCCGGGGTGAAACGAGACAAGGAAGAGCCGTTCCGGCATCCGGTCCATGAGCACCGAGGCGATGATCGCCTCGGTCCCGGGCTCCTTGATCTCCGCGACAAGCCCCGCATCTCGTTGAAGAAGGTCGAGGATCTCGTAAAGCGTTGGGATATGCTCGCCCTCCCCCGCGTCGAAGTTCGCCAACTCCTCAATGGTATAGCCCTTGACCGGCCCGGTCCCGTCCGTCGTCCGGTCGACGGTCGCGTCGTGGATTGCGACCGGGATACCACCCCGTGTGAGGCGCAGGTCGCCCTCGACGAGGTCGGCACACGCCATACCTCTCCGCAGGGCCGCGAGGGTGTTCTCCGGTTCGAGACCTCTCGCACCGCGGTGTCCGATGATGAGCATGCCACGCCATGCACCCCCGACCAGATATAGGTGGCGGAACCCGGGGCCAGGGTTGCCCCGACTGTTGCGGTGCAAAGCGACTTACTTGATCCTTCCGAACTCCTGGCTCACGTCTGCCGCGGACTGATACGACTTCTCCTCGAACCTGCTGAGCGCCTCGATCACGGACTCCGGTGCATCGCTCTTCCGGGCATGGTCGATCAGGTCCTGCTTTCCGGCAGGGTAGTCCATGCCCTTGAGGTGCTTCTGGAGTGCAGATGCACTCAGTTCTTCGAACGACTCATCGGCCTGGAGCGCCGCCTGGCCTCCACGGTGTCCGCCCCTCACGGATGGCCTTTCTTCTTCAGGCATCTTGTTCACCTCTCTTTCGTGCACCCGGGTACCGGATGCACGCCCTGCAGGAGCACCACCGGACCAAACGGTTTCGGTCGGCCGGGAGTGAGTCCGGCAGGTGCCGGAGCCGGCACCTGCGGAAAAAAGTTACTGCTGTTGGATCTTGTTGAACTCAGACTTGATGTCTTCTACGTCTTTGTACTGCCTGTCCTCGAACTGGTTCAGCGCGTCGAGAACTATCTGGGGCGCCTGGGTCCCCTTCGCCCGGGTGATAAGGTCGTTCTTCGATGCAGGGAAGTTTATTCCCGAGGTGCTCACCTCGATGATCTGCGGGTCGAGCTCCTGTATGGTCCCGGCGACTTTTGACATCCCGCCCATGGCGGACTCTTTCATGCCTTTCATACCTCTCACTACCATATCCACACTCCCTTCCGGGAGGTGACCCCACGAGGGGAACATGTGATAAATACGTATCGCCCGTACGGCGGCGAGGGTTACCCCGTATCGGCCGGCCCGCTCTCGACCGGGGAGAGCCTCGAGGTTAGGCCGGAGGTTCTGTGGCTGACCTGTGCGCCCGCTCCATTCTCCCGGGATTCCAGCAACACTTAAGTAGGTGGGGATGGGGAGGAAGGAGTATGCCACCTGCACCCGAAATCAGGATCCCTCTCGATGTGCCCCCCGAAGAGCAGGAGAGGTACCGGGAGAACTACCGGACGATCACGCACGACACCGGGAGACTGATGCTCTTTGCCGGGGACCAGAAGATCGAGCACCTCAACGATGACTTCGCCGGCGAAGGCATCCACCCCGAGGATGCCGACCCCGAACATCTCTTCCGGATTGCGAGCAGGGCGAGGATCGGGGTCTTTGCGACACAACTCGGGATGATCGCCCGGTATGGCGGGGATTACCGGGACGTGCCCTACCTTGTCAAACTCAACTCCAAGACGAACCTTGTCGGAACCTCCCAGCGGGACCCGCTCAGTTCGGAGCTGCACCACGTCTTGCAGGCCGTCGACCTCCGGGACAGAACCGGACTAAATATTCTCGGCGTCGGCTACACGGTCTACCTCGGGAGCGAGTATGAGTCGATGATGCTCTACCAGGCGGCCCAGATCGTCAACCATGCGCACGCAAACGGCCTCATCACCGTGTTCTGGATGTATCCCCGGGGCAAAGCGGTCAAGGACGAGCGGGACCCGCACCTGGTCGCGGGCGCGGCGGGTGTCGCCGCGACCCTCGGGAGCGACTTTGCGAAGGTGAACCCGCCAAAGGTGGGCAAGTCGGTCGATGCTGCGCTGCTCCGCGAGGCGGTGGCGGCTGCAGGCAGGACCGGTGTCGTCTGTGCAGGCGGGGCGCACGCCAGCATGCCGGGGGTCCTGCAGCAGCCCCCCGACCAGATTCACATCGGCGGCACGGTCGGGAACGCGACCGGCAGGAACATCCACCAGCGGTCGCTCGACGAAGCTGTCGCATTCTGCAACGCGATATCGGCGATCACCCTCGATGATGCGAGCGTTGCAGAAGCAAACAAGATCTGCATGAGAGGCAGGTGTTAGGATGACGACGGTCGGCGTCCTCACAGGAGGAGGAGACTGCCCGGGCCTGAACGCGGTGATCCGGGCGGTCGTGCGGACGGGGGCAAAGCACGGGTTCGACACGATCGGGATCCGGGACGGATGGCACGGCCTCGTGGCCGGGAACGTCGAGCCGCTCACCGATTACTCGGTGACCGGCATCCTCCCGAAGGGCGGGACGATCCTCGGGACGTCGCGGACGAACCCCTTCAAGAACGAGGCCGACGTCCAGCGGCTGCGGGACAACATCAGGAAGTTCGGGATCGATGCGATTGTCGCGATCGGCGGCGAGGATACCCTCGGTGTCGCGAACAAACTCTCAAAGATGGGTATCCCGGTCATAGGGGTCCCGAAGACCATCGACAACGACGTCGGCGCGACCGACTACACGTTCGGGTTCGACACCGCCGTCGCCACCGTCACCGAGGCGATCGATCGCCTCCACACGACGGCGGAGTCGCACCACCGCGTCATGGTCGTGGAGGTGATGGGGCGGCATGCCGGATGGATCGCGACCGTGGCCGGGATCGCAGGCGGGGCCGACGAGATCCTCATCCCGGAGATCCCGTTCGACCTCGACGAGGTCACCCACCATCTCCGGGCTCGCTACGAGAAGGGAAAGAAGTTCAGCATCGTCGTGGTCGCCGAAGGCGCCCAGCCGAAGGGGATGGCGGAAGCGATCGCACAGTCCGCCCGGACGGATGAGTTCGGCCACGTGACGCTCGGCGGCGTCGGGAACTACCTGCGCGCCGAACTGGAAAAGCGGCTCGATATGGAGGTGCGGGTGACGGTGCTCGGCCACATCCAGCGCGGCGGTTCTCCGACGGCGCACGACCGGGTGCTCGCGACCCGGTTCGGGGTGGCGGCGGCGGACCTCATCAAGGAGAAGGACTTCGGGAAGATGGTCGCGCTCCGGGGCGACGACATCGTCGCGGTCCCGCTCGAAGAGGCGGTGGCGAACCTCAAGACCGTGGATATGGACCTCTACAAGATGGCAAGCATCTTTTATGGGGGGTGACGGGGCTCTCCCCAATCGCTTTTAGTCCCGGGAATACGGTTTGTGGCGTGGGGATAGCATTGCACCCGACGTTGCAGGCGGGACCGGAGTCTGCTATCGGGAGAAGCGCAGCGTAGCGAGCGGGAGGATTCGTTGCGGTTGACACGACATCCACGGCAATAATCTCGATACAGTGGACCGTGGGAGTATCGCCATTGGGGTGGGGCTGACGGGGAGGGGGGTTCCCCCTCCCCTGTCTCCAAGTTCATATGGCTATATTGCATCCCCACCCCGCCCGGCCTCCGGCCTCCTCCCCCGCCCCCGAGGGGCGGGGGCAATCATGGCGATATCCCCGCGAAAGCCGTGCATGAGAGATCGACTGGCCGAAGGGGGTCTCCCCCTCCCCCAAAAGAGACCATGCCCGGGAGATTACATCCTGTCCCCACGTACAAATGACCCTGAAACTGTCGGGACGACCTCTTCAACCCTCTTCGCCCGCACCCTTCCCAGAACTCCCCCGCGCAACCGCCCCGGCAACCCCGCCGGCGGTCCCGAGGAGTGGGAAGAGCAATCCCAGGGCGACTGCAACCATCCCCGCGAGCCCGGCGACGAACCCCGTGCCATGCGACGCCGTCCAGAGCATCGGGAGCAAGAAAAGACCGGTCCCGAAGAGAGCCGCGACAAGCCCGGCTTCGAGGCCGTCTTCCGGCCGGGTTCCGGAGGAATATCCCGCGATGAATCCACCGGCGAGCGGAGCGATCATGATGAACGGGGCGATAAAGACGAGCACAAAAGCCGACCCGGCGATGACGGCCGTGCCGATGCCGATTCCAAGCCACCTGCCCCGTTCTCCCGCCCCGGTGCCGCCTCTCCGGACCCCGTTTCGCACCGCCGTCCCGGCCGCCCCGCCGACGGCGTTGTAGGGGAGGAGGAGTGCCGTGAGGATCAGAGCGTAGAAGCCAAAGGTCATCCAGAACGGGGGATACTGCGGATTGCCCTCCACCAGGCTCATAATGGCCGTTGCGGAGGCTGCGATCAGCGCCACGAGCACCCCGCAGGCGGCACCGGTGATGGCCCCGTCCTTCACCGAGCCCGGGGTGAGGAGCCCGGCGACGAGCCCCCCGCCGAAGAGGAACGCCACCGTCATCACCGGATCCGGGAGAAACTCCAGCCGACCGAGGAGCCAGATCGCACCGATCGCCACCGCCCCCACAACCGCCCCGAAAAAGCGTTCGCCGACGGCACAGAGCTCCATGCGGGGATCTCGCCCCGCCATACGTTATCCTTTCTGGTTTGCCCCTCCCGCCGGGGCAGAGGTATTTATACGCCGGGGGAGGTATGGAACTGCAACAGAGCCGCGGCCGGAGAGCGACCCTCCAGGCCCCGGACTGCTCCTCAACCGGACCTGTATCATGAACCTCACAGACCACTGCCGGCGCACCGTCGCCTTCACCCGGGATATCATGCGGCAGCCGACGAAGTCCGGCAAAGACCTCCGGTTCTCCGACCTCGCCTTCTTCCTCCGGTTCGCCCGGCCGATCTGGAGAGTCGGCGTGCTGGCGCTCGCAGCGACGGCTCTCGTCTCCGCCGCAAAGACCGTCCTCCCGCTCAGCATCAAGGTCTTCATCGACAACATCCTGCTCGGGGAAACCCCCGCCCCCGATGCCCTCATCGCCGGGGCCGGCGGACTCCTCTCATCCCTCAACGCTCTCATCGTCGCCCTCCTGGTGCTCGGGTTCTTCACCGGCGGCATGGATCTCGTCCGGAACTACTGGACCGCCCGGTTCCGGGAAGACTACGGCTTCAACCTCCAGACCACCCTCGTCGAGCATGTCTTAAGTTTCCCGCTCTCGTACTTCAAGTCGCAGCAGACCGGCTACATCATGTCCCGCCTCTCCGACGACATCCAGATCCTGCAGTACACCGTCTCCCAGTACCTCCCCCAGATAATCGCAAACGCCCTCTACGTCACCTTCACCTTCGCCATCCTCTGCTTCTTGAACCTCAGGCTGACACTCGTCGTCGTCGCCTTCATCCCCCTCTACCTGCTGGTCAACGCCGTCTTCATCCGGAGGATCCGTGCCGCCACCCACCGGGAGCGCGAGCGGCAGGCCTACGTCTCGCGGGACCTCCAGGAGGTGATCGCCGGCATCGACACCGTAAAGTCGCACGCCGCAGAAGACCGGGAGGTGCGCAAGGTCTCCGGGACGCTCCGGAACATGGTCGATGCCCGGATCAAGAACACGATGCTCGCCGCATTCTCGGAGTATTTAAGGATCGGCACGATGTCGCTCATGATCATAGCCGTCTTCTGGTTCGGCGGGAACGAGGTGCTCGCCGGTGCCATGAGCGTGGGGGACTTCGTCGCGTTCGCGGTCTACATCGTGACATTCGCTCCCACCGTCAACACGTTCTTCGCCTTCCCCGTCGTCATGCAGCCCGCAGCGACGTCCGCCGCCCGCCTGCGCGACCTCTTCCGGATGGACGGTGAAGCGGGCGCCGGCGGGATTGTGCCCACCACGGTCCAGGGCCAGATCGAGTTTGCCGGCGTCCGGTTCGGCTACACCGGGTCGGAACCGGTCCTTCGAGACGCAAACTTCGTCGCCCGTCCCGGCGAGATGGTCGCCGTCGTCGGGCGGACCGGTGTGGGGAAGACGACGCTCGTCAACCTGATCCTCCGGGCGTTCGCGCCGCAGGAAGGCACGATCACCCTCGATAAGCGCGACCTTTTATCGCTCGACCCCCGGTGGCTGCGGCGGCAGATCTCGCTCGTCTCACAGGATCTCTTCCTCTTTCACACCACCATCGAGGAGAACATCCGCTACAGCAGGCCCGAGGCAACCTTCGAGGATGTCATAGGAGCCGCGCGGAAGGCACAGATCCACGACGATATCGTGGGATTTCCGGACGGATACCAGACGATCGTCGGGGAGCGGGGGACCCAGCTCTCCGTCGGCCAGCGGCAGCGCGTCGCCATCGCCCGGGCGTTCCTGAAGGACGCACCCATCCTCATCCTCGACGAACCCACATCCGCACTGGACCTGCAGACCGAAGACCAGATCCGGCAGACGCTCAAGGCCCTCGTCCGGGACCGGACGACCATCCTCGTCTCTCACCGCCCGTCGCTCCTGGCACTCGCCGACCGCGTCCTCTCGATCGAAGGCGGACGGGTGCGGGAGTGCCGGGAGACGGATCCTCCCGCACGACCCGATGCCGGTCGCCTATACCGGCCGGCCGGTCGACCGTCCCCCGACCCTCCCGGCGCAGGCTTATGAGATGCAGCGGCGCACCTTATGGCATGGAGCATAGAGCGGGATGCCTGATCTGCGGCCGGGATCTCGTGTACGGCGAAGAGCCCCGCGACCTTGCGTGTGCCGTCTGCGGAGAGGTCCGGAGCACCACGGCCGCCTGCGAAGCCGGGCACTTCGTCTGCGACCGGTGCCACAGCCTGGAGGCGCTCGACCTCATCGAACAGTTCTGCCTCACGACGACCCTCGAAGATCCGCTTGCCATCGCCTGTATCCTGATGCGGTATCCGACGGTCAGGATGCACGGGCCGGAGCACCACTTCCTTGTGCCTGCAAGCCTCATCGCCGCGTACTGCAACCACCAGGGGGAGCCGGGGAGAAAGGGGGCACTGCTCCAGCAGGCGCGCACGAGGGCCGGTGCGGTTCCGGGAGGGGTTTGCGGGACTCACGGGACCTGCGGTGCGGCGGTCGGGACCGGCATCTTCGTGAGCCTGATCACCGGGTCCACGCCCTTAAAGAAGCAGGAATGGTCGCTTGCAAACCAGATGACCGCACGTGGCCTGATGACGATCGCCCGGCACGGCGGTCCCCGGTGCTGCAAACGCGACTCCTGGCTTGCGATCCTGACGGCGATCACGTTTCTTGCCGAGCGGTTCGGCGTGGTTCTCCCGGTGCAGGAGACGGTGCGGTGTGAATTTAGCGATATCAACCGCGAATGCCTGCGGGAAGCGTGCCCCTTCCACGCCGGCTACCCGACCGGATGACCCGCGGCCCGGAGGACGGCGACGATGATGCAGTAGCCGGCGACGGTCCCGATGAGCGTTGATGCGACGCTAACGAGGTCGTTGCCCCAGTGCATGCGGCTCCACCACCCCGCCGCGCTGCCGATGAGGAAGGACGCAAAAATGATGAGGAGCTCCTCTCTGTCAAGCGTTGCCATAAGATGGAGAACTATCGGCTCTCTCCAGCCATAGCATTTGTGCAGGCCACGAGTCACCGGGTTATATGCCGGCCGGCAACGATCAATATGAAGAATGTTCATCGCCTGCCACCTCTTCCTCGGCCTCATCCTGGGCCTCGCGATCGCCGCCCGCCTGGGCGACCGGCGGCTCATCGGCTTCTCTGCTCTCGGGGCCGTCCTCCCCGACCTGCTCGATAAACCGGTAGGCCACCTCCTTCTTGCGGAGTCGCTCAACTCCGGGCGGATATTCGGGCACGGGCTGCTCTTCCTCACGCTCTTCGCCTTCGCGGGCATCGTCCTCGAGAGGCGGCGGGGGTCGTTCGCCCTTCTCGCCGTCGCAGCGGGCGTGCTCTCCCACCAGGTCCTTGATACGATGTGGGCGATACCCGTCACCTGGTACTACCCGCTGCTCGGCCCGTACAGGCCATACGAGTTCGCCGACTACTTCGGCGGCGCTATCCTGGCGGAGATCTCTTCGCTCTCGGAATGGATATTCCTCGCGGCATCGGCCGGCATCGCCCTCGCCGCCTGCCGGGGCTTCGGCCCCGACCTCCCCGGGGTTACCCGCACACTCGCCCGCGTCTCCGTCCCGCTCCTTGGACTCCTCGTCGCCGCCTCCCTCTACGCCTGGGCGGCCGGCATCCCGGAGAGCATCCTGATGGCCGGCGCAGGGCCGGAAGATTATCTGCTGCTCGCGGCGGTGGGTGCTGTCGGGATCATCGGGGCGACCAGGTACCGGGACGCCGGATAGGGCCGTCACTTGAGAAGGGTGATGGTATCGATGCTGCCCGGGACGGTCCTCTCCACCCGGAGCGCTACCCTCCCTGCCGGTTTGATCTCGACAGTAAACGACCTGTACGGCTTGCAATCGTTCCTGTTCCCAGGCGTGATATTCAACACGTACTGCTCCCCGGCCTCAAGAAGAAGGTCGGCGTCGCTGTTCAACCGCTCCTGGACGCTCCAGAATCCATCTTCAGGAGAGACGTCGACCAGAGGCACACTCTGATTAACGATTTCCCGGTGCGCAGAACCGACAAGGCGGACGGATACCGTGGCGAAGTCGATCGGCTCGCTGCCGGCGGTGAG
>PGYL01000066.1 GCA_002839645.1 Methanomicrobiales archaeon HGW-Methanomicrobiales-2 | reverse complement strand
TGCCGGAAGAGGTTGGCGAGGACCCGGTGGGTGATCGTCGCGCCGAGCTGGGCCTTGACGTCGTCGCCGATGATCGGAAGGCCGCGTTCGCGAAACCTCGCTGCCCATACCGGGTCGCTCGCGATGAAGACCGGCATATTGTTGACGAGACCGATGCCCGCCTCCAGCGCACACCCGGCATAGAATCGTACGGCCTCCTCGGACCCCACGGGAAGGTAATTGAGCAGCATCTCGGCACCCGACTCCTCGAGCGCCAGGACGATCTCCTCGCGTGACGCCTCCTTCTCGTCGGCGAGGACGAACCTGTACTTCTCTTTATGGGCCTGCATGTGCTCGGGAAAGCCGTCCAGCACCCGCCCCATCCGGACGGCCACGCCGGTCTTTGGCATCTCCGGGCAGAAGGCCGTGGTGCAGTTCGGGGGGGCAAAAATGGCTTCCGAGACGTCTTTACCTACCTTCCTTGCATCGATATCGAACGCTGCGACCACTTCGATGTCGGACGGCCGGTAGCCGCAGAGGTCCCAGTGCATCAGCCCGGTTGCGTCCTCCTCGCTCTTCCCTCGGTAGTATTCGATCCCCTGAAGCAGCGAACTGGCACAGTTTCCGACGCCCACGATTGCAATCCTGATCGAGTCCACGACAGTCCCCCGATAGATCTGATATGCTGCTTAACGCACCCCTCTCTCGGCGGATGCGCTGAGCGCAGGTTGAGAAGATGCAACTTCCTCAGAGTTGCGTTTTCGACTATAATGCCAAGTGGGAAATATAAGGGTATGGTTTGGGAAGCGTCTGAGGCTCCATGCCGCAGCACTGGGTGGAGTGCCGGGCACTCTCTCGCAGGTTAGAAGGGCCGCAGGGGTGGCGGGGCGCCTTGACCGATCCGCCCGGGACGGCAACGTCCGCCGGATGTCTGGCGCGAGGGAACCAAAGCCCCGGGCTGTAGCCTGCGGCAACGGCCATCCCTGCCTGCAACCAGGTGCCGCCGTCCTGACGGCGGTGACGGGAGCCGTCGGCCAGGAGGGGATACCTGTTACTTTTCTCCGGGTTCGCGGCTTCCCGGCCGCCGAAATCGGCGGAGAACCGTGCGAATCAGATCCAGCAGGTTTGCGAGATACGTCTCCTTCGCCTCGAGCCGCCGCAGGAGCACGGCCTCTTCGGAGAGGAAGAGGGCTTTGAGATGGTGTATGTCCTCCTTTGGGGAGTAGAAGAGGTAGACCGGGATGCCTGCCAGGATGACCAGAACCCCTGCGATTTTATCGAACGTTGTGGTGGAGAAGAGGAGAAAGAGGCAGATGGCGATGCCGGCCAGGGAGATGAGGTGCTGGCCGCGGAGGTTGGCGCCCCCGTCGCTTCGTAGAACGATGAGCGCAAAGCAGGTGAGCAGGAACGAGAACGCGAGGTTGAGGACGGCAAACGATATCAGCCCGGAGAGGCTCCCGACACCGGAGAGGACGAACGCGATGACACCCTGAACGATGAGGACCACATAGGGTGTATTGTAGCGCGGGTGGACCTTCGCGAATGCACGGGGGAAGAGCCCGTCGATCGCCATCGCGTACGCGAGCCGGGCGCTGCCGAGCATCCCCGACTCGTCCGACCCCGCTACCGAGAAGAGGGCGCCGACCGTCATGATGAGCGCCCCGGCCGACCCGAAGAGAGCGGTCCCGGCGACGACCAGCGGCACGGTGCTCTGGCTGAGTTCGGTCCAGTTGACGAGCCCAAAGAGGACGAAGTTCGTCGCGAGGTAGAAGAAACCGACGATAAGCATCCCGGTTATGATGGCGCGGGGGATGGCCTTTTTCGGGTTCTCGACCTCGCCGGCCGGGAGCGTCCCCAGTTCGAACCCGGCGTATGCCCAGAAGACCAGGATCAGGGCATGGGCGGCGTTCTGCAGCCCGAGGGGGAGCAGGGGGATGTAGTTCCCGATGACCGTCTCCGGCCGAACAACGAAGACGCCGAACCCGGCAACGATAAGGAGGAGCAGGGGGGAGAGTTTGATGAGTGTCAGGACATCGTTCAGCCTTCCTGCGGCACGGACGCCGACGATGTTGACGAGCGTCAAGCCCGCGACAAAAAGCGCTCTCACGGCGACCTCTGCAGCCGGGGTGAGGGGGACGAGCGCCTGGAGATAGTTCGCGAACGCTATTGCAAAGACCGGGAGGGCGAGGAGTTCGGCGATCCACATGCTCCAGCCGGTGAGAAACCCGTAAAAGTCGTCGAACGCCTCCGAGACGTAGGCGAACGGTCCGCCGACACGGGGGACGTAGTAACTGCAGTAGGCAAAGACCATCGCAATCGTTGCGGCGAAGAGCCCGGCCACCGCCCAGAGGACGATCGAGAACGGGCCGACAAGGCCTGCCGTGAGTGCGGACGCGATGTAGATGTCGGCGCCGACGATCGCCCCGACGATGATGTTCGTCAGGTCGAACTGCGAGAGCCCCCGCTGTAGTCCCATTGCAGCGGGAGAGAGACCGTGACGGAGATAATGGTTCCGCGCCAATTGATGGATGCATCCGGCAGGTGCTCAGGGAACTGCGCAGGGGTTATGGAATGCGATCTTTGATAGTAAGCGTCTCCCGGGCACCTGCGAAGGGGTTTTCTCAGGCCCGGGCAAACCCTGATTACTCCGGGAGACCATAGAGATAATCTGGTGCGTACAGATGAAATTTCGGGTTATCGTCAGGGAAGATCCGGAGGACGGCGGATACGTTGTGAGTTGCCCCGCAATTCCCGGGTGTCACTCGCAGGGTGAGACCGTTGAAGAAGCCCTCGAGAACATCAAAGATGCCATCTCCGGATGTATTGAGGTACTCAACGATCGGGTGACGCAGCAACCCGGCGAACACCTGGCTGATGTTGCGTTATAATTGAGGTCATCCCAATACTCTCGCAATCATGATGCTGCATGCCAGGTGAATCAGTCCCATGAATGAGTGCTCATACCGCTCGTATCGTGGAACGATCTTCT
>PGYL01000038.1 GCA_002839645.1 Methanomicrobiales archaeon HGW-Methanomicrobiales-2 | reverse complement strand
CGGACAACCTGGCACCTGTACCTGGAGCCGCTGCCCGAAGGGGCCCGGCCGGCGTTCGTCGCCGAACTGGCGAATCGCTACGTGGAGCGGTATCCGTCATCCGACAGACGCGCTCACGTTCCCATGGTGCACCTCGAGGTCGAAGCGGCCAAAAAGCCGGAGTGAAGGGGTTCGGGCTCCCCGCTACCGCCACTCCGTTCCCGGGTGGGCAAACGAACGGTTGGCGTCGGCGGCCCGGTACGGCACCCCGTAAAAGCGACGGTAGAAGATCTCCGCCTCCTTCTCGATCTCAAAGGCGAAGAGGTCGGGGTGGAGGACGTTTGCGATCGTCATCAGGCCGAGGATCCCCCGGGGGCTCCCGAAGTCCCAGGATGGGTGCATCGAGTAGACCCGCCCGTTCTGGACCGCCGGCACATCGAGGTCGTGCTCCGTGCAGTAACGGAGGGTGTCCTCCACCGTGGAGGTGAGGAACCCCGACGTGAAGAGATACTCGGGCGCGAGCGCAAGGAACTCCTCACGGGGTATGCTGACGCCCGGTTTCCCCTCCCGGCCTATGGCCAGGTTGACGTAGGTGCCGCCGGCAGCCTCTACGAGTTTTCCCTCGAACCGGCCGGGATTGATGGCAAAGAGCGGGTGGCCCATGGCGTAGTAGACCCGGGGCCGTGGCGCACCCGCCACCTGTCCCCGGATGAAGTCCAGCCGTTTCCGGATGTAGGTGCAGAGGTCCCGTCCGGCCTCCTCGCGGCCCGTCCGGTGCGCGAAGTCCGTGATGAGATCGAGGTAGGCATCGATGTTGTTCATCCGGTCGTGCAGCTCCTTCCCGAGCATCCCGGTCCGGAGAACTTCGCCCCAGGTGCGGGCGAGGACCGCCTGTTCCTCCACGCCGAGGCAGGCGAGGATTGCCCAGACCATCTCGAGCCCCCGGGTGACCCGGTACCCGCCCATCATCCCGGGTTCGTAAAAGACCGTGGGGCTCACGGCACCCCGGACCGGGAGGGCATGGCCGCACGTACAGACTGCCTGCGCCTGCCCGGAGAGGTGGGAGCCCATCGGGCCGAAGAACTCACGCTCGATACAGGGCTTCCCGCAGGCCGGGCAGAAGGTCGTCAGGTGCGTTGTCCCCGGTGAGTTGAAGAGGTAGACCCAGGGGAGGATGCCGCGAAGGCGGTCGCAGAGTTCCTCGCTCGCGTAGATCGTCGGCTCCTCGCCGAGCCCCGCGTCGCCGAAGGGAACGAACCGCATCACCTGCAGGGGGATATCGGGGGAGATTGCCGCGAGCATCCGTGCCGCGTCGATCACCTCATCTTCACCACTCCGCCGGTAGACGACGGAGGCCTCGACGTGCACCCCTCCCTCATGAAGCAGCCGGACCGTCCGGAAGACCGGTCCGGCGCTCTTTGCCCCACAGGCACGGTAACTCGCGTCGGTCGCACCCTTGAGCCCGATATTGACGAAGTCTATCCGGTCACGGAGGTGCAGGGCGGACGATTCGGTCATGTAGCCGTTCGTGGAGCAACCGACGAGGAGGCCTTCTTCTCTTGCCCTCTCTGCGAGACGGCAGAACGTCGGGAAGGAGGCGATCGGGTCGTTCAGGGCGAAGGCGATCCCGGTACAGGCGTTCTCGGCCGCAAGGCGGAGCAGGTCGTCGGGGCCGAGGGCCTCCCCGGTGGCTGCAAGCGAATCGGCATGCCCGACGAGGATCTCCGAGACGCACCCGCCGCATGCGAGGTTGCAGCCGACCGTGCAGACCTGGAGGAACTTCGCGCCGGGGTAGAAGTGCAGCACCGGGAGCGTTTCGACGGCGACGGGGAAGGCGGCGAGAAAGGCATCCGGGAACCGTTCGACGAGGAAGGTCCCGTCGTTTCGGTACATCCGGCATCTCCCCGTTCCTCCGGGTGGGATCTCGCACCCTACCTCACATATGGTGCATCGCATCCTTCGATCACTTCCGCATGATGACCCAGAATCCGGCCCCGTCCTCGTGGATCTCATAGGGCGAGATTCCCGTCTTCTCCAGGTCACGGCGTATAGCGTCCTTGTTCTTCGGGGCAAGCCGCCCTGCGGCCTTCACCTCCCACTCCGGGTCGATGACCCGCATCTTCTCCGTGATCTCCGCCTTCAGAGCCGGAGTCCCGAACCCGCCGCCGACGAACGTCCTCCCACCGGGCCGGAGCACCCGGTAGATCTCCTGGAATGCCCGAACGCGGTCATCCCAGAAGAAGAATGAGCCACGGCTCACGACCAGGTCAATGGAGTTGTCATCGTAGGGGAGGTCGTGAACGTCGCCGCAGACCGGGTGTATCTGGTCGGTGAGCCCGGCTTCCTGGATATTCTGCCGTGCAATGGCAAGCATGTCGTTTGATGAGTCAAGAGCATCGATACTGAGGTTGCTTGCGGCGCCGAGCGCCATTGCAAGATGTCCGGGCCCGCACCCGATATCGACGCATCTGCCCTCGGTAATGTCGCAGGTATCGATGGCCTGCCGGGCGATGACCGGATATATCGGTGCAAACGGCCCTTTTGCGATGGCATCCATACTTCCGGCTCCTTTGCCGGTAAACTGGTCGTGTGATTGTTCTGTCATAGTTCTCCTCTCTGGAACGCCTCAGCCACCGGCACGCAGATCCGCCGGTTGATCGGGTCGCCGAGGTGCATGATCCTGACGTCCGTCCCATAGGCCTGGCGCATGGTGTCTTCGCGGATAACCACATCGGGGGACCCCATGGCGATGATTCTTTGATCTTTCAGGATTGCGACCCTGCTTGACGTCAAAAGCGCATGATCGGGGAAATGTGTCGCAACAACAATGGTCATTCCTTCTTCTGCGAGCCCCCTGATTACGTCGAGCACCCGCATCTGGTTGCCGAGGTCCAGGTGCGACGTCGGTTCGTCGAGGAGAAGGGTTCTTGGGCGCTGTGCAATTGCCCGGGCGATCAGGACCAGTTGCCACTCGCCCCCGCTGATCGCGGTGCATGGCCGGTCGGCAAGGTGAGAGATCCCGACGTGCGCAAGGGCGTCGGCAGCGATGGCATCGTCTTTTGCCGATGGGGTTGCAAAGGCATTGAGGTGCGATGCCCTGCCCATCAGGACGATATCCCTGACCCGGAACGGGAACGGCGAGACCTGTGTCTGGGGAACGAACCCAACCCGCCGGGCTATCTCGTATGGCTGCATCCCGGTGATCTCCCTCCCATCGAGGAGGATGCGGCCTTGCGAGGGAGAGATGAGCCCGGCCATGCACTTGAGGAGCGTGGACTTTCCGGTGCCGTTCGGGCCGAGAAGGGAGTATACGTCCCCTTCCTCCACCGCAAGCGTGATCTCCGTAAAGACTGCTCTTCTGCCTGGATAATTGAATGTTATACCTTCTACGCTGATGCTGCGCATGCTCACCACCCCGGGTTGTTGCGCCGGAGGAGTATCGCGAAGATCGGCGCTCCAATGATCGCGGTCAGGATGCCGATGGGTATCTCGGCGGGAGCTGCCGTCCTCGCAACGGTGTCGACGGCGATCAGGAATGCTCCGCCAAGGAGCACTGAGATCGGCAGGAGGTAGCGGTTGTCCGGCCCGACAAGCATCCGCCCCATATGCGGGATGACGAGCCCGATCCATCCTATGATCCCGCTCATGCAGACCGCCGCCGCGGTGATCACCGTCGCGAGGAGGATGATTATGACTTTCAGGCGCTCGGTGTTCACCCCGAGCGCCCGCGCCTCTTCATCGCCCATGGTGAGGACGTTTATCCGCCACCGAACGGCAAGTAGCCCCAGGATCGAGACCGCTATGATCGGACCGAGGACCAGCAGGTCCGATGTCGAGACGTGGTTGAGCGACCCCAGCAGCCAGAAGACAATCGCCGGCATCTTGTTCATCGGGTCGGCCACGTACTTCACCATCGAGGTGAGGGCCGAGAAGAGCGACGCGATCACGATGCCTGAGAGAACGAGCATCAGGATCGGGGTCGAGCTCCTGACCCGGCTGAGGCCGTAGGCCATCCCCACGGCGAGGAGGCCGAAGACGAACGAGAGGATCTGGACGACGGCAAGGCTGTCGAAGAGAAGGATGCCGATCGCCGCCCCGAAACCCGCTCCGGCGGCCACGCCAAGGATCTGCGAAGAGACCAGGGGGTTTCGGAACATCCCCTGGAACGAGGCTCCGCTGATGGCGAGGCCGGCTCCGACGAGCAGTCCGGCGATGATCCGGGGGATCCGGACATTCACGACGGCACTGGCTGCCGTTGACGACCAGGTTTCCTCGATCGGGAGGACAGAACCCAGGATCACCGCTGCCACCGTCTCTGGCGGGATGATATACCGCCCGAGCATCAGGGCGGCAAACGCAACGATCCCGAGCACGGCGAGGAGGAAGACCAGGACGGTGCCCGGGTGCCGCTCTCCCCAGCCCCGGTCGTCAGCCTGACCCGGTTCGGTCGTTGCCGTCCTGGCCGCCGGTGCTCCTCCAACGTCAACATACGCACTCTTGGCGCCTATTGTCTTCGGTCTCATCTGGACTGCTGCACCTGACCGAACGTTACGCTTCCGTAGGCGCCGTCGATGACCTTCTGCGCCTGCGCATCAGTGATGGGGAACTCGAAGACTTCGGTGTAGAAGTCCTTCACCCGGTCGGTGAGCGGGACGTCGGCGAAGCGGTCGGGATAGGCCATATATGCAATCCAGACCGGGTAGAGAACGGCGGACTCGGCGGACGGGCGGCTCCAGAGGAAGAGCCCGGTCGGCTGCTTGTAGATTCTGCCTTCTTTGACGGCGGTGAGTTCCTTCCAGCGGTTGTCCTTCGCGAGATCGGCGGGGTTGCTGGCATCGATGATGATGAGGCCGGGATCGACGGCAAGGACCTGCTCCATCGAAACCTCATTGATGCCGGTGTGCATCCCTTCCTGCTGTCCCTGGGTGGTCTCGATGGCAGCGACGGCGTTTCTGCATCCCGCGGCCTCGGTCCACTCGGTGAAGAACGTGTCGCCCCCGAGCGTCTGGAGGTGGCTTACGCCTTCGCCCAGGAAGACGGTGACTCGCTCATCGTCGGGGATGTCCGCGGTACGATTCTCGAGGAACGCGAGGGTCTCATCCAGGTAATCGATGTAGGCCTGTGCCCGTTCAGGTCTCTGGAAGACCTCGCCCATGAAGACGATCTCCTGCCGTATCTCTTCAAACCCGTCGCTCATGGTCCCGGAGAGGTAGATGACCGGGATGTCTGTTTGCGACTCCACGATCTCGCCGTCGACGTCGAAGGCAATGACGCAGTCGGGGTTGGTAACCAGGAGTTGCTCAATGTTCACGTTGCCGTTTGTCGTCCGCGGCGCTGGTTTGCTGGCAATGCCCGGGTCCATCTGCTGCATCATCTCCATCATCTGCGGTCCTTTCGTGACTGCGGTGATGCTCTCGTTCGCTCCAAGGAGGTAGGGCACCTGGCTGATGGGGCCGCCGAAGATACCGAAGGTTGCTCCGCTGGCGGGGAGCACGATCTGGTGACCCTCCATATCGGTGATCGTCCGGGTTCCTGCCGGGGCAGCCGGATCGTCCGGCGTCCCGGTCGTAGTCGTGCAGCCGCAACAGAGCATGCCGGCTGCGATGATGAGTGCACAGAGCACGTAACTGGTTCTGGTCATGTTAACACCTGTATTCTGTTCATGCAGCGGAAAATGGCCGGATTTCCGGGCAGCCCTGCAGAATGATGAACGTTTTCATCCCGGCGAAGAAAATGATTTTCTTTCGCATCGGTGTTAACTAGGTTTCCTTTACGGTGCCGCGATGGATCCCCGTACGGGCGTATCATCGTGCAAACACTGAACCGGGGACACTATCCTGAGCGTACCCGGCAGCCGCATTCGTCCCGTCGCCACTCGAAGACCTTCGGTCTTCTCAAGCTCCTGCCGCTCGCAATGCTCGCGCCAGTCGCAAGTCGCATCTCGCGGTGCTCCCGCTCCGTTCCTTCGGAACATCGCGCTCGGAAAGGTATATATCCAAATGCATGGTATTCGGGCAGCATATGCGTATACGGGAGAAGACCCTGACGGTTCTGCTTGTTTTATCGCTTGTCGCGAACGTCTTCTTTCTGGCCGTCGTTCTCATGCCGCAAAGTGGTCTCTCCCCGCCCCTCTCCAGGCCCGGAGGGGCTGATGCGATCCCGACGGCGACCCTGAGCCCTCTCCCTCCCGAGGGAGCAGGGAACGGGAGTGTGGCCTCGATGCAGGTGCCGGTCATCCTCCAGATGGTCGAGGTTGAGCGGGGGAGCCCGCTCCTCTATGAGGAGGTGACCGAAGAGGGGGCGATGGTGAATGTCTCGGTTGAGATCGTGCCCGGAAAAGGAAGGGTGCTCGTCCAGACAACACCCCTGATGGGGATAGCCTTCCAGGATGCCGCGAACCTTGCGGTCGTTGTCGCCGCCAACCACTCCCGCGTGGACTTTGCAGGTAGCGACATCATCTTCAGCATCCAGGGCCCGGAGGAGGTCTCGGAGATCGACGGCCCCAGTGCCGGGGCGCTGATGGCCACGCTGCTCATCTCGGTGCTGGAGGGGTTCGAGCTCAACCAGAGCGTGACGGTGACGGGGTCCATCGATGAGAGCGGGAGCATCGGCCCGGTCGGGGGAATCCTCGAGAAGGCCGAGGCTGCAGCAGCAAGCGGGAAGACGCTCCTGATCCTCTCCGACGAGAACGACCAGGTGATCGATTATCAGGAGGAGGGCCGGTCGTTCGGCGGACTGAAGATAGCAAGGCAGCGGCCGGTCGTCACTGATGCGAAAGAGTATATCGAGGAGAACCTCGGCATCCAGGTGAAATACGTGGACACGCTCGACGAGCTGCTCGCGGACGTCCGCGCTCCCCCGGGTCCCGGGGTCGTTGCGGCTTTCTGAAGGCCGCCACGCTCTGAAGTATCCTGTCGTGGCCGGGACGATGCCTACGATACCCCGTCGCGGGGTACCAGCGCAAGGGTTCCCCGGCGATCGAAGGAAGGATCGCGATCGCCACCAGGACCTGACTGGAGAGTATTTATCCTCGCTCGGGCCACGTACCCGGATAGTATGAAGTCACAGAGTCTGCTGATCGCCGGGGTCTTCGTGGTTGCCCTGGCTGTTGTCCTGGCGGTTCTGCTGCCGGGGCTCTCCTCCCCGCAGCCGCCCGGTCCCGGGCCTACTCCGGCTCCGACCCCGACCCCGACCCCGGCGCCGGTTCCCGGGAACGGCACCTACATCAATGCCACCTACGGCTATGCCGTCACCTGCCCGGAGGGGTGGTTCTACACCGAGTCCGGCGAGAGCGTCTGGTTCTCCTCACCGGTGAAGCACGAGGAGGTCCGCGTGAACACGAACCCGCTCTCGGGCCAGGAAGCCGCCGATGAGGAGGAAGTTCTCGAAGCGCTGAACGCGACCTATGTGAAGGATCTCAAGGCCGGGATCGATGCCGAATGGGTGTCGACGGAGAGGACCTCCCTTGACGGCGTCCCGGCATACGAGTCGGTCTTCTCGGTCCCCATCGTCGAGGAGGACCGGTACACCTTCGTCATCCGTTACGCCGTCAGGGACGACGTCGTCTACTCGGTCATGCACACGGTATTCCCCGAGGAGTACGACATCCACTCCGCCGATGTGCCTCCGATAGCGGAGTCGTTCCGGTTCCTCTAAACTTTTTTTGGCTGCGTCTCCATGCGCAGTGCTTCAGTCGTGCTGCCTGCAGATGGGGGCGGGGCGCTTCCTGTGCGGTGCCTCCACTCCGCGAAGAATGGGCTACATGCCCGGGCCATGGGGGCAGTGCCCGGCGTGCGAGGGGTTTTTAAAAAGGTGGCGGGTAGTATGATGTTAAGAGGTGATTCGTTCGGCAGGACGTCTGGAGAGATTCCCGTCACCTGGTCTCTTCCAGCGGTATATCTGGAGGAAGGGTCACTTCGGGAGAGATATCGAAGTACGGCTCGATGACCGGGTCGTTCTCACAGTCGTGGTACTGCTTCCCTCTGCTCCTGGCCCTCATCCAGAGGCGGATCTGCTGGAGTAATGTCACGTGGTTCAATCCTTTCGTTCGCAGCGGGCGGGTCCCACTGTGACGCATAGCCGTTCTGATCTCCGGAGAATAAATCCATTGCGATACGGTATTTTGTCAATTCGACCTTAATGTGGCAACGAATTCAAAAATAGGATGATTATATCCTATATTTTCTGTCCGGGGCGATCGGTCCCTTACACCCGCCGGAAGATCCCGTCGAGCTTCCTTTTGTCGAACGCCACCACCGTCGGCCTCCCGTGCGGGCACGTCCAGGGGGTCTTTGTCCGGGCGAGCTGTGCGAGGAGGCGCTTCTGCTGGTCGTGCGTCAGGTGGGCGCCGGCCTTCACCGCACCCCTGCAGGCGACGATACAGGTGACCGCTTGGCGCCGGTCGGGGGTGGTGCGGGACGTATCGTTAAGGAGGTCGGCGATCGTCTCCCGGACTGTTTCGGGGCCTTCGATTGCGCCGAGGGCAGCGGGCACCGCCCGGACGGCGAAGGTATCCCGGCCGAACTCCTCCACCACGAACCCCTCGCCGAGAAGGAGCGGCATCGCGTCACGGAGCGCCGCGGAATCCTTAGGGGGGAGGGAGAGGACGACCGGCATGATCAGTTCCTGCGACCCGGCTCCGGCATCACGCTGCTCTACGACCTGGTCATAGAGGATCCGCTCGTGGGCGGCGTGCTGGTCGACGAGGTAGAGGGTGCCGTCGGCCCCCTCCGCCACGATGTAGGTCGCCGCCACCTGCCCGACCGGCTCCATGGCCGGAAGGAGGTTCTCTCTGCCCTCCGTCTCCGTCCGCCGGAGCTGCTTATCGGAGAGGGCGAGCTCCCGGTGCCCCGCCGTGTAGGCGGCTTCCGGCTCGCCGGCCGTCGGGGCCCGTGCCTGCCGGGGCTCTGCCGGGGCGATCTGCTGCTGCACCGGCCCGGCCGGCACCTCGCGGGCGAGGTCGTGCGTGGCGAGTGCCTCCTCCACGGCCGCCGAAACCGCCGGGAGGATCTCCCGCTCCCGGGAGAGGCGGACCTCCCGTTTCGTCGGGTGGACGTTGACGTCCACGAGGTCGGTATCGATCGAGAGTTCGATGAACGCCACCGGGTAGCGGTCTTTCGGGAGGAGGGTGCCGTAGCCCTCCCGGACGGCGGCGGCGATCGGCCGGGAGGTGATGCTTCTGCCGTTGATGCTGATGAAGACCTGTGAGGGGTTCCCCCTGCTCTCAGACGGGCGGGAGACGTAGCCGCCGATGCGGAGGAAGGGGAGCCTCGCCTCGACGGGGACGAGTGTCCGGGCAAGGTCTGCGCCGTAGAGCCCGGCAATGGCGTTTAAGAGCCCACCTGAGCGCTGGGTCGCCATCCGTTCCTTCCCGTTGTGCACCACCCGGAAGGCGACCTCACCGTGCGCGAGGGCCAGGTTCTCCACGACCCCGTAGAGGTGGGCGAGTTCGGTGTTCCTGCTCTTCAAGAACTTCCGGCGGGCGGGGGTGTTGTAGAAGAGGCGCTCCACGGTGACTGTCGTCCCCTCCGGCGCCCCCACCTCGCTCTTCTCCATCACCTCGCCGCCCCTGACCAGCACCCGGGTGCCGGCGAGCGCCGCGGCGCCCCTCTGGCGGGTGATCAGGGTCACCTCCGCGACGGCGGCGATGCTTGCGAGCGCCTCTCCCCGGAACCCCAGGGTGTGGATGGCGGAGAGGTCGGCGATATCCCGGATCTTGCTCGTCGCGTGAGGGTGGAAGGCGAGGACCGCCTCCTCCGGTGTCATCCCCTCGCCGTTGTCGGTCACCCGGATCTTCGTGATCCCGGCGAGGTCTGAAGAGACGTCGATGAGGATGCTTGTTGCCCCCGCATCGATCGCGTTCTCCAGGAGCTCCTTCACCACCGATGCAGGCCGCTCCACGACCTCGCCAGCGGCGATCTGGTTCACCGTGTCGGGGTCGAGGACCCGTATCTTCGTCATCGATCTCCCTCCTCGCCGTTTGCAAGCTTCTGGAGCCGGCAGAGAGCGTTTAAGGCTTCCATCGGCGTCATCTCGTTCGGGTTCAGGCCTTTCAATGCCTCGACCGCCGGGTTCTCCGCGACGACCCCTTCGCCGGGGTCGAGGAGGAGCATCTGGGTGTAGCGGGGAGCCCGCGGGCCGCCGGAAAACTCCCGCATCGACGCCTCCTTCAAGAGCACCATCGCCCGGTCGGTCACGGTCTTCGGGATGCCGGCGAGGTGCGCCACGTGGACACCGTAACTCTTGTCGGTTGCGCCGGGGATGATTTTTCGGAGGAAGACGACGTCGCTCCCCGTATCCTTCACGGCGAAGTGGAAGTTCTTCGCCCGCTTGAGCGACCCCTCGAGGTCGATCAAGTCGTGGAAGTGGGTCGCAAAGAGGGTCCGTGGTCCTGCAACCGCTTTTCCGTGCAGGAACTCCACCACCGCCCGGGCGATCGAGCACCCATCGAGCGTGCTCGTCCCTCGCCCGATCTCGTCGAGGATGACGAGGCTTCGCGGCGTCGCGTTGTTTAAGATATTTGCGAGTTCGAGCATCTCGACCATGAACGTCGACTGCCCGGAGGCGAGATCGTCGAACGCTCCCACCCGGGTGAAGACCCGGTCCGCGATCCCGATGGTGGCGTGCCGGGCCGGGACGAAACTTCCCATCTGGGCCATGATGCAGCAGAGCGCCACCGCCCGCATGTAGGTGGACTTGCCCGCCATGTTCGCCCCGGTGATGATCATGATCTGGTCGCCGGCGGCATCGAGATCCGTGTCGTTCGGGACGAACGGTACCGGGAGGTGCCGCTCCACCACCGGGTGGCGCCCGTCGCGGATGATGGTCCGGCCGCTCTCCTCGATCGTCGGGCGGGAGTAGCCGTAACGGGCGGCGACCTCGGCGAGGGCCGCGTAGACGTCGAGCAGCCCCACCGCCCGGGCGGTCGCCTGGAGGCCGGGGACTTCCGTTGCGAGCGTCCGGACGAGTTCGGTGTAGATCTCCGCCTCGAGGGCCGAGAGGCGCTCTTCGGCGGTCGCGATCATCGCCTCCTTCTCCCGGAGGTCGGGTATCGTGTAGCGCTCGCCGTTCGAGGTCGTCTGCCGGCGCTCGTACTCCGGCGGCACCAGGTGCAGGTTCGGTCTCGTCACCTCGATGTAGTATCCAAAGACCCGGTTGTAGCCGACCTTGAGCGACTTGATAGAGGTCCTCTCCCGCTCCTGCTGCTGGAACTCCACGATCCAGTCCTTCCCGGAGGTCGCGAGGTGCCGGAGTTCGTCGAGTTTCTCGTTGAATCCTTCGCGGATCATCCCCCCGGACTTTGCGACTGCCGGGGGCTCGTCCACGATCGCCCGCCCGACAAGATCCGTGACGTGGGCGTGATCGCTCATCGCATCGAGGGCCTCGCGTACCAGGGCCGGGGCGTCAGCGGCGAAGAGCGCCTTTAGATCCGGGATCGCTTCAAGCGAATCCCTGAGCGTCCCGAGATCCCGGGGGCCGGCGTTCCCGTAGGCGATCCTTCCTGCAATCCGCTCGATATCGGCGAAGTCGCCGAGCGTCGTGCGGAGCGCCTGCCGGTCGAGCGCGTGTTCGAGAAGCCACTCCACCGCATCGAGCCTTCCCTCGATCGTCCCCTTCCCGAGCAGCGGGCTGATCAGGAACGACCGCATCGTCCGGCTTCCCATCGAGGTCTCCGTGACGTCGAGCGCGGAGAGGAGCGTGCTCGCATCGTCAACGCCCCGGATGCTCGTCGTGATCTCCAGGTTCCGGAGGGTGATCGCGTCGAGCACCATGTTCCCCGACGGGATCCGTGTTGCGATGCCGGAGATGTGGGTGAGGGGCGACTGCTGGGTCTCCTGGGCGTAGCGGAGGGGTTGCGGGCGGGGGGGGGGGCGCGCCCGGGGGGCTTGGGGGGGCGGTCCCTCCCGGGGGGCGGTCCCGGCCCCCCCCGGAGACGAGCCGGGGGTGGCCCCCCCCGCCGCTCCCCGCGGAGACGAAGAACTCGCCGGTGGAGACGTCCAGGAACGCGAGGCCGAAGGTATCCTTCCGGTCGGGGGCGACCGCCATCAGGTACTGGGCTCCCGCTGAGCCGAGCATCGAGGAGTCGATCAGCGTTCCCGGGGTGATCACCCTGGTCACGTCGCGCTTGACCACGCCTTTCGCGGTCTTTGGGTCCTCGATCTGGTCGCAGATCACCACCTTGTAGCCCTTGTTCACCAGGCGGGCGATGTAGCCGTCGGCCGCGTGGTGGGGGACGCCCGCAAGCGGCATCCGGTCGCCGTTCTTGTCCCTGCCCCGGGCCGTCAGGGTGATGTCGAGTTCCCGGGCCACCACGCCGGCGTCCTCACCGAAGGTCTCGAAGAAGTCTCCCATCCGGAAGAAGAGGACTGCGTCGGGGTATCGGGCCTTCACTGAATAGTATTGCCGCATTGCCGGGGTCGGTCCGTCGGTCATCGCATCTCCCTATAGAATCCGCACGGAGTCACATAAGGGTACTGCCCCGGGAAATCCGGCAAAGTGGGCTCCGATTCACTGCACCACCCGGGCGGGCCCTGCCAAGGTACATACGTCCGAAGCGCGTACCTGGAACACGATACTCTATGGCAGCGACGATCGCAGAAAAGATATTTTCGCAGCGGTGCGGCAGGACTGTCCGCGCGGGAGACGTAGTGATGGCACCGGTGGATGCGGCGATGATCCACGACATCACCGGCCCGCTTGCGGTCCGGGTCTTTGGGGAGATGGGTGGAGAACGAGTCTATGATCCCCGGCGGATCATCATGCTCTTCGACCACCAGATCCCCGCCGACTCCATACCGGCTGCCGAGAATCACGTCTTCATGCGGCAGTTTGCAGAGGAGCAGAGGATCCACAACTACGACCTCCTCGAGGGCGTCTGCCACCAGGTCGTGATGGAGAAGGGGCGGGCGGCGCCCGGCGAGATCATCGTCGGCACCGACTCTCACACCTGCACCTACGGCGCCGCGGGCGCGTTTGCGACCGGCATCGGCTCGACCGATATGGGGTTCGTGCTGAAGTTCGGGGCGCTCTACTTCCGGGTGCCCGAGAGCATCCGTCTCGAGGTGGACGGCACCTTCGGCCGGAGGGTAGGGGCAAAAGACCTGATCCTTTCCCTCGCCGGCGATATCGGCGCCGACGGTGCGACCTACAAGGCGCTCGAGTTCACCGGCGGGGCCATGCACGAGATGGATATGGCGGGCCGCATGACCTGCGCCAACATGGCAATCGAGATGGGGGCGAAGGCGGGGATCGTGCCGCCCGATGCGACCACCTGGGACTACGTCACCGCCCGCCGCGAGATCGAGCCGTTCGACCTTGCAGCCGACGCTGATGCGGTATACGCGGAGCGCCGGAACTACAACGTCACCGATCTCGCGCCGCAGGTCGCCGTCCCCCACAATGTGGATAACGTCGTGGACGTGGGCGACGTCGCGGGGACAAAGGTCGACCAGGTCTTCATCGGCTCCTGCACGAACGGCCGCTACGAGGACCTCGCCGAGGCGGCCGAGGTGCTCGGGACCGCCGAACGCTTCGCCACCGGTGTCCGGGTGATCGTCATCCCGGCCTCGCGGACCGAGTACCTCAAGGCCCTCCGGGCCGGGCTGATCGAGCGGTTCGTCGAGGCCGGAGCCCTTGTGGAAGCACCGTGCTGCGGCCCCTGCATGGGCGGGGCGTTCGGCCTCCTCGCCCCCGGCGAGGTCTCGCTCTCGACGTCGAACCGGAACTTCCGGGGCAGGCAGGGGAGCACGCAGGCGTCGGTCTACCTCGCCTCGCCGGCGACGGCGGCGGCAAGCGCCCTCTACGGCGAGATCACCGACCCGAGGGGGGTGTGATCATGCGAGTATGGAAGTTCGGCGACGATATCGATACGGATGCGATCATACCGGGCAGGTTCCTGACGATCTACGATCCGGCGGAGCTTGCGAAGCATGCGTTTGAAGGGACGAGGGATGAGTTTGCGAGAGAGGTGCGAGAGGGCGACGTCGTGGCGGGGGGCAGTAACTTCGGCTGCGGCTCCTCCCGGGAACACGCACCGCTCGCGCTCCTCGGGGCCGGTATCAGGGTCGTGGTCGCAAAGTCCTTTGCGCGGATCTTCTACCGGAACGCCGTCAACACCGGGCTCCTGCCGCTGGTCTGCCCGGAGGCCGACGCTATCCGGGACGGCGACGCCGTCAGCGTGGATATCGCCGGCGGTTTTATCGTGGCGAACGGCAAAAGGTTCGCCGTCGAGCCGGTTCCCGGGTTCATGAAGGAGATCGTCGATGCCGGCGGCCTCGTTGCCTACGCGAAGAACCTTGATGAGGTGAAGACATGCAGCACCGAGTAGCCGCAATCGGCGGGGACGGGATCGGCCCCGAGATCGTCGCGGCGGGAAGAGAGGTCCTTGACGCCGCAGGAGAACGCTACGGGTTCGACATCGCGTGGACCGACTTCGATATCGGGGCGGAGCGCTACCTCGCGACCGGGGAACTCCTCACCGAGGAGGATATCCGCGAACTCTCGAAGTTTGGGGCAATCTACTTCGGGGCGATCGGCGACGACCGGATCAAGCCCGGGATCCTCGAGAAAGGCATCCTGCTTGCGATCCGGTTCCACTTCGACCAGTTCATCAACCTCCGGCCGATCAAGCTCCTCGACGGCGTCACGACGCCGCTCGCGAACAAGCGGCCCGAGGATATCGACTTCGTCGTCGTCCGGGAGAACACCGAGGACTTCTACGTCGGTATCGGCTCGCGGTTTGCCGGTCGGCGCGAGCAAAAGACCCTCGAGGTCGTCCGCGACCTCTACAGCGTCAAATTCGGGCTGGACGTCGAGACCGATGCCGACGAACTCGCCTACCAGATCGGCGTCGTCACGCGAGAGGGTGCGGAGCGGGCGATCCGCTACGCATTCGACCTCGCCGTAAGGCGGCAGAAGAAACTCACCTCGGTCGACAAAGCAAACGTCCTCTCCGACGTCTACGGCCTCTGGCGCGACGTCTTCACCGAAGTCGCCGCCGGCTACCCGGACGTCACGACGGAGTTTAACTTCGTCGACGCCGTCACGATGTGGTTCGTCAAGAACCCCGAATGGTTCGACGTCGTCGTCACGCCAAACATGTTCGGCGACATCATCACCGACCTCGGCGCCATGATCCAGGGGGGACTCGGCCTCGCCCCCGGCGGCAACATCAACCCGAACGGGACCTCGATGTTCGAGCCGATCCACGGCTCCGCGCCGAAGTATCGGGGCCAGGACGTCGCAAACCCCCTCGCCACCATCTGGGCGGGCTCGATGCTCCTCGACCACATCGGCGAGCACGATGCTGCGGCCGCGGTTCTCCGGGCGATCGAGCGAAGCATCCTCGACGGCTACGTCACCCGGGATATGGGCGGCGCGAGGAAGACGAGCGAGGTCGGGGGCTACCTCGCGGCGCTCGTGAAGACGGTGTAGGGTTCTCGTCCCTCTCTTTTTCTGGAAAATCGACCCGGTGCGTCCGTTTTACTCCCCTGCACCGGAAGTCGGGGAGGCGTTGAGTTGCCCCTCCCGGTAGCTTCCGTCCCCCGCCGTCACTTCTCCTTCGGCAGGCATCCAGCCCTGGGGGTCGCCGGTGATGACAAGATGATAACGATCATAATATCGATTTAGCATCCATGCATCAAACTGTTCAGCCCATCCGTTCCCACCCATAATATTCGAAGAGATCTCGACTCGGCTTCCATTTTCATAGTGCGCGTAGATGGGGATGGTGTAGGAGTACCGGCATCCAGGATTGATACCGTGTGTTTCAACCGCCTCCGGGGAGCCTGCGGTCAGGGTGAGGTTCTGCTTGGGGGGGAAGAGAGACTCGTTGCCAAGCGGGTGCAATGTATTAACCATCTGTGAGACGATTTCAGGCCGGAAATCACCTGCAAGAGGGGTATAGTTTTCATAGTTCACCCACACAGGCTCTGCGGGGTCCATGAACGGGGCGGTTAACCGGAGGTAATATTGACCGTCGACCGGAACGACTGCGAGGGCGAAGTGCTCCGGAATCGTCGAGGGATAGGGGGGGTATCTCCGGAGTTTTTCGGAATAAAACGCGTCGGAGATCGGGTCATGGCCGATGGCAGGCCGGTCGCCGCAGGTCGGGATGGGGACGAGGAGGGTCACGTTCTCGATATGGGTATCCGTCGTAATGCGGAGAGTATATGATGAGGACATACTGAGATCTTGAGGCCCCCCCGAGAGACAGCCGCAGAGGAGGACCAGGGCAACGAGGAGAGCGAGGAGGACAACGGGGAGCCGGCAACGCATGCAGGAATCTGTTCCTTCCTGGTATACATTCATTTCCCCGATAGAGGCCCCTGTACAGTTATCGGTTGATTTTCAGCCACCTGTGCCTGCATCAGACCAAGGAATCCATTCTATCCCCCTGAACCGGAAGTGGCGGAGAGGTTGAGTTGCCACTCCCGGTAGTCTCCCTGCCCCACCGTCACTTTTCCTTCAGCAGGCATCCAGCCCTGTGGCTCGCCGGTGATCGTGAGAGAGTAAGCATCGGAGTATCGGTTTTGCCCGGCAAAATCGAACCCTTCAAGCCACCGGTTTGACCCCTCAATTTCCGACGAGATTGAGACCTGCGTCCCATTCTCGTAGTGCGCGTAGACGGGGATGGTGTAGGAGTACCGGTATCCTTCGGGGTTGTAATAACCGCGCTCGTTGGGCGTTCCAGAGGAACTTGCTGTCAGCGTGAGGTTCTGCTTCGGGGAGAAGAGGGACTCGTTGCCGAACGGGTGCCGTGTTTCAATCAACCGCGGGACGACCTCGGGGCGGAATTTGTCACCAAGAGAGGTGCGATTATAGTAGCGAACACCGATCGGTTCTGCGGGATTCATGTAGGGAGTGGTCAGCCGGAGGTAGTACTGGCCGTCGACCGGGATGATCGCGAAATCGTAGTGCTCCGGAAGAGTCGAGGGATCGGAGGGGCCTTTTCGGAGGTTGCCGGGATCGGTGTAAAGTTCACCAGAAATCTGTTCGGGACCGATGGCCGGCTGGTCGCCGCGGGTCGGGATGGGCACAAGGAGGGTCACGTTCTCGATGGGCGTGGCTGTCCTGATGGAGAGTTCGTATCTGAAATATGTATAAAGATCTTGAGGTTCCCCCGAGAGACAGCCGCTCAGGAAGACCTGGGCAACGACGAGAGCGAGGAGGACGACGAGGAGCCGGCAACGCATGCAGGAATCTGTTCCTTCCTGGTATACATTCATTTCCCCGGAGACGTTCCCTGTATGGTCATCGGTTCACTTCGGGCCAGATCCCGAACATAGGGCAGATCGTTCAGGCCGTTGAGCGTGGTCGAGCTCTCCCTGCATTCGATGATCTTTTCGGGTCTCTTCGAAGCGAGGGATATTCACCACATCGGCGAATATTCATCATAACAATAAATAAGCCATTTGGAACGGCCCTTTAACCTGCAGAACTTCTCTCACAGACTCTGGAGGGAATCGGACTATGAAGAACAGATCTCTTGTACGAATCATTGGTCTTGGCATGATCCTGACGTTCATGCTCATGCCGGTATCGCCGGCCCTCGCAGCGGGGTTCGAATTACCCGCCCCGGCGAGCGCAACGACTGTTAAAGCCATCGAGAGGCCGGATATGACAGTTGTCTCCTCCGCCCTCTGCGACGCCTTCGGGATCGAATGCGACAGGGCCACGATGGCGAAAGGCGTCTACATCGACCCCGCTGTCTGGGAATTCTCGCCGCAATGGACGCTGATCATGCTCGGTTCGACGAAACAGCAGGAAAACATCCTGAAGTTCGTCGACGGGCTCGATGCCTCGGAGGAGGAGAAGGCCGCCTGGCGATCGAGCCTCGAAGAGCTCTGGAAGAAGTATCCGGTCCGGGCCGTAGAGACGGAGGACGGCCTTGCGCTGACCATCGTCCCCGAGAAGAGCGATGTGCGGCTTGCAGTGTCTGAAAACTCGGCACTCCGGGAGCTTGATGAAGAGATCGGCCGTGCGATGGCATCGAGCATGGACGGTGAAGTCGGCGTGCGGTGGAATGCAAATACTCATGGGCAGATAATCAAGGCAGCATGCGTGCATAACTCAGTTAATGAGACAAATGCAGGTATAGCAGAAGGCCATGCACCTGATCCAGACAGGTGGTATGAAGGTTCGGATCTTGAGATAATTCTCCAGCGCTGCTACAACCACGGTTACGTCCCTCCCACACCTCTCCCTCCTGTTCCCGGTGTCCCGGTGGGTTTCGGCAGAGCCCCCGAGAATTGCCAGATGAACGCGACGGATGCGACGACCGCCTACTACAATAACCGCCTCGACGACGCTTTCGCGTCGCTCGGGCATTCGGGTCACTTCATGACCGATATCGGCAACCCGATGCATACGGGAGATTTTTTCGTGCAGGGCTCCCTGACTGTCATGGGGTGGAATATTCACGGTGCGTATGAGGACTACGTGAATGACGATACCAACTGGGAAACCCTCGGGTTCAACGCGACCGTCTACGACACGGTAGAGACGGAGGTCTGGAGTAACCCCGATTATTCGACGCGGCTCCTCGGCTGGAAGACCCAGTGGGCCCGCGAGCCCCTCATTCTCCGGGTCACCGAGAACTATTTCGCTCACAACGAGACATTCCATCTTGAGGAGGACCCAGTGATCCGCGACATCACAATAGACAGCCTCATCGAGACGACAAAGCACACCAACGGTCTCGTGCATTACGTCATCAGATCGGCCGACCCCGGTGAATGGATCTGGTCGAGGGACGGATGGGACGGATGGTCGCACGAGGCAACGTGGTCGGGAACAGTGGTCGGATCCTGCTCCGAATACGGCCCGGTGATCGTTGACGACCACGGCGAGCACGGGATCAATGTAAACCTTCGCGCCGGTTCGACCACCGCTCGCGTCCAGCGGCAGTTCACGGACGCTTCGGGGACCGGGTGGAATACTCTCACGTTCGTCGGGCTCCTGACGGCATCGACGGTACCCGGCGGACGGTGGATGACCATCGAGGTGAACGGCCAGCAGGTCTTCGCGGGCACCGCCTCGCAGGTACCCCCGGGCAACGGACAGATGTTCGAGATCACCGTTCCGTTCCCGCAGTCGGACGAGGTGGACGTCAGGATCTCCCACGGGCAGAGCCCGGCCTGGAATCCGCGGTTTGCAATGCAGTACCATTCTCTGAGCCTGACGCTGGACAACAACCTGAGAGACGCCGATCTGGCGGGCATGGGTGATACACCCTTCGTCATACCGGATCCCGGCTCGCTGGTGCTCAACGGAACCACCGAGAGCCCCTGAACTCGGTCGCTCCCGCTATGAATGGTGACAGTACTCCTTTTTTCAAGACTGCTTTATAAGAATTACGCCCCCACCTCCTCGAGTGTACCTGATGATCTGGCCATTCCCCGTCCTTTATATCCCCGCACCGCCATGATCTTCTAGACCGATGCAAAACAACCAGCGTACGCCGTGCGAGAACCCGCTCTGGCCCTGTGCGATGACCGGGGCGGTCGCCTGCCTCGCGGGGTTCGAGGACCTTGCCGTCATCGTCCACGGTTCGAGCGGCTGCTACTTCTACCCCGCATCGCTCGTCGGGGTCCCCATTTACGGGACGTTTCTCGTCGAGAACGAGATCATCTTCGGCACGGAGTCCCGCCTCACGGAGGTGATCCGGGAACTCGACGGCCAAAACACCCGGATAGCCGTGGTCAACACCTGCGTGCCCGCCATCATGGGCGAGGATATCGGCGACTTCGCCCGCGACGGGCAGGTCCTCGTCGTCGACAGCCCGGGCTTCCTCGGGGATTTCGAGGCCGGATACCGCCGGGCGCTTGAGCGGGTCGCGCCGGAGGTGGACCCCGGTGCCGCCGGCGTCAACATCGACGGCATCTGCCGCACCGACCCTTTCTGCCGGGGGAACGCCATCGAGGCGCGGCGCCTCCTTAATCTCGCCGGGACAGCCGCCGCAACCACGTTCTGCCTGGACCGCTACGCTGCGGCTCACCGTGCGGCGCCCCTCACCGTCGGCACGAACCCGGACCTCGCGAGCGGCGTCGGGACGGCCTGCGGCTCGCTCCTGGGCCTCGATGCCGTCGCCGGGACCTTCGAGAGACTTGCCGCCGAGATCGACGGCGTCGATATCCGCCCGGTCACGGCGGAGATCGCATGGGCCGAGGCCCGGATCAAGAAGGCCTGCGACAAGTACCTCAAGAGGTTCGACCCGCCCCGGGTGGCAATCTCTGCCGGGTACTCGTATGCCGCGTTTGCCGCTGAACTCCTCGACCGGTACCTCGGTGCCGATATCGCCTGCGTCGCCGCCCGGAACGATCCCGGTGTCTGCAACGATGCCGTCACCTCTACGACCGACTTCTCGGTCATCCGGGGGATGATCCTTGACGCCGAACCGGACCTGATCCTCGGCTCCTCCTACGAGCGGGCGATCTCCCCCGGCGCCGCATTCGTCGGGCTGACATCGCCGCTCCGGGGCAGGGTCCTCCTCTCGTCCCGGGCAGTGGCCGGGATCGAAGGGGCGCTCTGGCTGATGGACGAGGTGCTCAATGCCTGCATCAACAAAAACCGGCGCCCGGAGGGCGAGCCGCTGGACCTCTCCTGAGCAAAGCGTTATCACTCCCGGTGCCAGAGCACTCCTGCAGGAGAACGGGGGTTCGCCCGGATCCCCGCTCTGCCGCTGGAGAGATGTCCGCATGCCGCTTGTCAAGATCGAGATCCGCACCGGAAAGCCTGTTGCTTACCGGCAATTGCTTATCGAAAGTCTCCGTGAGGCTTTTGTAGATACCCTGCAGACCCCGGAGGCCGCCCTCTGGATCCGGCTCTGCGAGCGAAAAGAGGAGAACTTCCCGATGCCTCCCGGTCGTTCCAGCGACGCGGTCCTCATCGAGATCTCGCTCATGCCGGGGCGAGAGCCCGCGACGAAAGAGGCGCTCTATCGGGCGATCGTGGAGCACCTGGCCTGTGATGCGGGAGTTCGCCCCGACGACGTCTGTATCGTCCTCTACGAGCCGCCGGTCGAGAACTGGGCCGAACACGGCGGAGCATTCATGGCCTCCCGGTGAGCAGCCGTACCTGCCATAAGATATTTATGACCCCGTGAGCACAGGGTGCCGGCCTGTCCCTGTGGACCGGCCCGTGTGAGGAGGGTTAATGGCATGACACATTACGGCGGAGGAGCCGCCCACGGCATGCTCCTTGAGAAGATGCGCGATCTTCTTGACGAGGACCAGATGCGGCAGCTGACGATTCGGATGATCGAGTCCCGCATCAAGATGAAGCAGCAGCACCTCGAGTTGATGAAGTACAAGATCGAGACGTACGAGATGGCGCGCGACATGCTCAAAGCGGGCAAGAAGTGAGCCTGTGGATCAAGAGCGCTCCGGGATGGAAGCCGCCCGGGGCCGCTGCCTATTTTTAGCCTTTACGGCGAATACACCGGTATGGACCTGGTAATCAGAGGGTATCGCGAAGAGGATTTTCGTTCGGTCTCTGCCCTCGAGCGGGAGAACAGCCCGGGGGACTGCAAGCCCGAGGTCTTCATCCGGCAGGCCGGCGTCCTCTTTGCCGATACGTTTCTCATCGCGGAATGTGACGGAAACGTCGTCGGCTACACCATCGGTGCTCTCGTGCAGCACCGATTGGAGACGGGATGGATCGTCCGGCTGGTGGTGGCGGAGCGGTACCGGCGCCGCGGACTCGGGGGGAGCCTCGTTGCCGCCGTCACCGGCAGCCTCCGGGAGCGGGGGGCGGGGGAGGTCTACCTCTCGGTTGCGCCGCAAAACCGGTCCGCCCGTGCGCTCTACGAGAAGCACGGTTTTCGGGAGACGGATTTTTGCCCGGCCTACTTCGGTGAGGGCGCCGATCGCCACATCCTCCGGAGGGATCTCGCCGGCCGGGAAGGCTTAATCTGTCCGGACTGAGATTGGTGTGATAATATGTCCCTCACCCCGCTCCGCATAGGCGAGGCGTTCAAACCGGTGCCGCGGTTCCGGTCGTACCTCTACGCGTCCCTGGTCCTGACCGTCGTCGTCCTCATCCTGCCCTGGCTGATTCCCATCGTCGTCTTCACCTGGGGCTTCGTCGCTCTCGCCATCGCACTACCCGTCCTTGCCGTCATCGTCTTCGTCGCCTACTGGATCCCCCTCTACTACGGGAGCGTCGTCTACCGGCTCACTGTCACCGAGATCACCTGGCAGCGGGGAGTCTGGTTCCGCCAGACGGGGATCGTCCCCTACAACCGGATCACGAACGTCGATATCGCCCAGGGCCCCCTGATGCGGTTCTTCTCCTTCTCGGCGGTCCGGGTGCAGACCGCCGGCTACTCGGCCCAGGCACAGGCGGAGATCCTCCTCAACGGGATTGCGGACCCAAAAGACCTCCAGGAGAAGATCATGAACTTCGTGCGGAGGACCACTCCCGTCGCGGTCGGGGGCGAGCCGGAGGAGCTGCCGGCCGCCGACGCGACGGTGGAAGAACTGCGGGCGATCCGGAAGCTGCTGGAGATCCTGGTGGAGAAATAGACCTTTATTTTTGCTGCAAAATGGGGGGGAATTATCTCCCGGCAATCAGGTCCCGCTTGATGACCAGGACCGGCTGATGGGCATTCTTGATCACGTACTCCGAGACCGTCCCGAGCAGGCGGTCGCGGAGGTTCGATCTGCCGTGGGAACCGATGACGATGAGCGAGGCCCCTTCTGCGTCTGCTGCAGCCACGACCTCTTTTCCCGGGCTGCCCACAGGCGTCCGGACGGTCACCTTCACGCCCTGCTTCTCGAGCGCCCGCCGGGTATCGAGGATCCGGTGCTCGATCTCCTGGCGCAACTCGCTCTGGGTCTCGGTCTCCTGGTCGGGCACGGTCCCGAGGAACCCCTGCCCCCCCGAGGCGATCAGCGTGACGTCCTTTGAGTCGATGACGTGGACGAGGACCACCTCCCGGGTTCCCGCCTCCTTGAGTGCGGGGATGTAGCCCAGCACCTTCATCGAGGGTTCTGAAAAGTCCGTTGGAAAGACGATGCGTTCGAACATGCTCTGGCACTCACTCCGGTGCTCTCTCTGCGGGTCGGATATTTAAAAGATATCGTTTAGAACCTACAGGCGAGCTGGGTGTCGGTCCACCGCACCGGGTTTTTGTCCTGCGGTTCGCAGGCAGAACGATCCTCACCCTCCGCCGAGCACCGCCACCACCCCGCCGGCCCCGGTGCTGACCGTCGAGAGTTACCCGGAGACCAGAGATCTTCTCATGCTCCTGTCCCCCGGAAAGTCGTTCCTACCGGTGCTCCCGCTCCGGCCGGGAGAAGAACAGCGCGATGCCGGAGGAGCATATCCATCTATCCGGTGCGGATGTTGGGCGGAGACTGCTGGAGAACGCCGGGTTCACCGTCGATCTGCACGACCGTTGCACCGGGTGCGAAGAGGTCTCGATCCGCCCGGTCGTCGGTCTGGTGGATGCGGTACTCCGGAACCGTCTCACGGGCGCGGTACTGGCCCTTCCTGCAGCTCGCGATGGTATCGAGGCCCGGCACAATGAGGGGCGACCGTTTCCAGTCCGGCCCAGCGGTCCGGTCACCACGGCCTTCGGGACGATCACCTGAAAAGACCTCCTGGTGCAGCACACCGAGAAACGGCTTTGGCGTGCTCAACGTCTCTCCTCCTCACTACCCGGTTCCATCAAGAAGATTCGCTGATGCTGCCCTCTCATGGGATGGGATCTGCATCGCCGGGTGGGAGACGGAACGTGATCTCCGCAGCAGTTGTACAAATAACGTGCAGTTCCGGGCCGGAGGGCCGGCCGGATGAACTCAGAGCCCCTTGCACTTCGCCAGTTCCTCCATGAGCTTTGAGACGTTCTCCGGCTCTTTCAACAATGCCATCGCCTCAGCCTTCATGCTATCCGGAACCGCGGGCGGAGAGACGAGCCGAACCATCTCGTCGGCATCGGGCAGACCCGCGAGAAGCAGGCTCTGCCTCCGGGCATCGACGTAGCCGGTAGATTCCAGAAAGCCGACCCCCATTCTCTTCCCGTCTGCAGACTCGATGATGACTGCGCCTTCGGAATACTGGGGACCCGCTGCAAAAAATCCCTGCTGCCCGGTTGTTACGATCGGCACCATCACGAAATGCTTCTTCTCATCCGGAACCGCGTTCTCCTGCACCGTCACTTCCATGCGATTCGGGTACCAGGTATCGGTGGCCAGGTACGGACCGTCAGCTACCACGCTCCGGACCCAATCGGTCACCCGGATGCCGGCGTTGATCGGTTCGTACTCCCCGTCCTGCCGGATATACAGGCCTTTTGCACCTGCAGCCATCGTGCCCGGCGGTTCTGCCCCGGTCCGGGAATAGAACGCTCGCTTATCGTTGGTATGGAGCGAGGAGAGGGCGATCTCAGTCTCGTCGTCGAACTGGATCTCCATCCAGTCCCATCCCCCGGGATTCTGCTCATTGAAGAGCCCGACTGCACGCAACACGTCGCTTCGCGGGCTTCCTGAAGGTATGAAGCCGGTGCCCCACTGGTGATCGTACCAGAACTTTCCGCTGGTGAGCGGGATCCGGGTTCCGTCGATGGAAAGCCAGCTCTCCTCGGGTTGTATCCGGAGATTCGGGACAGAGTAGTAGAGCGTGCCGACACCGCCGCAACTGGGTGCCAGGCCTTCATCCCCGTTCAGGACATAGCCTTTGGTCTGGTGAAGGGTGATATCAACAGCGATCTCCACCGGGACGTCTTCCCGGTCATCGATACCCCACGCCTGCAGGCGGACGGGGAAGAACGAGTCGCCGTCAAGCGAGGTTATGGTGTTCTTTCCGATGGCATACTCGTACGGCTTCTCTGTAAACTGGATCAGGCCCGTGGTGCCCGCCACGAGGACGGGCCTCGGCCGATAATGCCGATCGCCTGCCGGAGTTACGGCCAGATGGACCTCGGCGACCTGGTTCTCTACATCGCTCAGGCCCTCGCTCCGGGCCATATCGGGCGGGAGCAGGGAGTAACTCCAGAACATGAACTGGATGCCGAACTCCCGGCCATGAACATCGGACGCCGTTCCCACGAAGAAGTGCCATCCGACCTGGTACGGGAACTGCGGCCGGTCGTCGTCCGGAAACGTGAATGCGATCTGTGGAGGCAGCTCCTGGTACCCCCGTACGCTGTCCTGGCCGAGGAGGCCTGTCATGGCATAGGCCTGGTGTGCTGAGAGCTCACGAGCATGGTTGCAGAGCATAGTGTAACGATCGGTGTAATCGGGAGTGAACCGTTCGGGGTTGGCTAACAGGTCGGCAAGCCGCCGCCGCATCCGCTCCCCGAATGCCGTTCGGTTGTTTTTCGCATCACCCAATCGGTTCATGACGTCCGGCGGGATCGATTCTGGCGTGTATTCGCTCATCCACAGCGCACGGGCAATATTCTCCTTTGTATCAGGATCGAGATCCACCATTTTCCATCACCGGCTTTATTGACACGTTTTTGAAGGGCTTTTATGTATTTATGTCAACTCATATCTTTCACGTGATCCCCGGCAATGGTTGAGTATTTCTGCCAGAAATTGGGTGAGGAACCGCACAATCTCCCGGGTCGGAGGGGTCGCGAGACGGCGTTGACCCGGTTGGTAGGTTCGGCATAACCCGCACCCCTCTCCGCCGGCCCCGGCCCTTGCAGCATTACAGCAGGTTTACCGCAGAATTCCTGCACCGGCCGCGAAGATCAAACTGCCCGGGAAGGCGCCGGATCTGAGAGTACCTGTACAGATAGAGAGACGCATCTCTCTCTTAGTACTAAAGTACAGCAAAATGCGCATACGGTTTCCAATACCGGCTCCGGGGTGGGTGCGGGTGTGTGCGAAACCCGGAATGTTGGAACCGATCTCATGACTTCGCCGCCAGGGGGCGGAAACACTGATCGAACGTCATTTAATCGCCATTTGAGTGACATCACCTGCTACAACATGCTGAAAACCGGCGCAAAGCGAGAGCCGGTGCTGCAAGAGCCCCTGCCGGGCGTGCTGGATCACCGGATGTTTTCGCGGATGAAGGTCGAACTCGGCCGGTGCGGCGTCTGCGGGACGGGGAAGACGGTCTACCGCTCGCGAGAGGCGCGGGCGAATCTCTGCGAGGAACGATGCTTCAGGGGAGCGGAGTTCGAGCACCGAAGATGCGGTGGTGAACGCTGCTTTCAGAAAGGGTTATCTTTTAGTACCTGTAATACGCACACATACAGACTTGGTTCCCGGTTATAGCGGAAGATTCAGGGTCGAGGTGATGGGATGCGGAAGCAGAAGTTGATCAATGCGTTGCTGTATGCAGTAGAGCATGACAACCGCATCGGCCGGACGAAGCTCTTGAAGTTCATCTTCTTCGTGGACCTCATCTACTACAACCAGAGAGGAACAACGCTCTGCGGGACGACCTACATCCGCATGCCGAAAGGGCCTGCCGAGGCTGCGGCGTTCCAATTAACGTCGGAATCGAACGCATATTTCGACGTGAAGGTGCCAACAGCAAATACGCATGCGGAAAGAAGAGCTCCGGGCGGTTCTTTCCGAAGAAATACCTACGAGTCGTACGAATACAGGCCCCGGAGCAAGGCAGATCTCACGATCTTTACACCCTGCGAGCGAGTCCTCCTCTGGTCGGTGCTCCAGTGGATGAAGTTCAAAAAAACGGATCTCATCAGTGACATCACCCACTATTTCCGTCTCTGGAAGGAGTTTTCAGATGGAGAAGATATCCCTCTCGAGTACTTCCAGTTGAACCGCCGTGAGAGAATGTATCTGGAACAGTCCGGCCTGCACGCCGACGGCTTCGAGCGCACGTTCTGTACAGGCATCCTCCCTCTCTCCACGGAGGTTGCCGGTGCGCTCCACCCCCTGAATGCGGAGCGGATTGCCACCGTCGAGGAGGTCTTAGACCGCTTCATCGCGGCGTATCCGTTGCCCGCCCTTGAGATCTTCTACGACGCATACCTGGCGTGGGACGACGCATACCGCTCGACGCTCCGCCACAACCCATCACACGCCCCCGCACTTGCGACCGAAGGCTGCGATGCGCTCTGCTTCGTCTCTCACGTCGTCGCGACGCATATGATCCCGGCTGTGTGTGGAGAGGAGCAGTTGCAGGAGTTCTGCAATATCACGGAGCAGCGCTTCAACACCAGGCGGGACGTGATCGCCCGCGATAATCCACCTTCTCTCCCCCTGGATTCCGACGGCAGGGTCTCGGCTCTCGTCGATATGGCAATGCGCATCTCCCGCGATCTCGCGTGCAGCGAGTCGCCGGCAGGGAGGAGGTAACCTGCCCTATTTCCTCGACAGCAACGTCCTCATCGGGTACTATTTTCACGTCGCCGACACCTGGGGAACCGAGGCCACGGACGTCTTCGACGACCCGGAGCCGAACCATTCCAGCGCGGGGGTCTGGGCCGAGTGTTTCGGGGACGGGACGGGAGGGCGGTGCTACACCATCCAGCAGAATCTCGTCCGCGAGTTCCGGCGGGCGGTTGCGCACCTGAAGCGGGCCGGTTCGGCGGATACCCTTCTCGTCGAGGCCGAGGGCCGCGGGTGGCGAATCGTCCCGCTCCTCCGGAACGTTGCCGGACTCTCTCGCGAGCCGCCGGGAGCGGCTCTGGAGACGCTCGCAGCGGTGAAAGAGCGGTATGAAGAACTCTGCCGGCGGCGGCGTTCCATCCTCGAGGACCGGAAGGTGCTGACCATCCATGCACGAACGGAACCCTACCGCGAGATCTGGAACCGGTTCAGTGCGGTCATCGACGACTACGACGACTGCGAGGTGATCCTCGACGCCCACCACGTCGCCGCAACGATCGACGGCACGGTGCTCTATACCGGGGATTACCGGCACATCATCGCCAACCGGGATCTCATTCTTTCGGAAACCAGCCTCTACGATGTCCGGGGTCTGGGCGACCGGACGGGCGGGCGGCCGCCGGCGTGAAGGAACCTCTCGATCAGATTTCAGGTCTGTCTTCGCGATCTCACTAAGGCTCTGGAATAGTTGCATACGCTTATGGGCCCGTCAGCGCCATAGGCATCTATGGCATGCTGGACGATAACCCTGGAGCGGGAGGGAGCCGCGATCGTCATCCGGGGCGAGGGCGACGACCCTCACGCTCCCGACCGGATCGACTACGATCTCCGGGGCAGCCCTGGCCCGGTATACCGGGAACTGCTGGACAGGATCCGGGGCGGGGTGGAGGTGCATCTGCTCGACCGGATGAAGGATGAGCGCGACCTCTACTGGATTGCCGAGTGTGCCTATACCGAGGCGCTGCTGCACCCGGGATGGTCGGTGGAGACTGATCTCCCCCTGCTCTCCGAGGCGGAGGAACTCCCGGAGGGGGCGATCCCGTGAGGGAGGAGGCAGCACGGCGGTGCGTTCGCCCGGGCTTCCGGGAATCATGCATTTCTCTAACCACGATTTCTGTTCCTGTCTTTGTAACCTGCCCGTATATCTGAAACATTCCTCCCGGTATTGGGTGTCCGATATGTCTGATAAATGTCCATTATCTGTTGGGTATACTATCGACGCACCCTGCTTTCCTGGGGCGCATTATCCACCTTCTCTCCCCCGGATTCCGACGGCAAGGTCTCGGCTCGTCGATATGGCAGTGCGCATCTCCCGCGATCTCGCGTGCAGCGAGCAGCCGGCAGCGGCCCACAAGACGCTCCTCGCGGTGAAAGAACGGTATGAAGCGCTCTGCCGGCGGCGGCGCTGTGCCCTCGACGACCGAAAGGTGCTGGCCATCCACGCGCGAACGGAGCCCTACCGCGAGATCTGGAACCGGTTCAGTGCGGCCATCGACGACTACGACGACTGCGAGGTGCTCCTCGACGCCCACTATGTCGCCACGGCGATCGACGGCACGGTGCTCTACACCGGGGATTACCGTAAGATTCGACATCCCGATCTGCGTAACGTCGGGAGACACGAGGCATACGACTTCACCATCCGGCTGAGGAGAACATCGATGCCCTTGCTCTATCATTCGACAACGTTTACCGGAAACTGAATGCGGGTGATTTCATGGGCCGGGATCAAGTACCCATCAAGTACGGAAAAGCCGGCAGATATCTGGATATATGCAGATCGCCAGCAATATCGCTGACATTAATCTCTGGAAGCAGGCGCTCTGAATACAACCCATCAAGTGTTCCTCCCATCTGGTGCCGCCCACCACGGAATGTTTTATTTCAGGTCTCCAGGGGTCTCATTGTTTTTGTTATCCTGTTCCTCTCCTTCGGGCGGGGTGGCCTCCTTTAGCATCCGGTCGAAATCACTCTCAAAATGTCTGTCCTGAACAACCCGGTACTTCTCAAATTCACTCTCTGCGAACTCCTTTGCCATCTCTTTTGTGACCTTTCCACGGTCTTCAAGCAGTTTACGATCATCGAACTCAAGGAACCGGTCAAGGCGTTTTGCCCAATCCTCCATGGTCATCGGGATCTTTCTTCTGGCACGCTCTTCAGCAAGGTCAAGCCAGGCGTTGACGATTCTTCCAAGCGATTCAAGTTCTGTTGCGTTCAGATAGTTTTTCGCAACCGATACGTCGGTTTTAAGTATCTTCCCGTCAGGAGCTTTTTCCCAGGTGCTAAGGCCCATATGCATCTTTCTGCTGCCGGCACGCGCCATTATCAGTTCAGCCGCAGTATTCCCATGTATCGCAAAATGCAATTTGTTCTGAACGTTTGCGAAAAACTCGCGTGTTGTTGGTGCATTCCTGTTGTAGTCGAGGCTTGTAGCGTATATGTCCGTGATCTTCTGATAGAATCGTCTCTCACTCAGCCGTATCTCCCGAATTTCTGCCAGCAAGCGCTCGAAGTAGTCTTCCCCAAGGAACGTACCGTTCTCCATCCGCTTTTTATCAAGTACATATCCTTTAATGGCAAATTCTCTTAACACCTGAGTCGCCCACTGACGGAACTGGGTGGCTCTTCGGGAATTTACGCGATATCCAACCGAGATTATGGCATCAAGGTTGTAGTAGTCAAGAGTCCGTGAAACTTCACGGTCACCCTCGATTTGAACTGTTAGATATTTTCTAACAGTTGCATCACGGGTCAACTCGCCGCTTTCGTAGATGTTTTTCAGATGTACGTTTATTGTCGGAACAGTCACATCGAAGAGCGCCGCCATCATCTTCTGGCTTAACCAGATGGTTTCGTCCTCGTACCTGACCTCGATTGAGTCTTCACCGGCGGCCGAGGTAAATAGCAAAAATTCGACCGTGCTGTTCCGTATCAGTTTCTTCTCATCTCCGCTCATAGTTCCACCACTGCTCGTACGATACTGTGGAGACCCTGCCGAACGCCGGGCATTCTCTTCTGCGATCCCCGGATCTTCTATGGCGGTTCATGGTGCACTCCTCGTTCATATCCGCCAGGAGAAACGCCTTCCCCTAACGGCCCGGCCGCCACCCGGGGGGGATGGCTATTCGAAGCCGGGACGATCTGCTCAAAGTCGAGCTCCGAACATCCGGATACACTACCCGGCACTCTCCCGGGCTAAAGCCCCGGAGATTCCTGGTTCGTTGACCGGGATGTGCACCGCCAGGGTCGGCGGTGGAGCGGTCCCGATCTCCGCAAGCGTGGATTCGGGTGGGGCACACCCGGTTTTACAGGCATATTGGGCTCTCCTGGGCATAAAGAATAACCGTGCGGGATGAAAGTGAGCGGATCTGGGGGTGCAATTCATCCCCGGCCTTCGGGCCGGGGTCTTCACTCGAGCAGGGTTCAGGCCTCCTGCCCGGCCCGCCTGAGGATGAGCCGGTAGTCCTCCTCCGGGATCTCGCGCATGGCTATCCTGAGGTGGCCGCTCCACATCGTTTTGTTCTTGATGAATTTGAGATCCCCGATCAGCGGCTTGAACTCAAGGGGTTCGGCAAAGACTGCCGCCGGCCGGAGCTTCATGCGGAAGGGGAAGACCTCGTCGCCCATCTGCGGCGGGGGGATGAAGAGGCGGGGGGGGGGCCCCCTGGATCTCCGGCACCCTGAAAAACAAGATCATCGACGATTTCCGCCGCAAAAGCCGCCTGCCCCTGGCCGAGCTCGACGTCGAGCAGGAACAGGGACTGGAGGAAATGGTGGAAGATCAATTCGACCAACGCGGCCACTGGGCCGCCACGCCGGCCGCCTGGATGAATCCCGAGGCTTCGCTGGAACAGAAGCGTTTCTGGGAAGTTTTCGATCTCTGTCTGACGGCGCTGCCGGCCAAACCGGCCCGGGTGTTCGGCATGCGCGAGCTCCTGGGCATGGAGACCGAAGAAATTTGTAAGGAACTCGGTCTCTCGTCGTCGAACTGCTGGGTGCTCTTGCACCGGGCCCGACTGGGGCTGCGCGATTGCCTGTCCCGCCGCTGGTTTGGAGAACACTGAATGCTGTCCTGTCGTGAAGAAACGGAATTGCTGTCGCAGGCCCTGGATCGTCCGCTGACGTTCGGCGAGCGTTTCGGGCTGGTTATGCATCTGATATTCTGTTCCGGCTGTCGCGCGACCGAAAGGCATCTGGCGTTTCTGCGAACGGCCACCCGGGTCTGGCGAGAGCCTCATGTTTCACAACCCGTCGTTTCACCCTCCAACCACGATCAAGGAGAACCACCATGAAACACAGCAAAACCCTGTCGCTTGCCGTCGGTGCCGCGTTCACGGCCCTCGCCTTCACCCCCGCCGCCTTCGCTGCCGGCAATCCATTCGCCATGCAAAAGCTCGACAGCGGCTACCAGCTCGCCGGGAACGATGCCACCAAGACCGATGGCAAGTGCGGCGCCAGCATGGGCGAAAAGAAGAAGGAGGGCAAATGTGGCGAAGGCAAGTGCGGCGCCGACAAGGCTGCTGCCGAAGGCGATGCTGCCGACAAGGGCAAGGAAGGCAAGTGCGGCGAAGGCAAGTGCGGCGGCAACAAGTAAGCTGCGCACACGTGACCGGTGAGTTCTCACATGGGCATCCAATCCCTGCCTGAAAACGCAGCCGGTCTCGGCTTGCGGCGGGGCCCTCTTGGCCCCCCCCGGGCCGGGGGCCCCGGGGGGGTTGGCTTTTTTTT
>PGYL01000037.1:31371-67228 GCA_002839645.1 Methanomicrobiales archaeon HGW-Methanomicrobiales-2 | reverse complement strand
CCGCTCGTCGCCGGCGAGTTTGATCTTCCCGATCAGTTCGTGCGCCCAGCTGGCCTGGGCGGAGGAGTGCCTGTGGTAGTCTTCCGGATTCCACGCGTGCGTCATGACGTTCACCTCCGTGCTGTCTACACGTTCTCCAGGTGAGAGGTATCGCCTTCACCCGTCATCATACCATCGGCAACGGGCCGTCCCGGCAGATCCTGCAGGCCGTCATGCTCCGCCCCTCACACTTGAATCACCCCGGACCTAAAACGCCGATAATCGGCAAAATTCACCAGGATTCTCACGCTTCGGCACGTATCGTACACAGGAACACTTCAATAAGATTTTATCCTCCTCTGTCGGAAGAAAAAAGTAATGAACCAGGTACCAGAGCGCCTCCTGCGCGTTTGCCTGCCCGCGTGTATCCTCGGTGTCGCGATCCTCCTCATCGCCGCTGCAGGCTGCACGAACACCGCCTCGACAGGTGGAGATTCCATCTCCGGGAGTGTGGCGGGGCATTACGCGGGAGGAACAATCTACGTTGCGGCGATCGACGCCGCGGCGTATTCGGCATCGGATATCAGGGTTATGGAGACCGGGGAGCATCCCGAACGCTCGCAGTACGTCAGCGGCTTTGCCGCGCTCGATGCGCCGGGCGATTACGTCATTTCCGGACTCGCCCCGGGCAACTACACCGTCTACGCCTGGGCGGATACGGATGATGACGCCCGGATCGACCATCTCGATTATCGCGACCCGACCGGATGGTACTGTACGTCGTCGCACCTTACCCCCGTCAGGGTCGCCGTTACGTCCGGAAGTGCCGCGACCGGCATCGATGTAACCCTCGTCGCCCCGACGCCCTACCCCGACGATGATCGGGAGATCGCCGTCGGCAGCGGCGGCGGGAGGCTCACGGTCCAGAAGGGCTGCCACGTCCTCCAGGTATGGGGAACGCCGGAGGAACGGGCGTATGCCTACGGCTACCTCTGCGCTCCGCAGATCCGGGACTGGATCGACTACGTCCTGATCGAGTCGTTCATGCAGGCGCCCGCCGACTACGAGGACCTCTTCATCCCCTACATAGAGGAGCACATGGCACCGGCAAACCCGACGTATATGGCCGAACTCGACGCCATGCTCGCCGGGATGACCGCCGGAGGCACGGATCTCTACCTTCCGCCGGTCTCGCGGAACCTCACCCGCTACGACCTCCTCGCGGAGAACACCTACGACTTCATGCTCTACTACAGGATCTACGGCCTCTACATGGGCGATCTTGGCATCAACCGCACCACAACAGGCGACGCCGGCATCTCGCCGCACCTCTGCACGAGCGCGATCGCCTGGGGCAACCTGACGGAGAACGACGAGCTCGCCGGCGGAGTTATCCACGGCAAGAACATGGACGGCGAGAACGACCTGCGGAAGGTCACGGTGAACGGCCTGCTTGTCATCGCGACCGACCCGGGTCCGGGCGCGAAACGCACGGTCGGGATAGACTGGCCCGGGTTCATCGGGACGTTCAACGGCATGAACGAGGACGGCCTTGTGCTCGTGCCCCACTCGTCGCCGTCGATCCCGGACTGGAACGCGACCAATCTCATGCCCACCACCTTCCTCTACAGGAATACGCTCCAGAACGAGAGCGACGTTGCCGGGGCGTGGGCCTACTGGGAGAAGGCGAACGGGACCAGGACCGGCGGGAACAACGCAGGGGGCTCGGCTCCCCACGGGAACGGGACGGGAAGCGTCCCGGCGGCCTTCGAGACAGACTCCTACGGCGGCGCGGTGCGAGGGCCGGGCGTCGTCGAGCCGGGCGACTGCCTCTTGATCGCGAACAACTACTACCTCTACCGGGGCGCCTATCCTCCCGCCGTCGAGCGGGTGGACGGCTACCACACCGGGGTCAGGGCCGAAGACTACCGCTACCAGAACATGCTCGCCCTCCTCGATAGGTACCGGGAGGACGGAAAGACCATCGGCACGCCCGAGATAATTGCGCTCATGCAGGCGGCATCCGTCTCGGAGGAGTACCGGGGCACCACCGAGTACACCTTCATCGCGTACCCGGACGCGGGTGCGTTCGCCGTTGCAAAGGAGGACCTCGCGAAGGGGATTTTGGACGCACCGTTTGCGGAGTTCGCGCACTTCACCTTCGACGAGGTGTTCGAGAGGCCCTCGACGGTGTGAGGGGGGCTCGCCGCTCTTTTTTCAACGAAGGTAGGGCATAGATTTACCTTCGCGCCTTCGCGTGAGACTATATTGCGACCCCCTACCCTATCGACTCATGCGAGAGCTGATCGGCAGGTGCAGTGCATCGAGCTCACGCCCCCATCCGGCAGAGGTCCCGCATCGCCCGGAGGACGTAGAGCCGCTCGTCCTCGAGCGCCTCCTCATCGACGACGAACGAGACAAAACCGTGGCGGGCGAAGGCCTCCCGCACCGCACCGGGATCGGTCAGGGACGAGACCAGGAGGAGGACCCGCCCGAAGGGGGAAAGCACCCTTCCAACATCGGCGACGAACCGTTCAATTACGACCCTTCCTGTCGGCCCGCCGTCGAGGGCGTACTCCAGCCAGTCGTCGATCCGCTCCTCAGGGGTAGTCGGGAGATAGGGGGGATTGAAGAGGATGAGGTCGAAGGGGCCACAGAGCCCCGAGAAGAGATCCGTCCGGACCGCCGCTACCCCGCGGGCGCGGGCGCACGCCACCGCGTGGGGGTTGATGTCGGTCGCGACCACCGCCGCCGCCCGGCCGGAAAGTCCGGCCACGACGTAGCCGCTCCCGGTCCCGACCTCCAGCACCCGGTCGGTCGGCCGGACCTCGGCAAGCGCCGCCCGGAGGAGGAGAAACGAGTCCTCGGCGGGAGAATAGACCTGGTCGGGGAGCATCCTCAACTCCCGCTCATCTTGTTTGCTATCAGCGCAAACTCCTCGAGCGTCAGGTCTTCGGGCCGACGCTGCAGGAGATCGTCGGGCAGACCCGCAATCGCCCGCTCGATCGCTTCGGGCGCAAACGTATCCTTACCGCTCCGGAGCGCCTTCCGGACGGTCTTTCTCCGGTGGGAGAAGAGCACCCGGACAACGTCCGCGTAGACCTTACGATCCGCGATCGGGTACGGCGGTTCGTGCGGCGTGATCCGGACCACCCAGGAGCGGACCTCGGGTCTCGGGCGGAAAGCGCCGGGCCCGAGTTCGAGGAGCGGTTTTACGGAGGCATAGGTCTGCACCATCACCGAGAGCCGTCCGACGTTGGACGTCCCCGGCGGCGCAATCATCCGCTGGCCGAACTCCTTCTGGTACATCAGGACCGCGACCTCAAAGCCGATCTCAAGCAGCCGGAACGTGATCTTCGAAGAAACAGAGTAGGGGAGGTTCGCAACGACGATATCATACGGCGGGAGGTCCACCTTCTTCGCGTCGCCTCTCACGATCTCGAGGCGGCCTTCCTCGATCTCATCGGCAAAGGCGACCTCGAGCTCTTCGACAAGAGCCGGATCGATCTCTACCGCAATGACCTCTGCACCCCGGTCAAGGAGGGCACGGGTGAGGATCCCTTCACCGGGTCCAACCTCGAGCACCCTCCGACCGGAAACATCAACAAAACTGGCAATCTTCTCGACGGCCCGTTTGTCGACGAGAAAATGCTGATCTCTAGGAGCACTCATCTCGATGTGAAGATATGATACTTCTCATCCGGGTCCTCGATCTCATGCAGGATCCGGCTGACAATCATCCGATCCGGGTGCGGGAGCGACTTGATCCGCCCGGAGATATCGGCGAAACTCTCGAAGGGCTTCTTCTCCCGCTGCTCGATCACTTCCCACAACAACTTCTTCCCGATACCGGGAAGCAGGTGCAGCATGTGGAACTTCGGCGTGATGGAGACGGATTTGTTGAAGAAGTCGACGAACCGTGCTTCGTTCTCGCGGACGATCTTCTCGATCACAAACGGCAGTTCCAGCTTCGCCGTCGCCGTCAGATCTTCGTAGCTCATCCGCCGTTTGACACGCTCGACCTTCTCCCGATCCGCATCACCGATGTAGACACGGTCATAGACCTGGATGTCCGCGCCCGGCTTCGGGACGAGTTCGAGCAGTTTGAACTGGTCCACGCCGATTGCGAGGATAACCGGTTCGCGCTTGTAAACTGGACGCTGATCGCTCGCATACCCCATAGGAAGGATATCGATGACTACCGCATTCTCCTCTTTCCTTTCGGTCTTCATTGGCACCACCCCTTCAATCAGAAGTGGGTCATTACCAGATCGAGGATCTCGTCCAGTTCTTCCGTCGTGAGGTTGAACCGTTCTTTGGCGTAGATGGCTCGCAGTTCGTCGCGGGTCCGCGGCATCAGGTTTGCGATGCGGAAAGCGATCTCCTCTTTCATCTTCTCGAGTTTTACGAGCTCGTCGACAAGGGCACGGGCCTTCTCAGAGGATGTCTTTGAGAGGTGATTGGCATGCTCGATACTCTTACGAAGCTCGTAGGACATCTCTTCTCCGGACTCGAGCCGGACTGCCTCCACAGAAAGGAGTGTATCATGCAGTTCGGGGAGCAGCATCCGCTCTTCGCTGACTATTCGTTTTACCTTCATGCCAATCACTACTGCTGAGGATTATATCTTCTGCGCTTTTAGGTGTTGCGGTCGCGCAATCACCTGTTTTATCGTATCTCCATCCCTGACTTCGAGAACCCATGCGCGTCCGCGCTGCCCGATGACTGTGCCGGTCTTCCCGTGGAATCTCCGGTGGGGCATGCCCTTCTGGACACTCGGCTCGACCACGACGTGTACCCGCTGACCGAGCTCGAACACCTGAATCGCCGAGCTGACCGGGGGGATACCGCGTTTTCTGAGGTCTTTCTTGAACTTATACCGCGTCTTCTTGCGTGGTCCATTGTGATGTGCCATAATTACTCACCATATTCGTTCGCTGTTTCGACCAGCACCACATCGAGGCTGACAACACTCGCGGTGCGCCCCAGGATCTGGGCAAGGCTGGGCTGGGTTCTGCCACTGTCACTCGATATCAATTCTTTGATGTAGAGGCCCGCTTCGCCGACGACTTCAACCCAGAATCTGCCGTCCTGCGTGCCTGTACACCCGATATCGAGGACCTGCCGTTCCCGAACTAAATCTGCCCGTCGGTGTGACACCCGGTTGGGGGTGCGCTGCCGTATCGTTACACCTTTTAACTGATCGAGGGCCGCTCTGAACTCATCTGGCGTTACAGAACCGTCGATCTCGACCAGGATCCTGTATTTTTTATGCGCTTTGTCGGATTTAAGGCTTTGCACAACCTTCCGGTCCGCCCATCCGGTCAGATGGACCGCCACCCTGCCTTCAGCGCTGCGGTTGATCGTTTCTTCGAGCGCTGCGAGGTCCACCGACCGTTTCATCGGCGTCTCGACCTCCATGACGAACGGGCGGCCCGTCCCGAGCATCCGGGCGTCGATATCCTCCCGGCCGGCACCATGCAGGACAGCGTTCTCCGCATCGAAGGCCTCGATCACCGGCCGGCCGATCAGTTCTTCGACGGAGTCGGCATACTGTTTGCCGGTGAAGTTGCAGAGTTCGCACCCTGCTCCCCGGCACGTCCGGCAGTCCCAGTGGGTCTGGGGGATGCCGCGCTCGTACTTTATGTACCGGCCGAAGAAGAAGACGGGGTTGACCTGCACCTCGACGGTCCCTTCCGCGAGGTCGAGGATCGCCACGACATCGGGCTTCTTGAGGTCGGCCTTCTTCCCGGTGAGTGCCGAGACGGCCTTCCCTACTTCCCGGTTCATCTCCGCTTTCAGAGGTTCCGGGTCATGGAGGGAGAGGTCGCTCCAGACCATCTCCTCGCTCTCCGCGACAAGCGGCGGCACTTTTGTCCCGATAAGAAACGTTGAAAACTCGATGCCGCGCACTTTTTCGACGACCTTCGCGGCCCACGCATCGGTGCGGGTGAACTCCCCGCCGCAGATCCAGCAGGACTCCGGTTCCGGTTCGTGATGCGGCTCGTTCGCCACAAGTTCCCGGGTGATCCGGAGTGCCCGGCCGCGTTCCTCGTTCGTCAGCCCAAACGACCGCTTGCCGAAGAAACGCCCGAGGCAGTGGTTGCAGGTATCGCCATATCCAAGAATTGCTTCTACCTCTTCGATATCCATCAGGATTCCCTCCGGTCCATCTCATTTAAGAGGACGGTGATTGTGTGGTCGGCATGCAGCGACCGTGGCCCTACCGAGTAGCGGGAGTAGCCCTCGATCAGGTCCTGCTCCCCGGCGGTAAAGTTGTGGTGATCAGAGAGGAGACAGGCCTCCGGGAGCGCTGAGGCGGCCCTGATATCGTCCCCCGCCTCGTCGAGGACCGCAAACGGGATCTCGGCAAGGAGCCTTGCGAGTCCGCCGCGGCGGATGTAGACGCCCGGGGTCGACTCACGGAACTCATCTCCGCAGGGGATCGAGAGCGCCTTCTTGATTAAGGCGGCGCTGCTCCGCTCGTCCGGCGAGAGGTAGCGGACCTCGCTTCCGCGGAAGAGGACGGTCTTCTCCGGACCGGGCTCCCCGCAGAGGATCAGGTAACACTCGACGTCGCGCCGGAGATCGTGGGAGAGAAAGAACGAGGAGTTGATGCAGCGGCAGAGGACGTCCATCCTCCCCGCACTCCCGGCAAGATCATTGAGGCTGAAGGTGCCGCTCGTTACGGCAAGGTGGCCTACGATGGCAAACCGTTTCATCTACTGGGTCCTGCCGAACTTCTTCATCATGCGCTGCATGTTGAATTTGCCGCTGCCCATGCCCCGCATGCCTTTTAAGGCCCGCTGCATGATTTTGTAGTACTTGATGAGGTCCCGGACATCGTCGGGCGCCACCCCGGCACCCCGGGCGATGCGCTGGATCCTCGAACTCCCGATCACCGATGGGTCGTCGAGTTCGGGGGGCGTCATCGAGTCCATGATCACCTTGTAGCGCTGCATCTTGGTGCTGGTGATGTCGTAGGCGTCGTCCGGGATCTGCATGCTCCCAAGGGGGAGCATGCTCATGATCTGCTTCAAGGGCCCCATCTTGTTCAAGGCCTCAAGCTGCTTGTACATGTCCCGGAGCGTGAACCTGCCTTTGAGCATGGCGTTGACGTCGAGATCCTCGGCCGAGACCGCCTCCTCCGCCCGCTCGACGAGAGCCCGTAAGTCGCCCATGCCGAGCAGCCGGGAGATGAACCCATCAGGGTCGAACCGCTCAAGGTCCTCGATCGTCTCACCGCTCCCGATGAAGACGATGCCGCTCTGCGTCTCGGCGACGGCCGAGAGTGCGCCGCCGCCTTTCGCGGTGCCGTCCATCTTGGTGACGAGGACGCCGTCGATCCCGATCGCCGCGTGGAACCGGCGGGCCTGTTCGCTCGCCTGCTGGCCGAGCGCCGCATCGATCACGAGCCAGCGGTGGTCGGCACGGGAGATCTCGTTGATGCTGACGATCTCCTCGATCAGGTTCTCCTCAAGGGCGTGCCGCCCCTGGGTATCGATGATGATCACTTCATACTGCTTGCGGAACCTGGGCAGGCCTTCCCGGACGATCCGGAGCGCGTCGGACTCGTTCGGGTCGCCAAAGCAGGCAACCCCGATCCGGTCGCAGAGCGTCTTTAACTGGTCGTACGCACCCGGACGGAAGGTATCGGCACAGATCACCCCGACCCGAAGCCCTTTGCGCTGGAAGTAGCGGGCGAGCTTCGCGGTCGTCGTGGTCTTGCCGCTCCCCTGCAGGCCCGCCATAAGGATGGTCTGGGGCCCGAGCGTCACTTCGCCCGGCGTCCCCATCATCCGGACGAGTTCCTGGTAGACGATCCGGAGAACGTGCTCTCTGACACCCATCCCTTTCGGGGGCTCCTCCTCGAGGGCACGCTGCTTGATCGCCTGGGAGAGCTGCATCACGAGTTTGACGTTGACGTCGGCGGAGAGGAGCGCCCGCTGCAGGTCGCGCACCAGTTCGTCGACCGCCACCCGGTCGATCACCGTCTTGCCGGCAAGTTTCTTGACGGCATCCTTCAAGGATGCACCAAGGTTATCGAGCATCAGGCCTCATCCCCTAAAAGTTCGTTCACCATGGCACGGGGCTCAAACGGCATGATGTCGTCGTACCCCTGTCCAATCCCGAGGAAGAGGATTGGTTTTCCAACGGTGTGCGCAACCGATATGGCCGCGCCGCCCCGAGGATCCATATCCGCCTTCGTCAGGACGACCGCGTCGGTGCCGACGGCCTTGTTGAACTCGTCGGCCCGGATGACCGCATCGTTCCCTGCCACCGCTTCGTCGACGTAGACGACGAGGTCGGGTTTCATGACACGCCGTATCTTCTCAAGCTGGTTCATGAGGTTCGCCCGGTTATGGAACCGGCCGGCCGTATCGGCAAGGACAACATCGATCTCGTGCGCTTTAGCGTACTGGACCGCGTCGAAGAGTACCGCTGAAGGGTCGGCGCCCGCCTGGTGCTGGATCACCTTGATACCAAGGCGGTCGGCGTGGGTCCGGATCTGCTCGATCGCTCCCGCACGGAAGGTGTCGCCTGCACCGATCACCACCGAAAACCCGTTCTTCTGGAGGTAGTGACCGACCTTTGCGACCGTCGTCGTCTTCCCGGTCCCGTTCACGCCGGTGAAGAGGATCTTCACGGGCCGCTCGTGCCCCGCGATGTATTCACGGAGGTCAAGGCCTTCCCCCAGCACCCCGCAGAGTGCGGACCGCAGGGTTGTAACGACCAGGCCGTCGACCGAGGAGCCGATCTTCCTGTGCCGGCCCACGAGGTCCCGGCGCATCCGGGCGATGATCTCGTCCGTGACCGGGAGTGCGACATCGTTTTCGAGAAGTACCATCTCAAGTTCAGAGAGAGGCTCCTCGATATCCTTCTCCTGGAGGAGAACCTCCCGCTCCCGGACAAGGACTTTAATCTTGTTGAAAAAGGTGGGTTCCTCACGCTCTTTCTCCAAAACCTCCTCAGAGACGGGGGGTTCGGGCAGGAGGACACGGGAGGGCGCGGGCTCTGCAACCTCCGGTACTTCGACAACCGGCGGTACCGGTTCGGTTCCGGCAGCTTCCTCGATATTCGAGGTAAATTTATCCCTGATAGTCTGAAGTTTTTTCTTTAAGGAATCAAACATTATCAGCTTCCGCCCTGGCCTGCCTGAGCCTGTCGGGCCCCCCGGTAAGCTGCCTCGAGGCGCCGGGAGATCTCCGTTGCCTGCCCCTGCAACTGCTCGACCGAACCTGCGACTTTCTTCCCCACTGCCTCAAGTTCGACTATCCGATCCTGGAGATACTCCACCGCATCCGCGCTGGCCCTCTCAACAGAGACGTCGGCCCCGATGTTCACGAGAACGTGACCGGCATCAAGCACCTTCACCCGGAGAAGAGCCCCGCCCCCGATGGGAAGAAGGACGATACCGTCCTTGTTCTCCTCGATGGCGCGAATGGATTCGATGGCGGCGGCAGACTCGAGGCGCTGCTGCTCGATCATACCGAGCTGCTGCGTCAGAAGTTCTATCTGCTGCCCGTACTCGTTCAAGTACATCTGGAGGGACTGTATCTCGCGAGGATCTGCCTGGTCCACGTCATTCACCAGCTACAACGTTAACCGTCTTGATGGTGATATAACTTCTCTTCAGGCGGTGTTTGCTTCCAATGTCCGCCAGAATCTTCTCTCTTGCCTGGTTCTCGTTCGGGGCTCCGATGACCCTCCGGTACGGTTCCCACCTGTCGTTGATTTTACACGCACCTACAACTTCAAACGTCTGGTTCTCCATGACTGTATCACTCCAAAAACCCAAAGACTTCTTCTATTCGTCCCAGTTCAAACCCGCTCGTAACGGATCCTGCGAGGTATCCCTTGCTGTTCGCAAGGAGCCCGGCGCCCACGAGACCGCTTCCCATATTGATCGAACCGAGGCCGATCGGGAGGTCGACGACCCGTTCGAGACTGGCGATCTCCGTATCGTTGGCCCTCGGGTGGACGAGAATACCCTGATTCGTCGCACACCCGGCCATGCCGACGGTTTTGATGCCCCCAAGCGAGAGCCGGATCACCGGCACGGAGAGGAACGACCCGATCTCTTCGGCGACATCGAACTCCATCTCGGGATGGACGGCGGCAACACAGTCGTTTGCCAGGATCACGTTGCCCGCCGCGTTCATGGAACCCTCGAGCAGGAGGACTTCCCGGTATTCTCTGAGGACCGCCAGTTCTTCCTCGGTGACGAGGCCGCTGACGACCAGGCCCTGGCTATTTCCGGCAACAAGCGAGCCGATGATGCTGCTCCCCTGAATAAAGGTGCTCACGATCTCGACATCGAGTTCTCGTGCGAGAGCCTCGGTGAACGCCCCCGGCGCCCCGGGGTATACGATCGCTATGTCCTCAAAGACGCGTGCGTAAACGCCGATGTTCGGATCGCCGGCGAGGTCGATCGTCCCTGTCATTTCACTCCTCAGCGAGCTCGGCCTGAACCTGCCCGTCCTCGAACTTCATCGCGCGGACGCGAATCTTCCGTGGGGGCTTCTGACTGCCGTTTTCCCAGACCTTCTCGTTGATGGTCTGGTCAAGTTTGATATCCTCGCTCTTCATGTGCCGCACAAGGAACGCCCTGATGTCCTTGATAGCGGTGTTGCCCCTCTTCCACCGGGGTGCACGCTTCACCTCACGGAGTGGGATGATATAGATATGTTCCTTCAGTACCTCTGCCATAATCTCACACCTTCAGAGAACTCCGTCTCCAGTTGCGCCTCTTAGGATGCGACGCAACCGCACGGTTGGTCTTGATCATCACCCATGCAGGCACGCGGCGGTTCTGCTCGCATGCCTTCGCCAGCCGGATCTTCCGGCCCTTCATTAACTTGCTCATAACTCTCACTCTCGTATTATTCAGGTCTCCCTCTTACCGACCACCAGGGACTGCAGGTGGCGGGAAGGAAAGAGCGACGCCGTGTCGATACCGCGAGCGCGGACCGCGCACCGGATCTCTTCTTCGTAGTCGCCGTTCCCGATACTGCCCGTCTCCCCGTACCGCACCACAAGCAGCCGTCCGGCGAGGCGTTCCACCTCCGGTTTCCCGTAGCCGAGAAGCGGCCTGATGTAGGAGCAGCCGGTGGTCATCTCCAGGTGCTGCACCTCGGACCGCTCGATCCGGGGGACCCGGTCTTCACGGCGGGTGCCGTCGCCGACAACCGCGTACTCGCGGGAGAGGGTTTCGATCGCGGTCCGGTGGACCATATCGATCGCGTCGTTTGGGTAACCGCAGGAGAGAAGCAGGTCGACAGCCTCCTCGAGGAGGTCTCTTCCGAGCACCCTCCTCTTGAAGGGGAGGCCCAGAGCGGCCGCTGCGGCCCGCACCTCCGGAACATCACGGTCGGGATCGAATACACAGGTATTCAGTTCCACGCCGTAATCGCGCGCGAGCATGATTGCTGCCAGCGCACTATCCTTCCCTCCCGAGAAGAGCAGACCTGCTTCCATTACTTCCGCGTAATCCTGAACTCTTTCTTCGACGGTGTCAACTGCGTAAGCAGACCCTTTAACTGTTCGTCAGTGATCCGCTGTCGGACCCTGCCGCTCTGGGCCAGCATCACGAGTTGCTGCTCGACCGCTTTTGCAAAATCCGGCCGGGTCAACTTGATGGTGTTGAGTCGCTCCCTCGCTTCAGGTTCCAGGATCTCCATGAGTGCGGCGCGGACCTGTGCATCGATCTGCTGCTGGCGCGCTGCCTCATCTTCCATCCCCTGCTGGCTGCTCATCGCCTGCCGCTGCATCTGTTCGATCTTCCGGCGGCGGAGTTCCGCGAGTTCGTCGTCTACCATCAGTCATACCTCCTGTCGATCAGTATTTGGCAAGGCCCGGTGCAATCTCGGTAGCCTGAGCCTTCAGGCCGTTTGCAGTGTTGTCGAGGAAGGCTCTGCCGGCTGCAGTGACCGTGCGCCCTCCGCGTGTCTGGGAGACGTATCCGGCTGCTTCGAGCTGCTGGAAGAGTTTCCGGACGATCGCACCGCTTCCCTTCCTGAACTGGGAGGGAGCGGGGCCCCGGTTACGCTTGCCGCCGTAGATAGAGCGCATTCTCTGGGCGCCGACGGGACCGTCTGTGTAGATACGCCGGAGAACCGACGCCGCACGCACATACCACCAGTCGTCATTCTCGGGGGGCATCTCTTTGTGTACCCCCGTCTTTGCAAAAGCAGCCCAGTCGGGGGGCTGAATCTGCGGGTTTTTCTTGAATTCTTCTGCCACCTGCCGGATGAACATATCGGCAGGGATGTCATATACAGTCGTCATAGATGAACCTCACTCTCGCTAACAGTCTTTACATATTCGTTCAGTGATGTTTTATATATTTCGAGGATTGTGCCCGGATGATCGCCCTCGCCGCTCCGTGAGGACAAGAGTTCGCCCCCGGACCTCGGCGAGAACCGCGCCGGCCGATGCCGCTATCTCCTCGGGATCGACTTCGGTGTTCCGGAGCCATCGTACCTTGACGACCTTGCGATCTTTTAGCTGGCGCCGGATTTCATCGATCATGACACTGGTGATACCCCGTTTCCCCACCCAGATGGTGGGCTTGAGATCCTGAAATGATTCTTTACTCATGGTTGAGGCCTCCCGACAGGATACCGAGACTGGTGTCCGCAGGCAAGACAGGTGATGATCACACGGCCCCGATGGATTCTGACCCGGGTGTTCGACCCGGGGACCAGGTAGGCGCTGCACCGGCGGCAGAAGCGGCGTTTCAGCGGCCGTTCAATCCGTACCCGGTGGCGCATGCCGATCTTCCGGGCCAGTTCCACACAGCGGTTGCTCCAGGTGGGGTTTTCCGGGTAGAACTCCGCAGCACGTGCAAAGAGGATCGAGATCCTCTCACGGGCGAGTCTCCGGGAGCCAGATTTACGTGTCGTATCTGCCATGTGCGATCCGTTCTGTCAAATGGTGGGTCTTGAGATTGGCGGCGGAAGAATATATAAGGGTTTGATCCCCGGGGTCAGCGGACTCGCACCCGCCGACCGGTGACCTCCAGGCGGCCCTCGCAGAAAAACTTCACGGCGAGCGGGAGGGCCCTGTGCTCCTCGACCAGGATCCGGTCGGCGAGCGTCGATTCGTCGTCGTCCGGGAGGACCGGCACGCATCGCTGGACGACGATGGGGCCGGTATCCATCCCCTCGTCCACGAGGTGGACGGTGCAGCCCGCGACCTTCACCCCGCACTCGACCGCCTGCCGTTGTGCGTGCAGGCCGGTAAACGCCGGGAGCAGGGCAGGGTGGATGTTCATCATCCGGCCCGAGAACTCGTGGACGATGCCGGCCCCGAGGATCCGCATGTACCCGGCGAGGACGAAGAGGTCCGCCCGGCAGCCCTGCATCGCAGCGAGGAGCGCCTCCTCGTAGGCGGCCTTCGAGGGGAACCGCGCATAGTCGACGACCGTCACCGGGATACCGGCGCCTTCGGCCCGCTCTATCGCGTACGCCCGGGGGTTGTCGGTAACGAGGCCGACGCAGACCGCCGGGATCTCCCCGGCCGCAATGGCGTCGATCACTGCCTGAAAGTTCGATCCTCTCCCCGAGGCGAGGAAGGCAATCCGCTTTTTAGTACCGGGTCTCTCTGGATCCATAGGCATCATTCTCCTGACCCTTACCGGGAGTTCTCCGGCCGGGTCTTGGGGGCGACAATCAGCTTCACCTTGACGATCCGCCGGCCCCGCATCTGCATCACCACGAGTGTGGTGTTGCTCTCCTCGATCTTGACCACCTCACCGCGGCGTGGAATGTGCCCCAGCCGGTCGATAACGAGACCGCCGAGACTCTCGTAAGAATCCGTCTGCGGGAGGGCCAGGTGCAGGTCCTCATTGAGGTGTTCCACCCATGCTCGTGCGTCGACCAGGAAGACGCCTTCTTCGATCTGCTGCACCTCGGGCTCTTCCTCGTCGAACTCGTCCATGATCTCCCCGACCAGTTCCTCGAGCATATCTTCGACCGTCACGATCCCGGCAAACGACCCGTACTCGTCGAGGACGACCGCCATGTGCTGCTTCTTCACCTGGAGTTCCTTTAAGAGCTCGTCGATCTTCTTGCTCTCGGGAACGAAATAGGGTTCGTACATCAGGCTCCCGATCGTCGCGCTCGTCTGCTGGCGGAAGACCGCCGCAAAGAGGTCCTTGACGTTCTCATAACGACGTCGACACGCGACGTCATCACCTCGCGGACCGTCGTATCCCCAAAGCGCAGCACGGAGTAGAGCATGTCCCGCTCCTCCTCCTCGATAGTCCCCTCCTCCTCACCGACGTCGATCCACTCCTTGATCTCCTCCTCGGTGACGACCGGCTCAGCCACGCCGGGCCTGAAGGCGAACTGCCCCTTGATGCGGTCCAGGACCCAGAGCACGGGGTAGAGCACCTTTGAGAGATAGAGGATAGGCACGGCGACACGGAGCGCGAACTCCTCGACATGCCGGGAGGCGTACATCTTCGGTCCGATCTCCCCAAAGACCAGTATCAGGATGACCGTGACACCGGTTGCTATGCCGATACCGACGTCGCCGTATATGCCGATGGCGATCGCCGTCGCAAGCGATGCTGCGGCTATGTTGACGGTGCTATTCCCGATCAGGATGGTGATCAGGAGGGTATCGGTCGACCGCTTCAGGGTATCGAGCGCTTTCGCTTCTTTGCGACTCTGGTTCAAGAGCGCCCGAACTTTCGCCCGGGTTATCGATATGAGGGCGACTTCCGAACTTGAGAAGAAGCCCGAGAGAAGCAGACAGATAAGAAATAATGCGATCTCTATGGTTACAAGGTCTACGATTACCATTTATTCCACGCCGCACTGAACGGCTGTATCTAGTTTCGGGTTATCCGTTGGGGTTATATGAATTATGTTGTAGGCAGAGGTTATAAAACCAGCGCTTCAGGAGAATATCTCCTCTAACGCCTCCAATTCCCGTGCCAGGAGCACGACCTTCTCTTCGGATGAGAGGGGCTCCGGAAAGACCATGTCCTCGAGTTCCAGGGTGAGGTACCCGCCGTAGCCCCGGTCGGCAAGTTCAGCAAGCACCTGCTTCGCAGCCCGGTCGTTATGGACGGGGTGGTGGGGTCGCCCGTTCCCGCCGATTGCGCTGACGTGGACGTTTGCCATCCGCTCGATGCAGAGGTCGATGAACCGGTCCACCTCCCGGGGGGACGCCATCATGGCATGCCCCATATCGAGCGTGAACCAGAGCCACGGCTCCCGGTCGAGCACCTCGGCGGCATCCTCCGCGGTGTAGAGCAGAGCGTTGACCCGGGGCTCCAGGTTCTCGATCGCCCCCTTCCCCCGGGTCTTCTCTGCGCCCCCCCGGAGCCGGGCGATGTCCTCCTCGAACCGCCGGTAGTCGTATGCGCTCGGGTGCCGTTTCGCTGTCCTTCTCCCCGGGTGGACGGTGACCACGCCGACCCCCATCCGCTCCGCCATCCGGATCGCTTCGACGGTATACTCGACCGAGATCTCGGCGACTCTCGGGTTGATGGAGCAGGGGTTTAAGTCCAGCGATGGGGCATGAATGGTGATCGGCGAGAGTTCCGGGTGGGCGGCGATGCACCCGGCGAGCTCGTCCTCCGGGCGATCGCGAAGCCAGAAGTGCGGCGTCTCGACCCAGAACTCGAGGCCGTCGAGGCCGGACTCGGCGACGTAGTCGAAGATGCAGTCGCACGGGTACTCGTGGAAGAACATGGTCGAGACGGCGAAACGACCCATACCACTACATGATATAAACCATCGGTCTAATAGATTGTGATGATGCTCGGCGGTCATTCCACCGGTCCGGATCGGTTCGGCACCCCGATCCTCGCGGTTTCAGAGGTCTCGGGACTCATCTGCGACCTTCTCGACGACGCCCGCCTGCACCAGGTCTGGGTCCGTGGAGAGGTGACCAACTATAAGGACCACACCTCCGGCCACCGTTACTTCTCGCTTTCGGAGCGAAACGGAAGGAATTCCGCGCTGATCAACTGTGTGATGTGGCGCACCTCCGCATCCGCGCTCGGCTTTGCGCCCAAAGACGGCATGGACGTCCTCGCCTGGGGGTCCGTAGAGGTCTACGAACCTCACGGGAGGTACCAGCTGATCGTCCGGGAGATGCTCCCGGCGGGTCTCGGCGAGCGCCACCTCATGGTCGAGCGCTGGAAGCAGGAACTCGACGCCGAGGGGCTCTTCGCCCCTGAACGGAAACGGCCCATCCCACTCTTCCCGCACCGGGTCGGCGTGGTCACCTCCCCTACCGGGGCGGCGGTGCAGGATATCCTCTCGGTCATCGACCGGCGGTATCCCGTCGAGGTGGTCCTCTCCCCGACGGCCGTCCAGGGCGATGGGGCCCACATCGAGATCGCGGAGGCGATCCGGCGAATCGACGGGCTCGTGGACGTGATCATCGTCGGGCGCGGAGGCGGAAGCTTCGAGGACCTCTTCCCCTTCAATCACCCCGACGTCGTGCGGGCCGTCGCCGCATGCAGGACGCCGGTGATCAGCGCCGTCGGCCACGAGGTGGACACCGCCCTCTGCGACTTCGCCGCGGACCTCCGGGCGCCGACGCCGTCGGCAGCGGCGGAACGGGCCGTGCCCGAGCGGCGGGAGGTGCTCGGGGAACTCTCCGGGTATGAGGAGAGGATGCGTTCGCTCCTTCTCCACCGCCTCGCCGCCTCGGCAAGCGAGGTAGAGGACCTCGCGGGGCGCATGCACCCCCGGCGGCTTACACGCCGGATCCACGAGCGGATGCAGCGCCTCGTCGAGCATGAGGACCTGCTCCGGCGGGCGGCGCTCGCCCGGGTGCAGCGCGACCGGTTCGCGCTCGCGGAGGTCCGTGCGCATATCGTGGGGAAGAACCCGCTCGCCATCCTGGACCGGGGTTACTGCATCGTCGAGTCGGGAGGAAGCGTCGTGAGAAGCGCCGGGGAACTCCACCTAAAAGACCGTGTAGTGCTCTTGATGAAGGACGGCCGGTGCAGTGCCGTCGTGGAGGAGATAACGTATGACAGAGACCTTTGAAGAGATGCTGGAAGAACTGCGGGGAATTGTCCGGAGACTGGAAGACGGCGATACGAGCCTCGAAGAGAGCATCGTCATCTACGAACGCGGTGCGCTCCTCGTGAAGCAGTGCGAAGACCTCCTCGGCGCAGCCGAGATGAAACTCACCGAGCTCGGTCGCGACCGGTGAACCGGTAAAATTCCGGCGGAACGTCGATTAAAAACCGCACGCCCTTCCCGGGCTCGCCGGTCTCCCGTATGGAGAGGTCGGTGATCGCCAGGATCTCCCGGGCGAGAAAGAGCCCGAATCCGGTCTGTCGCCCGAACCCCCGCTCGAATAGTTTCTCTTTTTCAGCATGGGGGATGCCGATGCCGTCGTCCTCGTAGACAATGCTGATCCCCCGGTCGGACTCTTCCGGACGGATGCGTATCCGGGTAACGTTCACGCCGTGCCGGAGCGAGTTGTCGATGAGGTTTGCAAAGACCCGGACGATGAGGGGGTCGGCATACACCTCCAGGCCACCCCCCTGCACCTCGACGGCAACCTCTCCCGTATCAAGCCCCGCCCTCGCTTCGCGGACGATCCACGATATATCCTGCCAGACAGGAGAGGCCATGCCGACATCCCGGTACTCCGCGGTGAAGGCCATATAGCGCTGGATATCTTTGATGGCTTCTTCCTCCTTCCGGTAATACTGCAGCAGTTCCGGGTCGTCCGCCCGCTCCCGGAAGAGGTCGAGGTAACCTGAGAGCACGTTGAGCCGGTTTACGATATCGTGCCGGGTCACGTCCGAGAGGAGGTTCAGTTTCCGGTTCGCGAGGAGGAGCGCTTCCCCGGCCATCCGGGCATCGGTGATGTCCCGGCCCACCGACTGATACTCGACGACGGATCCCCTTTCGTCGAAGAATGCCGTAACGGTCCACTGCTGCCACCGGACCCTGCCGTCCGGCATGATCATCCGGTGCTCGACTGTCGATACCGGGTGGTCGGGGGCGAGGGAGGCAAGGCTTTGCTGGATCCGGACCTGGTCGTCGACCGGGACCGTGGGGGCGTAGCGCCGCCCGAGGAGGTCTCCGCACGGGATGCCGATGTAGCGGCAGTAGGCTTCGTTTACGAAGGTGAGCGTCCCGTCGGGGAGCCGGCGGCAGATCAACTCGGTCTGGCTCTCCACGACCGCCCGGCACTGCTCCTCGCTCCTCCTGAGGGCCTCTTCAGCCCCCAGGCGGCCCGAGATGTCCTGGAGGTAGATAGAGATGCCCTCGCGAGTGGGGACGGCACGCACCTCGAAGGTATGGTCCCGCCCGTGGAGGTGAAACCTGCATTCGCTCGCACCGGGCCTGCCGGTCGCCATGACCTCACGGAAGAACCCGATGACCGCCTCGTCCCGGAGTTCCGGGAAGAGATCGTAGATGCTCTTCCCAACGGCCTCCTCCTCAGGGCGGCCCGAGAGACGGGCCGCCGCCCGGTTCCAGGAGACGATACGGCCGTTTTTGTCCAGGGCGAGGAAGGCGTCGCTGATGTTTCCGGTCAGTTCCCGGTAGCGCTCTTCGCTCTGGCGGAGGGCTTCTCCAAGCCTCTTCTGCTTTGAGATATCGCAGAAGCCCCAGAGGCACTCGACCGCTCCGCCGTCGGAGTCGCGCGATGTCGAGACCGCCACGGCAGCCGGGAAGGCGCTGCCGTCGGGCAAGACGAACGAGAACTCCTGCACCGGCACCTCTTCGCCCCGCGTGAGTGCTGCAACCGCCGACCGGAAGGCCGGGATGCACCCCGGGTGGAGGTAGGTGTCGAGAGAGACACCCCGCATGAGATCGGGAGCGAGGCCAAGCAGGGTGCCCGCCACCCGGTTCGCCTCCAGGACGACCCCGTCGGGCCCGGTGCAGAAGAATCCGACCGGCAGGCGGGTAAGCCGATTCCGGCATCGCCGGTATTCGGCATCGACGCTCCGGATACCGGCGATCAGCGTGTCGGTCAGGTCATAGATCTCGGCAAGGTGGGATTTCTGCAGGAGCAGGTCTCCCGCGGGGACCGCGCCTTCACCGGGCGGGCGGAGGCGGCGGTCGAATGCCTCCAGTTGTTCAAGAAGGTCATCGAGCGCCGGGGTGAACGGTTGCATGCCTCACCTGTCCCCCGCACCGTGAGTGGATAAACCTATCCCCGGCGGCATCGGGGGTAGGTGCGCGGGCTTCGCGAAGGGAAAGCGTCAACCCTGCATGCGGGAGCGAACTACCCGGGTCAGGCTCGACGAACGGCCAGGGGCCAGCCGCGATCCGGATGCCCTCAGAATTGATATAACCTCAAACAATCCACCATGCTTCATGGTAGACGAAAAAGCGTGGGCGGTGATAACCGTCTTCGTCGTGGGCGTCGTTACGGCTATGGATCTCCTCGGCGGGGTCCCGATGGAAGTGGTCCTGATCGTCGGGCTCTTCGCGGCCGTTCTGCTCCTTGAAATCGGCGTGCTGGTGCTCGGCGAGATCCGGGACGGGATGCGGGACGCCCGGTGAGAGGGGCCGCTCAGGGACCCTCGCACCTTCGGTGCTCAAACTCCTGTCCGAAACCCTTCGGGTTTCTCAAGCTCCGGCCCCGCGGGCCATCGCATCCTGCGGACAGTCGTTCTCCGGGACCTCCGCCTCGAGTTCGACCACCAGTTCCTCCCCCCGCCGGAGCGCCTCGATGAACGGCCGGGGGAGGGTGGCCGCGACAGAGTCGGAACGGATGCCCACGGTCCGGTCAGAGACGAAGTCGCTTCGCCGCCAGACGAGGTCGGCGGGGTGGTCCAGAGTGAACGCCGCGCTTCCCCGCGACCGGATCTCGACGGTCTCGTTCCCTGCGGTAAGCCGGGTCGTGAGCACTGCCCGGTCGTCGCGGAGCACCGTTTTGAGGTCCGGATCGAGGTCTGCCGCACCCTTGTCGGCAGCGACGGCGATGATGCAGTCGCCGGTCACGGTCAGCGTCTCGTCCCTCGTCACCTCAAACGTCGTCGGGTGGGTCCCCTGGATCAGGGGGTGTCCCCGTGCCCGCACGATATCCCTCGCCTTCATGCTTAATTAGGAGAGGGATTCTATTGCTAATGAATGATTAGTATCGACTGTCCCGTCTGCAAAGAGGAGTGTGATCACCAGATTCTCCGTGAAGCCGCCGAACTGGTGGTGCAGTGCAACGAATGCGGTCAGATCCACCGGATTCCAAAACCTCCGGAACCCAGCATTCTCACCATCAAGGCTATCGTGAGCCGTGAGACCGAATCACAGGTCTGCAGCGTGGAGATGCTCGCCAACGAGGTCGTGAGCCTCGGAGACCACATCGCCGCGGAGTGCGGAGACGATGTATTCGGGGTCGAGGTCACCGGCATCGAGACCGGAGCGAAACGAGTCTACCACGCAACGGCCGAGGAAGTGACAACCCTCTGGACCCGGGGGATTGAGCAGGTCGTGGTGAGGGCGTCCATCCACACCGGCCGCACGACCCTCCCGCTCTACCAGACCGCGGAGGGGGAAGAGGAGTTCGTCGTCGGGGAGGCCTACCCCTTCGGCGGGCGGCGGATCCGGATATCGCATATCAAGCTCCGCGATGGTCCGGTCCTCCGGAAAGAAGGCAAGAAGACCGTGGCCCGCAGGGTGAAGCGGATCTACGGCTACATCGACGGGCGTTACCAGATGAGGCGGTGAATCCCGCTTTCCGTTACCCTCCCGATCACGTAGAACTGCAAAAAAGAATGAACCGCCTGCCCTGACCTTTACCGGGGCAGGGGTTGGGACAGGTGCCGCTGGATCGCAGCCTCCAGTTCTTCGCGGTGGACGAGCCCCTCCATCCGCTCCCTGACCATGTCGCCCTCAATGACGAGGGTTGTCGGGGTCACCCGGAGGCTGTATGTTTTGATCTGCTCGGGGTTCTTCACAGCATCGATCTCCTCGATCTCGATCCCGAGATTCTTCTCTACCTCGCGAAGAATCGGGGTCTGCTCCTCGCACCCCATACATCCTTCCTGGTAAAAACTGATCACTTTCACCGCCATATATGGCAGGAAGCGAGGAGACTATAAAAAACTGTGGGGTGGGTTACCCCGTTATAGCGTTGAGCGTGATCTCGGCGCTGCCGTAACGGTGCGCGATGACCAGTGAGCCGGGGTTCTTGGCGATGACCTTCCCGAAGCGCAGCGCCGGGGTCTCATTGGTCTCGTTGCCAAGAGCGATCTCCGGCGAGACTGTCAACCCGAGCGGGACCAGGTCGCCCACTGCCACCTCGGTGTAATTGAGGCCGATGCCGTTTGCTTCCTCTTCGGTCAGGTTCATCGAGAGTTCGTTCTGCCCGTAGGAGAACCCGACGGCCTTCGTCTCGCCGGCCTGCATCCCGACGAGCCCCACGGAGATGGCGTTGGTCTCGAAGCCCAGCAGGCCGAAGCCCGAGAAGCCGGTGATTTCAGGATATACGACCGGTATGACGGCGATGTTCTCACCCGAGACCTGTCCGCCGACGGGCATCTCCAGGCCGTTGGTCAGGAGGACGAGGTTCCCCTTCTCGTACTCGCTTGAGACGAGGTTCTGGTTGGTCGTGATGAGGGGTCGCCCGTCCTCGCCACGGATGGTGTAGCCGATCACTGCGGTATTCCCTATCTGGGCGGTCTGCTTCTTCTCAAACATCGGGGCCAGGTAGGTCCCCACCATGGCCACCGCAACCAGCAGGGCGACTCCCACATAAGCCCATTTCATCCATGGGGCAGTCTCGTTCTTCGAGGTTTTCTGCTGTGTCTGTTTCATTATTGTACAATCGTCTTTTGGTGAAATAAAATAGTATTGTTCGGTAGAGAGGCGGGAGACCAAAGGATAGACATATAACAAGAGAGCACTACCTTAAGGTTAGCCCCGGCGACCTGCTCGTCCGGGGCCATCCCAGTCGATAGGAGTGATTACGATGGCAAGAATCGAACGAGGACCATACCGGACAATATGGCAGGATTTCGACGACCTTATGGCCGAGATGGAGAGCAGGTTCCAATCCCTGCTCGGGGGAATCGGCACACGGGGAGAAGAGATCAGGGGCCGGGTCGTCCCGGCAGTCCGTGATTTCCGCGTCGACGTCAGGGACCACGAAGACGAGGTTATCGTCGTTGCCGACCTCCCCGGCGTCGAAAAGGAGAACGTTGCCGTCAGGCTCACCGATCCCCAGCACCTGGAGATCCTGAGCAGGCAGACGGGCGAAAGCCAGGAGGAGGCGAGAGACTACTTCATGCGGGAGCGCATCTACGGCCAGATGTGCCGCACGGTGCTGCTCCCCGCCGAGGTGACCGAGGAGAATTCCGTCGCTTCCTTCAAAAATGGTGTTTTAGAGGTCCGGTTGAAGAAGGCGCCGACCGAGACCGGGACTACGATTCCCATTGAGTAACCTTTTTTTCCGGTCCTCCCCTAATTTCAACCGAACAATTCATGACAGGACAGCGTGACACTATCATGATGGATAAAAAGAAGGTCAAGGATTACATGACCTACGACGTCGTCACCGTCAACGCCCACGGAACGGTCCGCGACGTCATCGAGACTATAAAAAAGACACATCACGACGGCTTCCCGGTCGTGGAGAACTCAAAAGAGGTGGTGGGCTACATCTCGGCGCGGGACCTCCTCTTTGCCCATCCGGCAACACCGATAGAGCAGGTGATGTCGCGCCACCTCATCGTCGCGGACCCCGATATGAGCGTGAACGACGCAGCCCGCGTCATCTTCCGGTCCGGCATCCAGAAACTCCCGGTCGTCGATGAGAAGAACGAACTCATAGGCATCATGTCGAACGCCGACGTCATCAGGTCCCAGATCGAACACGTCTCGCCCGAGAAGGTCTTCAAGTTTATCGAGACGTTAAAAAAACTCTACGGGGTGGAACCGATGCTGAGGCGGGGGTCGGTCCCCATCAACGACCTCCTGCCGACCCAGTCCAAGATCTACGAGGACGAACTGGAAGGGCGGATGTACGAGATCCAGAAAGGGCTTGCCGAACCCCTGATCGTGGTCCGCCGGCCAGGCCGCTGGATCCTGGTGGACGGGCACCACCGGGCGATCGCGGCAAAACGGCTCGGGATCACGAACCTCGACGCCTACATCATCGAGGTCCGGGAGAACATCGAGTTAGGGATGGAGCGGACGGCCCGGACGCTGAACCTCAGCACGCTCGACGACATCAAGGTGCTCGATTACGCCCGCCACCCCCTCGTCGCGCTGACGCACCGGCTTGTCAGGCACGGGTGAACAGACCTTTTTCCCACCGGGAGCAACCCCGGGTTTTTCGGTTGCGGTCCCGAGTAGTAGACGTTACCGTGGTTCTCCTCAGCGTAGGCACCCAGGGTGAACCCGAGGACCAGTTCGGCCGCCGCGCGTCCGGCGCTGTAGTCGTGGGTGCCGGCATCGAGCGGTTCACCATCTTTCCCGTCGATCCACCTGTCACCGTCGGAGTTGAACGAATCAGAGAAGTATAGGAATCTGGAGCCGCGGCAGAAAAGCCACCCGGGTCACTTCTTCGGGTGGCGCCACCAGAACCCTTCAGGATAATAGTCTGCGGCGATGGTGGCATAGATGCCGGTATCCCTGAACTTGTAGTCAGGATACACACTCCGGTGCAGTTCGTCAAGGACGTCCACCCGGATCTTCATCTCCGCGAGGTCGTGGTCCCTCCCCAGTTCCAGCAACAGGATCGCGAGGGCGTCCCGCTCGTTGAAGTCATTCTCGGCCTCCGTCAGAAGGGGTTCGAGGGTGGTCGCCGACGCAACCACCCGCCAGTAGTTCTCTGCGAAGAACTGCAGTTCGGCAAAGACCTGCTCCCGGAACGCGGAGCCGCCCCGGTCTTCGAGGGCGGCCAGCTGCCGGTTCAGGTGCTCGTATTCGGTCCGGGCAGAAGCGAGCTCGACCCCCTGTGCTTCGTGATACTCCAGGAGGTAGCCGAGGAGGTATTTGCAGCAGTACGGCGCACGGGCGGTGTAACGTCCCTTCACTGTAAGGGCGTCCAGGTGGGCCCCGGTCTCATGGACTACCGCGGCATAGCGCTCCATTGCCTGCCGGACAAGCCCTGCGGGCGCATCGGCGGTGGTGGCCCGTTCGACCTTTTCCTTCAGCGGGATGAGCAGGCCCCGGGCATCCCGTTCGTCGACGTACGGGCGGTAGATACCCGAGATCCCGGTAGCCTCGGGCCGTAAGTAGGACTGGATCTCGCCTTTCTCGTTCCCGGCCGCAAAGGTGTTGCTCGCGCGGTCGTAGACCACTAGGTTCTCGAGGTCTGTCTGGTAGTAGACCTCTACCCCCTCACGCAGGGATGCAAGGCGGGCGGCCTGCGCGAAGTAGTTCTGCGCGCCTTCATGGTCGCTTAATTCTCCGGAAAGGCCGAAGTCGGGGCCGTGGCGGGCGAAATGGAGGGATAAGGTGTCGATGGGACCGGGGCCGCGCTGCGCGAGGATTAGCGATGGGTGCACCCACCAGAACGGATCGGCCGGGAGATATGTCGGCCTCCCGATATAACGGATATCCCCTGGGGCGAAGGTATCGAGTCCCCGTTCATACTTGAAACGCATGATCCGATCGAGGGTGACAACCTTGATATCGATCTCGCGGAGATCATGATCGCGGCGGAGCTCGGTCAAGAGCACCTCCATGTAAGTCCGGGAAAAGATGGCATTGTCGGTCTCATCTACGAAACATGGATCGAAAAAATAGTCCAGACCCCGCCGCGTAAGATCGTATTGCAGTTCCGCCATCAACGCATCCCGGAGCGGCTTGCCGAGATGCCTCTCAGTCTCCTCCCATGTCCTGTTCAGGATCGTGTATCGTGCCCGATGCTCCGACACATCGGCGCCTGCCTCCTCAAGATAGGCGAGGAGGTACTTAACCTCACTTCTTTCCCAATAGGGAGAAGATGCACGAAACCTCCCATTGACCTCGATCCTGTCGAAGAATGTCCTGATTTCATCGATACTCTCCTCGAAATACTTTAAGCGCCACTTTACTTGTGAAGCGAACAACTCCAGGGGAATCTCTTTGCCTCTTCTGAACTCCGGCCGGGTTCTCCAGATGTTATCAAGCATTTCCCATTGTGAATTCAAGATTGTAAACTGTTCCCGATAGTCCGAGATCTCGATGCCTTCTTCTTCCAGGGAAGAAAGGAGATCTTTTATCTCAACACGTACTTTAAACAGTCTGGAAGGACGGTAGTCCCACGGATCGTCGACCTCGTCAAGAAAAGTATTGGTTCTGGCAATACTCTTCCTGAAATAAGAGAAATACCGCTTCAATCTCTGAACAGGTGACTCAGACACTTTGCTAACTCCATCGTCAGTTTAATTTGATCAATTCATGGTTATTTATGCGCCTGTCGATGTACGCTGTAGGAACATCTGGTTTAAAGAACGTCTGGATCTCTCCCTTCTCATTCGCGACCCCAAACCAGTTGTTTGCCCGGTCATAGATCGCCAGGTTACACCTATCGGTCTGGTAATAGACCTCCACGTTGCCGTCCCGTTTCTTCACGAAATTCGCTGCCAGGTTAAAGTACTCCTGCATTTCAGCCTCATTTTCCGGATCTCCACTAAATCCAAATTGTTTACCATGGTCCTTAAAATGTTTTTTTAGGTTTTCCTCCGGCGATGCCCACGGTCCCTTCGACCAGGAACTGTACTGCTTCACCTCGTAGAGCCCTTTGACCTGATAGAAATCCGCGTTCGCGCTGACGGCATTCCGAACTCCTGTGTAGGATGCCCCTTCGTCATCGACCAGACGCCGGACGTCATTCAAGTCGACCTGCCGATCGATGATCTCGATTAGCTCGTCCGTCTGTGCCCCGTGACCCGTACGCAGGAGCGTGGCCGAGTTACTGTAGACTTCGTCGAGAACAGCAATTCTCCTGGTTTCATCGGCTTGATCGCGTACGATCTTTGCGACGTACACGCCGCAGTGTCGAAGTTTTTGAGGCTCATGGAGGGCGATATGAGTTATTCTGCCAATGACCTTGCCTGCGTCGCCGCCGACCGGACAGATGCCGACGATACAGACAAGCGCCATTTGCTTGTCACCTTGTGAGATGGCAATACCGGCATCCCGGATATCGCCAAAGACAGCTATACCACTGAGCAATGAACCCAATTCATAGTAGGGGTTGTCATGGTTTTCGGCCCCGTAACTACCCAGGGTGAAGCCTAGCACGAATTCCTTTGCGATATGCGGCGTGTCAAATGCATGTGTGGTAGCGTCAAGCGGTTCGCCGTCCTTCCCGTCAATCCAGCCGTCACCGTCGGAATCGGGGTTAAACGGATTGGTCCCATTCGCAAGTTCATAAGAATCGGTCAAACCATCGCGATCGGTGTCCCTTGACAGCGGATCGGTGCCGATTTCCTTGATTTCGACAATATCGTCAATCCCGTCCCCATCCCCATCAACGCTGTTCGGGTCGCTCACGAGGACGAAGTAGATCTTCCCGTCGACCATGACCATCCGGCCGGCCTCTTCACCGTCGGTCAGGCCGTCGCCGTCGGAATCAGCGCTGTTCGGGTCGGTGAAGTGCTGGTTCCCGAACCCGTCCCACCAGCCAGCCTCTTCGAGCCAATCGGGGATGCCGTCGCCGTCAGTGTCGCTCAGGATGCCGGAATTGCAGTAACCATCCCATACGGATATTGCCCCGACATCCCGGTTGCATCCCTGATCAGCACAGGATCTACTTAACCCGCTTGAATCTATCAGAAAGTATATGTAACATTAAATAGCATTTCGAACAACCAGAAACGGCCGCTCTTGATTCAGGGAGGCGATGAACCTCAGTTCTCCCAAAGGCATCTCAAGAGGGCCGTTTCGCAGCCGACATGACTATTCACGGGCGAGAACGGGCATGAAGGCCTGAACGGAGTGTCGAGATGAGAGGAATACGAGAGACCGTCACCCGCTGGACAAAAGACCGTCTCGGGGAACAGCCGCCGCACCCGGCGGCGATCGCCGGGCCGTACCTCCTATGCATATCGCTCATCTGGTTCCTCCCGGGCTCTCTCGCGCCGGAACTCTTCGGCGAGGGCAACATCCATCCGGTCTTCGTCTTCGGATACGGCGGCGTATACCTGCTCGCGGCCGTTCTCTTCGGGTGCTCCGCGGCACTCCTCTTCGCACTGGTGAAGGGAAGAACCGGGCCGGGCATGCGGGCATTCGCCCTGGCCGTCGCGCTCCTCCTGCTCTACCTGATCCCCACCTATCTCGCAGGATCGATGCAGATGGAACTGCCGTTTTACGTTCCCGGGTGGGACTACTTCGGCATATCGCCCGCCGTCGACGTCCTGATGAGTGCCGCCATCTTCCTCTCGGGCATCAGCCTCCTCTCCCTGGCAGTGATCGTGCCATACCTTTTCATCGAGCGGTACGTCCCGATGAAGCGGCCGTATGCCGCCGTGGCAGTGCTCGGCACCCTCCTCTTCCCCTGCCTGGCGGTGGCGATCTTCTCGATCCATTCCGTTCCGGCCCTCATCCCCTGGCTCTCCCTCTCCCTCTCGACCATCTCCGTTTTCTGCCTCGGGATCGCAGGGGCGGCGGTGCTCTGTGTCCCTCTGGTCGTCTACCACCTGCTGAAGGGGAGCGGCAATCCGCCACGGCAGGCCCGGATCTTTTGGCTGTTTCTCCTCTGTCTGCTCCTGGTCTGGTTCGTCCCGGGGTATCTCGAACCCGGGCTGTTCCTTATAGGCCACGATTACCCTGACCCCGGGCTGAAGATGAGATGGTTCATCCCCTATGGCTCCGGGGATCGCGAAGATTCGCGGTTCACCGTCCCCACGATCGAAGGCAACTATCTCATCGATGAGGATCGCTTCCTGATCCGTCGTTCTGCATCCCCCCTCTCCGAAACAGCCCTTCGCGCAGTATACACCCGTGAACATGCGGACGAACAATACGTCGTCGATCAATGGTGGTACAATAACCAGGGAACCTTCAGAGACGAGAAGAAGAGGTTACTCGAATCGCTGACCGGCTCAGGCGAGGTCTCGGAGACGACACTCGATCTCAGCGACCACCTCCTTGCCGCCGGGTTCGAACGCTCCGATGCGGAGCGGGGGTACCCCGTCTGGCTCTTTGTCAACGAGACCGCGAGAGGCTACATCCTCACCTACGAGAGGCCGTTTGACGACGGAAGGAGTAACGACTTCTTCATCGTCTACTACGGGACATACAACACCGTGGGCCCCGACCCGGACAGGTCCCTCAAAGCGCTGATCGCACAGCGGCTCTCCCCGTCGGCAATCAGGGCTCCCGGCGAAGGGCTCGACGAGGAGGTACGACTTAGCCGGATGCCGGAGGCGGAACCGTTCCTCTACATCTCCGAAATGATCCGGTTTGCCGGCGTCCTTCTCCTGACGCCCTTCCTCTTCGGGTGCTCCGCCGCTCTCCTCTTTACGGGTGCGCTGACCGAACTGGAGGCCCGGAAGAGGCGACCCGCGGTTGCGATTCCGCTCATCGCCGCCGTCCTCCTGCTCTTCCCGCTTATCCCCATCAGCCTGGCCGGTTCGACCCGAATATACCCCCCGTTTTACATCCCCGGGTGGGAGCATTTCGGTGTATCGCCTCTCGCTGATGCACTGATGAGTCTCATGGTATTTCTGCCGGCCCTCACGCTCACCGGTCTCGGGGTGATCGCGCCGTACCTTCTTCTCAGGCGATACCTGCCCCTTAAGCGGCCGGTCCGTGCCGCTCTCGTCTCGGGAACCCTCCTCTTTCCGCTCCTGATGATACTCTCCGTCTGGGAGAACCCCTACCTGCCTTCCGCCCCCTGGCTCTCCCTCCTCGTCCTGATGCTCCGGGGATTCTGCCTCGCTGCCGCCGGGGCGGTGATTATCTACGTGGTGTGGGCGACAGTCGGACAGAAGACCTGAATCGCCGTGAACGTCATCATCTGCGGGTGAATTCCGAAAGGGTAAGGATAACTATCGGCAACCATACGTTCACTGTAAATCCATGACACCCGATCGTCAAACGATCCCGCAAAACCTCAAACGCCTCCTCCCCGCCTCGCTCATCGCCGGCCTCATCGGCGGCGGACTGCTGGCGCTCCTGACCCACGCCCATACATGGTGCTGGGGCGGGATCGTCTGCTACAACCATGGACTCATCGACGCCATCGGCACGTTCCAGAACCTGCTGCTCGGCATTCTCTCCCTCATCCTTACCGGAATGCTCGCGGTCGCTCTGCAGCGGGAGGCCAGGATGAAGAGGGACTTTGCCGTCCTTGCGGGAGGGGTCGCCGGGTTTACGGCTTTCTTCGTCTTCGAACTCCAATCTATGATAACATCGGTCTTCGGGCATGGATACGCCGCCGGGCTCTCCGACGTCCTCTCGGCGATCTGCTTCCCCCTCGCGAACCACGCTCTCCCCCTGCTCGCGATCGGCCTCTCTATGGCAGCCCTTGCCACTCTCGGGGCCTTCACTGTCTCGTACTTCAGGGAGAGAGCGACCGGGCCGAACGACGGTGCCACGGCATCTCGGCTCATCCCCGGCTCGACGGCGGCCATCATCCTCGTCGTCGTGGTTCTCCCCCCGATCGCCGCCCATGCAATGCTCAGTGCCGGGATGATCGAGATGAACCTGAACCCCGGAACAGCGGTGAGCATGATGACCGTCGTCTCCGTCGAACGCACCGCGCCCGACGCAATCGTCATCACCGCTCGCGAGGTGCCTCTCGCTTCCGTGCTCGACCCTGAGGCACCGTTCTCGGTCTTCATGAACGGAGTTAACGTCTCCGACGCTTCCGCATGTGCCGGAAGCGGTCTCGACGTGACGGTCGACCCGTCCGGGGGGCTCTCTGTCCTTAAAGGATCGCAGGCCGCCTGGACGGGGACCAGGGTCCTGAACAACGGCACGCCGGTGGGTGTCATGGTCATGCTTCACGGAGTCGACGGCTCGGACCTCATCGTCCTGAACCTCATGGTTTAGGCCGGGGCAATTGACCCCACGCTCCGCCGGCATAGTGCGGAGAGAGTTCCAGGGACCTGCAGGAGAAAACCCGCGAGTAAAAAGAGAGTCGGAGGAGATCCGATGGGGATATCCGGACCCTTACGACCCCTCGGTCCGGGTGTCGTAGTCCTCGTTTAAGACGTGCTCTTTGACGATCGTCCCCTCCGGGATGACGACCTCCGGCCAGAGCCGGGTCCCGGAATGGACGACCACATTGTTTTTCAGCACCGCATGCGGCCCGATGACCGTATCGTGCTCGATGTTGCACCCGCTGCCGATGAACGTATCGTTGTCGATGATGCTCCCGCTGATGGTGGTGTCCCTGCCGATCACCACCCGGTTGTAGATGGACGACGAGAAGATCTTGGCGCTGTTCTTGATGATGCACCCCTCCCCGATGCTCGTATATGGCCCGATCACGACGCTCTCCTCGATGATCGTCCCGGCGCCGATCGAGACCGGCCCGATCACCCGCGAGTTCGCCGCAATCGAGACGCAGCTGCCGATCTGCGCCGGGCCGAGGATACGGGCGCCCTTGATATAGAGGTCGCCGGAGATGTTGGTGAACCCGATATCCTGCAGTTTCCACCGCTCGGCTTCGCGAAGCGACCTCGGGCTCCCCACGTCGGACCAGTTGCCGCGGGCAAGCCAGGCCTTCAGGGCGTAGCCCTCCGCCATCAGTTCGGGGAAGAGGTTGCGGGCGAAATCGAACTTCTCGCCGGTCGGGATATGGTCGAATATATCGGGGTCGCAGACGTACATCCCGGTGCTCGCCAGGTTCGAGAAGATCTCCCCCGGGCTTGGCTTCTCCTTGAACCTTTTAATCTGGTAGTTCGCATCGATCTCGGCGATCCCGTACTCGGTGGGGTCGTCGATGCTGATGAGGCCGATGGTGGTGATCGAATCGTTCGTCAGGTGCTCGCGGTAGAACTCAAGCAGGTTCAAGTCCACCACGTGGTCGCCGCCGACGACGAGGAACGGCTGCTCCTCGAGGTATTTCTGGGCGTTCTTGACACTCCCCGCCGTCCCGAGTTTCGTCTTCTCGTGGACGTAGGTGACGTTGACGCCAAAGAGCGACCCGTCCCCCAGCGCCTCTTCGATAGCATCGCTCATGTAGCCGAGCGTGATCACCACGTCGTTGAACCCGAGGTTGGAGAGGTGTGAGACCAGGTGCTGGATCGAGGGTTTGTTGACAATCGGAATACACGGCTTAGGACGCCCGAATGTGAGGGGGCGGAGCCGTGTGCCCTCCCCTCCGCACATTATGCACACCTTCATGCCACTCCATTGTATGCGTATCAATTTAACCCTATTGGGCCGATCCGACCGCTCGTTCCCGAACCTTTATTCTCTGTTGTGCAAAGAGTCTACAGACGATGACGGCGTTTGAATGTACGCTCTGTGGGAAGTGCTGCATGCACGCAGGCGGCGAACTCATCGAGATTGAGAAGAGGCTCACCAGCCGGGATTACCTCTGTCGGCAGAAGATCGTCGGCGGCACGTTCCGTGCCCGGGTCGAGGAGCGGTTCCTCGATGCTTTCAAGGATACCTCAAAAAACGATAAGCACCCGTCCTGGTGCCCGTTCCTGCGGGGCCTCCCGGGGGAGGAGGGAAAGTATGTCTGCACCGTCCACGACAGCCGTCCGCTGATCTGCCAGTCTTACTTCTGTTGTACCATGCGGATCTTTACCCACGACGGGCAGGAGGTCGGGAAGGTGAAGGGGAGGAGGAGTCTCGTCACCGAGGACGCCGCTCTCCGCCGGTGCTGGGAGGAGTCGGTTGTACCGCTTGGGACCGACGACGATATCGCCTGGCAAAGCGAGGTCGCCACGGCACTCGGGCAGGCCGGCTACAGGATCGATACCTATGAGTGAGGAAAGGTACCTCCCGGTTGTCCGGGGCCGGGTGCAGTGCACCCCAGAAGGGGTCGCCTCCACCGACCGATGCAGGCTCTGCGTCCATTCGGCCCGCGTCGTGGTCAAAGGAAGAGAACTGCCGTCACCGGCACGGGCCTACTGCAGCCGGTGCCGGGACATACCCAACGTCGATATGGCGAAGGTCGAGGCAATAGTCTGCGACGACCTCTCAGGCGAGGGGTTCCGGAGCATTACAAATATCATCAGTTAGCCAGTTACTTCCGCCAGAACTCCCAGGGATGTTTCGTCTGGAACGGAACACCTTTTGCCTCGTGATTCCAGTCGGTCTCGATCGTGTGGTGGACCAGCCGAACCTCGTTTCGGAGCTCCGTGAGAACCTCTTTGACGTCCTCAAGTTCTTGCTGGAGCCGGTTCAACTCTTCAAACGAGCGCTGCTGCCGTACGGTCACCGTCCCGCCATCCTTCCGGCAGGCAAGACCGGCCTCGATCAACTCAAGAATCGCCTCGTTCCGGTCGAACGCGTGGTCCCGGGCAAACTGATCGATCAACTCCATCAGGTCGGGATCGAGCGCAAACGAACATCTCATCACCATAGATCGTCCACTCCTGAGGATATTGTATCCCTCGGGTGATTATAGTGTCTGCCGTCTCAGTAAAGCGTATGCCATCCGGGCGGGCGATGGCATCCACTCCCTGTGCAACTCTATTATTTTGCAAAAAAAAGTTCCCGGGTCCTCTATCGAGGACGGCACGGTCAACTGATATTTTCCATGTTGTATCCTTTCTGAGCGAGCAGGTCCTTTACCCGCTCGCGATGGTTGCCCTGCAGCTCGATCGAGGAATCTTTGACCGTGCCGCCACAGGCCAGTTTCGCTTTCAGGAACTTCGAAAGGTCTTCGAGATCGATGTCGTAGGGGTCGAGACCCTCGATGACCGTGACTTCTTTCCCATACCGGCGTCTGTTTATCTTTACGCTGATTCTCTGTTGTTCTTTGGCAACTTCTTCACAGATACAAAGTTCCTTTGGCAGTCCGCAAGTCGGACATATCCCACCGTTCATTGCATGTACCTTTCAGCTCTCGTTATATATTATTTGGCATGCTCATCCATCGATCAGACAGACGTCGCACCCTTGCGAGAGTATCTGGTCGGGCCGGCTCTTGTAGCGGTAAACGGTGATGCCCTTGCACCCGAGGTCGTGGGCGAGAGAGAAGACGCGGGCAATCTCATCGACGGTTGCACTCTCCGGAAGGTTCACGGTCTTTGAGACGGCGTTATCCACGTGCTTCTGGAACACGGCCTGCATCCGGACGTGGTGGTCCGGTGCGATCTCGATAGCCGTCTTAAAGATGTCCCGGGTATGGGCATCCAGGGGGAGGCCAACGACTGTCCCGTAGCGCCGCACGTGCTCCGCCACGTCTCTCCCGCCGACGGTCTCCGGCAGGAGTTCCCGGACGAGGTCGCTTACGATGCTGACCGGCTGCCCGTCGATCGTCCGGTCGTAGGCAAAGGAGAAGACCGGCTCGATACCGCTCGTGGTTCCGGCGACGAGGTGGATCGAGCCCGTGGGGGCGATGGTGGTGACGGTGGCGTTCCGCATATCCCCTGAGAAGACGGACCCTTCGATCGCCGGGAACGACCCCTTCTGTGCCCCGAGTTCCTCCGAACGCTCCCGGGCCGCCGCCTGAACCCGTCCCATCAGGCTCCCGGCAAACCGGATCGCCTCCTCCGACTCGTAGGGTATCCCGAGGCGTATGAGCGCCTCGCTAAATCCCATCACCCCGAGGCCGATCTTGCGGGTAGCCAGTGTTCGAGCCCGGATCTCTGGCAGGGGGAAGCGGTTGACGTCGACGACTGCGTCGAGGAAATCGACGCCGCACCGGGTTACCGTGGCGAGCAGGTCTTCGTCGAGGTCGTGCTGCCGTATGCACCGGGCGAGGTTGACGCTCCCGAGGTTGCAGCTCTCGTAGGGGTAGAGCGGCTGCTCGCCGCAGGGGTTGGTCGCCTCGATGGCCCCGAGATGCGGGGTGGTATTTTGCCGGTTGATCTCGTCGAGGAAGAGCACGCCCGGCTCACCGGAGGCCCGGGCGGATGCGGCGATGAGACGCCAGAGCCACCTCGGGTCGATGCTCCGCGAGACGCTGCCGTCGCGGGGGTTGATGAGGTCGTACTCCTCTCCCTTCTCCAGGCACCGGAGGAACCGGGTGTCGATACCGACCGAGATGTTGAAGTTCTGAAACCCTCCTGCCTGCTTGCAGGTGACAAACTCCTCGATGTCGGGGTGGGAGGCCGCAAGCACCCCCATATTCGCTCCCCGCCGCCGGCCGCCCTGCCTGACCGCTTCTGTCGCCGCATCGAAGACTCGCATGAACGAGACCGGCCCGCTTGCGGCGCCCACGGCCCCGTTGACGACGTCGCCGCGGGGCCGCAGACGGGAAAACGAGAACCCGGTCCCTCCCCCGGACTTGTGGATGAGTGCCATGTGGGCGAGGCTTGCAAAGATCTCTTCGAGGGTATCCTCCACCGGGAGGACGAAGCAGGCCGAGAGCTGCCCCGAGGCGGTTCCTGCGTTCATCAGGGTCGGGGAGTTCGGGAGGAAGAGGAGGCTTGAGACGAGCGAGAAGAACTCGCGGGATCTCGATGGGCCGCCGACGGCGGCGGCGACCCGGGAAAAGAGGTCGTGCGGTCTCTCGCCGGGAAGAAGGTACCGGCGTTCCAGGAGGAGGCGGCCTTGCGGGGAGAACTCCATACAGCACCATGAAACCCCGCCCTTAATAACTCGTCGTGCCCAACTCTCCTGCCAGCAATGTCTCTTATCGTGCTCGGAACTGCATCCCACGTGGGCAAGAGCGTGACCGTTGCGGCGCTCTGCCGTGCCCTTTACCGGCGCGGAATCCCGGTTGCGCCGTTTAAATCCCAGAACATGAGCCTCAACTCATACGTTACGGCCGACGGGAGCGAGATCGGGATCGCCCAGGCAGTCCAGGCCTTCGCGGCCGGCGTCGAGCCGGTAGCCGACATGAACCCGATTCTCCTCAAACCGAAGGGAGACCAGGTATCACAGGTGGTCCTGCTGGGCCAGCCATACAAGGATGTGCAGATCCGGGACTACTACGCCGAGACCGATATGCTCCTTGAAGAAGCGGTCTCTGCGTTCGAGCGGGTGCGGAGACGCTTTGGGCACGTGGTGGTGGAAGGTGCCGGAGGAGCGGCGGAGGTGAACCTCTACGACCGCGACATCGCAAACATAAGGCTCGCCCGGCGCCTCGCCCTCCCCATCGTCCTGGTCGCCGATATCGAACGGGGCGGGGTCTTCGCCCAGGTCTACGGGACGCTCGCCCTCCTCCCGGAGGATATCCGGCCTCTCGTCGTCGGGGTCATCGTCAACAAGTTCCGGGGAGACACCGGGCTCTTTACATCGGGCGTTGCAAAACTCGAAGAACTCACGGGCGTCCGGGTGCTCGGGGTGGTGCCCTACACAGATATCCCCCTCCCGAGCGAGGACTCGCTCTCGATCGCCGACAAAGGTCGCCGGGCGACCGGGCGGCCGGTCAGGATCGCCGTCGTCCGCCTCCCCCGGATCTCGAACTTCACCGACTTCGAGCTCCTCGAACAGCACGCCTCGGTGGAGTATGTCCTGCCGGGCACACCGCTTGCAGGCTACGACTGCATCATCCTCCCGGGGACGAAGAACACCGTGGAGGACTTCGCCGTGCTGCAGCGGCACAAGACGGGAGAGGAACTCCGGCTCGCCCGGGAGCGGGGGGTCCCGGTCATCGGCATCTGCGGCGGCTACCAGATGCTCGGGAGCCGGATCGTCGACGCCGGCATCGAGTCGGATACCCCCGCCGATTACCCCGGGTTTGGGCTCCTCGACGTCGTCACCGCCTTTACCGGCTACCACAAGACAACGGTGCAGGTACGGCGCCGGGCATCCGGGCCAGGTCCCATCCTCTCGAAAATGGGTGAGGTGGACGGCTACGAGATCCACATGGGCGAGACGGAACGGGGAGATCTCCCCGAGGCGTTCGCCGGGGAGGGCGCCGCGAC
>PGYL01000037.1:21369-31279 GCA_002839645.1 Methanomicrobiales archaeon HGW-Methanomicrobiales-2 | reverse complement strand
CCGCGACTCCCGACGGCCTGGTCTTCGGGACCTACATGCACGGCCTCTTCCAGAACCCCGGTGCGGCAAACGCCCTCCTCGCCTACCTCTCGGAACGCCGGGGCGTAGCCTTCGAGCCGATGCCGGCGGTCCGCGGAGACGGCGCTCTCGGGGCCACCGCCGCCTACGACGATCTGGCCCGGCACTTCGAGGAGCACGTGGATATGGACGCGATTATGGAGTATTTCGTGGATGCGACGGTTCGTTAGAACCGGAGCATGAGAAAACGCGAAGCGTTTTCGAACTGCGAACGGGCGAGGTGAGAGGCGCCCGGGGTGAGCACACAGATATACCAAACCCCGTTTTTTCCGGGCATGTCCTGGTACAGTGGACCGTGGGGGAATCGCCATGGGGAGGGGTTTCAGGGGAGGGGGTCTCCCCCTCCCCTGTCTCGCGCTACGATCCGCATACTCATCGACCCCACCCCACCCGGCCTCCGGCCCGCCCAAGGGCGGGGGCAGTCATGGCGATATCCGGTGGAAATCCGTGCCCGGCATCTTCGATGAGCAAGGCTGGAGGCATGTGAGAATAATTTCACCCAACCCGTGCTTTATTTTCGTGAAAAAAAGTAAAAACTCGCTCCAACCCTTTCAGATAAAGAACCGGAACGCAATCCAGGCGATCAGCACCATGATGGCCGAGTACTTCAGCCCTCCAAGCACCCTGCCTTCTCCCATGACACCTGCCGCAAGCCCCGAGAAGAATCCCTGAATCAGTGCGGAGTGGCAAAAGAGCCGGTTGTAGAGGAAGAGGTCCACGGTGCCGATGAACGCCTGGCTCGAACCCGACGCCGCGACCGCCTCGCCCGCCTCCGCCATGGTGGTGAGGAAGGTGCTCGAGAGCACCCCAATGACGAAGAGGAAGACGAAGAACGACATGACGATGATGACCATGTAGATCATCATCCCGTTCTTCCGCTCCGTCTTTAAGTTGAAGAACTCGTAGGCGTCGTGGGCCGCAGCCCGCAGCACCTCGCTCACGTCGCCGCCGGCGGAACTCGCATGGGCAATCAGGTCGACGCTCCGCTCGGCGAGCGGGGTGTTCACCGCCTTCCCGAACCGGCGGATGGTCTCCACGAACGGGACACCCCAGGACATCTCGGTATCCAGCTTGCGGATATACGGCGTGAGCGCCCCGTACTCGCCCTCCGAAACGATGTGGATGGCGTGCGGGAGCGTCATGCCCGAATCGTTCATCCCGGCCACGTCCCGGAAGAAGTTCGGGAGGGACGCCTCGACGCTTGAGACACGCAGCGCCTCCTTGAGGTCGAGGGCTGCAAGCGGCACGATGGCGATGAGGAGCGCAAAGACGAAGATATCGTCGAGCATCGTCGTCGTGAAGATGACGCTGACGCCGTAGGACATTACCAGGCTCATAAATCCACCGATGAAGAGGAGAAGCGCCAACGGGACGGAGACGAAAAGGACGGTGGCGGGCTCCGCTATCATCACCTTGAACGGATGTTTGATGAACCGGTAAAACCCTACCTGATACTTCCGCCAGTTCTCAATCCCACCGAAGATCTCCCGCTCCTGCTCCTCAAACGGGTCAAGCACCGGAGTCTCCTCCGCCACGCCGCCGTCAGGAGATTGGTTCCGATCAGGAGATCGGTTCAGAAAATCGTCGAAGATTTCTTTGAATCCCATATTCACACCTCCGGAGTCATGGAACTGATCAGGATGACGAACATCATGCTCCCGAACGGCACGATCAGGTAGATGATGATGTAGAGGAAGAACGGGTTCGAGTCGCCGGAGATGAGCGTCATGATCGACTGCAGGATGATCAAAAAGAGCATACCGGCGACCATCGCGGTGACATAGGACTCCGCGATCAGTCCGAGCGTCTCTAAGAACGTCTTCTGCTGCTGGTTGTTCTCGAGTGTATACTGGTGGGCCTTGGCGCGGAAATACTCCGTGAGGTTGCTCCCGCTGGAGATGCTCGCAACGGCCCCCTGCAGGAATTCCCGCATCCGTTCGCTCGGCGTCGCCTGCGAGACCGTCCGCAGGGCTTCGAGGAGGTCCTTGCCGAAGAAATCGGTTTCCCGGGCGATGTATCGCGCCTCGACCGCGCTTTCGCCGTAGATCTTGCTCTGGCCGAGCAGCCGGAAGACCTCATCGGGGGTGATCCCCGCCGAGGACATGGCAGTGACGTAGTTGATCGCGTACGGGAGGGTGGCTTCGATATTCCGGCGGCGATCCCCGGCCTGTATACCGGGATAGAGGAGGAAGATCAGGTACGTTATGCCCCCGAAGATCAGGAGAGAGAGGGCCGTGATGACGATCGTGCCGAGCAGAAGTTTGTAGTCGTTTAAGGCGTAGAAGATCTCGGGCACCGCTCCACGGTAGACGATCAGATCGGGGATCCGCAGCAGGTAGGTCAGGAGTCCGATCAGCACCGCAGTGACCAGGCCTACGGCGACTGCAGATATGTAAGCAGTCGCCAGATAGGCTTCAAACGGTGTATTCATCCGGGCTCCCATCAGGTCTTTACGGAGGCTGATGAAGTCCCCCCGCTTCTCCTTTAAGTTGTGGCCGATCAGGTTGAAGCAGAACCGCTCATAACCATTCATGCAGAGCCACCTTCCCCGTAAAGGTCAGAGCGCACACGCTCGACGACCGTCTCGGGATCCCGGAAGTAGGATACCAGGATCTTGCTCACGTCACGGAACTGGCGGATCTTCTTGATGCGCATCCATTCGAGCACTTCCTGCCGCCGTTTCAGTTCTTCACGCATCCGCTCCTCGCTCCAGCCCCGATCCTCCATGATCTGTTCGAGGATGTAGGATTTGCCGGAATAGCGGATCTCGTCGGTCGCCGGATGCCACCGGAAGACCTCGTTCGTGATTAGCTCGTTCGTCCGCGGGTCGATATCCAGGATCTCGATGAGCTGCTTGTTCCGCCGGATCCGCTGACCGCCCACCCGGGCCTGCACCTGGATTGACATCAGGGAGAGCGCAGAGAGCATATTCCTCGGCACGTCGATCGGCGGGTTCTCCAGACGGTGGACGGCGCTCGCCACCGAGTCGGCGTGCATCGTCGCGTAGGTGACGTGGCCGGTGCTCATCGCCTGGAAGAGGGTCAGGGCCTCCTTGCCACGAACCTCACCGACCAGGATGTACTCCGGGCGCTGCCGGAGGGCGGCTCGCAGGAGTTCGTACATATCGATCCCGCCCCGCCCGTCCTGCGAAAACGAGTCGCGGGTGATGCTTGGAATCCAGTTCGGGTGGGGGAGTTTCAGCTCCCGGGTATCCTCGAGGGTGACAATCTTCGCCAGCGGCGGGATGAACAGCGACAGGGCGTTCAGCGTTGTTGTCTTCCCCGACGCCGTCCCCCCGGCAAATATACAGGACTTGGCGTTCTCGACCGCGAGCCAGATGAAGGCGATCCCGAGCGGCGAGAAAGTGTGCCACTCGATCAGGTCCGTGGGCGTGATCGGCTCTTCACGGAACTTCCGGATGGTGAACGTCGAACCGTGAGCAGTCACTTCCGCCCCGAGCGTCATCTGGACACGCGACCCGTCGCTCATCGTGGCGTCCAGCATAGGCTCGGCGATCGAGATGTATTTCCCGGCCCGCTGAGCGAGTTTCGTGACGAACGAGTCAAGAGTCACGGAATCCTGGTAGACGAGACTCGTCTTCATCGACTCATACGTCGTGTGATAGACGAAGATGTAACTGTTCACGCCGTCGCAGGAGATATCCTCGATGTACTTATCGTGCATCACCGGGTCGATCAGTCCGTCGCCGAGGAACTCCTTCTCCACATGGTAGAGGATCTTCTCCCGCCCGAGCGGCGTGAGGTGGATCCCGTAATCGGCGATGACTATGTTGGCCGAGTCACGAAGCGCCGTCCGTGCTTCGTCACGGGTGCGCTCACGGGTGGTGACGTTGAGCGTCTCAAAGAGGCGCTCCTTGATCTCCGAAAAGAGTTCCTGCTCGGCAGGCGAGAGCACGGGCTCGAGAACATTATAGGTGTACTCGTGCGTCGTGCCGTCATAGGTCACCCGGACATAGGCATACGGCTCGTTCACCGGGTAGAGCTCGATCTCCTCCAGTCCCGGCGACGGCCGCATCGCGAGATCGACGATCGGTCCATGGAGCGTGGGGTTGTACTCCTCGACCACCGCCCCGACTTTCGGGAGCTGCAACTTGTTGAGGAACCCAAATCGGGACTGCGGGCCCTCGTCTGCAGGGACCACCTCCTGTGCAGCAGCTGCGGCAAGCGAAGTGGAGGAGAAAGCCTGGGAGAAGAGATCGTCGAACTCCGATACCACCCGGGCATTATCGACGAAATCAAACGAGTGCTCGCTGCGGTTGATGCTCAGTTCATCGACCGTGAATGTCGCACTCTTCGGGAGGATCAGGTCTGCAAGGTTTCCAAGTTCTTCGACCGTTACCACGCCGTCTTCCACGTCTGCATCTGGCCCGGGTTCATCGACCTCCACCGCACCGGAGCCCTTCGGCCCGGAGGTGCCGGGTGCATCAGCCTCCCGCCACCCCCTCATCCGGTCGAGGATACCTGCGGGAGCAGTGCGCCCGGAAGGAGGGGCCGGCATCTCCGGTTCTTCTCCGATATCCTCTGCCGCCACCGACAGGGGGGGAACAACCTCTCCATCGGCATCCGCCTCGTGCTGACCGAGCCGGTCGAGGAGTGCCCTGACCGGATCTCTGGCGCCGGTTGCGCGCTGATCTCCCGTGTTCCGGGATCGTGTCACCGCGTCGATGAGCGAGCGGATCCCCGCACTATTCTGTGCCGGCACGGGAGCTGGCTCCGGTTCCTCTTCCATCTCGTCGAAAACGGGCCTGGTGACCTCCAGAACCTCTTCTTCCGCCACCTCATCTCCAGAGGGCTGGAACGGCGGAGCAGAGTCATCACGCTCCGTCGTGGTTTCCCCATCGTCGGCATTCAGTGTCCCGGGTTGTGCGAGAAGATTCCTGATTGATGCTATCAATTCACGTTCTTCATCTTCACCTGTTTTCATCCTCTGTGCCCCCAATATCAACGCACGCTTCTACCTGAGGTTCATGGAACTCGATGATACGCCGTGTCCGCTCTCCGAGCCGATCCGAGACCACGCACATATAACGCCCGTTCAACAACCTGAAACAGACTCTTCCCCCGGAATCCGTCACATCGCTCGTGAGGACGACCTTTCCCTTCCGGATCGCGACGTGGGCTCCGGCGAGGGGAGCCTGGCTGTCGCGCACGGTCAGGCAGAGCACTCCCACCCGCTGCCGGTTGGGAGTGCCGATGGTAGGGATATCGAGGCGGCCGCTCTTCTTGAGGTGGCTTTTCTCAAAGACCCTGCACCGTGACACCAGCGCGTCGGCAATCGACGGCGTCACCAGGGAGAGTTCGAACTCTTCCTTACCGGTCAGGTGCAGGACGGCCGCGTCGCCGAAGAGTGTCCCTTTCTCATCGACGAACATGGCCCCATTCGGTTCACCCCCTGAAAATACCAGGAAAAACGTATGTTTCTTCTCTTTCGAGACCCCGATCCCGGTCGGCGAATGAACAGTACCGTAGTGCAGCAACTCGTCAAGAGTAAAGCGCCCTTCGTATGTCGACTGCACAAGGATCTCATCCATCAGGTCATTTATGTCCATGCAAATCTTCAGGTATGGTATTTTTATGCCGGAAAGGGGAATTTACCCCCATCACAATATATCACATCAGTATGCTATTATTAATACCTTGTGATAGCCCGATCTCGATTCTGGCAGATATTCTGGTGAAAGCGAGGCATCCGGGAGGTAAGAGAAGACCGTTTTCGGGCAGCGATCTATAGAGGATTTCAGGCTATGGGGAGAGCCGTGACCGGAGAGCGGGGGAACTGAGACGGTTCCAGCCGGAGTGGGAGCCATCAGAAGCCTTATCCTTCCGGAAAGCGGATCGAAACAACAGGGATCCTCTGCAAAGAGAGATCGCCAGAAATAAGAGATAAAAGGTGGATAGAGTACCTGCCCATGATTCTTCCGCCCGTGGTAGCTGTCCCGCTCATGATCGCCGTGGTCGCAATAGGGGTCACGCTCATGTACGCCTCAATCCTGGACGCAAGGGAGCGACGGGTTCCTCATAGAACCTGGCGCCCTGCACTCGTGATCGCCATCCCGATGGCCGTCTGGGTATATGGACTGACCATCCTCGCAGACTGGCAAGCAGCGGCGGGGTACCTCATTCTGGTCGCGGTTTTCTGCGGATTTTTCTACTTATTCCAGGCAGTAAACCTCTTTGGGGGGGCGGATGCGTATGCCCTCATCATCATCACCGCATGCATCCCGTTCTTCCCGATCGAGCCGTACTTCGGCACCTCACCCCTCGGGTTCTTCCCGTTCACCGTGCTGACGAACGCCGTGCTCATCAACATCGCGGCCCCGGTTGCAATACTCGTAAAGAACCTTCTGGAGGGTAACCGGGCCCCGCTTCCCTGCCTCTTCCTGGGCTTTCCCGTCGACGGGAAAGCGATCCAGAACGAATTCGGTTTTGTAATGGAAGATATCGAGGAAGAGGAAGGCAGGCTGACCCGGCGGTTCGTCGGATTTACCGAATCGCTCGGGCGCATCGTGCGGGGAGAACGGCGGCTCTACACAAAAGATCTCAGGCTGCACCCAAAAGACTACCAGAGGGAACTTGCCCTCTACCGGAAGGCCGGCAAGGTCTGGATATCCTACGGTATTCCATTCATCATACCAATCACAGCGGGATTCCTGACTGCATTATTCATGGGTGATATCCTCTTTGTTATCATGAAGGCTCTAGCAGGAATGTGAACCAATATGGAGATACAATTCAAGGACGGACTGGTGCCTGTCATCGTGCAGGAGAAGCGGACTCGTGAGGTCCTGATGCTCGCCTACGCGAACGCCGAGGCACTGGAACTCACCCGGACCACCGGGTATGCACACTATTACAGCAGGAGCAGGCAGAAACTCTGGAAGAAAGGAGAGGAGAGTGGGCATTTCCAGAAGGTCTGCCGCATACTCGTCGACTGCGACGAGGATGCAGTCCTCTACGAGGTGGAACAGACCGGCGCTGCCTGCCATACCGGCCACGCTTCGTGCTTCTACCGGACGGCCGAAGGGGAGGAGATCGCCGGAATAGTCTTTGATCCGAAGAAGGTATACGCTAATAAAGGTGAATGACTTCATTATTATGGTGATTTTTTATGAAAATTGTACCCGATACGAGCGTCGTGATAGACGGGCGCATAACATCGCTGATAAAAACCGGAGAATATAAGGGCGCAACAATAATCATACCGGAAGCCGTCGTCGCCGAGCTGGAGGCACAGGCGAATCAAGGACGGGAGATAGGGTTTTCCGGCCTGACCGAACTCCAGGAACTTTTCCGGATGTCGGAGGATAAGGTCATCGAACTCCAGTATTCCGGAGCTCGCCCGAGCCTCGATCAGGTAAAACTCTCCAGCGGAGGCGAGATAGACGCCCTGATCCGAAACGTCGCCATCGAGCATGGCGCCCGGTTCATCACGAGCGACCTCGTGCAGGCAGAGGTAGCGAAGGCCAAAGGGCTCAATGTTACCTACTTACGGCCGCAGATCGGCGACTACTCGCCGCTCTCGATAGACCAGTACCTCGATGAGGAGACGATCGCGATCACCCTCAAAGAGCGGGCTCCACCGGTGGCAAAGATTGGAAAACTCCGCGACACCCGCCTGGTCACTCTCCGGGATGCGCCGATGACCGAGTACGAACTCAAGTCCATGGCGCAGGAACTCCTCGAGAGGGCAAAGCGCGATCCGGACGGCTTCATCGAGCTTGAGAAGCGGGGCATTACGGTCGTCCAGATCGGGTCGCTCCGGATCTCGATTGCCCGGCGGCCGTTTGCGGACGGGATGGAGATCACGGCGGTGCGGCCGCTCGTAGACCTCGCGCTCGACGATTACGACATGGCCCCGGAGATCAAGAAGCGGATCCTCGGGAACCGCCGCGGCGTCCTGATAGCGGGCCCCCCGGGAGCGGGGAAGACCACTCTCGCCCAGAGCCTTGCGACGTTCCTTGCCGACCATGACTTCATCGTCAAGACGATGGAGGCACCGCGGGACCTGCAGGTGCCCGACCACATCACCCAGTACACCGCGCTCGAGGGCAGCATGGCAAACACTGCCGAAGCCCTCCTGCTCGTTCGGCCCGACTACGTCGTTTTCGACGAGATCCGCAAAAGCGAGGACTTCAACGTCTATGCCGACATGCGTCTCGCCGGGATGGGCATGGTGGGTGTGGTGCATGCGATGGAGGTGCACGACTGCCTCAGGCGGTTCTGCGACCGCGTGAGCTACAGTATCCTCCCGCAGATCATCAATACCGTCATCTACGTCGTCCAGGGTTCGATCGCGAAGATCTACGACCTCGAACTGGCGGTCAAGGCGCCGGCCGGCATGCCCGGCGATGCATACATCCGCCCGGTCGTCGTCGTCCGCGAATACTCCGGGCGTGAGCCCGAGATCGAGATCTTCCGCCACGAGGGAGAGACCCTGGTGATGCCGATCATCCGGAAGAACGCTGAGGAGCCCGTTGTCCCGGCAACGCCGGTCGTCGCGACAGCAGCGGAGCCCGAGGAGAACGTCTCCTGGAAGGTCGCCGAAAAGGAGGTGCAGCGGGAGATCGGGCGGTACACAAGCGGCCCGGTCGAGGTCCGCATCATCAGCGACAACAAGGCCGTCGTCTATATCGATGATAAGGACGTCCCGGCGGCGATCGGGAAGGGCGGAAAAAACGTCTCGGCGATCGTGAACAAACTCGGCATCGGGATCGACATCAGGCCGAGGAGCGAACTTGAGGCACAGAGGCCTGTTGAGGAGGAGATGCAGCTTGCCGGCGGCATCAAGATCCGCCTCGACAAAAAGCAACTGACGATCGTCTCTCTTGAGAACAGGGGCAAGATCGTGGATGTCTTTGCCGGGAAGGAGTATCTCTTCACGGCCACGGTGAACGAGGAGGGAGATATCCTCCTCGCCAAGAACAGCACGATCGCCCAGGAGATGATCAAGCGCTACAATGAGGGCGAGACTATCCGGCTGCGGCCGGTATGATACAGGACAGATGACGACTGATCCAGAGTTTGGAGGCATAGAGTGAGCGGACTTGATATGCGAAGCAGCGAACGGGAGTGCAGTGCCCGATGGGAGCACGCGTTCGAGGCTGATCCGGCTGAGAAGGAGAAGTACTACCTGACCGTGGCATTCCCGTATCCAAGCGGGGCGATGCACGTCGGGCACGGGCGAACCTACATCGTCCCGGATGTCGTCGCCCGGTACCAGCGGATGAGGGGGAAGCAGGTCCTCTTCCCGATGGCGTTCCACGTCACCGGCACTCCGGTCATCGGGATATCGAAGAGGATTGCAAACGGCGACGCGAAGACGGTCGGGCTGTACCGTGACCTCTACCGGGTGCCTCAGGACATCCTCGACCGGTTCACCAACCCGATGGAGATTGTCCGGCACTTCTCGGAGGAGTACCGGCGCGTGATGCAGAAGTGCGGGCTCTCGATCGACTGGCGGCGCCGGTTCATCACCGTCGACCCCCAGTACAGCAAGTTCATCGAGTGGCAGTATGCGCACCTGCACGAGGACGAGCACGTCGTCAAGGGTGCCCACCCGGTCAAGTACTGTCCCCAGTGCGAGAACCCTGTCGGCGACCACGACCTGCTCGAGGGCGAGAAGGCCGAGATCATCAAGTTCACCCTGGTAGTCTTCTCCTGGGGCGATGCCCTGGTCCCGTGCGCAACGCTCCGGCCCGAGACGGTCTACGGCGTGACGAACCTCTGGGTCAATCCGGAGACCACCTACGTACGGGTGACGCTCGACGGCAAGGAGTGGATCTTAAGCCGGGAGGCGGCAGCGAAACTCGCCC
>PGYL01000037.1:0-21323 GCA_002839645.1 Methanomicrobiales archaeon HGW-Methanomicrobiales-2 | reverse complement strand
TCTCTCACCCCTTAAGCGGTGAGGTCCCTGTCCTGCCGGCATCGTTCGTGGACCCGGATATGGGGACCGGGATCGTCATGAGCGTTCCCGCCCACGCACCCTTCGACTACATCGCGCTCCGCGACCTGCAGCAGCAGGGGAAGTACACGGCCATCCGGCCGGTCCCGCTCATCTCCGTCGGGGGCTACGGCGAGATCCCGGCAAAGGACGCGGTCGAACGAGCAGGCATCCGCGACCAGAACGATCCGGGGATGGAGGCGCTCACCCAGGAGGTCTACAGCGCCGAGTTCTCCCGCGGGAAGGTCTTTGACAGGTACGGCGGAAAGCCGGTGCGGGAGGCCCGGGACGACGTGGCGGTACTGATGATGGAGCGCTACGGCTCCATCCCGATGTACGAGTTCGACAACCGCCAGGTGGTCTGCCGGTGCGGCAGCAGGGTCTTTGTGAAGATCCTCCACGACCAGTGGTTCCTGGAGTACAGCGACCCGTGCTGGAAGGAGCAGGTGAAGACCCAGCTCGATGAGATGGCGCTCGTTCCCCCCGAGGTCAGGACCGAGTTCAACCGGACCGTCGACTGGTTAAAGGACTGGGCCTGCACCCGGCGGGTGGGGCTCGGCACGAAGCTCCCCTGGGACCCGACCTGGATCATCGAGCCGCTCTCCGACTCGACGATCTACATGGCCTACTACACGATCGGCCACCACTTAAAAGCCATCGCGCCGGAGAAACTGACGCCGGATGTCTTTGAGTACATCTTCAAGGGCGAGGGGAACCCGACCACAGTCGACCGCGAGACCCTCGACCGGATCAGGAGCGAGTTCCTCTACTGGTATCCCTACGACTACCGGTTCTCGGCAAAGGACCTGATCTCGAACCATCTCACGTTCCAGCTCTTCCACCACCGGGCTATCTTCCCGGCAGAACTGCAGCCGAAAGGCATGGTGGTCTTCGGCATGGGCCTCTTGAACGGGGCGAAGATGTCGTCGAGCAAAGGAAACGTCTTCCTGCTCGAGGATGCCCTGGAGGAGTTCGGCGCCGATACCGTCAGGATGTTCCTTGTCGGGAGCGCAGAGCCCTGGCAGGACTTTGACTGGAGGAACGAGCTCGTCTCGTCGACCAGAAAGCAGATCGAGCGGTTCTGGACCACGGTCGAGGAGGCGAAAGAGGCGACCGGCACCTCCGACATCGACGCCTGGCTCGCGAGCAGGCTCCAGCACCGCATCGAGAGCGTCACCGCGGCGCTTGATTCGTTCCAGACCCGGCAGGCGCTGCAGGAGGCGTTCTTCGGGGTGGAGGCGGACCTGAAGTGGTACCGCCGCCGCCTGCCCGAGGGCGCAACCGGCGGGGCCGTGATGCAGGACCTCTGCCGCACCTGGGTGCGGCTGCTTGCCCCGATCATCCCCTTCACCTGCGAGACGCTCTGGAGCGAGATCGGCGGGGAAGGCATGGTCTCCTTCGCCTCCTGGCCGGAGGTGGACGAGAGCCGGGTCAGCCCGGATGTCGAGCTCGCCGAAGAGCTCCTCTCAAGGACGGTCGAGGATATCGAGTCGATCGTCAAACTCATCCCGATCGAGCCGAAGTCCATCAGCCTCTTCATCGCCCCGGCATGGAAGCACGAGGCATTTGGGATCATCGCAGCCTCGGCCGACAAGACGAGGGTGATGCGGGAGATCATGCAAAACGATGGAATGCGCAAGCGCGGCCGCGAGGCGACGGACGCGGCGAAGCAGATCACGAAACTCGTGCTGAAATTGCCGCCCGAGCTCGTGAAGCAGCTCGCAGGGTCGTCCCCCGACGAGCAGGCAGTCCTCGAAGGCGCTCGCTCGTTCCTGGAGCATGAGTTCGGCGTGCCGGTGACGGTCCAGAGTGCCGAAGCAAGCACGCACCCGAAGGCCTCGGGGGCCCTGCCCTTCAAACCGGCGATAGTGATTGAGTAGGATACTCTTCCTTTTTTAGGCTCTGTTGAAACCCTATTCTGATCTTCCTCCCTATCCTGATAAGGCTGGTGCCGGACCCGGCTTGTCCCCGGGACGACTTTTTTCCCGGGCATCTCCGCATGCCGTGGACCGTGGTGGCTATCGCCATGGGGGGTGGGGCTGACGGGGAGGGGGTCTCCCCCTCCCCTGTCTCTACCGCATAATGGGATACCCGTAACCCCCACCCCGCCCGGCCTCCGGCCTCCTCCCCCGCCCCGGGGGCGGGGGCAGTCATGGCGATACCCGGTGGAAAGCCGTACCCCGGAGTGCGGCCATCTGGAACAAGCAGGTGGGGGTTCAACAAAGCCCTTTTTTAGCCCTTTTTGCACGTTTCGTCCAAGGCTCAGGCTCGTTCTCGAGTAGAACAGGGACAGGAATCTTCGATAGGGATGAAGACTTCGTTCATGTGCTAATTGAAACAACCGAGGCGAGAGAAAAACCCGGTGCACTGGACCGTGGGGGTATCGCCATTGGGGATGGGGCCGACGGGGAGGGGGGTTTGCCCCCTCCCCTGTCTCCGACATCCATCTCTGGTGCTTTGGATCCGATTGAGAGACTGTTCCCTTCGCCCCCCCACCCCTCCCGGCCTCCGGCCTCCTCCCCCGCCCACGAGGGGCGGGGGCAGTGCGTGGCGATAGCCGATGGAAAGCCGTGCATGGGTTTGTGTGATTGACTGGAGAACGGAAAAAGACCAGATACAAAGTGACAGGCAACGACATCAGAACGGCAGGAGTACTCTATCCCGCCATACATACCGCCTCGCTGCACCGAAAATCGGCGTGAAGAGTGCAGGATTATAGCCCGCAAAAAAAGAAGAAACGCCCTGCCGGAAAGGGAAGAATCCGGTTATTCCTTTCCCTTCAGTGCCTGCTGTGCCTTCTTCGCCCGCTCTTTCGCCGTATACCCGGTCACCTGCTGGAGGTAGTTCCTGAACCGGCGGTTGGTGTCGATGATCGTCTCGTCGTCGGCATCTTTGTTCGCCTCGGTATCGACGATCAGTGTCTTGCCTTCAGCCCCGGGCCAGACCTCAAGGCGCAGGAGCGCTCCGTAGGTGATGGTGTAGCGCCCTTCCGATGACGCACGGGGTTCGGCCCCGAACTGGTCACGGAGACCCTGCGCCATGGAATCGGTAAGAGTTTTCGTGTATCCGCGCTTGATCTGGTATTCCTGCATAATATTTTTAAGGGACACCCAGCTATGTTAAACTAATCCAGGAGTGTGTGATTGATCCCATGGACGATATAAAGGTCATATCCAGAGCGCTTGCCGGCGCCGAAAAAACGGTGCTGATCGGGTTCCCCGGCAGCGGGCTCGTCGGGAGCATTGCCCTGCAATACCTCGTCGAACAGTTGGAGTTTGAACAGATCGGGGCGATCACGAGCAAATACTTCCCGCCGGTCGCCCTCATGACGAAGGGCGTGATCAACGCCCCCGTGCGCCTCTACGAGAAGGATCACCTCGCCGCAGTCATCTCCGATGTTCCCATTCACCCGATGATCTGCTACGAGGTGGCAAACGGCATCATGGACTGGCTCACCCAGTTCGACATCAAGGAGATCGTCACGATCGCAGGGATCATCACGAACGAACCGGAGAAGAGGGTCTTTGGGGTCGCGACCAGCAGCGGGACGCTGCAGCGTATCGAGGACCAGACGATCATTCTTCCCATGGGGAGCATCTCCGGTGTCGCGGCAAGCATCCTCACGGAGTGCAAGACACGGGGCATCCCGGGGATAGGGCTCCTCGGGGAGACAGTGAACACCCCCGACCCGCGGTCCTCGGCGGCCACGATTGAGGTCTTGAACAGGATTTACGACCTCAATCTGGACATCAACCCGCTGCTCGAACAGGCGGTGGAGATCGAAGCGGCGATGTCCCAGATCGCCGAGCAGGTGCAGAAGACCGAGGCGGCGCCCCGGAGAGAGCAGCTGCCGATGTACGGGTGATGGCCATGAAATATGCAGCATTAACAGGAATATCGCCGTCAGTCATTGCCGAACTCAAGACCGGCAAGGCCCGCACCCTCGAACTGAACAGCGCCCACAACATCATCACGCTGACCGAGACCGCCCCGGGGGAGTGTATCTTCGTAACCTCGGTCAACGAGGAAGACCTCTCGCCCGGAGATGCGGGGATCATGGTAGACCTCCTCGTCCTCAACATCGGCATGAAACGGATCGAGGTCGCCAACCCGTTCTTCTTCGAGGAGCGGGAGCGGATGTCCGCCCGGATCAAGGTCCAGTTCCGGGGAACGACCATCGCCCGCGACGTGGAGGGGCGGAAGTGGGGAGACCCGACCAAGGTCGAGATCATCAGGTCGGCATGTTACCGGGCCGGATGATACACCTTTCTTTTTTTTGTGCGACGGGCCGGAGGGTGCGACGTTCCAACGGAACGGAACTCGAGCACCGAAGGTGCGGACCCGGAGCTTGAGGAAACCCGGAGGGTTTTCGAGTGCGACGTCCGATAGGAGCGGACCCCTCAAAGGGTTAATATCCCGAGACGACCAAAATGTATAGGAATGCTACAGGGGTCTGTGGCTTAGCCAGGACATAGCGCCGGGCTTCTAACCCGGACGTCGGGGGTTCGAATCCCCCCAGGCCCGTCAATTTTGAGATCCGTTTGCCGTAAGAGGAATACCAGCATCCGACCCATGGGATACTCCTCGCTGCAGAACCTGCCCGATCAATGCAGAAATTCCTGCTAACGCACTCGTCCGGCAAAAAGCGCGAGGTTGATATCGGCAGATGGGCAATGACATCTCATGAAGCGTGAAACGGTCAGACTGACCGGCAAAGACGCCGACGGCTATGTCATACCCCTCGGCCCGGTAAACCTCGTGGCAGTGGTGACCGATGCAGGCATGGTCGGTTGCGGCGCGTTCGACGTCGATGCGCTTGAAAAGTTCGGATACCCCGCAGCGCGGGTCAAACCTGCAGGAAGCGCATCCTCAATAGATAGCGTCGAGGATCTCCTCCGCGGCGAGATCAAGGGGGCGAACAGGCATGCATGCGAGCGCGGCGTTACCGTCGGCATGACCGGGAGAGAGGCGCTCGACCGGCTCTAGTGCACCGGGTCATCAGGTTTGCAGCATAAACAGGTTGAAAAAACCAACCCGATTCATTCGGGTTTTCTGATGAACCTATCGTTATAAAAACTATTCTGGCTGGTGTATAATGCTGCAACGGGGTTATGGCCAAGCGCTCGATCTTTGACTATGAGAGGTGTTGTTTCTCCTTTACAATGACGAAGGAACAATATATCGTGACCAACACAGAGTCCCACCATTATGTTCAATTCCGTTTTTTCACAGTTGAGCACTTCTGCCTGCAGTATCGGATTACAAAAAACATTTCCGCCCAATCCCATATCCTGCGGATTGACTTCACCGCAAAGGCAACAAATTGAGACAACCTCAAACCCATTTGCCTCAAGAATATCAGACAACAACTTCGATTCAAACAATAATGCATAACACGTAGCGATTCCCAGTCTTTTCATCCCGCGTATCGCTGCATACTCCATGATTTCGTCAACCCTTGTCCACGAAAACTTTTCCCGCGATTTTTCCGGATCAAGGATTTTACTCATCAGACCATGCCAGCCCCGAATAACTGCCTCATTTTCGGGCAGGTGATATTTTTCTTTTGTTGCTTCGATTAAATCTGCATATCTGACAGTAGGACAGGATGACGGTACTCTCCTATCCTTTTCTGCAACGCTGCATCTCAGAACATTACATTTTACGCACTGCGGACTATGTTCCACCATTTTTGACACCATTTTAGATGTATTTCATGTTTAACCCATTAATTATTTATACAATTCAGGTAGACAAACCAAATATAACTAGGAAAAAATAACTATTATGGGATCTTCGCCGAAATTGGATGTAAAGTCAAAATGCCTCGTCGAATTATTTACCGAGACCCTGGGGAGCAAATGGAAAATTCTCATCATCTGGCATCTCCGGAATCATGCACTCCGATTCACGGACCTACAGAAACGGATGCATGGAGTGAATTCGAATACCCTAACATTCCATCTACGCGAACTTGAGAGTCAAAAGATCATATCGCGGGTTGCGTTTCCTGAAATTCCTCCCCGCGTTGAATATTCATTGACTGAGCATGGGAAAGCCCTCTTACCAGTATTTGATGCAATCCGCATATGGGGTTCACAGTATCTGGAGTCCGAGGGCATGAAAATGGATGTCTGCTAATGCCTCTCCTCTTTAGTTTTGGAGATTTTCTCCGTATAAAATCTCAATACAGATAAGGGGACCGGTGGCTCTAATCATACCCATACAATTACGATTGACGTCGTAGGGTATCGCCGGCGACGGCGATGCGGCCAGCATGGCCGAGGAGGCGGTACCGGGTCCTCCCAGGCCCGCTTCACCTTTTCTTGCACCCCTCCACCCATAGTTTCAAATACAGGCTGATGCCCACTGGCTGCTCGTGAGACGGGGGCCTATCTCCACCGGGACGGCGACGGTCTGTGCCATCATCATAGCCACGGTGCTGATGACCGTCGTAGCCGCAGGTCTCCTGGTGCCGGGAGAGGAGACCGGAGCCGCAGGTCTCCTGGTGCCGGGAGAGGAGACCGGAGCCGCAGGCCAGGTCCTGACCCTCCCGGTGGAGGCCGTCACCGGGTATGCCGATGCCCCGGCAATACGCATATCCGGCACAGAGAGCGCGATCAACCTCACCGGGTGCCGGATCTACCTCATCGACCCCGAAGGGACCCTCCGGGACGTGGAGACCGCGATCCTGGAGAACGCGACGCTCGGTGCCGGGCAGGCAGTGTACATCTTCCACCTCCCCAGAGACGACCGACCGGCCGCATCCGGCTACTGGATCACCGACGAGCCGGATATGATCTTTACGGCCGCCTGCCACCCCGGCATCCGCCCGTTCTCGCCCGGCGGGCAGTGGCGCATCGTCGTCTACGATACGAACTCGATGAAAAACAGGATCGATCAGGTTGTCCTGATCAACGGACCGGCGTCCCCGGGCTGACCGGGCGGAGGGGGACGAGGAGGGAGGCCTCCTCACCGGCGGCGAGGATCATCCCCCTGCTCTCGACACCGAAGATCTTTGCCGGGGCGAGGTTTGCTATCATCGCCACATCCTTCCCCACCAGTTCGTCCGGGGCGTAGAACTGTGCGATACCGCTCACCACCTGGCGCTTCTCATCTCCTAAGTCAACGATGAGTTTGTAGAGCTTCTTCGATCCCTTGATCGGCTCGGCCGAGACGACCTTTGCGATCCGGATCTCGAGGTTGCCGAACTCCTCGATGGAGACGGTGCGCTTCTTCGGCCTGGCGGCCGCATCCGCCTCGGCGACCCGCATATTGAGGACCTTCTCGAGGTCTTTGACCTGGGCCTCCTCGATCTTCACGAAGAGGGGAGAGGGTTTTGCAAGCATGCGTGTCCCCACCGGTACCGTGACCTCGGCGATCGGATGATCCGCGATATCGTCCTCGTAGCCGAGCATCGTCCAGGCCCGCTGCATCGCGTCAGGCATCAGGGGCTCAAAAGTCAGGGCGAGCGCTTTCACGATCTGGAGGCAGTCGGCGATCACCTGCTCTGCCGCGGCCCGGTCCTCCTTGATCAGTTTCCAGGGGGCATTGTTCTGGATGTAAGCGTTCCCAAACGACGCTAAAGCCATCATCGAGTCGACGGCGTTCTTGAAGTCGTAGTCCCGCATCAGAGCATCGATGCCGGCGAGCGACCGCTCGATCTCCTCGATGATTTCCGGCCGGGGAGGGAGGTCCGGCACGCCCGAGAACTCCTTCTCGGCGAAGTACATCGTCCGGTAGATGAAGTTCCCGAGCGTCCCGACGATCTCGTTGTTCACCCGCTCGGCGTAGACCTTCCAGGAGAAGTCGAGTTCCTTGGTGTGGTTCGTGTAGGAGAGGAGGTAGTAGCGGAGGTAGTCCGCCGGAAGCCCCTGGTCCAGGTAGTCGTCGTTTGTCCAGACGACGTAGCCCCGGGACTTCGAGAACTTCTTGCCCTCGATCGTGACCATGCCGCTCGCGACCACGGCATTCGGGAGGCCGTAGCCCGCCGCCTTGAGGAGAGCAGGCCAGAAGATGCAGTGGTGGTAGATGATGTCGCCGCCGATGAAGTGCGTGACCCCGGTCTCGTCGCCGCACCAGTAGTCCTTCCAGTCGGCCCCTGCACTCTGCGCCCACTCCTTCGTGAACGATATGTAGCCGATCGGTGCGTCGACCCAGACGTAGACGACGAGGTCGTCGCTCCCCGGGAATTTAACGCCCCAGTCCAGCGTCCGGGTGATGCACCAGTCGTGCAGGAGTTCCTTCACCCACCCGAGGGCATAGTTCCGGGCGGTGGACGTGCCCCGGAGGTCCGGGAGATACTCGAGGAGGAACTCGCGGAATGCCGAGAGCCTGAAGAAGTAGTGCTCCTGCTCCCGGTACTCCGCCTTTTCGCCGCAGACCTTGCAGACCGCGTCCTTGATCTCGCCGGGCTCGAGGTGCTGCCCGCAGCCCTGGTCGCACTCGTCGCCCCGGGCGACGGCCCCGCAGTGAGGGCAGATCCCCTCCACGTAGCGGTCCGGGAGGAACCGTTCGCAGTGGGGACAGTAACTCTGGCTGATGGTCTTAGCGTAAACGTAGCCGTTCTCGATCAGCCGCTGCACCATCGATTGGGTGGTCTCGTGGTTCATGGCATCGTCGGTCATGCCGAATCGGTCGAAGACGACCTCCATCCGCCGGAACGTCTCGAAGAAGTGCTGATGATAGCGCTCCGAGAGGAGGCGGGGTGTCGAGCCTTCCTGCTCGGCGCTGATCACGATCGGTGTTCCGTGGTTGTCCGAACCACATACAAAGACGACTTCCTCCCCGGACCGGCGCATATACCGCACGTAAAAATCCGCCGGCACATAGGTCCGCAGGTGCCCGATATGGCAGGGACCGTTCGTGTACGGGAGCCCACACGTTACCAGCAACGGCTTACCACTCATCCTTATCTACTCTGGTTGCGATGCTAATAAAGACACCAGCGCATGGCACGACGTATTACAATACCGGTCAGATCCTTCGGCTCCGAGGTAGGGATGCCCATGGTCGCCGAGCTCGCGGAGTGGCTGAAGGAGAAGAGGGGCAAGGAGGTGGACCTCACCACCTACCGCCTCGAGCGGTCGCTCGACGCCCAGAAGGGTGTGGGGATACCTGCCGCCGGCGGCGTCTTCTACGGCGAGCGCTGGCGGGAAGCCTTCTCCGGCATGGCCGACGGGGTGCTCGTCGACGAGCCGGGTATCGAACCGGCCGCTCTGGCCGCGGATGTGCAGTTCGTCCGGGCGAGGCGGAAAGATGCCTGGTTCTCCCTCCCCGCACCCCACATGCTCGGGTTCCGGGATGCCTACATCGGCGATGAAGAGGAGTTCTCCGAGACCATCGCCAACGGGTATGCCCGGCTTGCGCGGGAGATGCGGGATATCGGGGTGCCGGGGCACATCCTGGTTGCGGACAGGGCGGACGCGATCGAGCTCGAGGTGCTTGCCGGCAAAAAGATCCTCTTCTTCCCGAGAAACCCGGGGACTCTCGACCTGGAACTGCTGCTCGATTATCAGGGCGACCTTATCCTCCCGGCAAAAGACCTCGGCCGGGCAGCAGACCTGATGGAGCGGTTCCGCGTCCGGAAATTGATCCTGCTCGATGCAGAGGTGAAAGACCTCGCGGCCGCCGCCGCATTCACCGACCCGGATATGCTTGTGGCCGGGGGCTACTGCGAGGACGGCTGCCCGGACTACTGGAGTAATCTGGTCGACCGGGCGTTCATTGCGCGATAGACTCCGCTACTTCCGCAAGGCGGCGGTAGTGGCGGTTCCGTTTTAGGGCCCAGAAAAGAAGGCGGTCAAGGAGGCTGAACGTAAACGTTCCCCCCGCTGCGTTGGGGTGGCCGCCGCCGGAGAACTCCCGGGCGATGAGGTGGCTGATCGGGGGGACGGAGCGGATGGAGATGCGGCCGTTAGAGGAGACGACCACCTCGATATCGGTGCCGAGTTCGTCACGGATGGTGTGGGCGGTCTCGCTCGGGTAGCCGTAGAGGGGAGCAAACGCGATCCGGTAGCGGCCGTCCGCGATGACGGTGGTGTGCCGGAGGCTCTTTTTGATATCCCGCTCCATCTCCCGGACGATGCCCGCGTACTCGCTCTCCACCCTCGCATCGATGATGGTACCGCGGACAAGGTTGTCGCGGACGTACTCCCGGCAGCCCTTCCGCATCACCACCTGGCCGAGCATCTTCGACCGGGGGTCCTGGTGCTTCCAGAGGTCGTAGTCGCAGACGACCCGCGCAATCTCCTCCGCCACTGCGTCGCCGGGGGCAAGGTCGCGTGCGACGATCCCGGTGGCGCAGGTGGCGACGTCGACATGAAGGAGGTTCGTCTTCTTCTCGACGGCCCGGATCTCCTCGTCCTTCCAGCGGTGGTGGTCGCGCCACTCGATCCGCCATCCGTTCGACCGGGCTTTGGCGAGCCTCTGCTCGACGCCCTGCTGGTAGCCGATATCCGATATGCTGAGGAGGTCGCCCCGTCCCGGAGAGCCGGCCACGGCGTCAAAAAGGGAGAGGAACTTGCCGACCGAAGACCAGATGGTGAAGACCTCCCCGTACTTCCTGCGGTGTATGGCATCGCCGCCGACGGCGTCGAGGTCGTTATGCGTGAGGTGCACGACGGTCTCTGTCCTTCCGGAGAGCGCCTGCATCAGGTTCGTGCCCCGGGAATCCGGCTTGTGATCTCTCCGGCCCATTGGTTATACATCGGTGTGCGATGTGATAAACAGGCGGTCTTGGGCCCGATGTCGTCTGGCTACCCGGCACGGGAGACCGCCGTCCGCGAAGCACAGTATTTATTAGGAACGACCGACAACATTGTAAGGCAGAAGCCCCTGTAGCTCAGACTGGGAGAGCGCCAGACTGAAGATCTGGTTGTCCCCGGTTCAAATCCGGGCGGGGGCACTCCAAGCAACTTTCCTGATGGCTTCCATTATATAACGCCGATCGCCGCCACGGATCTGTCGTCGCGGTCTTTAATATCTGCAAATACCCTATCTGCCATAACGACAGAGAGGATCCGATGCGTGTTAAATTCTGTGGAACAGCCAGCCTTGCGGATATGCAGTCCGCAATCGATGCAGGCTGCGATGCTATGGGTTTCATTATGGGCGTGACGCATCAAAGCAGCGATTTCGTAACTCCAGCAGAAGCCGCGAAGATGATACGCCATCTCCCGCCGTTCATCGAACCGGTCGCAGTCACCCACCTGCAGGAGACAGAAGACCTCATCGGACTGGTGAACGATTCGCACTGCACGGCATTGCAGATCCAGAATATCGTCGAGCCGCCTGAAATCGACGTCATCCGCGATGCTCTCCCGTATCTGAAGATCGTGAAAGCCGTTCACGTGATGGACGAGTCGGCTATCGAGATGGGAAAACGCTATGAACCCTATGCCGATGCGCTCCTCCTCGACACCAGGACCAGGGAGAAACTCGGGGGAACGGGAATTCCTCACGACTGGAATATCAGCGCGGCAATCGTCGCAAACTCGGCAATTCCCGTCATACTTGCAGGAGGGCTTACGCCGGAGAATGTCGCGGAGGCGATACGGAAAGTCCGCCCATACGGAGTCGATGTGCATACCGGCGTCAAGAAAGACGGTATCCGCAACCCGGAAAGGACGCTTGCTTTTGCCCGCGAGGCAAGAAACGCTCTGCTGGAAGGTTGAGTACCCGCATCACCGCCACCGGGCAGGGCCAAAAGGCAAAGTCTTTATGCAGCCGTCAGGTAGGAATGCAGATGAAGATTGCATCAGGCAGGAGAATCGGGCACCCTGGAACTCATTCTGCCAACTTTTATCTGAACCCATATCAGAATCTTCTCTTCCGAACATAGCCGAAAGACCCGGGAGACCGACCGCACCATGCATGCAACGACACCTTCGACCCAATCCGCTCCGGACTTTTCCCTCGACGAACTCGAGGACGGCCTGCTCCTGCTCGACGCCGAGAGACGGGTCGTGCGGGTCAACCGGGCCTTTCGTCGCCTCCTGTCGCTCCCGGACGGCCGGGACCTCGCCGGGGCGAACGGGATGGCGCTCGTGCGCACCCACATCATACCGCTCATCGCTGACGCGGAAGCAGCAGGGCGGCTGGTCGCGGCGCTCCGGGCAGGGACAGTGCTCTCCGGACTGGAATTTCGGATCGCTCCCAACCGCTGGGTGGCGTGCTCGATCCGGGTCCAGGGCGACGGGACGGTGGTCCTTCTCGTCAGCGATATCACCGCGAGGAAGGAGAGCGAGGAGAAGTACCGGCAGATCTCGCAGGAGCACAGCCGCTACCGGGAGCTCTTCGACCTCGCCCCCGACGGCTACTTCGTCTGCGACCCGCGAGGGACGATCCTCGACGTGAACCGGGCGGGAGCCCTCCTTCTCGGCAGAGAGAGGGAGAGCCTGATCGGGACGTCCTGCTGGTTGCAGATCGTCCCGGAGTGCAGGGAGGCCTGCCGGAACTTCGTCGCGCAACTCGCGGGCGGAGCCACCGAACCCCTGCGGGGTGTCGAGGTCTGGGTGCAGCCGGCGACCGGAGAGCCCGTCCCCGTCTCCCTCTCGGCCACGGCCGTCCGGGACGACCGGGGGAGCCTTACGGAGGTCCGGTGGCTCGCCCGGGACATCACCCGGAGGATTCAGGTGGACGCAGAGCGAGAGCGGCTGCTCGCCGAGAACCAGTCGCTCGCGGCCGACCTCGCCGAAGAGCGCGACCTCCTCCGGACGGTCATGGAGTACACCGACGTCCACCTGGCCTACCTCGACCCGGAGTTCCGGTTCGTCCGCGTGAACACGGCTTACGCAGAAGGATCCGGGTACTCAAGGGAGGAACTTCTCGGGCGAAGACACTTCGACCTCTTCCCAAACCCGGAGAACCAGGCGATCTTTCAGCGTGTGCGGGATACCGGGGAGGCGTTCCGGGTATACGCAAAGCCGTTTTCATACGTTGACCAGTCCGAACGCGGGACGACCTACTGGGACTGGAGCCTCGTACCGGTGAAGGATGCGAAGGGAGACGTCCAGGGGCTGGTCTTCTCGCTTGCCGACGTCACGGAGCGGATACGGGCGGAAGAGAGGGTCCGTATAAAGAACAGGAGGCTTGCCGTCCTAAACGCGGTCATCACCGCGTCGGCATCCGCGTTCACCTTAGACGAGCTCCTCGACAATACGCTGGACGCCGTCCTCGACAACCTCGGGTTCGACGTCGGGTCGATCTACATGCTGGAGGGAAAGGAGCGGGTGCAGGCCGGCATCCGGTGCCACCGGAAGGTCTCCGAGTTCGCCCTGATGCAGAACCGGACCCTCGACGTCCGCCACCGGCCCTATACCAGGGTCTTCGTCGCCGGCCAGCCATGGTTCGTCGAGGGGACGGAAGGTGCCGGCAGCCGGGAGCAGGACGTGCTCGCGGACTTCGGGGTCGCCTCCCTCGCGTTCATCCCGCTCGTTGCCGAGTCCTCCGTCGTCGGGGCGCTCGTGCTCGGGAGCACCACCGGACCGGAGATCCCGGCCGCGACCCGCCGGATCCTCGAAGCGGTCGGCCGGGAGGTCGGGACCGGGGTCCTGCGGGGGATGCTCTACCAGAGGCTCGAGGCAGCGAACCGGGAGGCGAACCTCTACCTGGATATCCTCACCCACGACATCCGGAATGTCGACAACGTCGCGAACATCTACGCCGACCTGCTCATGGATATGCTTGCCGGGAAGGAGCGGGAGTACCTGCAGAAACTGCAGGGCAGCATCAAAAAGAGCATCGAGATCACGGCAAACGTCGGAACCATCCGAAAGATACGCGAGAGCCGAACAGAGCTTCTTCCGGTCGACCTTGAGGGGGTGATCCGGGCGGAGATCGCCCATTACCCGGACGCCCGTATCAGTTACGACGGTCAGGACGTGACGGTCTTCGCCGACGACCTTCTGCCGGAGGTCTTCACGAACCTGATCGGCAACGCCGTGAAGCACGGCGGCCCGGAGGTCGCTATAGACATAACCACCGAGGATGCAGAAGAGGAAGGAATGGTCCGGGTCAGCGTCGCCGACACAGGCCCCGGGATCCCGGACGATGCGAAGGAGGCAATTTTCTCCCGGTTCGAGCAGGGAAAGGCCCGGGGAGGAACCGGCCAGGGCCTCGGCCTCTCGATCTGCCGGATGCTCGTGGCCCGCTACGGCGGCCGGATCCGGGTCGAGGACCGGGTGCCGGGCCGCCCGGAGGAGGGGGCGGCGTTTGTGCTCACGCTCAGGAAGGCCGCGCAAAACAGTTGAGAGTTCTCCTCGAACAACCCCGAAATTATATTTTTGGCTAACGCCGCCCCGCCGTCGCAGAGAACCATAATCGCCGGAATAAGGATTGAAGGACACGGGCCCTACGCGAAAGTTCATCAAGAATGGTGATCGATAATCAATCATGTGGGGCGTTCTTGCGGTATACCGAGAGGCATGCCGCATGGCGCGTGCATCCATCTGGACCAGCCCGGGGTTATCGATCCTCATAGCATGTCAGCGCGTGAGGACGACCACGAATGGTAAACCAACACAATGAGGAAGAGGTAATGGAAGAACCAGAACAATCAAGAAGTGCAGGCAGGACCCCGGTAGAAAAGCCCCGTGAAGAGAAGACGCCGGCCGCGGCAACGGAAGGATCCCCGATTGCCATCGCCGGGATCGGGGCATCTGCCGGCGGTCTGGTGGCCCTGGAAGGTTTTTTTGCTCACGTCCCGCACACAACCGGCATCGCATACGTGGTGGTCACGCACCAGGCCCCCGATCAGCCGAGCAGTCTTCCCGAGATCCTCCAGCGGTCCACAACCCTGCCCGTCGTGAAAATCGAAGACGGCATGCGTGCTAAGCCGGATACCGTGTATATCATCCCGCCGAATGTCGATCTCTTTATCCTGCACGGCACCTTCACCCTGATCGAACAGACCCTGCACCAGGGGTTGCGGTTGCCGATCGACACCTTCTTTCGCCAGCTTGCCGAGGACCAGGAGGAACGGGCGGTAGGGATCGTCCTTTCCGGTATGGGGAGCGACGGGAGCCTGGGCGTGCGAGCGCTGAAAGAACACATGGGCATGGTGATGGTCCAGGAGCCGGGTACGGCAAAATTCGGTACCATGCCACAGTCTGTCCTCGCAACCGGACTCGTAGACTATAGCGCTCCGGTAGAGGAACTACCGAATCTGCTCATCGACTATGTCCAGCACCAGGCAAGGGTTCCGCGGGAACCTCGCCCGCACACCGGGCAGATGGAGAACTCCCTCACGAAGATCTTCGCGCTCATCCGTACCCATACCCGCCAGGACTTCACCTTCTACAAACGTAACACCATCGTCCGTCGGATTGAACGGCGGATGGGCCTGCATCAGATCGCCAGGATCGAGGACTATATCCAGTACCTCCAGGAAAACCCTGACGAAGTGAAGATCCTCGCCAGAGAACTGCGCATCGGGGTCACCCAGTTCTTCCGGGATCCGGATGCCTGGCGGGTTCTCCAGGAGACGGCCTTCCCCGACCTGATCAGTTCCAGGCCCGGGGAGACGCTCCGGATCTGGGTCGTGGGGTGCTCTACCGGCGAGGAGGCCTACAGCATGGCGATTGCCCTCCATGAGACGATGGATGCACTCCAGCGGCGTGGAGACCTCCGGATCCAGATCTTCGCAACCGAACTGGATGCGGATTCCATCGAGACCGCACGCCTCGGAAGGTATCCCGCCAATATCTCTGCGGACGTTTCTCCCGAGCGGCTGGAACGTTTCTTCGTTTCAGAAGGCGATTCGTACCGGATCCGGTCGGAGATCCGGGAGACCGTGGTGTTTGCCGTCCAGAACGTCATCTCCGATCCGCCGTTCCCCCGCCTGGACGTAATCTCCTGCAGAAACCTCCTCATCTACCTCGCACCCGAGATCCAGAGGCGTTTGATCTCGCTCTTCCACTACGCGTTAAACCCGGGCGGAATCCTCTTCCTCGGTGCAGCGGAGACCATCGGCGAGCACTCGGACCTGTTTTCGGCTGTCGATACAAAGAACAAGATATTCGTCGCCAGGAGGGACGGGTCGACCACCATCCAGCAGATCGGGCTCCCGGGCAGCTGGAACCTGCCTGAGACGACGGGTAGGGCCCGCAGTCTGCAGCCCCAAACGGGGACCCCGGTCGGCACCCTTACCCAGCAGGAGCTGCTTAAGTACTACGCGCCACCTGCAGTGGTCATCACAGAGAACGGCGACATTCTCTACGTATACGGCCGGACCGGAAAATACCTCGAGATGCCGACGGGAAGGGCGGACCTGAACATCTTCACCATGGCACGGGAAGATTTCCGGTACCAGATTGCGACCGCCATCCAGGCCGCGATCCAGAAGAAGGGGGATGTGACCGGCAGTGAGATCACGATCAGGGACGGGGGGCTCCAGAAGGTCACGGTAACCGTGCGGCTGGTCCGGCGCCCTCCAGGCACGGGAGACCTCCTGATGGTTACCTTCGAGGAGAGCGAGGAGGAACAGAGCGGCCCACCCCAAACAGAGGTCGGCGGCACGAACCTTGAGGATGCAGCATGGAAGAAGTTAGGGCAGGAGCTCGTCCAATGCCGGGAACAGCGCAAGAATACGATGGAAGCGATGCAGGCCTCGCAGGAAGAGATGAAGTCCATGTACGAGGAACTGCAGAGCACCAACGAGGAGCTGACCACGAGTAAAGAGGAACTCCAGTCCTTAAACGAGGAACTCATCACGGTGAACGCCGAACTCCAGACAAAGATCATCCAGCTCACGCAGACCACGGACGATATGGCCACGCTCTTGAGGAGCACCGAGATTGGTATGGTCTTCCTCGACACCGAACTCCGGGTGCGGCGGTTCACCGAACCCGCCACCCGGATCGTCAACCTGATTCCGTCGGATGTCGGCCGTCCGGTTACGGATCTGGGCACGAATGTCCAGGACGGGAATTCAATCTTCAGGGAAGCCCGTCAGGTGCTGGATACCCTGGCGATCAGGGAGAAGCAGGTGCAGGTCACGAATGGAGACTGGTACCTCATGCGCATCCTCCCCTACCGGACCTCGGACAACCGGATCGATGGGGTGGCCATCACATTCGTGGGTATTACCAGGATCAAGCGCCTGGAGCAGTCCCTCCAGGAGAGCACTGCCTACGCTGAGAGCATCATCAGCACCATCCGCGAAGCCCTGATCGTGCTCGACGCCGACCTGAAGATTGTATCTGCCAACCGTTCGTTCTACGATATGTTCAAGACAACGCCCGGGGAGACGGAGGGGCGAAACCTCTATGCGCTGGGCGACAACCAGTGGGACATCCCCGAGCTTCGCCACCTTCTCGAGGAGATCCTGCCCCGGGAGACGCAGTTCGAGGGGTTGACCATCGACCACACCTTCCCCAGGATCGGGCGCCGCACGATGCGCCTGAACGCGCGGCAACTCCGTGCTCCTGCCACATCGAGGGAGATGATCCTCCTCGCCATCGAGGACGCTACCACCGTCCCGATGCAGGAGCCGCCGAACACCCGTGATGAGTCTGGCAGACTTGAGTGAGTTCGTCTTATGCAGGAAGCCAACAGCGCTGACAGCAAGGATTCCCGGGGACGGCATACCCCGGAGCAGACCGCGCCGGCGGAAGAAGAAAAAGCGGAGCGCTCCGGGATGGATACGCTGGCACTCTGCCAGGAACTCGAGATGCACCGGGCCAACCTGGAGCTGCAGAACGCGGAGCTCCGCCAGACGCAGGAACAACTCAGGGCCTCGGAGGAGGAGTACCGGGATCTCTACGAGTTTGCTCCCGTCGGTTACCTCACGCTGGACGGCGAAGGCCGGATCCGGCAGGTGAACCTGACCGGCTCCGCACTGCTGCACGTGGAACGGGCATCCCTGGTTCAAATGCGATTCCAGACCTTCGTGGCCCCGGCAAGCCTCCCGGCGTTCCGGGAATTCCTGGCCCGCATGGCGGAGTCCGGGGAGAAGGAGAGGTGCGAGCTGGAGGTCGTGAACCCCGGCCGGAAGAAATCCCTGTGGCTGATAGCGGAAGGGCGCTCTCAGGGGGGTGCCGGTGGAGCGGATTGCCGGTACCGGGTGGCCCTTACGGATATCACGGAGAAGAGACAGCTCGAACAGTCCCTCCGCGAACGCGATGCCACCAAACTCGCCCGGGTTCACCGGGATCTCGAGTCCGCCCACCGCGAGGCGAACCTCTACCTGGATATCCTGACCCACGACATGGGGAACACCGAGAACGTCTCGAACCTCTATGCCGAACTGCTCGCCGACTCCGTGGAGGGGGAGGCGGCCGGGTATGTGGCGAGCCTGAAGAAGAGCGTCAACAAGAGCATCGAGATCCTGGGGACCGTCTCGAAGATCCGGCGAATTCACGCCGGGCCGCCTCTCCTCCGGCCGACGGATCTCGATACGGTCATCAGGGCGGAGATCGCCCACTTCCCGGACATCCCCCTCTCCTACGAGGGCGTTCCCCGGCGGGTCCTTGCTGACGACCTCCTTCCCGAGGTATTCACGAACCTGATCGGCAACGCCGTCAAACACGGCGGGCCCGGCGTCGCTGTAACCGTCAGGACAGAAGAAGAGAACGGGTTCGTCCGGGTGACGGTCGCGGACACCGGCCGGGGCGTCCCGGACGACCAGAAAGAGGAGATATTTCACCGCTACGAGAGGAAGCAACGGGGCGTGGGCGAAGGGCTCGGGCTCTACCTCGTGCAGATCCTCATCGGGCGCTACGGTGGCCGGATCCGGGTCGAAGACCGGGTGCCGGGCCGCCCGGAGGAGGGGGCGGCGTTTGTGTTCACGCTCAGGGAGGCCGGCGACGACGAATCCGGCAGATCGGCAGAGCAGAGCCCATAATCACGAGGTCGCGAGACGGGCAGGCAATAAAAGAGTATTTACCAGGCCGGCACCGCTGCCATGCCCCTCTCCACCCTGCGGGCCATCTCCTGCTTGACCTTCCGGATATTCTCCGCCGGGTCGCGCTCGGCAAGGGTCGGACCCGCTTTGCCGACGACCTCCTCGCCCGGAACGCCGTTCCCGGATACTCCGCCAATAGTGCCGACGAACGCCCGGCTGATTATCCGGCACGGCACCGCTCCGGTATCGCCGGGAGACCGCAGGATATACATCACAGGTGATGTGGTTGCAGGAGATGAGCGGCCCCGGACGCACCTGCCCCCGGTACGAAAGGTTAAGTATGCCGCCTTATGAGAGGTCCCCGGATGGTGACCTGCCATCCGATGGCTACCACCAGACTGCAGGAGGCAAGGAGCATGACAGGAAGAGAAGACGAACCCGCCGAACCCGGACACCGAACGATCGATGAGACAGCAGACAACCGGGAGTCCCGGTTCGGCAAGACCACCCGGGGCGGAGAGAGCGGCGGGCTGCCGGCGGTCTCCCGTGGGGGCAGCCACGACTTTCCCGGCCTCTCCGCAGACTTCCGGGTCGATATCCTCGACCACGGCGATGAGGTGATCGTTGTTGCGGAGCTGCCCGGCGCCGAGGGGGACGCAATCAGTATCACCCTCCTTAACCCGCAGACCATGCGGATAACGGCAAGCCGCCCCGGACCGGTCGAGGAGGAGCCGGGAGCCTACTACATCCACGAGCGCGGAAACGGCACCCTGAGCCGGCTGATACGTCTGCCCGCGAGCGTAACGGGAGAGGGGGCTAAAACCCGGTTTAAGAACGGCGTTCTTGAAGTGCGCTTAAAGAAAATGAGGACCAGGTCCGGACCCGGGGGCAAAGAGATCCCCATCGGGTGACGGGGGGCTGACGCGGCCCTCCCACCGGCAACACTCGCGCTCATGCGGAACCCCTCATCCGTCAGGGCAACAGGGACAGAGGGTGAGCGCTCAATCAGTACCGGGCCGCACACCCGGCCATCCGGCTCGTCACCACCTGCGGGTGGTAGCAGATGACGCTGTCCCGGGCGGTGATCCTGCCGTTCTTCATCTGGTCGATGACCGTGAGGTGGTCCTGTACGCCCCGGGGAAGGAGGTAGTACTCCCGCACGAACTCCCTCCCTCGCGCTCCCATCTCCGCGGCCTCCCCGGGGTGCCGGAGGAGGTGGAGAACCCGGTCAGCGGTCTCCTGGACCGTCGAGACCAGGTAACCGTTCCAGCCGTCGCGGATCTGGAGCGGTATGCCGCCGACGTTCCCGGCGATGACGGGTTTCCCCTTCCAGAGCCCTTCGGTCACCGTCAGCCCAAACCCCTCTTTTATGGACTTCTGCACGATCACGTCCGATGCCCGCTGGAGTGCGTTGATCTCACGGTGGCTGTCCGGCGGAAGGTCGAGGATATGGATGTCGGGATCGTCCTCGGCCGTCTCGCGGCCCTCACGCAGGACGAGGTAGCACTCCGGGTCGTCGCACGCCCGCCCGCCGACGAGGACGAGCTGGCAGGGGATCCTCTGGCGGACCTTCTTGAAAGCCTGAATGACGCCGACCGGGTCCTTGAAGACGTCGTAGCGGGAGACCTGGGTGACGATAGGCTTTTCCGGGTCGATACCGTACTTCGCGAGGGTAGCGTCGATCTCGGCCCCGGGGAGGTCGCGGTTCTTCTCCGAGAGGGGATCGATGAACGGCGGGATGATGAAACTCGGCACGTTCCAGAGAGGGAGGTATTGGAAACTCGAGAATATGCTTGCGTGATACTTCTCGACCAGCCGCCGCAGAACGTTGCCGATGCTGCCTGCCGTCGCGGTGGGGACCGTCTCCAGCTGGACGTGACACCGCCAGAGCAGCCTTTTGCGCTTGCGTTCCCGGGCCGTCAGGAACTCGACGAGACCGAGCGGCTGGGGATCGTGGATCGTCACAACGTCCGAATCGTCCTCGATAAGTCCTTCATTCTGCCGCTGTGCCTCCCAGTAAGTCTCGATCATCGACGGCGAGAACCCTTCCCGGCCCTGGAGGAAGTTATGGAGCGTCTTCGTGACATCGAAGAACGCCGGTTCGGCCTCCATGATACTCCACTCCACCTCGAGGCCGAGCGCGTTGAGGAACGGGACGTATGATATCAGAATTTCCGCGACGCCGCCGCCGTGGCGGGGCGAGGTGATCTCCTTCATCCTGACACCCGCAAGGCGATCGGCAAGCTCCTCGAGTGCCGAGAGTTGCTCTCTACCCACGATCTGCTGGTATTCCTTGAGGGAAGGGCATCCGGGAAGATCCGTAACGATCATGAGAAAAACACTACCCGGTATACACATCCGGTCGATAAAATGCCTTTCGGTAAGGGCCGGGGAGACCCAAAAGGATGCCGCGGGGTGCGTC
>PGYL01000036.1 GCA_002839645.1 Methanomicrobiales archaeon HGW-Methanomicrobiales-2 | reverse complement strand
TACCCGGCCGGGCCGGAGCCGCAAGGCAGCATCTCAACATGGCAGGGGTGGGCATACCCTGCCTCCGATCCTCTCACCCATCCTGCTCCGCCCCGGATGTGCCGCCGGAGAACGCAGTAGCGAACGTTTTTCGTCTTCGGGGCCGACCTACCGTACCTGATGAAGTACGTCACGAAGGCCGACGGTAGCCCGCAGCCGTTCGACTGGAGGAAGGTGCGGCGGACGCTCCGGAACCTGGGCCTGGGTGAGAAGGATGCCGAACGGGTCGCTCGCGAGATCGAGGAGTCGGTTCCGGACGGTGTGAAGACCGCCGCGGTCCTCCGGATGATCCGCGCCCGGGCACAGGTTGTCCGCCCCGCCGTCGCCCACCGGACCAATCTCCGGAGAGCGCTTGGCCTCCTCCGCCCGAAGCCGGAGTTCGAGGAGTTCGTGCGGGTCCTCCTCCGGGAGCACGGTTACCGGGTGGAGAGCGGGTGCATCCTTGCCGGACGGTGCGGGGAGCACGAGGTGGACGCCGTCGCCTACAAAGACGGGACCACCATCTTCGTCGAGGTGAAACACCACGCGAGCCACCACCGGATGACCGGCCTCGACGAAGGGCGGATCGCCCGGGCGATCGTCGAGGATCTCCAGGAGGGGTACCGCTCCGGGCAGTGCACCGTCTCCATCGACGGCGCCCTGATCGTCTGCAACACCAAACTCTCCGCTCATGCAAAGCGCTACGCGACCTGCCGGGGGATCGGGCATATCGGGTGGGACTACCCGGAGGAGCAGAACCTCCGGACGATGATCGAGGAGACTCAATCCTACCCGGTCACCATCATCAAGGGAGTGAGTCCGTCGGTCTCCGCCAGGCTTGCTGCCGCGGGGGTCCTCACGGCAAAGCAGGTCGCCTACGGCGATGCCACGGTCATTGCCCACGACGCGGGCATCCTCCTCCGGGAGGTGCTGCTGATAGCCGGCCGGGCACGTGCGGTCCTCGAACCGTAGCCGGAGCTACGGTGCACTCCTCCCCGCACGCCCGGTAAGCCAGATCATCACAAGGCTTACCACGGCAAGGGCGAGGTAAATGCGGAAGAGCACCTGCATGCTCGCGAGGAGCCGGGGAACGGTTTCGCCGGTGATCTCCATGCCCCCGAAGAAGAGGGCGAAGGCGACGATGGTGACGGCCATGCTGGCGGTCATACCGAGGAGGCGCATCGTCTCAACAAGTCCCGACGCCACCCCGTACATCGCTCTTTCGGCCGCGCCGATGACGATGTTGTAGACCGGCGGCTGGAAGAACGCGATTCCCGCCGAAATGAGTCCCAATGCAAAAATCGGGATGCCTACGGGCGTTTCAGGGTCGATGAAGGAGAGGGCGGAGAAGCCTGCGGTCGTCATCGCAACACCGACCGCCGCGACCTGGTGCGGACTCCCCCGATCCGAGAGCCGGCCGGCGTACCCGACCAGGGATGCCGTGACCAGGCTTGCGACGAGAAGGATACCCCCGGCCAGCCGGGCGTCGAACCCCTGGACATACTGAAAGTACAGGCTGAAGAGATAGACATTTGCGGATGCTGTCGCACTGTAGACCAGGACCACAGCGTTGGCGAGAGCAAGCGGCCGGTTACGGAAAAGAAGGCGAATATCGAGAACCGGATCTTTTGTCCGGGCTTCATGGACGATGAAGGCGCCGAGCGCTGCGAGGCCGGCGACGAGGGCGGCGGCACCCCACACCGCCGGCAGGAGGGAAAGCCCGACCATGAGCAGGAGGATCATCGTCGTGCTGAGGGCGATACCGGGGAGATCCAGGCGTGTTCCGCTTGATAAAGCGCACTCCCTCCGCAGGTATCGTCGGATGATCCCGACGGCGAGCAGGGCGACGGGCAGCGGCACCAGGAACAGCACCCGCCAGGTGCTGTAGTAGGCAAGGAGGCCGCCCGCAAGGAACCCCAGCGCGAATCCGCCGAAATTGGCGGCGATGTTCGTTCCGAGAGCGGCCCCCCGTTCGCTATCCGGCAGGATGAGTCCCAACAGGGCAAACGATGTAGCGAAGATCATCGCAGCCCCGATGCCGGTGAGGAACCTGGCACCGATGAGGACGGGTGCCGTCGGGGCGAGGGCGGAGATGAGGGCGGAGAAGAAGTATATGGCAAGGCCGGTGGAAAAGACCCGCTTCCCCCCGTAAATGTCGGCAATCCTCCCAAACGGTATGAGGAACATGGCTGCAGCGAGGAAAAAGACGGTCGGGATCCAGCTCAGGACCACCGCGTCCGCCGTGAACTCCTCCCCGACGGCCGGGATCGCCACGATGAGACCGGCGACCATGAACGGTGCAAGCGAGGACCCGAGCGCGACTGCAAGAAGCGTATACCGCCTTTCGACAGGAGACAGCATTCCCGGACAATAAGTGGATGAGGGTATTTAACCTGCAGGGGTACCCGGCGGGCTCCTGCTCATACCGTGCCGGTCTCCGGGAGCGGGGCTGCAGACCCGCCGATAGTCCGGAGCTGTTCTTCGGTCGGGTTGATGAGGACGATCTCGGGCCGGCAGTTGAACCGGAGGTCCACCCCGGCGACGCTCGCACTGCAGACACCACGGGAGACGTAAGTCGGCGTCCCGTTCGTATCGAACATGCCCGCGAGCTCGATGAAGCCATGGTCGTTTAACTGCTTGATTACCGGGAAGAGGAATTGGCCGCCGTGAGTGTGCCCGGCGAGGATGAGGTCGGCGTCCCAGTCGGCCCTGCAGGAGGGTTCGTGGATGAGGTAGACGGTGAATGCGTCCGTCGCCGGCACGTCGGGCGGGTCTGCCATCCCGGCCCACCCGTCGTCGACCCCGACGATGACGATCTCCTCATCTCCTACGGGGATGTGGGCGTAGTCGTTCCTGAGGACATGGACACCATTCTCTTCCAGCGCTGCGGTGAGATCGTCGGCGAACGCGGTATCAGCGGAACCGTCGTTTAAGGCGGAAACGTCGTACGTGGCGGCGGTGACATCGGTCGAGGTCTGCACGGCAAGCATTCTCTCGATGCCCGTCCGGCTATCGGTGCCCACCCGGTAATCGTGGTTCCCGAGCACGGCGTAGGCCGGTGCGTCCAGCGACCGCCATACCTCCTGAGAGGCGAAGTCCGACTCTTCACCGGTGACGAAGTCGCCGCCGATCAGAACGAGTGAGGGATTCAAGCGGTTGACCTCGGTGATCACCTCCCGGACGTGGTCGATGTTGGACGCCCTGACGTGCGGGTCGGTGATATAGACGATGCCTTCGGGTGCCCCGTCGATCGTAAGGACAGTCACCTCGACGGCCCGTGCTTCCCAGGCCATGTAGCCGGTCATGGACGGGAGCAGGATGAGCATAAATAACGCCAGATATCGTGTGCTTGGAGCCTTCAGGATCACTCCATTTTATTTTCTCCTATGAATATAAATATAATCCGGCGGGCGCGAACCAGACAGATCAGCGACCGCGAGCCAGATCGATCGGATCACTCACGAGGTCACCCTGTTCCGGATGATAGGTCGGGTCGGCGAAGAACCGGATAAACTGGTGTCCCTCTGTCCTGGCGAGGGCAATAGCAGCGAAGACAGCGCCTATCACCGCCCCGGCGAGGTCCACGACGAGGTCCGACATCGTATCGATGTTTCCATGCTGGAGGTTCGTGCCGAAGATCTGGTCGGCCACGAACTCGTAGATCTCCCATATTGTCCCCGCTGCCAGCGTGGATACCAGGATGAAGACGATGATCGCAGTCCTCGTCAACCGGATGTCCCCGTGGTGCTCGGCGAGAACCGCGAGAAAGAAGGCGATGAGCGCGACGGTGACGGAGGAGACGAGGTGGGTCAGTTTGTCGTAGTAGGGCGCGAGGGTGACGTAGTACTCTCCGACATGGCCCATGACGTGGAGGTACAGGGAGACGGCGACGAGGAGGTTGACCTCCCAGGGCAGGCAGAGGCGCAGGTTCCTCGTCATGAGGGACGGCGCCATCGTCAGGAGGAAGGCAACTCCCGCTGAGATCCCGAGGAAGTACTCGCCCGCTGTGATGCTGGAGGCTGCGGCGAGGAGAATGAGCCCCTGGATGAAGTAGGTGACGTAGATCCCGCGCGATGGGTCCGGGCATGCCATGGGTATGCTGGGTAGATAGTTCCGGCAATATACATAACCGTCTCGGTGGCGGTCTCCCGGGTCCCGGTGATCGGCCGGGGGCTCCGGCCGGGTGTTCTCACGGCCAACCGGGACGCGACCGGTGGCCGTTACGGTCACCTTCGCGCCTCCGGGAGAATATTTGATAAGCTAGCAGTTGTATAAACTGGACACACAAGAGCTCAAATACTCTGGAGCATGGGGTTGATGAACTGACAGATCCTACGAAGCGCAAACCCGAATCCATGGGAGGGGAGGCGGGAGAGGAGATTATCCGCGTGCGCCTGCCGAACAAGAGGAACCGGGAGATGTTCGCAAGCGCTGAACTGATGCTGGGCGCAAATCATATCAAGATCCGCTGCTTCGACGGGGTGACGCGCACCGGGCGGATCAAGGGCAAGATCAAGAAGAAGGTCTGGATACGGGAAGGAGATGTCCTGGTCGTCGTCCCCTGGAGTTTCCAGGACGAGAAGTGCGATATCCTCTACCGCTACACGAGACCCCAGGTCGAGTGGCTCCGGAAGAACCGGTATCTCTGATATCCTTTTTATACTATATTTCTTATACGGCAGGAGCACGGTTGTATGCTCGGGAAGAGGGGGGCGGCCGTCCTCTCTCCCGGGGCTTTGGGTTCAGAAAAGTTAGATGTCGTGGATCTTGATCTCGTACTCTTTTATGACGAGTTTCTTTACCTCTGGCAGGGTATAGGTGCCGCTCGAACCACCCATATCTAGACTGCCGGTCAGGTAGTTTTTCCATGCCACAGAATGGTTGTTATTGGTATCTCCGGTATACGTCACCGTGACATTTCCGGCATCACCGGGAGGGTTGTATACGGTCGTTTTCTCCAAACTCATCCTCACCGTTGCCATCCCCGACTTCGCCATAGGTACATCGGTGCTGATGTTCATGACGTAGACGACGAACGTTTTTTCGGCCGTCGTCGGGTTGATGTCACAGAACCACCGCGGCTCGGCAAGCATCGCCGAACCCTCCGCCCCCTCCTGACGTGTCATCACCGCACCGTTTTCAAGGGTGATCACCTCGGTGCCGCGGTCGGATCGGTAGGTCAGTGATCCAGGGGAGAACTCAACAGGCCCGAAACCATTACAGGAGATCGTAAACTTCGGTGCGACCCCGTTAGTAGTGTCGATCACCTCGAGCGTCCCTCCGCTCACCTGGAGTGCTGTCTCCTTGTAGGGGACGTTCTTGAAGCAGAGGCTCTTCATGTCGTTCTGGATGACGATCATCGCCCGCTCCATGTTCTTCACGTCGGTGTTGCTCTGCTCCTTAACAAGCACCGGATAGCCATAGAGCGTGACCAGACCGATGCCGCTGATGACAATTCCGAGGATCAGGACAAACCCGATCGCCTCGGAGACCGCCTTATCATTCATCTTCACGGATCTCTCCCTCCCTAAAACCCACTTGAGTCGTACTGGATCATGTTCCATCCCGCGCCGGTGGTGCTGCCGGAGACACCCTTCGTCGCCCCGATACCGGCGATGGCGACTGTGCTCTGGACATTGCCGCCCTGCACCTGGATCACCTGGCTCGCGCCCGTCATCCCCACGTTCACGAAGTAGCCCCTCCCGGCAACATCGTCGGGGATATCGAACTTCGTGGCGATGGTCCCGCTGCCGGGTGCGATCACATAGAGGTCCACGATCCGGGTGCTGACCCCGTTCCCGATATCCACAAAGGCGTGATAGCGGAGTTTATCCGCCGGCCCCTCCATGAAGACGGCGTTGATGGTGAACATCATGACGATCATCAGCACGAGCAGCACGCCGCTGATGATGACATACTCCATGAGCCGGGTGACGCCCTCCTCGTTCACCGGTTCAGTAATACACAGTCTCATCGTACTCCGTCACCCCGTTGTTGTAGTGGATGGTCACCGGGCGAAGCAGGCGCCCGGAGACGTCCTGCTGTTCGCCCGCCGAGAAACTCACCACGGCGTTCTTCCGCTCGAGGGATATTGCGATGATATCCTTCTGCACCTCGGTATTCTGGGAGGCATCAACGTAGTTGAAGACCGCCTCCCGCAAATCCCGGATGTCGTTCTTCGGGAATTCGAGCACCCCCTCCGCGGTCGTCTGCCCGACGAGCGCCGACTGGTTGATGATTAATGCGAGGAAGAACAGTCCCAGAGCGACCAGAAGGCCCATCAGCACGATCCACTGACCGTCTTCATTCATGCACGCCATAACAGCACCTCCACGAGGACAGCCCGGACCCCTACGCCACCATAGGGGTTTGCCGACGGTAGTTGCACCCACCGGGTTACCCGCACAGCGGATTCTCTTCCCGTCCAGGAGTCATCGGGTGCAACAAATTGACGCTCTCTGATATCGTTCCCATCCCGGTAGGTGACGCTGGCGCTCATGTGCAGATCGTCGAGCGTGCCGTCCGTCGTTGCGTTGCAGTATGTCAGGAACGTACTGTTGAAGTGCTCACTCTCGTTTCCGTTGATGAACCCGACCAGCTCGCTCGTATCTCCGTTGGTATCCGGCGTATCCATCATCGCAAGCACGTCGCTTCCGAGTTGCTCAAGCTGCATATCCGGGATGTGGGTATCCCCTGCGGTGTAGATGCTCGTTGTACTTATGACGATGTACACGGTCAGGAGCATGATGATCCCGGCCGCGACACCCTCCATCGTGTAGAGTTGCCCCGAATCGTTCACCATATCGCCACCTCCAGAACGCCGGCTTTAAGGTCGGGGCGGGGGACGGTCGTCATGTTGTAGTCGTAATCGTGAATGCCAAAGATGTTGGGCCGGGGAGGGGGATCCCCCAAGTTAAATCGGATATCCAGGATGCTGTTCTGGTCCAGGGTGAAGAGCGAGGTGGCCGCCGGTTTCAGCACCAGGGAGATGTCGTCAAAGACCTCTGCGTCAGGTGTGAGGTCGTACGGGTTCCCATCGATGGTGAGGGTGTAGAGACTCGAGTCCGTCGTACTGTACGAGAACGGAATCTTGGTAAACTGCGGGATTGGCCTCGTCGGATCCTTTTTCCAGAACGTCACGGTCCGGAGCGTGGCGTTCGTGGGGGCCGGTGCGGTCTCGTTAAGGTACTCATCAAATCCCGTGATCGTCACGTTCACCGGTTCGGTCCTCGGGTCTATGCGGTAGGCCGCCCCGACGGACGGGTTGAGCAACTGACCGAAGTCGAGTCGGACGATGAACTCCTGGTTTGAGGAGGGTGCCGTGTACTGCGACGCGAAACTCCCATCGATCTCAGCCACTCCCGGCTCCTTGATCTTCACCACCCGGCGAATGTAGCCATGGCCTGGAGGGATGGGGCTCCCTGTCCTGTTGTTATAGGACGTGCCATCCTCGCTCAGGAGTGAGAAATTATAGGAGTAGGGAATGTCGCCGAAGATCACCTTGCTGCGGTAATCTTCGGGGTCGAAAAACGAGTTGTCAAAGAACCTCTCAACCTTTGTCGAGAGGAGGATGTTTGGGGTCTCCTTCGAGACCGCGAGGCCGATGCGCTGGATCTCATCCTTGTGGGCCAGATCGTTCATCTCCCAGGGCGGGTAGACCGGCCAGCCGGGGTCCTCGACAAGGATCACCCCCGTCCGGTAGGCGACCGCGTCGTAGTCGATGCCGCTGCTCTCGAGACCCGCGAGGAGCCCCGGCACCATGCTCACCACCATGATCAGGGCGAGCATGAAGATCGTGAACCCCACGAGGAAGTCCAGTGACATCGCCCCGTCATCGGCCACCGGTTTTATACGATCACCTCCCCGGTATCCGCCCGGAACGCGAGGGTCTCCATCCCCGCGTCCGATCGGATCGTGATCGCATAGACCCCCTCCGAGAGATCGATGTCAACCGTATCGGCACCGAGCTGCTCCATTATGGGTGAGAGCACCCCGCCCTGCATCGCAAGGAGATCCTCCGGGGAGAGGACGCTGGTGAGGTTCACCTCCTCTGCGGACACGGGGGCGCGGAGCGAGATCTCTTTCCAGCCCGTGAGACCGAAGGTCAGCCAGCGCACCTCCTCGCCATCCCGGAGACCGAGGGCCCAGGAGGTGGCCCGACCGTCGAGGCTCATGCCGGTCCCGAGTACCTGGTGGACCGATGTGCCGGTGACATTCAGGCCGCCTTCGGCCCCGAGCAGGTCCAGTTCCGCGAGAGCCCCGGTGAGGGTCGAGGCCCCCGGCGGCTCCGGCAGGTCGATGGGGGTGATGCCCCCGCCCGACGGCGACGAGGATGCACCGAGACAACCGCATGTGGTGCAGAGGATACAGACTGCGGCAAGCAGGGCCAGGACGCCCCCGGAGACTCTCATGTAAAGCAGTCATTATACGCGAGGGCATATAAATAACCACCTCTCTTGTATCTTCAAAGATATGCCGTTAGAATCGGATATTGGAAACGTGCAGACAACCGGTGGCAAAAATATTTCGTCTGGTGTGCAGGCCCGCAGGCCGGAATGGTTCGGCCCTTATATGCAGAGGAGTGGGCCCGCGAGCTCCGGCGGGCCATCGTAACATATATCCCTAAGATCGTAACAACATCTCGTGCAGGGTAAGCATATGTGTAACACTTCACCCCCCGGCAAGCCGGGAGAAGCACACGACCGGTTCGCAGAAGCGGCCGCCTTCCACGGCCACGTCTGCCCCGGCCTCGCGACGGGCTACCGGGCGGCCGAGATCGCCCTTTCAAGGCTCCGCTCCGGCCATTCGGAAGACGAGGAACTCGTCACCATCGCCGAGACCGATGCCTGCGGCGTCGATGCCATCCAGGTCCTGACCGGGTGCACCGCCGGAAAAGGGAATCTCCTTTTCAAGGACTACGGCAAGCACGCCTTCACGTTCATCAACCGAAAAACCGGGGCCGCGGTCCGCGTGGCTGCAAACCCATCGTTCGACGTCGACTCACTCGACCCCTGCCTCGCGCCGCTCCGGGCGCGGGTGATGCAGGGAAAGGCCTCCGATGAGGAGCAGGCCGAGTTCCACGAGCGGATGCATCGGATCGTCGAAACCATCCTGGAGATGCCCGCCGAGGAACTCTTCATCATCCGCGAGGTCGATATCGAGATCCCGGAGCGGGCACGGATCTTTTCGTCGGTGCCGTGCTCGAAGTGCGGCGAAATGACTGCCGAGTCCCGGGTCCGCCTCGAGGACGGGAAGTTCGTCTGTTACGCCTGCAGAAAGGAGTACTCCCGGCGCGGGTGAGGGGTTGCCTCACCGCACTATTTTCGCTATCGGGATCTCAAGGATATCTTCGGCACCCGCGGCCTTGAGCGGCGGAATAAGGCCGTTGACGAGCCCTTTCTGCACCACCGTCTGGATACTGAAGTAGTCTATGCCGTGCAGCCTGCCGATGGTGGGCTTCTTCATCGCGGGGAGAACCTCGATGACGCGGTCGAGCGCGCTTGAGGGCACGTTCATCGTCAGGAGCACCTGGTGGCGTGCCTCGATCACCCCGAGGAGGAGGGTTGTGATCTCCTCGATCTCCCGGCGCTTCTCCGGGTCCAGAAGGGACTCGCGATTCGCGAGGAGCGCGGTGTGCGACTCCATAATCTGGCCGACGATCTTCAATCCGTTCTTCTTGAGCGTGCTCCCGGTCTCGGTGAGGTCGACGACGACGTCCATGAGATCGGGGACCTTCGCCTCCGAGGCCCCGTAGGAGGCAAAGAGCCTGACGGGGACCCCGATATCCTTAAAGAACTGCTCCGTGATCCGGGGATACTCGGTCGTCACGCGGCTGCCCGAGCGGATGGCGGTGACGCTGTCGATTGGCTCGTCACGGTGAACCGCGACCACGATCTTCACGTTCCCGTCCCCGGTCTTGCTGTAGGAGAGGTTGGCGACCTCCACGACGTCGGCGCCGCTCTCCTGCACCCAGTCAAGCCCCGATATCCCGAGGTCGAAGTAGCCCATCTGAACGTAGAGCGGGATCTCCTGTGGCCGGAGGATCTTCACCTTCCCGATCCTTGAATCGTTGATGCGAGGGTTGTAGTCGCGGTCGGTCCGCCTGACCTCGAGGTCCGCCTCCTTGAAGAGCTGGAGCGTCTGCGCTTCGAGGCTTCCCTTGGGGAGAGCAATCGTTATCATGAAGAGGTGATCGGGCAGAAAAAGAATTAAAGATGGTGATATTGATTTTCAATCGATGGTGTGGACGACAAGCCCTGAGAGAAGTTTCGGCTCGAACCAGGTGGACTTCGGGGGCATGACGCCGTCCTTATCGGCGATCGCGAGCACCGTCTCGACCCGCACCGGCTGCATCGCTACCGCGAGGGCGTATTTGCCGGAGTCCACGAGCCGCTCGAGTTCACAGAGCGGTTTTGCCCCGCCCATGTACTGGAGCCTCGGGTCGCCCCGGGGGTCGGTGATGCCGAGCATCCCTTCGAGGACATCCTTCTGCAGAACCGAGACGTCCAGGGACCCGATCAGGTCGGTGAGGTCCGCGACCGGCCGGGAAACCTCGTACCAGGTCCCCTCCAGGTAGAAGTGCATGACATGCACCAATCCCGCTCCGGCCGCGAGCGGTGCGATCTGGTAGCCCGTAGCATCGACCTTCCCGTAGGGGCGGACGTTCCAGCCCGATTTCGGGAGCCCCTCCATGAACTCGCGGGGAGTGGTGTAGCCGCCGAGGTCCGTGACGAGCCGGCTGTAGCCGTGGATGCGGACCCGGTCGTGGGCGAAGAGGACCACCATGAACTTCCCTGCCTCTTCGGTGAACCTGCCTTCGCTCTGCCGCCTCTCCGCCACGTTCACCGCCGACTTGGCGCGGTGGTGTCCGTCTGCAATGTATGTATTCGGAACCGCCGCAAAAAGCCCTTCCAGGCGCGAGAGGATCGCTTCATCGGTGATCCGATAGACCTGGTGGAGCACGCCCGATCCGGTCGTGGTGCTCCCGTCAGGCGCCGCTGTGCCGATGAGGGAGTGGACATAAGAGAAGATCAAGCCGGGGTCACGGTAGAGCAGGAAGACGAGACCGGTGTTGGCGCCGACCGCGTCGATGTGCCGGGTCCGGTCCTCCTCCTTGTCGTACCGGGTGAGTTCATGCCGCCGGATCTGCCGGCTCTCGTAGTCCTCTGTCGCCACGCAACAGACCAGACCGATGAACTCCTCGCCGTCCTGGACGGCCCGGTAGACGTACATCCCGGGCTCTGGATCCTGCTGCATCAGGCCCTCGGCGACCATGCCGTCGAATATCTCCCGCGACCGCTGGTAGACCCGGTCGTCGTGTGGGGCGAGGTCGGGGAGTTCGGCGTCGGGCCGGCTTACCCGCAGGAAACTCAGGGGGTTCTTCTCGATGCACTCCCGTGCTTCTTCTGCCGTCACCACATCGTAGGGCACGGAAGGAATTTTTTCGGAGTACCGCCGTCCCGGACGGACCGCCGCAAAACGATAGATCTGAACCATAAATAAATACCGCCACTCGTATGTGCCTATTATTTTGTCCCCTGACACTATATTAGGTAAGGCACTCCACGAGGGAGAGACCGGTAACTATGATGCCGCTTCAACTCACTATTCGCAGGGCACAGCCTGCAGATATTCCGCAGATAGTTGCCATCGAAAGGACGGCATTCGTCGATCCCTGGGACGAGAAGACGCTCCAGGAGTCACTCGCTTACTACCCGGAGACGTTCTTCGTAGCCAAAAACAACGGAGGTCTGGCCGGGTTCGTCGCAGGGGGGATTGAGGATACCGGGGAAGAGGTTTACGGGCATATCATGAACCTCGCCGTCGCCCCGGGATACCGGCGCCGGGGGGTCGGGCAACAACTCCTTCGCCGCCTGGAACGGGAGTATGCTGTTTTAGGCGCGAGCGGGGTCCAGCTGGAGGTCCGGATCACCAACGCCGGGGCGCAGGAGTTCTACCACCGTCTCGGCTATCGGGAAGTCTTCCAGATTGCCAATTATTACGCAAACGAGGAAGATGCCCTCGTTATGATGAAATGGTTCCGGTTCTAGGTGCGACGGGCCGAAGGGCCGGAGCAGGAGCACGGCCAGGTGCGACCCGCGAAGAACGGTATCCCCTTAGGAACGTCGCACCTCGCACCTTCGGTGCTCGAACTCTCTTCCCGTTATCCCCGCCCGTGCTTCTGGTGGGCCCGGGCCAGGTGCTGGGCCGCGAGGGCGCCGAGGAGAGAGAGCTCGCCGGCGAGCACCCCCGCCCCCACGATCTCCGCTAATGCCTTCGCATGGGCTCCCGGCGGGTCGCCACCACCCGCGACGCCGAGCATCGCGAGACACTCGTGCTGGGCATCGACTCCCGTGCCACCGCCGACCGTCCCCACCGGGAGCGACGGGAGCGTGACCGAGACGTAGACCCCGCCGTCCACCCGGTCGGCAGTGGTGATCGCGGTGCTCCCTTCCACGACGTGGGCAGGGTCCTGCCCGCAGGCTATGAACATGGCGGCGACAACGTTTGCTGCATGCGCGTTGAACCCGAACGAGGCTGCCCGGGCCGAACCGACCAGGTTTTTGCGGTAGTTGACGGCTACGAGGGTCTCGGCATCGGTCTTTAAGAGATCGACGATCATCGCATCGGTCAGCCGCACACCCGCGACCACGGTCTTGCCCCGGCCCCGGACCAGGTTGATCGCCGCCGGTTTCTTGTCGGTGCACATGTTCCCGGAGGTGGCGACGAGGCGGGCCCCGGTCTCCCGTTCGATGAGTTCGCCCACTTTCTGGCTCGCTATCGTCACCATGTTCATCCCCATGGCGTCCTTGGTGTCGAACTCGAGGCGGATGAAGACACTCGTCCCCGCGACGTAGGAGACGGCTTCGAGAAACTCCCCGTGCTTCGTGGTGCTCTGTGCCGCCTCCCGGATCTCGGCGGTGTGCTCCTCCACCCAGGTAACCACATCCCGGGCATGGACGACGTCGCGGGCGGCAAAGACCGGTGCCCGGGTCATCCCGTCCCGCATGATCCGCACGTCCGCACCCCCCGCCCGGGTGATCAGGGAGCATCCGCGGTTCACCGACGCCACGAGCGCCCCTTCGGTCGTCGCCAGGGGGAGGTAGTACGACCCGGCGGCATACTCGCCCTTCACCTGGAGCGGTCCTGCGACACCGAGCGGCACCTGCACGGTACCGATCATGTTCTCGATGTTGCGCTTCACGACCCGGTCGAGCCCGATGGAGAACGACCCCACCGCAGGAAGAGCGGTGTTGGTCTCACCCTCGATGAATGTCCGCCGCACCCGGACGGCCTCCTCGGGTGGGAGAACTTTTTCGAGCGCGTAGAGTTTGAGGGAGCCATCTTTCAGCCTCCCGATATACTCATCCATGAATAAGTATGAGAACGCATACCTAAAGATGGCTGGTGGTCGAGATGGAGAAGGAACAGTGGTGCCTTGCGGTACCGAAACGAGAGGCCGAGCAGACACGGCGCCGGCTGCTTGAAGAGGGACTCCTCGACCGGGGCTTAAAGCCGCGCCCCGAGGGGGACGCTATCCTCTTCCCGGTCACCCGGGAGATCGCGGGCGCCGCCTGGTGCGAGTTCGAGGCCGTTCCGGAACAGGCTGTTCTCCCTCGCCACGAGCTCGTGGGCGGGATCGCCATCATGCAGGACGACGACCCGGAAGCCGCCCGGATGCTGCTCTCCTCCCGGCCGTCCCTGCAGACGGTGCTCTTCCCGGCGGGTCCGGTCGAGGGGGAGTACCCCACCCGCCGGTTTACCGTCCTTGCAGGGACCCCCACCACCCGCACCCGGGTGACCGAGTACGGGCTCTCCTTCGACGTGGACCTTGCCCTCGCCTACTTTTCGGCCCGGCTCTCGACCGAGCGGCAGCGGGTCCTCGAGACGATGGAGGAGGGGGAGCGGGTGCTCGATATGTTTGCCGGCGTGGGGCCGTTTGCCATCTCCCTCGCCCGCAGGGCCGCTCTCGTCGTCGCCGCGGATCTCAACCCCGCAGCGGTCCACCTTCTGGTCCACAACATCGCGCTCAACCGGGTGAAAAATGTCGTTCCGATGCTCGCAGACGCCGGAAACCTCACCGGGATCGGTTTTCCCCCCTTCGACCGGATCGTCATGAACCTCCCCCTGGCCGCGCCGCAGTTCCTCCCGGCGGCTGCCGCGCTCTGCCGGGACGGCGGGACGATCCATCTCTACGCTTTAGAGGAGCAGGAGGGTGAATTTCTCCCCCTGATCCGGGCTGTTACCTCCGGGGAAGTCACCGAGCGGCAGGTCAGGACCTACTCGCCGGGGAAGTGGCATGCGGTCTACGATATAACTGTGGAGAAGAAGGGCTGCTAATTTTTCCGGCCCGTAGGGGTGTGGAGTGCTATGGCTTCACGCGAAGGGGAGTTACCGAAAACCACCGCACCAACCTTGCGTGAGTCGACAATGGAGGATAGTATGGGGTTCCTTCCGCGTGGAACCCCCAAAAGAGTGAAGGGTCACTCAGTCGGCACGAACTTCGTGCCATAGTGGATGACGCCGCTCTCGCCGTCCGCTGCTATCCGGCGGAAGACGCTGTGCACCCGCATCCCGATCTTCGCCTCTTCGGGGAGGCAGGCGATCTGGCTGGTGAGCCTCGGCCCCTCGTCGAGTTCGACGATCGCAAGGACGTACGGGGTGGTGTTCTCGAACTGGTCGCTTGCCGACCGGACGACTGTGTAGGTGACGACCGTTCCCTCACCGTTGAACTTGTGGTCGACGATCTTGCCGCTCCTCCGGCAGTCGGGACAGAGCGACCGGGGCGGGTAGAAATACCGCCCGCAGGTCGTGCATTGCGTCCCGATGAGGTTGTAGCGTTGCGGGATCTTTCTCCAGAACCGTGAAACCGACATTTTTATACCCCCAGGATGTGCACGACGACCGTCGCGCCGGTGCCGCCCACGTTATGGGCCATACCGATCTCCGCGTCCACCTGCCGGGCCCCGGCATCGCCGCGGAGCTGGTTGACGATCTCGTAGATCTGCTTGATTCCGGTCGCACCGACCGGGTGGCCGCAGGCTTTCAGGCCGCCGCTCGTGTTCACGGGGATCTTCCCGCCGAGGGCCGTGACCCCTTCCTCGGTGAGCCTGCCCGCTTCGCCCTTCTTGCAGAATCCGAGGTCTTCGATCGCACAGATCTCAGCAATGGTGAAGCAGTCGTGGACCTCCAGCATGTCGATATCCTTGTGGGTGAGGCCTGCCTGCGAAAACGCCCGCTTCCCTGCCGCCACGGAGGCGTCCAGGGTGGATATGTCCCGCCGATCGTGGAGCGCGATGGTATCGCTTGCCTGGGCGCTTGCGAGCACCCGCACCGGCGAGTCGGTGAACTCACGGGCGCGTTCGAGCGGCACCACCACGACCGCCGCCGCACCGTCGGTGATCGGCGAGCAGTCGAAGAGCCGCAGAGGGTCGGCGACCAGCGAAGAGTTCAGCACCGTATCGATCGTGATACGGTTCTGGAACTGGGCGATCGGGTTTCTTGCACCGTTCTCGTGGTTCTTCACTGCAACCTGTGCAAGCTGCTCCCGGGTGAGGGGATAGCGGTGCATGTAGTCGGTTGCGATCATGGCGTAGAGCCCCGGGAAGGTCGCCCCGGCAAACCCTTCCCACTCGCGGTCCGCGGCGCTTGCGAGCATGTCCACGCTCGCCCCGGTCCCGACATCGGTCATCTTCTCGACGCCCGCAGCGACCACGATATCTTCCATGCCGCTTGCGACCGCGATCACTGCCTGCCGGAAAGCAAGGCCGCCGGACGCGCAGGCCGCCTCCACACGGGTCGAGGGGACGTGGTTGGTCGCGAGCCCTGCGTAATCCGCAATCAGGGCACCGATGTGCTCCTGCTCGACAAACCGCCCTGCACTCATGTTTCCCACGTAAAGGGCGTCGAGGTTCTCGCCGGTGACCCCGGCATCCTCGAGCGCCAGCGCCCCTGCCTTGACGAAGAGGTCACGGAACGAGGTGCCCCAGTGCTCCCCGAACTCCGTGCACCCTACTCCGATTACTGCTACGTCTCTCATTTCTGCATCACGATCTTTCCTTTGTGTTTGGCATACAGTGCATAGTCGAGGTAAGTTGGGTTTGCGAGAAGCTTCGCGACACTCGGTGCCGCAGCCCTGTTGAAATCCTCTGATTCGATGGCGTCGGTGACCGTGATATCGAAGGCGTCGCTCCCTGCTCCTGACCCGAACGAGGTCACAAAGATCCGGTCGCCCGGTTTTGCTACGTCAAGTGTAGCCGCAAGCCCGATCATCGATGCCCCCGAGTAGGTGTTGCCGAGCTTCGGGACGACGAGGCCGGGCTGGATCTGCTCAGCCGTGAACCCGAGCATCTTTGCCACCCGCTGCGGGAATTTGGCGTTGGGCTGGTGGAAGACAGCGTAGTCGTAGTCCTTCGGGCTCGTCCCCACTGCGTCGAGCATCAGCCGGGCGGCGCCCTGAACGTGCTTGAAGTAGCCCGGGTCGCCGGTGAACCGCCCGCCGTGGCGGGGGTAGTTCTGTCCTTCGCGCCGCCAGAAGTCGGGCGTGTCGGTGGTGTAGGAGCAGGTGTGGTTGATATCGGCGATGGTCTTCCCTTCACCGATGACGAATGCAGCCCCGCCGGCCGCCGCTGTGTACTCAAGCGCGTCGCCGGGAGCGCCCTGCGCCACGTCGGCACCGATGGCGATCCCGAACGGGATCATCTTGCTCTTGACCATGCCCATGCAGGTCTGGATGCCTGCCGTTCCGGCCTTGCACGCAAACTCGTAGTCGGCAGCGGTCATGTTGGGGGTCGCCCCGATCGCCTCGCCGACCGTGCAGGCGGTGGGCTTGACCGCGTAGGGGTGAGACTCGCTTCCCACGTAGACAGCGCCGATTGCCCTGGGGTCGACGGCCCTCCGCCGGAGGGCGGCACGGGCCGCCTCGACGGCGATCGTTGCGGTATCCTCATCGAGATCGGGGACGGACTTCTCAAAGACCCCGAGACCCCGGGTGATGTCGTCTGCGTTGGCGCCCCATACCCGGGCGATCTCCGGGACTCTTATCCGGTATCGGGGGATGTAGACGCCGTATGAATAAATGCCTACCATAGTTTTCCTCGTAGTGAACTGATGATCGTCTCGATGTCCATCTGCGTACAGAGTACCGTTATGCGGTCGCGCTCCGCGAGGCCCGGGATAATCGGGTGCACCTGCTCCGGGCTGATGCCTTGCAGCACCACGCAGCGGGGCTTAAAGGGCGTGACCCGGATTGCCACCATGGGAGACTTCCCGGTTGAGACCTCGGTGAAGATGAGGGCACGCTCCGTGCTCCAGCCGTAGATGCGGTTGAACTCGCTCGAAGAGAGCTGGAGGATCGCATTGAGGCTGTTGATCACCGTATACCCGTAGACTGTCTGGTCCGTCGGGCCGCAGAGTGTTGTGGCGCCGATGACTCCAGCAAAGTCGGAGAGGCTCACGGGGGATGCGTACTCGTGGATATCGTAGATGACATCTTCGTCGAACTCACTGTACAGAATCTTAGCAAATTTGTTGATGAACCGGCCGCCGTTGTCTTCGTCGATCGAGAGGATCGTATCGACAATCTTGCCGACGATGGCGGTCCCCGGACTCTTTCGTCGTCCGCTTTCGTAATCACTGATAACTGATGGAGAGACCTCGAGACGCTCGGCGAGCACCCCCTGGGGGATGCTGAAACTCTGCCGCCACTTCTTGAGAGCCTGTCCTGGTGAGTCCGAGAGTGTGATCTCTCCTGCCATTTTCTCGGCAAGTTGATGCCGCACTCCGGATTTCATAGAACTAATGTTAACACCTGGACATAAATAATTAGCGTATCCCACATCGACATTTCACGAAGATCCCCCTGCGGGATCGTTGCGCAACCCGTATATAGTATGCATCTCAATTCTGATACGATGGTTGAAGCGGAAGACCTGCAGTCCTTGAAGATGGTCGCCCTGCTCGGCGGGTGCCGGGGCCCGATCCGGCTCTCGTCGCAGTCGCTCGGGAACGAACTGGGCATCAGCCCCCAGACCGCCTCACGGCGGCTGATCGCGCTTGAGCGGCAGCAGTTCGTCATCCGGTCGATGAAGCCCGACGGCCAGTATGTCGCCGTCACCCGGGAGGGCGAGCAGGCGCTGAAACGGGAGTATGCGGATTACGCAAGAATATTCAACCCCGAACGCAGGCAGTATTCCCTGACCGGGGCCGTGATCAGCGGGCTCGGGGAAGGGCGCTACTACATGAGCATCCCCCACTACAAGGAGCAGTTCGGCGGGTGTCTCGGGTTTGAACCCTTCCCCGGTACCTTAAACATCAGGCTCGATGCGACGAGCATTGAGGTCCGCAAGCAGCTCGACCACGCCGGATGGGTCGATGTTCCCGGGTTTACCGCTGATGAACGGACGTTCGGTGGTGCCCGGGTGCTTCCCTGCTGGATCAGGGGGCAGAGGTGCGCAATAGTCGAGCCCTCCCGCACCCACTACCCGGAGGATATCGTCGAGGTCATTGCCGGGTGTGAACTCCGCAAAGTCCTGAACTTAAACGATAACGATACGATCGAGGTGGAGATTACCCATGATTGATGCAGCCATAGAGGCCCTCGCCAGGGGCGAATTTGTCCTGTTATATGACTTTGACAACCGGGAACGCGAGACTGATTTTGCAATCAGGTCAGACGCGGTCACGCCTGCCCACATCCGGCAGATGCGTAAAGACGGCGGCGGGTTGATCTGCACGGCGGTGCACCCTGAGGCCGCAAAGAGGCTCGGCCTGCCATTTGCGCACGACGTTCTGCGTGCGTGCAGCCTCGTCGAAAAGGACGGCGAGGTCCCGTACGACCCGAAGAACCATTCGTCGTTCTCGCTCTGGGTGAACCACCGGGAGACTTATACCGGGATCACGGACCGGGATCGCGCTCTGACGGTCACCGCCATTGCAGAAGAGGTGCAGCGGTCGCTTAACGGTGGCGGGCACGACTTTGCCGCACATTTCCGGACACCCGGCCATATGGCGCTCCTGCGGGCCGCCGACCGGCTGCTCGATGAGCGGCACGGGCAGACGGAACTCTCGATTGCGCTTGCCGGCATGGCCAACATCACCCCGGCCGTTACGATCTGCGAGATGCTGGACGACGAGACGGGGTTTGCACTCTCAAAGGAAGGTGCGATGGACTACGCGAGGAAGCACGGGCTCGTCTTCATCGAGGGGCAGGAGGTTCTGGACCGGTGGGATTCTCGGGAGCCGAAAGAGTAAGACCTCCTCTTTTTAATCCGCAGGATCCGCCTTTTAACATGGGTCCTGAGACCTTTTTTACACATTGCCGGCAATAGAGCAGGAATCTCCACGGGATCTCCTGTCATGCCGCAATAAGGCGTTGCTCACATTTTTTCAAAAGCAATATATACGATTATACGGCATCATAAACGGATGAAAAGAGATGCTGTGGCATACTTGAATACAAGAAAGAAGGGAGATTTCGCAGCACAAAAGAGTGAAGTCGAGAACTATTGTAAATATCGGTTTCAGATCGTTGAAATCTTCCACGACCACCGGGCAAGCGCAACACCTCCGGAGAAGCGCAAGGGCTTTGCTGAGATGCTGGATTACTGTGCCGCCAATAACTGCCCCGACGTTGTCATCTACGATCTTGCCGGCCTTGCCAGGGATCTGGATGCCGGGCTTGCAGCGCTCAAATCCTTAAACGACCAATACACGGTTTACTGCGTGAATAACGACATCTTCGGGTTCCGGGACGACCCGGAGCAGAGGAGAGAGGCTATCGGCAACTTCATCGCGTATATGGATCAGTACCGGGAGAGCGCCCGAAAGATCGCCCCCCTCGTCTCAAAGAAGGTGAAGAAAGAGGATGGACGGCCCATCGGGAGGCCGAAGGCGCTCAATGAGGGTCAGGTCGAGGCCCTCCTCACGATACGGCAGGCTGGGACGAGCATCAGTCAGATCTGTCGGATGTTCGACGTCAGCAGGAGCACGGTCAGCAAGATCCTGGCGGACTACCCCGAACTGAAGGGGGAGTGGAAGGGCGCCCGGCAGGAGCCCGCCGGGGATATAACGGGGGAGCAGACGGAGTAGCCGTCCCGGTCTCATCCACTCTTCTGAAAGCTTTTCGGGCCTGACGCTACGGGGTTTGGTAAGCGTCAGCTTGCGGTCTTCCTCAGAATTGGTGGGGCATATCATTAAGTCTGATGAGTGGTAACCAACGTAATGCCTTCGGGCACAGGGGGGCCCGCCCGACCACGGAGATGAGCAGGCGGACCTCCGGCAACGCCATTTTGCCCTCTCTCGATCGGGCCGAAACGCTCTAGATTACGCTCTTTTCTCTTATCTATCCGTGTTATCCGGTCGGGTCACCCTCAGGAAGCAGCTGGCACTCACCGTAAAGTGGACGATTGCTCCCTGGGACGTAGCTGGTATGCGTGAGAAGGATATACCCGCTCGCAGAGTGGAATCGTACGGACTCCCCTGCGAAGGATGCAGGTATAATATAGTAATCACCCTGGGTGATGCACGAATCGCTGTCCCGGTCCACGAACGCCGGTGCGGAACCGTTCTGGGTTGCCGATGCGAGGCGGGACGTCCACCAGTCACTCTCCCCGATCTGCAGGCCGATCCAGTGTATCTCCGGCCCCGGAGCAGTGCTGCGGGGAACTCCGGGCGTGGTACGTTTGGGGACGTAGGAACTGTTTGCTATCGTTACGATATAGTCATCATCGGAATTGCGTTCGACGACCGTCGAGAAGATGAAAGACATCGTTTCCGGTTTGATAAGGTACCTGACCGGAGGTTCCACGGAGTAGTCCCAGTCGAGGGACGACTTCTGCTCCTTATACCTGTAGACCTCTTTTCCGTTAGTATACAGGGTGATGCATATCACGCAGCCCGTTAAGTAATTCCCGTGAAAGGGCACACTGGGATCGAACGTAAGCGTCCGGGACTCGTGCGGGTGAAGAATAACCGATCCCTTTCCCCGGTAAAGCGGCATATCGGCCATGGGATCGTTTAACGTCCACATGTACTCGACGGACCGGTTGCTGCCGCCGGTATTCACCAGGGTGAACGTGAAATTGTTGTCAAGATCGCAGTATGCGTCCCTGACGATGGCTGTGCCGAACAACGTGGATGTGCAGCCTGATGCCAAAATTATCGCACATACAAGTATCGATAGCGTTAGATTGCTTTTCATCGTAACTCTTCTTTATAGACCCATTTTAAATCTCTACGAGCATTGTAGCCCCCGGTTCGCGAAAAAAAGAGGGGTGTTTGCAGAGCGACTTAACACTCAGCTGACTCGTTCGCGAAGACATAGGCTATGTACGGCTCCTCGATGTTGTTGTGGGTTGCTGTTCCGGAGAAAACATAGATCGGCCAGGCTGTCTCCTGTATAACACTCCTCGGCTCCATCCAGTATCCGAGCGACACCTCCTCGATCACGATGCGATCAAACTCAGCGGCCACAGATGGACGAACCGTCTTTGCTGCGAGGAGATCTGCGTATGCCTGCTCCGGCGATTTGATGCTGACGCTTCCATCTGGCACAACCTCTCTCCACGTCTTCACAAGCCCGACGGCTTCACCGCCGTCGGCTAAGATCACCGCAAATTCATCCCCATATACTGTGAGTTCGTCGAGTGTTCGGCCGAAGCGGACTGCTTTCGTCACATCGTACGATACTTTCGGCTCGGTGGCACCTGCTTCCCAGACCTCCTGCTTCTGATTCACCCCGACGCTCACGATCTTCGCATCCGGGGACTCCATCTGCGTCTTCTTGAGGAACTCAAGGGCGATCTTCTCTGCTTCCGCATCTGAAGGCAGCTTCGGCTGCTGGGTCACTTCGTTCGGGAACTCACGGTCGAGGATGTGGTAGACCACCGCGCCGGAATGTGTATACACCGAAACCTGCTCTTCTGGCTGCTTGGACGTGTCCACGACGAGCACCTCGCCTGTGTCCCTGTTGGAAACCCTCGGGGTTCCCGACAGGTCGAACCTGCTCGCTATCTCTTTGACCTGCTCTTCTGTGATCTCGATGGGACTGACCCGGTATACCGGGTAAGACTCCTTTACCTGCGGCAGTTCGGCGGCAAGCGAGTATGTGGTATCATCAGCACTTGTCATCCTGGGGAGACTTGCAGAGATCGGATCCGAATCT
>PGYL01000035.1 GCA_002839645.1 Methanomicrobiales archaeon HGW-Methanomicrobiales-2 | reverse complement strand
CTAGTGCTTTTTGTCCCACATTTTTATAAGAACAATTATATTGTTTGTTATTGAATACATCCCTTCATGGGGAAGAGCAAGTACACCGTTACCCTTACCGACGACCAGCGTTCGTTCCTCGAAGCTCTCGTTCACCGTGGCAAATCTTCTGCCTCCACGATCCGGCATGCCTACATCCTGCTCCATGCCGACAAACCTGATCCCGAAGTTGCCGAGCTTGTCCGGTGTCACCCGCTCTCCGTGTTCAACGTCCGCAAAGCGTTTGTCACGCAGGGGCTCGACGCGGCGCTGCACCGGAAACTCCGCGACGAACCCCCAAGTCCTCGGAAACTGGACGGCGCCGGCGAAGCCCGTCTCATCCAGATCGCCTGCAGCAAACCGCCGGATGGTCGATCCCGCTGGACGCTGCAGTTACTTGCCGATCGCCTCGTGGAGCTGGAGATCGTCGACACCATCTCAATCAAGACCGTCGAACGGACGCTAAAAAAACGCGCTCCAGCCACATACCAAAAAGCAGTGGGTTATTCCCCCCGCCGAAAACGGGAACTTTGTCGCCGCGATGGAAGACGTGCTGGAGGTCTACCAGCGACCGTTTGATCCGGCATACCCCGTCATCTGCATGGACGAACAGCCGATCCAGCTGCATGCCGAGGTGCGGGAACCGATGCCGGCACAGCCCGGTCGTCCGGAACGGCGGGACTATGAGTACCGGAGAAACGGGGTCGTCTGCGGGTTCATGTTCACCGAACCGCTGGGACTGTGGCGCCGGATAGCAATAGCCGAAACGCGGACCAAGATAGATTGGGCTCGCCAGGTACAACACCTTCTCGAAGTGGACTATCCCGATGCAGAGAAGGTGATCCTGGTCTGTGATAACCTCAATACGCATGTCCCGGGAGCGTTCTACGAGACGTTCCCTCCCGAAAAAGCAAGAAACCTGCTGAACCGGCTGGAGATCCATCACACGCCAAAGCATGGGAGCTGGCTCAACATCGCTGAGATTGAACTCAGTGTCCTGACGCGCCAATGTTTGAACCGCAGAATCCCGACTCTCGAAGCAATCCGGGCAGAAACAGCAACCGAATGGTGTTGATTGGCAGTTTACCACAAGCGATGCGAGGAGGAAACTCAAGCGACTCTACCCGATGATCCTAGAGAATTAGGAGACAAAGGGCACTAGGCTACGAGCGGTGTGAACACTCATTCATGGGCTTGATTCACTTGGCATGCAGTGTCATGAATGATCGGGAGAATATTGGGATGACCTTAGGAACAATGCTCTAGGCATAACTGGTGGTCGGATGCACAGGATGCCGGTGAGTATGGGCTATGGTTGGTTTGAGGCTGGGCGGGGGGTTTAAAAGAGTTAGTTACTGCTCGAGGATTGCCTAGATCCCGTCATCGGTTTTACGGAAGGCCATAAATTTGAGTTTATTCAATATATTCAATAATTACCGGATATCCTCCAGTTCAGCACGCAAATCGAATATTATATATGTTATTTACTCCACTCTCAAATAGAGGACGTGTGTATGGCTAAAAGCACCACTAAAAGGGATCTCCCTTATTTGAGGCAGAATGCAATTTTTAGATTTGAATCGGGCATAAGAACTGATGAAGACACTCCTGTTAGAGGACATTGGTTTTTGGATGATATATTTGTCATTCTTAACAATGGAAAATACATTGAATACAAGTATGATATGATCTCTGGAGTCGAGAGAAAAAAAGTACTCTTAGGGGGGGAACATATGTATCTTCTCCCTGTTGAGGGGTATAAATACTCGTTAACGCTATTGGGTACACCAAATCCTAAATCATTTCCAATAAATATTGACAACGTATTTTATAGCTCTCGCGATTTAGTATTAGGAAAAACTTTGTCCGGAGTTGGTAGATTTGAAGAAGAGGCAATAGAAAAGAAAAAATCAAAATTGATTAGTGATTTTACAGAATTTATCAACCAAAAAGTACATTAAATCGAAGGAAAATAAAAAATTTTTACTGATAATTGCATTTACTTATCGCTCCCTTTTATCCACTCGCTCTCTAGGTTAGTCTCGTCCCACCGATGAGCCTTTTGTTCGGATTTGTCCTCAGAGTTTATTGACCGGTGCTGACTGTGGCGCTCGATCCCCTCATCCTGAATGACTGCTTCTTCACGCAGAGCAATGCAGGGACGCGCATGCGAGTGAGACCAGACCGAGCATGAGCATCGAAAGAAGTATAGCCTGTATCCCGCAGAAATGCCATGAGGCTGGGCTGCGTTGACGCAACGGTCTGGATAAGTAGTAAGAGGTGCGTGGTATCGGCACCGGTTCTCGGTGAATATGCTATTCCCAGTGGACATCTGCCCCGGTGGAAGATGTGGGCTTTATCCATTTAACCGAGTAATGCGGATGAAACAGTGCATAGCCGTCATACCGCGATGCCTTCAGAGGGATTGAGCGATGATACCGTTCCAATCTTTATCTGCCCATCGTATGAGAGCAGTCCTAACCAGTGCCATGATCCACTTCAGCCCGTCTACGTCAAGATGATATTTCACAAAATGGTGCAGCGTTGCCGGATGAGGAAGGAAAAAGCCTGTTTCATCAGAAGAGCCGTCGTTTCTCGAATGCTCAATGATAGGGCCCATGACCGCTCGATAGAGGGGATTGTATACCTCCTGGAGTTATGCCCAAACGGAGCAGAAACGAGAGATCGCCGCCGAAACTCTCACGAGGAGCAAGGAAGTACAGAGAGCTGAGATGCTTCTATTACTTAAAATGATGGTTTATTGAGTTTTATTACCTTAATGGCCTCCGGATATAATGGAAAACTTAATGGGCCCTTAATATAATATGAAAGTTTAATGGCTCAATTACAGTGGCCGTAACAGAGGAGATATAATATGGGTATCTTTGATAGAGTGAAAGCAGTTGGCAAAGAAGTTGGAATTGGACTCAATGCGCAGGAACAATATCAAAGAGCTTATGAGAAGGGTGTTCTGCTTCAACCACCGGATTATCCCTCTGCTGTTAAACATTTTTCGAAGGCTTGCGAGATGTTTCTCCAGGAAGGAAATGAAGACATGGCCAGACTCGCAAAAGCTAATGCCACATTGTATGAACTAATTGACAAACGTAATCTCGATACTCTTCCTGAATTAATCCAGGTCTTGGAGCCTATAACTGAAGTTCCATGCATAGGAAGCCAAGATGAAATGATCCAGACTTCCCCTCTAATCGCGGAACTTAGATCCTTACAATACGAACAACAGGCAAAAAAGTGTGGCAATTATGCTGATATGACTCTAGAATATATGAACGCGGCTGAAGGCTTCATGAAACTTGGTAACGCTCCGCTTCATATCTCGGAGAGACTTCAATTAGAGGGGCCAGTGGAAAAGGCAATGCTGCGTGCTTTTTACTGTGAAGGGTTGTCAGATTATTATTCTGCTCTTTCAGTTGTTCTGTCTTCACCCGTACAAGCACATGATCACATGCAGAAGGCGGCATCTTGTTTTCGTCAAGCTATGGTTGTAGATTGGTCAAAAACTGTTGACGACCATATTGCAAAGGTATCATCAAAATCTCACTGTTGGATGTGCGGTCGGGAAATGCAAGGAGAAGATGTATTCTTTAAGTATTATCCTGCAGAAACTGAGGATTATCACACCCAGCTCTTAGAATCCTCAAGTGATGACTTACGTATGATTGACAATGCAGGCCATGTAACTGTCTGCACTGTTTGTGGCTCTGCTATTGAGAATCAAGCAGACCGATATGCTACGATGCGTGCTGATGAAGTTCGTGCTTGGGCTAATCAACTATTTAATCAAACTAACGATGTGCTCACGAATCATAATGAAAGATTACGCGCACTTGAGCGTGTAGCACACAGACACTAATGAGTGAGTAGCAGAGCCTGTTGTAAGATAATGACTGTCTAGTATAAGCTGAACATTGGTGGGAGAGAACTCAAAAAATCATTTAATGGAGGGATTAGAGGTCATTCAACACTATTGCTGCCTATAAAGAGATATTCAATTGGTTCTGAAGCAGAACCAGTACATAACATATATATCATTTGTGAAAAATTAACTCAATTAATGCTTTATCGAAATATAGCGTGAGGTGAAACCATGGACAATATAGAAATGGAAAAAGTTCTGGATGCACTTGATCGGCGAGTGGCGCTTGGTGAAATTGATATCGGTACCTATAAACAACTAAAGGCGAAGTTCAGTACACAAGTTGGACATGATGAAGAACCTATCTCAGCGGCTTTATCGGCTTTGCCGAAGGAAGCTGTTTCCCTACAATGTCCGGGTTGTATGGCACCTTTACCGTTACCGAGTGATCCTTCTCAGGTTAATGTCATTTGCGATTATTGCGGCGGGACATTTGCCCTACAGACAGCATCAGAGGAAATGGATCGCCTTAAAAACGATATCAGGAAATGGATTTCCCAGGTAGCCGGAAATGCAGGAATTAGCACCACGGTTGACGAAGCATCTCGCAAGTTCATATTCAACGACAAGTTATTACCTCCATTGAAGAATGCAGCTGATCGTGCAACCGATGTATTCAGCCTGACTCGCTATCAGTCTCTGTTTACGTTCCCCCTGCTTACCGGACTCCCTTCATCTCCCTTTCATCAGACTCTACGATCAGTGCCCGATTTGAATTATTTAGTTGATAAAATAAAAGAAACCGTGGTGCGTGTTCAATCACCCGAAATCAGGGTTTTTGCAATAGGTGAGAAGGAGAAGTATGAGTTGCACACTCTGGAAGTACGATGTCTTGAGGCGGGTTACCTGTCTAATGTCCGCCACCATCTTGCTAGCCCGACACCTGATGGTTTTCATAAAGCAAAAACGAACCTTCAGGCCCTTAATGAATTGTACAATACGACCAATCAATTAGTATCGTCTATTGATCCATCGTTAGCTGAATTTTCAGATGCTCTGGCAACTAGGATGAGGTTACTCGAAGAGGCTGTAAACACTCTAGAGGATCTGTTTTCTAGTACAGATGGAGTGATGACGGATTATGTAGCAGATAATCTGGAGTTAATAGCCGTAAAGCTTGAGCAGACTGCATCTGCAATTGAAGCAACTGAAGTGAAACCAAGAGAAACTGTACCCGCTGCTGAAGGAACGCGCAATGACGCAGACACAGTCCGCATTCTTGCCACCTGTGTGAGATTTTACGGTCAATGCGGCGCTGAAACGGGGATGCCCTTTACTATCTTTTTGGCTAACCTCGAAGAGATGGTTGGAAAAGCACAGACTCCCTCCTCGGATTTAAGGTGGTTGTCAGCTTTCCTATCTAATCTGGTTCTACATATGGAATCGATATCTGGTGAAGCTTCTTTGCCTATAGTGTCTGACTTTGGCTGGGCTGAAGGAAGAATGGTGGCCTTGGTAAAATCCTCGTTCTTAAGTGGAAAAGAATCGGTGGAAAGAGAAAGGAAGATATTACTACCATTCTGGCTTGCTGAACTAGATTTTTCACAGCAGAAAGGTGTGATATTCAAAAAAGGATCAATGGCATCTGGACTTATCTTAACGGAAGCTATGCGTCATAACAAACAATGCTTCGTTATTACCTCAAGTGATCCTTTGAGTGAGCAATGTTATAGTGCAATTAGGTCTCGTACAACTATCGGATACTCAACGCCTGCGGTAGTTCCCGTGGTGGGTTCTAATGATGCATTAAAATATATGAAACAATTTGTATCATCAACACAAGGTTATGCTGGGGGGCACGTTAGACAATTGCAATTAACATATCTGCCAGTAGTTGTTGCGAGGTACTACACACAAAAATCAGAAAGAAGGGAGATTTTGGCCTCATCCAACAGCATTGCTCTTTCAAATTTTGACATCAGGTCGCTTAGTATCGGCACAAAAGAGGTTTTATTCGCACAGTAATGGAGAGGATTTACTATGGCACTTATAGATCGCATTAAACATGACGGTTCTCCAGACCTTTTGGTCTGGAAGTATGATAAAGAGAACATCACAATGGGAGCACAACTAATTGTAAATGAAAGTCAGGAGGCAATATTTTTCAAGGGTGGGCAAGCTCTGGATGTTTTCGGGCCCGGCACCCACACACTATCAACAAAAAACTTACCATTATTGGGGAAACTTGTTAATTTACCATTTGGCGGAGAGACTCCATTCACCGCGGAGATATATTACGTCAATCAGGTCTCCCGTCTTGATTACAAATGGGGCACTCTAACACCCATACCGGTTGAGGACCCAAAATACGGGGTGCTTGTTCCCGTGGGTTGTTTTGGACAGTTCGGACTTCGAGTTGCTGATTCACGGTTATTTGTCACGCAAATTGTGGGAACTATGCCCGAATGGAAAGGAAATATGGTACTCGAATATTTCCGCGGGGTGATTCTCACCAGAGTAAAAGACAGTGTAGCAAAATACGTTGTAGAAAGGAACCTTTCGATTGCTACTATCACGACCCGGATAGATGAAATATCACAATTAGTTGAAGAGCGCCTAAGGGACGAGTTCGCTAAATACGGTCTTGAGTTGCTCAAATTCTTTATCACATCAATCACCATCCCAACTGAAGACTTGAAAAAAATCCAGGAGATTGATTTTAAAGCTCGGGAAATTGAACGACTCGGTGACCAGCGATACCAAATGATGCGAGGTTTCGATGTTATGGAGGAAGCTGCAAAAAATCCCGGAGCTCCTGGGACTTTAATGGGCGCTGGCATTGGGCTTGGAATAGGTGCTAAGATGGCTGGACCATTCTCTTCTATGACTGAACAAGCAACACAATCAGTTACACAGACGCCATTGAGTCATTCATCTGAATTGATATGCCCAAAATGTCAGGCAAACATTCCTGTAGGTAGTCAGTTCTGCATTAAATGTGGTGCAAATCTTATGACAGTGTCTGTGTGTCCTTCATGCCGACAGACTTTGACAACTCATTCAAAATTTTGTCCCCATTGTGGTGCAAAAATCCTATCGATTACTAACTGTCCTTCATGTGGTGCTCAAGTTCCTGAAAAGGCGAAGTTCTGTTCCGAGTGTGGTAAATCCCTTTGAACTATCGATTATAACAAATCTGTGGGGGTAATCAAAAATGACCTATAACAAACGTAATTTCTCGATTCGAGTCGCTGCTTTACTTGTTGCTCTGTTTTTTACCGTCGGCATCTTCCTGTCATTCGCACCAGATATGCCTCGCTACTCATATTGGATCGCAATGATTGATGTATCTTTGATGGTAATAATAACAGGGATATGTGGAATTTATAATTTTCAACTTTTAACAAAAAAGACAACAAGTAAACTGCCTGTGGCAATGCACATTAGTATCGAAAGTACAATTAGCATCTTCTTGGTTGCAAGTGTGGCAATAGCTATTATATTCCTTTTGTTTTTCAATTATATCTATTATGATCTAGTATATCTATGGATAGTTCTTAGTAAATGGTTACTGCTGATCTTAGTATCAGCGGCTATGTGGTCTATCGGACAGGAGGGACAGGGAGTTATCCATGGTCGTCCGCGAGACGAGCAAATGGCTCTATTAAACACGGTACAGCAAACATTGATCGAGTTCCGTCAGCTGCCATCTAGTAATGAAAGTAATGCTTTACAGAGAAAAATCGATGATGATCTTTCTGCGATCCGAAATCAAATTCGGAGTCGCGTTTCTGCAAGTCAAATGCAAGACGATGAATATGAACTCATAAGTAACCTCCTAGATGAAGTAAGAGGCGCAATAAGTGAAGCCCGTGGTTCCCCAGATAGTGAACGTTTGGCAATCTTCATGTGCATTCAAAATGATGTTCAAAAATTAATAGTAACCAGCCAGCTCGGCCGCTAAACCACAGCGGGCATAGAAAGAACTCTCTCCCTATAATTTACAGTAACCAGTTCCTCCCGGTAAATAAATAAAAAAATCACAAAACCCTTGTAATTTTAGCCGAAATCCTTTAGTATATCTCTGACTCTCTCGGGGAGTTAGGTACATGCACTATTCTTTCATAAGCATTAAACATCCATTTGGTCAAATTTATCCAATAAATGAGTAAATTGTTTGTATCTGACAATTTAAACTGGGATCAATTTGCTTAATATTATGCATATCAATCAACTTGAATGCCGTCAAATACCCGATTTTATTGAGATTTAACCACAATTTAAATAGATATGTGCTTAATAGCTCGGAACTCAGGTAGAAGCCCCCCTTTCCTGTCGGGCACCCAAGGTCCCTCTGTATTACCAGATCGCGTCTTACGGAATGGTCGATCCGTTTATCCGCTTTAACGGGAGCTGCTGGTGTCACGCAAAGGAGATTCGTGGCATTATGGAAATAGGATCTACCTTGATGAATATTCGACCAAAACGAGAACCATCCCGGCCGGGATCTGAACCCAGATCGCCCTGCACGCCGGGCGGCTGCTCAACCGGGTATCAGGCCTTTCTCTTCAGTTCAGCGAACTGCCGGACGAGCCTGGCGTTCTCCTCCCGGATCCTGCTGTTTCCGTCGGAAAGATTCTGCCCGACCGCATCTGCGATACGCCCGTGTTGTTCCCGGTAGATGGCATAGAGTGTCTCGATGATCGGTCTATAGTCCCCGTCATCTGCCTTTGTGAGCGCGCCCAGGTAGGCCGACCGGTGTTCCAACCCCAGGTAGAGCGTTGGATAACCGGCCCGCTCCAGGACTAAATTCATCAACGCCCGTCCAACCCTTCCGTTTCCATCGACGAACGGATGGATCATCTCAAATTTTGTGTGGAGTACTACGGCGAGTTCGAACGGATTCAGGTGCCGTTTATTCTGCCGGTACCACCCGATGAGAGCACGCATCTCCTCAGGGACGAGGATCGCGGGAGGTGGTTCATAGTCCATCTGCTCGATGCCAACCTGGATGTTCCGATACTCTCCCGGGTTCCGGAGGACCTCATTCATCAGTATTTCGTGGATCTTCCTGATGAGTCTCTCTGTTATATCCCCGGAATACTCTTCGAGATATCTTCGGAGATTGATGAAATTGAGGATCTCATAAACCTCATCCATCTTCTTCCCGGCCGGAGAGATGTTATGTTCCAGGAGTTCCTGCGCTTCCCGGAGACTGATGGTATTCCCCTCGATCGCCGTCGTGCCCTGGACATATCTGAGATACATCGCATCCATGTACCGCTCGCTCTCATCGGGGTAGAGTTCCTTGAAAAGTCCGGAGAAGTAACGAAGGGTCTCGAGATCGACGGCCCGGGTTCTGTCGAGGGCCGTGAAGGAGTAATGCTCCAGCCGGTAATCGAGGTATGTTGTTAACCTCAGAGTCTGGAGTTTGGACAGTTTCGATAAGAAGTCCTCTCGGGCTACCGTTTCGAGTCTTCCGATGTATATCTGAAGCGGCAGCGATTTTGAGTTAACTTTAACCTTATCTCTGAGGTAGAGGTATTTATTGCCCTTGATTGTCTTTACCGTCAGTTCCGGCATGGCTTCATTCATCTCAGCTTCGATAGATGAAAAGGTTATTCCCGGGTTAACCTGGTTGCGCTGTAATCGCCTTCATTGAAAGCGGGGATTAATCATCAGAGCGTTGGCAGTCCTATCAAACGCTAAAGGTTGAAAACGCTTATGCTGAGGACACTGAAAGCTACCTTGCGGCAGAGGAGCGGAAGCGTAAAGGCATGGCAAAAATCGTTAAGGCAGAAAAAGCCAATGCCATCATTAGAAGGTAAGGAGTATGGCAATGGAAGAGATAACAATCTACGACTTTGATTTTGCCCTCATCAATGAATTTTTCACGGAACTTGAACGGCAGGGGCCCGGCAACGCCGAAGAAACCATCAGGGCATTGGGCTTTATCGGCAACCTTTCAAACGAAACAAAAGTTGCCGATTTAGGCTGCGGGACAGGCTTTCAAACAATGGTTCTGGCTCAGAATACGAAGGCAACCATCACCGCCCTCGACCTCTGCCCCGGCTCGATTGATAAACTCAACGCAACAGCCGCAAAACTTGGTTTGCAGAACAGGGTAAATGGTATTGTCGGTTCAATGGATAATCTGCCGTTTCAGAACGAGGAGTTCGATCTTATATGGTCTGAGGGGGCTATTGCGAATATAGGTTTTGAAAAAGGTTTGAATCACTGGAGACGCTTCCTCAAAAAAGATGGCTATGTTGCCGTAACCTACGAGTCATGGTACACCGACGAACGCCCCGCTGAGATTGAGAAGTGGTGGTTAGACGCAGTTCCTGAGATCGGCACGATAGCGCATAATATCTCCATCATGCAAAAAGCAGGTTACATTCCTGTTGCCGCATTTACGCTGCCTGAAAGCTGCTGGATAGACAATTATTTTGTCCCGCAGAAAGCAAGGCAGGAGGAGTTCTTGAAGAAATATGCGGGAAATAAGGCCGTTGAGGATATGATTGCATTCATGAGGCGCGAGGCGGACTTGTATTCAAAATACAAACGGTATTATGGATACGTGTTTTATATTGGTAAAAAGATATAACGTTATTTCCGGGAGTCCGAGAATTCGCCGGATTTCACGTCCCGGCCAACCGGATGTGCGAGGCTTTCGACCCCTATAGCATCCAGTCGCTCGAAACCCGGCGACATGCTGGTGCGAGCCCGGATCGTCGCCCGGCCGCCTATCGGAGGAGGCGCGCGAACTCTATCTGTGCCTGCTCGAAATGGAGGGGCACAAACCCTCCGCGAAGAAGGGCAAGGGCTTCTTTCAGGACGTCGTCGACAGGATGAAAGAGACGGTGAAGTGAGGGGGAGTCCCTCTCGCTTCGGCGGTTCGGTTTTTCGTTATCTTTTTTGTTTTACGACTCCCGAATGTGGATACTGGCGAGTTAAGGCAACCCGAACAGCAGGGGCGATGAAAAAGCCCCGTACACTGGACCGTGGGGATATCGCCCCTGGGGGAGAGGCTGACGGGGAGGGGGGTGCCGCCCCCCTCCCCTGTCTCGCGCAAAGATCCACTCTTTTCATCAGCCCCACCCCGCCCGCGCTTCGCGCTCCTCCCCCGCCCCGGGGGGCGGGGGCAGTGCGTGGCGATATCCCCTCGAAATCCATGCCAGGGGATTAAACCTCATGGCCTGAACTCACGCACAGCGAGGCTTCATATTACGCCTAACTGCAACCGCAACAGTCGAGCCATCCTGACCAGTCTTTCGGCTACCGATGTTAAGACCTCTGCTTCCCCCATCCCCCCGCTTTATCGCCCTCCCGGCCCAATACCCTGAGGATGAAACTGCTCTTCGAACTCTCCGGCGAGCACCCCGATCTCCCGGTCTCCGAACTGGAGTGCGTGGGCCGTGTCCTTGATAGGCGGGCCCAGGTCGCTGTTGCCGAGTGCCCGGACCCGGAGGCCGCCCGGCGCCTTGCCCTGACGCACGTGGTGATGGAGTACCTCGGGGAGTGCGAGCCCACCCGGGAGGCGTTCGCGGCCCTCCTCCGCGACCTTGCTATCCGGACCGATAAACCGTTTGCGGGCAGGGTGAAGACGATCCAGGGAAGCCGGATGGATGCCACGCACCTCGAGCTGGAACGGCTGATCGGGACCCTGATCGCCGGTCCGGTCTCGCTCCGCGATCCAATCGAAGAGTACCGCGCCGTAATCTCGGAGGACCGCTGCTACCTCGGCCGCGTCATCTTCCGGATCGACCGGGGGGGGTTCGATGCCAGGAACCCTATGCGCCGGGCGTTCTTCCACCCCGGCGTGATGATGCCCCGGATGGGCCGGGCGCTCGTCAACATCTCCCTGGTCCGCCCCGGCGAAGTGGTCTTCGACCCCTTCTGCGGCACCGGCGGGATCCTCCTTGAGGCCCGGGAAATCGGCGTCCGGGTTCTCGGGAGCGACTTCGATCCCGCGATGGTCGCCGGCTACCGGCAGAACCTCCCGGGGTCGGACGTGGTGATCGCCGACGCCACGGCGGTCCCGGTCTGCGACGATGCCCTCGACGCGGTCGTGACGGATCTCCCCTACGGCCAGTCGGTCCGGATCCACGGAGAGAGCATGGACCGGCTCTACGACGGATCGCTCGCCGAGATCCGTCGCATCCTCCGGCCCGGAAGGCGCGCGGTCGTCGTCACGCACCGCGACATCACGGCAATCGCCGCCCGCCACTTCACCATCCTGCAGGAGCACGAGCAGCGGGTGCACAAGAGCCTGACCCGCCGGATCCTGGTGCTCGCGTGACGGTGCCGGTGCGCCCGGTCGCCCGATCCCTCCCTTCCTGCGGCGCTCAGGGGGAGGTATGCCGGGTGCCGGCCCCGGCTTTATGAGGGGGGCCGGCGAATTTTATAGGTGGAAATAAATTTTAAACGCTACGGCCTTTATCTCGTCCGGTGGCAACTTTCGACGCCGCTTCTTGCCGGTGTCCTCTACCTGCTCGCGGGCCTCGGAGCACTGGCCGCCACCATCGTCGCCAACCTCATCGGCGGCCTGATCTTCTTCTGGGTCGACCGGTTCATCTTCACCTCAGAGACGCTTGCCGCCCAGTGGGAGATCCGGGAAGATGTCCGGTGTGTCGACTGCGGCACGGTTGCCCGGGGCTACCGCCTGGTCCGGGCGGAGAACTACGACAAGTCGAACGACCCAGCGCCCGAGTTCCGCTGCGAGGCGTGCTCGAAGAAGAAGTCGGAAGAACTCAAGAAGCGGGGCGTCAAGCACTGATCCCCGCAGGGCCTGGCGGCCATTCCCCTCTTATTAGAAAAACCCCGTCCCGACCCCCATAAGCGCCAGCGTCACGCACGCCCCCACCTGAACGGCCACGTTGTCATCGACCGGGGAGAAGGCCTCGATAACACCGGCGACGCCCGCAACGACCACGGCAGCCCACCAGGGGACGAGGAAGGCGAGCGCGAGAGCGGCCGCCGCCGCCCCGGCAACCGTCCCCTCAAGCGACTTTTTGCCCCGGAGCGTGTGCCGCCCAAAGCGCAGCCCGACGAGGGTCGATATGCTGTCGAGCACCCCGACCGTGACGAGGCCGACCGCGGTATACTCCCGGCCAAAGACCGCGAGGCAGAAGAGTGCGCCGGCGGCGTAGGCGATGGCGCCCTTGAGCGGGATCTTCCCCCGCCGTTCGGTCTCGTCGAATACCCATGAGAGGACGGGAACATCGTAGCCGCGGGTGAAGGCGTCGCAGACGAGAAACACGGCGACAAGGACGGCGCTTGCGAAGACGAATGCCCACCGGTCGTCCAGACGGAGGATAACCCCGGCGCCGATGACCCCCATCAGGAGGTGGACCGTCTGGCGGAACGTCTCGCTCATCGCACCGGAATAGCAGCCCCGGAAGATAAAGCATCGTGCGGGTGCCGACCTCTGCCCCGGGAGCAGTCACCTTAAAGTAGTCTCCCTCTATCCTACACCTCCTAGAGGGAGAAGATCATGGCAGAAGTACGAAAATACGCAAACCCGCCCGCCGCCGAAGTGATATGCGAGTTCCGGTTTCCCGAGGAAATTCCCTGGGATATGACCTACCCCGGCATACTCTACAATCACTTAAAAGATACTTACCCGAAGAGGGACCAGCGCTACGTGCGCGAAGTGGTCATGCTCGTCGGGCCGGAGGGGCTCCGCGAGGAACTCCTGGTCACCGAACGGTCGATCTTCCTCGCCGAGGACGAGGGCTGTGCGGTCCAGGTCGGGCCCCGCCTCCTCTCGGTGAGTTGCCAGAGACCGTACGTCCACTGGGAGGCCTTCTCAAAGCAGATCACCGGGGCGTTCGAACGGTTCCGCGAGGTCATCAGCGCCGACGCCATCGGGACCATGAACCTCCGCTACGTCAACCTCATTGAGATCCCGGAGCGGGAGGTGACGCTCTCGGACTACTTCGCCTTCTACCCCACTCTCCCGCCGGAACTGCCGCGGGTGCCGGCAGGGTTCATCACCGGGTGCGAGTTTGCGTTCCACGACAACCGCGACAACTGCCGGGTGGAACTCACCGACGCCGTGCCCGGGTCGGCGAAGAACAACGCGTTCCTCTTAAACATCGACTACTTCCTGACGGAGGGCAAGAGCGTCCCCCCCGATGGGGTGGCCGACTGGCTGGAGATTGCCCATACCCACGTGCGGGATATCTTCGAGGCCTGCATCAAGGACTCCCTGCGCGACCTCTTCACCCTCCGTGAGGAGGAGGTTGTGGCGGCACGCTGAGGATATGGAAGTGCCCACGACCTCCGGCAGGGCTCACCGCTGGACGCTGCCCGACCTCGATGCGGCGGTCCGGCGGTGCAGGGCGCAGAACGCCCGGGGCATCCGGTGTATCCTCGATGCTCTCGGCGAGTATGCCCGGAGCGAGCGGCAGGCCCGGGAGAACCTGGAGCGCTCCGCCGCCGCCGTAGCCGCGATCGACGAACACGGTCTGGACGCATCCCTCTCGGTGAAGATGACCGCGCTCGGTGCGCTCATCGACCCCGATGCCGCCCGCGACTCCCTGCTCCGGCTCTCTGGTGAGGCCCGGGCACGCGGGATCGGGGTTGAGGTGGATATGGAGGGGCGGGGTCTTGTGGAGACGACGGTGGAGGCCGCCATCGCCTGCGCCCGGCAGGGGCTGCCGGTGACGCTCGCCCTCCAGACCTCCCTCGACCGCACCCCCGGCGACCTCGAGCGGATCGTCCGCCACAGTATCCGGCCCCGGCTGGTGAAGGGAGCCTACGGAGGGGACGCAGCCGGTCTCGAAGAGATCCGGCGACGCTTCCGGGCGCTTGCAGCGGGGCTCCTCGACCGGGGCGTGCCGTTCTCGGTGGGCACCCACGACCCGGACCTGATCGCGTGGCTGGTGGCTCGCCCGGCAGGGGCGGTCGAGTTCGGGTTCCTGATGGGGCTCGCGGACGAGACGAAACTCCGGCTCGCCACCGAGGGCCTGACCGTCGCGGAGTACGTGCCCTTCGGGGAGCGGGCGACCGCATACGTGGCGCGGCGCGAGGCGTACCTCGCGGGGCTGGCGGCGGAGGGGAGGGCGCCGGTGCCGTAGCATCCCTATCGTCCCGGTCACGAGATCCGGACTTGCATGCCGGTACAAGACTTATAATAGAGCAGAGCCCCAGAGAGGCGCACCCGATCCAGAGGAGATGAGAGATGATCCACGCACGGGGAAGCGGCATACTCCTGCATATCACGTCCCTGCCGTCGGCGTACGGCATCGGCGACTTCGGCCCGTCGGCATACCGGTTCGTCGAGGCGCTTGAGCGAGCCCGGCAGCACTACTGGCAGGTCCTGCCGCTCAACCCGACATGCACGGCGTGCGGCAATTCTCCCTACAGCAGCCCTTCGGCGTTTGCGATGAACACCCTCCTGATCAGCCCGGAGATGCTTGTCCGGGAGGGGGTCCTCAGGAAGAACGACCTCGAATCGGCGCCCGATTTTCCAGAGGAGCGGGTTGCCTGCGAGGCGGCTGCCTGGTACCGGGAACGGCTCTTTGCGCTTGCGTACGAGCGGTTTCGCCATTCGGGACCGGAACACGAGTATGAAGCGTTCTCTACCGGGGCGGGGTGGTGGCTCGACGACCACGCGCTCTTCGTTGCGCTCAAGGACCGCTTCCACGGCCAGGAGTGGAGAGAGTGGCCGGAGGAGGTCCGCACCCGGCAACCGGAGGCCCTCGACGAGATGCGCCGGAGCCTCGCCGATAAGATCCAGAAAGAGAAGTACCTCCAGTACCTCGCCGCCCGGCAGTGGTCGGCCCTCCGCCGCTACTGCACCGACCGGCGCATCCAGGTGATCGGCGACATCCCGATCTACGTCGCATACGACAGCGTCGATGTCTGGGCAAACCCCGGAATCTTCCAGCTGGACGAAGACCTCCGCCCTACCGTGGTGGCGGGCGTGCCTCCCGATATGTTCAGCAGGACCGGGCAGCTCTGGGGGAACCCGGTCTACGACTGGCCGGCGCTCCGGGAGCGGGGTTACGACTGGTGGGCGGGCCGGCTCGCCCGCTCCGGCGAACTCTACGACCTCTTCCGGATCGATCACTTCCGGGCGTTCGCCGACTACTACGAGGTCCCGGCGGGCGATACGACCGCCGAGCACGGCACCTGGGTCGACGGACCGGGAGCGGAGTTCTTCGAGGCGCTCTCCCGGCGGTTCCCCTGCTTTGCCATCGTCGCCGAGGACCTGGGGGCGAACACCCCGGCGGTCCAGGAACTCCTGGACCGGTTCGATTTCCCGGGAATGAAGATCCTGCTCTTCGCGTTCGGTGAGGGGATCGAGAAGAGCGCCCACATCCCCCACAATTATATCCCGAACCTCATCTGCTACACGGGGACGCACGACAACAACACGGCCCGGGGGTGGTTTGAGGAGGAGGCGTCAGTCGAGGATAGGCAGCGGTTCTTTGCTTACGCGGGAAGGGAGGTGGCGGCGGGCGAGGTCCACCGGGAACTCATCCTTCTCGCGATGAGATCGGTTGCCCGGGTAAGCGTCATCCCCATGCAGGACCTCCTCGGCCTCGGCGCCGCGGCGCGGATGAACTACCCCTCGACGGCGGAAGGGAACTGGGTGTGGCGGATGACGCCCCGTGAGTTTGCCAGTGCTCCGTTCGACTGGCTCCGGGGGCTTACGGAACTCTCCGGGCGGGGGTAAGTCGGTGGTCCTGGAATCTTAACGCTGGACGATCCTCTAGATGGCCTTGCCCAGAGTTGCTCCAGAGCACGGATTTCCATCGGGCTACGCACCTGACAGTGCTTGAGCTCCGTTCTTACCGGAACGTCGCTTATCGCCACGCACTGCCCCCGCCCCCTCAGGGGGCGGGGGAGGAGGCCGAAGGCCGGGTGGGGTGGGGTTACAACCATCCTCATATGAGGTGCAGATAGGGGAGGGGGCATGCCCCCTCCCCGCGAGCCGCCTCCCCCAGTGGCGATATCCCCGCGGTCCAGTGTATCGGGCACTCTCGGAAACACGCTAGTTTCCATGTTCTGGGACAACACGACCTACTTGATGGTCTCTCCGGAGTCCAGAAGTCAAAGAGCAGGAGCACCCCTTCTACTGGGTTGCTTTTGAGGCCGCCATCTGGATCAATATCTGGAAGTCAGCCCCTCGAGTTCCTCGCGAATCGTCCGGCGGACCATCTCCTCGATGGCGGTGTAGTCGCGCTTCGCCTTCTCCTGCTTCTGGAGCAGTTCCTCCATTTTCATGATCCCGAGCGAGAGGTTCTTCCCGTACTTGAGGGCGACCTCCAGCGCCTCCTCATCGACCCGGACGACTCTGGACATAGAGGGATCTTTTTCGGGCCGGGATTTAATTGTTACAGTTTTGTTACGGATGGGCGGCAATTGTTACAAAACTGTAACAATGCAGGGGAGGGCGTAACATTTGCGTTACAGAAGCGATCGCCAGGACTTCCGGGCGGGAGATGCGCATCATGTAAGGTCGGCGAGCCATCGGATGTAGACCGCGTCCTGTTTCATACCCGCCCACCTCCGGCCTGCGGCGCCGCCGGCACCCGGTAGGTCCCGGCGACGACGTTCTGCGGGTTCCCGGCAAAGAAGGCCCTGACGTTCTCGACGCTCGTCGCCAGGATCCGCTCGACCGCCCCGCGCGTGTTGAAGGCGTTGTGCGGGGTCAGGGTTGCCCGGTCCGAGTGGAGGAGGGAGAAACTCGCGAGTGCGTCCCGGAGTTCCTCCGCCGATGCCTCATCCGCCCCGGCAAACTCCTCCTCTATCCAGACCTGCTCCCCCTCGAAGGTATCGAGCGCGACTCCCCCGAGGCGGTCTTCGCGGAGGGCGTCCGCGACCGCTCCCGTATCCACCACGCCGCCCCGTGAGGTGTTGACGAGGAGCGCGGTATCTTTCACGAGCCGGAGCCGCTCAGCGTCGATCAGGTGGTGAGTGGCCTTCGTGTAGGGGACGTGCAGGCTGATGACGTCCGCTTCCCGCAGGAGTTCGTCGAGGTCCATGTAGCGGACGCCGTACTCCTCCGTGAGGGCCGGGTTCGGCCTCAGGTCGTAGGCGATCACCTTCATCTCCGCCGCGTGGGCGATGCGGGCGAGGTGCGACCCGATGCGCCCGGTCCCGACCAGGCCGAGGGTCTTACCGGCGAGGTCCATGCCCTGAAGCCCGACCCGCGAGAAGTCGCCCCGGTCCACCCGTTCAAACGTCGGCCTGAACTTCCGGGCGAGGGCCAGGATGAGCCCGAACGCGAACTCCGCCACGGTGGTGTCGCCGTAGCGCGGCACGTTGCAGACGGCGATGTTCCGCTCCCGGCAGGCGACGAAGTCGATATGGTCGAACCCCGTGGACATGGCGGCGATCATCTTGAGGTCCGGCAGCCGGTCGAGGACCTCACGGGTGACGCGGGACATGACGAAGACCCCGATGGCGTCGGCATCGCGGGCAAGCGAGACGTTCTCGATCGTGAGCGGTTCGGCGTGCAGGGCAATCTCGTAGCCGCTCGGACCTGCAAACGCCTTCCAGATCACGTCCTTTTCGTGCTCATCAAGGCCGAAGAAGACCAGTTTGACCATGAGTGCACCCCTCACTCCCGGGACGCCATGTAGGAGGCGATATCAACCATCCTTTTCGCGTACGCAAACTCGTTGTCGTACCAGACCAGGACCTTGACCATCCGCCCGCCGACGACGCTCGTGGAGAGCCCGTCGACGACCCCGGAGTGCGGGTCGCCGACGATATCGACCGATACAATCGGGTCCTCGGTATACGCGAGGTATCCCTTCATCTGCCCCTCCGCCGCCTTCTTCATCGCGGCGTTCACCTCGTCCGCCGACGTCTCCCTTGAAACGTCCGCGACGATATCGATGACCGACCCGTCGGGGATAGGGGCCCGGATCGCTATCGCGTCCATCTTCCCGGTGAGTTCGGGGAGGACACGGGTGGTGGCGACGGCGGCCCCGGTCGTCGTCGGGATGAGCGAGACGGCCGCAGCACGTCCCCGGCGCGGTTTCTTCGCAGCCTTATCGACCAGCGCCTGGGTGGCGGTGTAGGCGTGGATCGCCGTTGCCATCAGGCGCTCGACGCCGAAGGCGTCGTTCAAGACCTTCGCCGCCGGCGCGAGCGCGTTGGTCGTGCAGGATGCGTTCGAGACAACGGTGTGCTTTGCGGGGTCGTAGGACGCCTCGTTGACGCCGAGCACGACCGTATGGTCGGCGTCGGGCGAGGGCGCGCTGATGACTACCCGGGTCGCCCCGGCGTCCAGGTGCTTCGCGGCGCCCGCCCGCTCGATGAAGCGCCCCGTGCACTCGAGCACCATATCCACACCGAGGTCCTTCCACGGGAGGCGGGTCGGGTCCCTCTCGTGGAGCACCCGCACCTCGTTTGACCCAAACCGGATATGGTCCGGGCCGGTCTCGACCGGGAACGGCGCCCGCCCGTGGACCGAGTCGTACTTCATCAGGTAGGCGAGTTCTTCTGTCGGGTTTGGGTCGTTCACCGCGACGATCTCGATATTCTCCGGCGAATCGGTCAGGTAGTTGTAGAGAACCTTCCGCCCGATCCGCCCGAACCCGTTGATGGCAACCTTTTTCATGGTACTTCCCCCTGTCAGACAGAGGGGCCCCTCTGCGGGATGGTATATATGATCTTTGTCACCGGCGGACCCTGGCTATCCCGCTCCCGCCTGCCGGGCCACGCCCTGTGCGGCCGCTGCGATCTCCTCGGGGTCGCCCAGGTAATAGTGCTTCACGGCCTTCAGGTCCCCGTCCAGTTCGTAGATGAGGGGATAACCCGTAGGGATGTTGAGAACCGCGATCTCGTCGTCGGGGGTCCCGTCCAGGTGCTTGACCAGGGCACGGAGACTGTTGCCGTGGGCGGCGACCAGGACCGGTTTGCCCTGCCGGAGATCTTCTGTGATGTGGCTCTCCCAGCAGGGGAGCACACGCTTGAGCGTGTCGTGCAGGGACTCGGTCGCAGGAAGGCTCTCCGGGTCCAGATCCGCGTAGCGGGGGTCGAACCGCGGGTGTCTTTGGTCGTCCCACGGGAGCGGCGGTGGCCGCACGTCGTATGCCCGGCGCCAGAGGTGCACCTGCTCCGCACCGTATTTCTCGGCGGTCTCTTTCTTGTTTAAGCCCTGCAGGGCGCCGTAACTCTTCTCGTTCAACCGCCACGACCGGTGCACCGGGACGTACATGAGATCGAGGTCGTCCATGACGATCCAGAGCGTCCGGATGGCCCGCTTCAGCACGGAGGTGTAGGCGACGCGGAACGTATACCCGCCTTCCTTAAGGAGTTCCGCCGCCCGGTGGGCTTCATCTATGCCGCGAGGTGAGAGGTCCACGTCTGTCCAGCCCGTGAACCGATTCTCACTGTTCCAGAGGCTTTCGCCGTGCCTCAACAGGATCAACGCTACCATTGCAATTCTACTCCCACATCCGGTATGATTCTCCTCCACGAATAAATGCCATGCACGTACCGGGGATAGTCCTGCAAGAGTGGCCGGAGGAGCCGCCCGTGCAGCCCCGGCGGGGACACGGGGCAACGGAAACCTCGATTCCCTCCAGAACCACCGGATTTGACGAACAGAGGGCGTATAGGTTCAATTTTTTTCGTAGCCTACAATTCATTTATCACTCATTCCCGCTCATATCCTGTTGTATGGCACCGAACAGAAGAAGGAACAGAAACTACATCCTCGCGACGGCGTCACTGCTCGTCATCGTTGTGGCGGCAATCATCACCGCAGGATGCACGGCGAGCACGTCGACGCCCGGTGCGGTTGCGGGGCCCTCCTGGTCCCTCGACTCCTACCTCGCCGGGAACGGCACGCTCGTTCCGGTCCTGCCGGGAACGGAGATCACGGCGGCCTTCGGCCCTGACGGCAAGGTCACGGGCTCCGCCGGGTGCAACGGTTACGGCGGCGACTACCGGCTCGACGGCACGACCCTCTCGGTCTCCTCGCTTGTCCAGACGCTGAAACTCTGCACGGAGCCCGAGGGCATCATGGAGCAGGAGGCAAGATTCATGGACCTCCTCGGCTCTGCGGCAGAATGCCGGATCGAGGATGACCGACTCATCATCACCGACGCGGAAGGCACCGACGTGCTCGTCTTCGTGAAGGGACCCGCGGCCGCGGCGCTCGCCGGGACGTCCTGGACGCTCACAAGCCTCTCCGACGAGGGCGGCGCTATGATACCGGTTCTTACCGGCACAGCCGTCACGATGGTCTTCGACGCTGACGGCAACGTCGGCGGGTCGGCCGGGTGCAACCACTACGGTGCGGGCTACACCGTGGACGCCGCGTTCCTCACCATCGAGCCGGCCGTCAGGACCGAGATGTACTGCAGCGAACCGCCGGGTATCATGAAGCAGGAGGACCGCTACCTTGCACTCCTCGCCCAGGTCGCCTCCTACCGGATTGAGGATGACCGGCTGATCCTCGCCGACAGCGAGGGTGCCGACCTCCTGGTCTTCGAGAAAGCCGCACAAACGCCCGACCTCCCGCTCGTCGGGACGGACTGGGTGCTTGACAGCTACGCTACCGGAGGGGACGCGATCTCCTCGGTGATTGCGGGGGCGGCCGTCACCGTGACCTTCGGACCTGACGGGAACGTCGGCGGCAACGCCGGGTGCAACCACTACGGCGGCCGGTACACCCTCGACGGCACGACCCTCTCGGTCTCCACCCTCTTTAACACCCTGATGTACTGCGAGACGCCGGGCGTCATGCGACAGGAGAGCGCCTACCTCGCCCTCCTCGGAAATGCCACCTCCTACCGGGTCGAGGACGACCGCCTGGTCCTCACGGACGAGACAGGCACCGACCTGCTCTTCTTCGTGCAGGCCGAGGAGGTCCCGCCGGCCCCGCTCGCCGGGACGGAGTGGACGCTTGAGTCCTCCAGCCTGAATGGGGAGACGGTCTCCTCGGTGATCGCCGGGACCACAGTCACCGCGACATTCTCATCGGAGGGCAGGGTCACCGGGAACGCCGGGTGCAACTCCTACGGGGCCGGCTACGTGCTCGACGGCACGAAGATCACCATCGAACCGCCCATCAGCACGAAGATGTACTGCAACGACCCGGAGGGCGTCATGGAGCAGGAGAGCACGTATCTCAACCTCCTCCCGAGCGTCTCGTCCTACCGGGTGGAGGGCAACCATCTGGTCCTCTCCGACGCGACAGGCGCCGACCTGCTCTTCTTTATGCAGGCACTGCCCGGCGAGGGCCGGTGGATGTTCCCCCCTGACGGGGGCCCGTACGACCTCCTCGATGAGGACGGAAATATCGTCGCCTCATACTGATGGGTGAGCCCGGATCGGTCCTGATCGATCCGCTCTTCCCTGCCCGATTTTTCTTATTTTGTCACACCCGCACGGCCGTATCGCCCGCCGGGGCAGGCTCCGGGCGGCGGCGGCGGATCGACGCCGCTTCCATCCGGTCACGGGAGAGAGGACGATTGAGATAATCTCAATGCAAATGGGTTATTTTTTTCAACTCTCGCCCCCCATGCCTATCCGTGATATAGATGGGGAGAGACGGACACCACGCATTCGCGAAGGCCGCATTATTGATCATCGTGGCGGCATGCCTCGTCTCGGCCGGTTACTCCGGCGGCATGGAGACGCCTCCCGGCGATGCCGACCGGGTCGCCGAACCCCTTGCGGGGACGGCATGGCACCTGGCCGCGTTTCGTGCCGATAACGGCTCGGTCACCGCGCCCCTGCCCGGGGCAGAGCCGCTCATCATCTTCGGCGAGGGCGGCACACTCTCCGGGTCCGCCGGATGCAACCTCTACTCCGCTCCCTACCGGATCAACGGCTCCACGATCTCGGTGGAGCCGGTCATCGCCACCGCGGCCTACCCTGCGACAGCAGAGGGGCTCGCGCAGCAAAGCCGGTACCGGGAACTCCTGGTTGCAGCTGCATCCTACCGGGTCGAGGGCGACCGGATGACGATCTCCGGACCGTCGGGCAAGGACCTGCTCGTCTTTTCACGGGCAGAGCAGCCGGAGAGCATGCCGCTGCTCGCGACAGAATGGCAACTGACCCACTACACCACCGGCGGCGGCAACACCGTCGTGTCGCCGATCCCCGGCACCAGCGTCAACCTGACGTTCGATGCCGACGGCACGCTCTCGGGGTCCGCCGGGTGCAACGCCTACTCGGCCCCGTACGAACTCAACGAGACGGGGATAGCCGTGGAGCGGGTCATCGCGACGAAAGCCTCCCTCGCCGGCCCGGCGGGGATCATGGAGCAGGAGAGCGCCTACCTGGACCTGCTCCGGTCGGCGGCGGGCTACCGGATCGTCGGGGATACGCTCGCGGTCATCGACGGCAACGGCAGGGCGATACTGTTCTTTAAGGCAGAGCCGTAAGGGGAATCTCCGGCCGAAGCACTCTTTTTTGCAGGCGGGCTGCGCACGCAACAGTGCTTCTGCTCCTGCCGGAATACGACTGGCTGCAGGGTGCGACGTTCCAACAGAGCAGGAGCACTGCAGGTGCGACCTGCGGGGGCCGGGGGGGCTGGAGACAGGGGAGGGGGCGAGCCCCCTCCCCGTCAGCCCCACCCCTATGGCGATACTCCCACGGCCCACTGCACGGGGATTTTTCTCAATTCGGTTGCTTTGTTTTGTCGCAACTCGCACCTTCGTCCGTCGCTTATCGCCACGCACTGTCCCCGCTCCCGGGGGCGGGGTGTGATGGACCATAGGGCCGGAGCATGGGCACCAAAGGTGCGAATGAGGAGGCCGGGCGGGGTGTGATGGACCATAGGGCCGGAGCATGGGCACCAAAGGTGCGAATGAGGAGGCCGGGCGGGGAGTCATCAGGACGCCAACCGGGTTTCAACAGAGCAAAAATAAAGTTATTTTATCGGAAACGACTGCCCGGCCTTCTGGCCCTCTGCCGGGAGAGAGTAGTGCAGCTGGGCAAAGACCCACGCATGGCCTGTCCCGCGGAGCACCGCCGTCAGCCGCCCGTTCAGGGTCTGCAGGGCGCCGCTGGCGACAATATGGTAGGTCATACCGGCCATGACCCAGGCGACCGTTCCCTCGGCGCCGATATGGATGTCGCAGAACTCAAGCGCGATCGTCTCCGCCTGAGAAAAGTCCCGTTCAAGGTGCCGGCGATACGCCTCCTTCCCGATCGCCTTCTCGTCGGGGCCGGTCCCGAAACCCCGGAAATCAGGGTCGGTAAGCGCCATCAGGCCATCGATGTCCTTTTTCGCCGTGGCCTCCGCCATCCGCCGGAGCACCGCCATGATCTGGTTCTTTGTCTGTTCGCTGACTTGCATGAAGTATACTCTCGCCGAAAAGAAGATGTGTTTTTCGAGTATGCACGCCAATCAGGCCGGGAGCGCATCCCGCGAGGTTCCGCCCGCCGGGTCGGTATCGGTGCGGTCTCTCCCAGCCGACCGGAGGAACGCCCGGAACTCCGGTGACCGGGCTGCCCGGACGAGGCTTGCGACGCCGTCGTCCGCGGCAAGTTCCTTCCGGATCAGGAGCTCGCACGACTCGTACCCGAGCAGGGTGAACCGGAGCCCCGCCTCCCGTGCCATGGGGGCCGGGCAGACACCTGCGTCCGCAAACCCGCTGCCGACGGCCGCGGCGACGGCACCGGCCGTCCGCACCTCCTGCTCGTATCCGGCGATGCGGCCGGCATCGATACCCTGCCGATCCAGCCACGCATCGAGGAAGATCCGTGCCGCCGTGCCTTTCGGACGGTTGACGAACCGCAGCGATGCAAGGCTCCCGGCATCGAGGGGCCCGGCCGAGACGATGCCCAGTTCCGTCCGGGCCACCTGCACCCGCAGGAGATCCACGTCCGGCAGGTACCGGAGCACCTGGTTGTCCCAGGCTGTTTCGGTCTCCGGGAGAGAGATCGAAGCAGCATGGCAGGTATTCGCCCGCACGGCCAGCACTGCCCCCATCGTTGAGGCGTTGCAGCAGTGGAGCAGGTAGCCGGTCTCCGAGAGGCGGTTTCTGAGTTCGGCGAGGGCGGGATCGCGCTGGCCGACACAGACAACCGTGCGGGCGATCTCGGGCGGCGGGACGGTGAGCCGGACGTGCACCTCCTCGCCCGCCTCGATCCCCTCGCGAGCGGCGGGGATATGAAGGTAGCCGTTCGCCCGGACCACCGCCATCTGGATGCCGCCCCCCCGGGGATGAGGGGTCGCCCAGCAGGTGCCGGAGACCCGCCCGACCGATACCGGGACGAACTCGTCGAACCCCAGGTCGGACGCCAGTCTCCTTGAGAGCCGGACGTCCATCTCCCCGCCCGGGAGCGGCGAGAGCCCCCACCATGCGAGCAGATTCCCGGCAACTTCGCGGAGAGCGGTCTGTGCGGCGACGGGATACCCCGGCATCCCGAGGACCGGCTTGCCGCCGACGTTCGCGAGCAGCACCGGTTTTCCCGGCCGGACCGCGATGCCGTGGAATATAATCTCCCCGAGCGCGCCGACGACATCCCGGGAGAAGTCCCGGGTGCCGGCCGAAGAGCCTGCCGAGAGGATGACGAGGTCGTTTTCGGCGACCGCCGTCTGCACCGCATTCCGGATCAGATCCGGATCGTCGGGAACGATCCCGTAACGGCGGCAGGTCGCTCCCATCCGGGAGAGGTAGGCCTCCGCCATGAGGGTGTTCGTCTCGATCGTCTGGCCGGGCGCGGGCGCTACACCGAGCGGCACGAGTTCGCTCCCCGTCGGGACGATCCCGATCCGGACCGACCGGACGGCGAGTTGGGTGATGCCGTAGGTCGCGAGCGCACCGAGATCGAACGGCCGGATCTGGTGACCTTTCGGGAGGACGAGTTCGCCGGCCCGGATATCCTCACCGGCATGCCGGACGTGCTGCCAGGACGCGGCGGACTTCCTGACCCAGGGTATGCCGCCTTCATCCCAGGTATCCTCGATCATGACGACGGCGTCAAACGACACAGGGAGCACCTCGCCGGTATTGATGCGAGCAGACGCAAGAAGAGGCAGCGGCCGCTGGTCCTGCGCTCCCAGGGTGTCCCCGCTCTTCACCGCGTAGCCGTCGAACCTCGCGATATCGGCCCCGGGAATAGAATACTCTGCATACAGCGGTTCGGCCGTCACCCTGCCGACCGAGAGGTGCAGCGGCACGGTCTCGGCGTGACCCGGGGGGGGAAACGCCTGCCGCATCGCCGCGAGCGCTTCCGCGAGCGGGGTAAGATTCAGGTACCGGCGTGACATGCTCTCGTCTCCTTGGTAGCGTGCCGGGTTGAGGAGGAACTCCCTCCCGTCCCGGCAGGTATAGATACATACGTTACTTTCGATTAAAAGGTAACCATTTTTCTACCGGGAGTGGATCTCGCAGTCAAAGAGTGACGCCTCGCCCTCTGCAAGGATCGCTTCGATACTCTCCGGCATGGAGAGGAGGCAGAAGACCGCCTCCTTTCCAGAGCCGGCAAAGACGTAGCGGTTTGTCCCGGAACACCCCAGCCGGCGATTTCCGGGGCTCGCACCGGTGATCCCGATGAGTGCATCGGCGATGCAGGGATCGGCGCCGAGGGTGACCGAGACCTGCGGAAGCCGTAGGTCGCAACCAAAGATGCGCGTCGCCGCCTCCGCGACCCGCACTGCGAGCGCCACGCCCGGGCAGAGTTCCCCGTGATAGTTCACGGCCTCGCGGATGAGGCCCTCCCGGTATTCGCCGGGGCTCATCTTCCGGATCTTTTCCGTCCGGTCATGGCCGGTCGCGGAGAAGACGCAATCCCACCCGATCTGGTAGGGTTTGAGGTCGATCACCGGCGTCCCGTCGATCAGGTCCACATTCGCGAGTAGAAGAAACCGCCCCTCCCGCACGCCGCACAGCCGCACCACCGAGACGGAGAGGGGGTTTGGCCGCACCGGTGAGCGGAGGGAGAAGACACCCTTCTCCGGGAGGTCGCCCGAGACCTTCCGGGCCACCGCCTTGAGGACTCTCCGGTCCGCCTCGTGCAGCCAGCAGATCAGGATCAGGTGCGAACTCTCCTCGATGCCGGAGAGCGCCCCGGCGTACCCGGGAAAGACCTCGATCTCGGCGCAGACGCCCTGTACCGGCATATCGCTCCTGGAACAGATGCTTGAGTGCACGAGCCCGATAGGGAAGAGTTCCATGCGGTGCCTTCTCTGTCGATGAGATTTATGCCCTTCCTCGCAGGAAGGGGAGGGAGATTTCTTCAGTACGCTGTCTTCTCGTAGTAGGACTGGGACCGGCAGTCGACACAGGCCCCGTCGACGAGCAGGTTGTTAGGAACCATTTCGCCGCAGATGGAGCAGATTCCAGACATCCAGGGCCATTTCTGGGGCACTTTCACCCGCACCCTCTCGTACGAGAGGAAGCCGCGTCCTGCATCGATGATCTCCTCGATCAGCGCGATGCCCCGGGTTCTCGGGTCGAAGAGCGGGTCTTTGGTGTACCAGAGGGAAAACGTTGGATATCCCCCGATCTTCTCGCCGTCGACGAAGACCCGGATTCCATTCACGTAAGGAGCGTCGGCCGGCCCGTTCATGGTGATGGCGAACTTTCCGATCGGGAGCACCCGGAGGCGGTGGTTGCCGGTCGTGCAGTGGGCAATCACCTGCAGAGGGTCGGGCAGGCATTTCGTGGTCTCGCAGACGGCGTAGATCTTCTCGTCCCCGGGAGGGTTCAGGAGTTCTAAGGCATAGTCCACCATGAAGACTCCGACCAGGAGTCCGGGTGCGGCGAAGGTGTGAAAGTCGATACATTGCCGGAAATGTTCTATCAACTCTGGAGCGAAGCCTTTTGACTTGAGCCGGACTTCGATATCGTTCCATGTATGATTCAGTCTCGGTTGCACGGAAGAGTATTTGATCAAGGTTAGTTGTAAATATTTTGGATCATTCAACTAGATTTAGTTTACATGAAAACGGATAATTCAGTGTATTACCGATGAGACATCTTTTAATCAAATAATATTGAATATTATGGCGATTAACCTGTGTCAAGCGAATCACCTGTTATGAATATCAACTATACGTCACCACATTTGGCATAAGGTTAAAAGAATATGTTTAAATTTATATACTTTGGAGTAGAGTAAAACAAATGTGAGCATGTCGGTTCTTTCCCGGCATGCGAGGCAACCGACGTTGAATGCAACAATCGGGAGAATGTGAATGACAGAAACCAACGGAAAATTACGCTATGTTCCAACGACCTGTCCGTACTGCGGTGTAGGGTGCGGGCTTAACCTCGTGGTGAACGACGGCAAACTCGTGGGGGTCGAACCCTACAAGAGGAGCCCGATCAACGAGGGCAAGCTCTGCCCCAAGGGAGCAACCTGCTGGGAGTTCGTCCAGAGCCCTGACCGGCTGACAACGCCCCTCATCAAGAAGAACGGCAAGTTCGAGGAAGCTTCCTGGGACGAGGCTTATGATCTCATCGCCTCGAAGTTCAAGGAGACCAGCGAGAAGTACGGGCCCAAATCCCTCGGCTTCCAGGTCTCGTGCCGGACTCCGAACGAGGAGTGCTACATCATGCAGAAACTCGCGCGGGTGGCCTTCAAGACCAACAACATCGACAACTGCGCGCGCATCTGCCACGGACCGTCCGTTGCAGGGCTCTCGCTCTCGTTTGGCTCCGGTGCCGCGACGAACCCCTTCGAGGACGTCAAGAACGCCGATGTCATCTTCATGATCGGGGCGAACTCGATTGAGGCGCACCCGCTTGCGGGCCGCCGGGTTCTCCAGGCGAAGAAAGCCGGCAAGAAGGTCATCGTCTGCGACCCGCGCTACACGCCCACGGCGCGTCTGGCCGATGAGTACGTCCGCTACAACCCCTCGACGAACATCGCCCTGATCAACTCGATCATGTACTGGATCATCCAGGAGAACCTCCATGACAAGGAGTTCATCGAGAAGAGGACCACAGGCTATGACGACCTGTGGAACGTCGTCAAGAACTATGCGGAGGTCGAGTCTATCACCGGCGTCCCCACCGAGCGGATCAAGGAGATCGCGCGGATCTACGCCAACGCGAACAACGCGGTGATCATCTACTGCCTCGGCATAACGGAGCACACGACCGGCACGGACAACGTCCGGTCGCTTGGAAACCTCGCGATGCTCACCGGCAACGTCGGGAGACCCGGTGTCGGTGTCAACCCGCTCCGTGGACAGAACAACGTCCAGGGCGCCTGCGACATGGGTGCCTACCCGAACGTCTTCTCCGGCTACCAGAAGTGCGAGGATGACGCCACCCGGAAGCGGATGGAGGAACTCTGGGGCGTCACCGGACTTGCAAGCAATTACGGCGTGACCCTGACCGAACAGATCACCCAGTGCGGCGACCCGATCAAGGCGATGTACATCTTCGCGTTGAACCCGGTCGTCTCCTACCCTGACTCGAACCACGTCATGCGGTCGCTTGAGAAACTCGACTTCCTGGTCGTGCAGGACATCTTCATGACCGAGACGGCACAGTATGCCGACGTCATCCTCCCCGGCGCATCCTTCGCGGAGAAGGACGGGACGTTCACCAGCGGCGAGCGGCGTGTCAACCGTATCCGTAAGGCCGTCCAGACTCCCGGCGACTCGAAGGAGGACTGGCAGATCTTCGTCGACCTCGCCCACAAGCTCAATCTCAACGGCTTTGACTTCAACTCGCCGGAGGACATCTGGGACGACATGCGGCGGGTCACCCCGTCGATGGCAGGCATCTCCTACGAGAGGATGGAGAAGCCCGAGTCCGTCCACTGGCCCTGCCCGACCCTTGAGCACCCGGGAACCCCCATCCTGCACCGCGAGAAGTTCTCGTCGGCCGATGGTCTCGGACACTTCTTCGGGATTGAGAACCGGTTGCCTGCGGAGGTCGCCGACGCCGAGTATCCGTTCACCCTGATGACCGGACGTCTGATCTTCCACTACCACACCCGGACCCAGACCGGCCGGTCGAAGATCCTCCACCAGGAGGTGCCGGAAGCCTACGTGCAGATCAACAACGAGGACGCGGCACGGATGAAGATCCAGAACGGGGAGAAGATCCGGCTCAAGGGCAGGCGCGGGCAGGCGGAGGCACTCGCGCGGGTGACCGATGAGGTCGCACCCGGCGTGCTGATGATGGCGATGCACTTCGGTGGGGTTGGGTCTGTGAACCAGCTGACGAACACCGCGCTCGACCCGCTCTCCAAGATGCCGGAGTTGAAGCACAGTGCCGTTGCCGTCGAGAAGATCACGGGGGTGCAGTAAATGGCAGGAAAAGGAGATATGGTATACGCCTGGACGACGAACGCCGATCTCGCCAAAGTGGCGGAGTGCGGCGGTGCGGTGACCGGGCTCCTTAAGTACGCCCTCGAAAACAAGATGGTCGACGCCGTCCTTGCGGTTAAGAAGGGTGTGGACCTCTACGATGCGGTTCCCACGATCGTCACCGACCCCGCCGAGATCGCACAGACAGCAGGCTCGCTCCACTGCGGGACGCTCCTGCTCTCGAAGCTGATCAAGAAGTACCTCGACGGCGCCGGAGACATGCGTCTCGGAGTCACGGTGAAAGGCTGCGACGCGATGGGCATCTACGAGCTCGCAAAGCGCAACCAGGTCAACCTGGACAACCTCCTCCTGATCGGCGTCAACTGCGGTGGCTCTGTGAGCCCGGTCTCTGCCCGGAAGATGATCGCCGAGAAGTTCGGGTTCAACCCCGACGATATCGTCAAGGAGGAGATCGACAAGGGCCAGTTCATCGTCGTGACGAAGGACGGCCAGCACAAGGGCATCTCGATGGACGAACTCGAGGAAGAAGGGTTCGGCCGCCGCGGCAACTGCCGCCGCTGCAAGATGAAGGTCCCGCGCCAGGCGGATCTCGCCTGCGGTAACTGGGGCGTTATTGGGGAAAAAGCCGGGAAGGCCACCTTCGTCGAGGTCTGCTCCGAGAAGGGTGCAAACCTCCTCAACGCGGCTGTCAAGGCCGGAGCGGTCGCCACCGAGCCCGCGAACCCGAAGGGTATCGAGATCCGCGGCAAGGTCGAGAACGCGATGCTGAAGCTCGGCGACAAGTGGCGGGCGCGCTACTTCGAGGGGCTCGGGGAAGGCAAGGAGCGTCTCCAGAAGATGATGGAGGACTCGAGCCGGTGCACCAAGTGCTACGCCTGCATCGAGAACTGCCCGATCTGCTACTGCAACGAATGCAGCACGAAGAAGCCCTACCTGGTCCCGCCGGGCGTACTCCCCGTGCCGTTCATGTTCCACCTGATCCGCTACGCTCACGTGGCGGACTCCTGTGTCAACTGCGGCCAGTGCGAGGAGAACTGCCCGATGGAGATCGCGAACTCGCTCTACATGCACGCCCTGCAGGTGGACATGGAGAAGATGTTCGGTCACACCCCTGGTGTGGACATGGAGCTCCCGGTCCTCGCGCTCGTTGAAGAGAAGGCGGAACGCCAGCGGCTCTTCGAGACGGGTAGCGACCAGATCTTCAACGTGTTCAAGTGAGCGACGGGCGTGTGCCGTCCGGAGCTTGATTGCGCCCGGCCAATCCGGCCGGGCGTGTAACGACCAATAACATCTTGAGTTCCAGAAGAAACCTCCCTTGCGCCCGTGCCGGGACGCAAAAGGTCAGGCAATGCCCGGGATGCGGGAGAGAGCGCTGCTCTCCCCCGCTGCCGGGACAGCCGGAAAAGCATCTCCTGCGCTCTTATTCAACATTTTGCATGATGCTCGTCCGCACAACACGGAAATCGGAAAACTGAACTGTTGCAACCTCCTACGACAATAGCAGCACAACCGGCAGTCCGAAGGGTGGTGAGACCGCTCGTATCGCCGGCCGACGGAGCAGGGTCTGTGGCAACGGAGGGAGCAAGATGAAGTTTATATGCCCGCTTATTGTCGTTCGCGACATAGGGGTTTCCAGAGCCTTCTATGAGAAGGTGCTGAGCCAGAAGGTTGGATTCGATCTCGGCGAGAACGTATCGTTCGAGGGCGGCTTTGCGATACATCTCCGATCGCACTTCTCGGCTCTCATCGGCGTCGATGAAAGCGATGTTGTCCGGGGTTCGAACAACGCCGAACTTTATTTTGAAGAGGACGACCTGGATGCCTTTCTAGAAAGGCTCAAAGGGATGGACTCCGTGGAGTACGTACACGAACTGATAGAGCAACCCTGGGGACAGCGGGCCATCAGGCTCTACGACCCCGACAGGCATATCGTCGAGGTCGGCGAACCCATGGAGAGCGTGGTAAAGAGGTTCCTCGGCAGGGGGTTCTCGGTCGAGGAGACCGCACTGCGCACCTCGATGCCCGAGGAGTTCGTCCGGCAGTGTGTATGACTGCGTGCCGGCCGGGGCACGTGCGGCATACGCGAAGTGAGGGACCATGTTCAAGAAAATTGCCTGTATCCGCATCGGCGGCGGGAGCATAACCCGGGATGCCGCAGAAGAGGCACCGGTGGCGGTCTTCGTCAACGGCCGGCACCTGGCGACCGTTGCCTTGAGCCCCGGCGGGTTTGAAGACTTCATCACCGGCTACCTCTACACCGAAGAGATCATCCGGAGCGCCGGGGAGATCGAATCGGTCAGGATCGAGGAGAACCGGATAAGCGTCCTCACGAAGAACATCTTCAAGAGGGTCAGCGTAAAAAAGACCATCCTCTCCGGGTGCGGGGGGGCCGTCTCCTACATCGACACGCAGAAACTGCCCGCGATCGACTCCGACCTCGCGGTCACCGTCCCGGAGATCGAGAGCGCCGTCGCCGCTCTCCCCCCACACAGCGCGGTCGATGCGGTTGCTCTTGCCACGGGAGGCCGCATCGTCGCTCGCGCCGAAGACCTCGACCGGCACAACGCCCTGGACCGGGTCATCGGCCGGGGATTGCGCGAAGCCCTTGACTTTTCCCGGACGTTCGCCGTCAGCAGCGGCCCGGTCACCTCCGAAATGGTCCGGAAATGCCTGGTGGCGAACATCCCGGTGCTGGTCTCCACCGGACCGCCGACCGCCCTTGCCGTCGAGATCGCAGACGAGACCGGGCTCTGCATCGTCGGGGCCGCCGGGACGCCGGAGATGGCGGTGTATACGCACGCGGAGAGGATTGCGGGGATAGGGGCGTAAGCACTCCCGCCGGGCTTCGCGTGAGAGTCAACAATATAGTGGTGATGGGCCTCACACGAAGCCGCGAAGAGGACTGTCAACACTTATCTACCAACTTCGCGTTCTTCGCGGCTTCTAATGACGAATTCCATGTGAGAAACGCCAGGGGCCTTACCGGCCCCGGCTGATCTCGCCGACGGCCGCGATGAGGAGGTCGATCTCGTGCTCCGTCGTGTAGGCTGCAAGACTCGCCCGGACCGTCCCCTCAGGGAGGTTCAGGTAATCCATGAGCGGCTGGCAGCAGTGGTGCCCCGACCGTACCAGGATATCCGCTTCCTCGTCGAGCATCTGCGCGGCCTCCTGCGGGTGGACGCCGTCGATGGTGAACGAAACGACCCCGATCCGGGCCTCGGGCGTTCTCGCAGCGTAGACGGTGACTCCGTCGACCCGGGAGAGCCCCGCGATCAGCCGGGCGGTCAGGCGCTCTTCGTGCCGGTGGATCTTCTCCATCCCGATCACCGAGAGATAGTCCACGGCGACGCCGAGCGCGATCCCGCCGCCGACGCTCGGCGTCCCGGCCTCGTAGCGCTGGTAGCCCTCTGCCGGCACATACCCCTCCGCCGTCACGCTCGTGACCATGCCGCCGCCGAGGACCGACGGTTCAAGGAGGAGATCCCGCATCCAGAGGACGCCGGTCCCGGTCGGCCCGAACAGTTTGTGCCCCGAGAAGCAGAGGAAGTCGCAGCCGAGGTCCGCTACATTCACCGGCATGTGCGGGAGCGACTGTGCGGCGTCCACAAGAAGGAGGGCGCCGTGCTTCCGGCAGAGCCGGACGATCTCGGGGATCGGCGTCGTCACGCCGAGGACGTTCGAGGCATGGGTGACGGCGACGAGCCGGACGCTGCCTCCGGCCAGAGCTTCCTCGAGCGCGGCAAGGTCGAGCGAGTAGTCGGCGTCGATCCCGATCACGTCGAGCGCGACGCCCTGTTTTTCAAGCGTTCTCCAGGGGAGAAGGTTTGAGTGGTGCTCGAGAATGGTGGTCACCACGCGGTCGCCCGGCTTCCAGGAGAGGCCCTGCGCGACCATGTTGATCGATTCCGTGGCGTTCTTCGTAAAGACCGTGCCCCCCGCCTCGCCGCCGATGAACCGGGCCACCTTCTCGTGGGCATGCCAGTAGCGCTGCGACGCGATCCGGGTCAGGCGGTGAACGCCCCGCCCGACGTTGGCCCGGTAGCGGTGCTCGAACTCGACGAGTGCCTCCACCACCGGCTCCGGCGAGAAACTCGTCGCGGCGTTGTCCAGATAGATGATGTCGCCGAGGATCGGGAAGTCCTCCCGGATCTCGTCGGGGGTAAACTCGTTTCCTGCCGGTTCAGGGGTTTTTAGAGTCTTCGTTGCTGCCATCTCCACGATCTTCTGGGCCGGGGTAGTCCGGCTCTCCGGGGCTTCCTGCAGGGTGAAGTCCTCGTTCACAGCGATGCCCCGGTCCCTGCAGACTTCGCGCATCTTCGGGGGCAGCGCCCGCCACCGCCAGAGCCCCCACTGGTGGTAGGCGTCCGGCATCCCGGTCTTCTCCCCCCACCTGACCAGAAATTCGTCCCAGCGTCCCGTCAGTTCCGGGTGCATCTCCCGGAGCCCTTCGTACTCGCTCTCGAGCACCGCCGGGCAGAGGTAACAGCCTATCCGCTCAAGGCCTTTCTCGTAGAGCGGGTTCATGGGGGCCTTCTGCCACCAGAGGTAGAGGAAGACCTCGAGCGCCCGCCAGTTCCGGATCGGCGAGACGTTCAACTGCAAGGGGTTTGCCGGGTTCTGGCTCGTCTCGTCGAGGTCGGCGCGGTTCCAGGACTCGTACCAGCGGTTCCCCTGGATGGTGACACAGGGACCGAGCTCGGCGAGGTAGAGCTTTAAAGGATGAAGCTTGAGGAGCTTGCAGCACCAGCGGTGGTCTTTGCCCGGTGGCCCCACCTTCTCGACCGCCTGGAAGAAGTCGCCGCCTTTCCGGACGATCTCGACGCCTTCCGACTCCACGAACGCCACCGTCTCGGGGAGCTCGATACCGGTATCGATGAAGAACGCCTTCTCCACCCCCGCCTTCCGGGCGAGGTGGAGGACGGCGGTGCTGTCCTTGCCGCCGGAGAACGAGACGTTCACGCACGGCCGGTCGTTCATGTGCTTCTTGATGGTGCGGACGGCGTTGCGCTCGAGGTTTTTTAAGTGGTAGCGGTTCTTCTCGATCACCACGTCCCAGTCCGGGTCGGGCCGGGTGCGGGGCGCAACAGAGACGAGTTCCTTCACCCTGACCTGCCCGTCCTTGACGACGCCGGTCCCGAACCGGTTCTTATAGGAGACGATGACCGTTCCGTCGGGGACGGCGGTCGCCAGGGAGAATCGTTTCCCACCGATACGGCCCTTATGGGCGCTCACGGCGGGCTCGGCCTCAAGGTCAATGATGCCCCGGGTTGCGTGCTGCAGGATGTACGGGAGCGCTTCGGGGGCGATATCGAGGCTGAACTTCCGGGCGATCGGGTCGAACGAGAGCCAGCCGAACCGGTCGCCGTGCATGATGACGAGGTCCGCCCGGTCGACGCCGCCGGTCTTGTTTAAGAGCACGACGTGGGGCAGGGGGATATCGCCGAACTGTTCGGCAAGAAGGCGCCGGATCAGGGCCATATCCGCCGCGAGGGCAGGGCGGACGTCGTGCGGCTGAAGGAGAGGTATCTCCCTGACTCTGGTTTTGCAGGCGCAGGTGCGCCCGATGAGCGGGACGTTGCACTGGTCGCACCAGTAGAGGAACTTTTTTGCTGCCGGTTCAGGTATCACTTGAAGAATAGTTGGTTGCTGCAGACAATAAGTGAACCGGTGACAAAAAAAACGCCCGGGTGCGGCCGGAAACCCGGGCCCCGGGCAGGGATCCCGCGGCGTGCAGGCTGCCGTGAGGCGGGCCGTCTCCTCCCCCACCTCACGGGCGCCTGAGCAGCAGGACGAGACCGGCGCCGAGGACGACCAGCAGGACCCCCACAACCAGGAAGAAGACGGCATCGAGATATCCCTGCACCTGGATTTTGGGGAAATCCGGGCCAGGCTCCGTGACGTTTATCGGGACCCGGGCGTCGGCGCCGGAGACCGGGTCGACGACGACGAGGAGGAGCCTCCCCGCCGGCAGCTCCGAGGAGGCAATCACCCCCCGAAAGTGCCGGGTGTCACCGTCAAAGACCGCGCGTTCATCCTCCGGGACCGTATACCCTGCGACGAACGACCCTCCGGGGACGCTGTAGATCTGCACGTCGACGCTCTGTGGGGGGCGGTAGAAGCTCTCGTCCCGGCTCCAGGTGGCGGAGACGCTCAGGTTCTCCCCGGGGGAGAGGGTATCGTTCGATACCGAGACCGTGAGGAGAGGGGGCAGCGGGGGCGTCGCGCCCGAGACGGAGCAGGGCATGATGAGGAGAGCGGAGAAAGCCATCAGGAGGAAGAGGCGGACCCCGCACACGATAACCTTTTCCGGCGTGCGGACAGTGATACAGGCCGGTCCGGGAATATGCGACCGCCCCGATGCCCGGGTTTTAGGACCCGGGTATCAGCGCAACATTTATTCGTGTAAATGCGAACATTAGGGGGATGGCATCGTGCTGCGTAAACAATCTCGGTGGACGGGTGCTCCTCCTGGGCGCAACTCCCGACCAGGCAAACGACTACGTGCGAAAGCACTGCAAAGAGTACTACGAGGTGCCCCCGGGTTTCGTCTTCAAGGACGTCCGGATGCTCTTAAAAAGCCCCATGCTCGTCGGCATCCAGGTCCGGAAGCAGAAGGTCCTGCTGCCGTTTATGAAACGCTGCACAGGCCTCGGGACGATACTCTACGAGATCCCGGCAAAGGAGGCGGACATCGATTTCATCCGCAAAAACCTCGTGAAAGTTTCAGAATGAAGGGCCGGGTGACGATGCGGCCCCGCCCGCTGCAGATGCCCGGCCGATCCCCGGGTGAGCAGACCAGCCGCCGTGCGGGAGATGCCGGAGAGTTCCACGGCGAAGCCGGGCCGCAACCGGAGCAGTTTTTGCGGATTGCACCCGACGACCGACCGATGCGCTCGCGGTGGGCCCTTGCTTTCCCGTTTACCCCTGTTTCGTCGTATCCTGCCGCCCCTCCCGGACGGCTGACCGAACGCTATATACCCCCTGACGGGAAAATCTTATAGCGATCATCGTGGGCATTAAGGAGTGGGTAATCCCTCAAGATAAGATTTTTTTTGACCTCTTTGACAGGATGGCCCGGACGGTCGTCTCCGCAGCCGATCTGCTCGTCGAGTTCGTCGAAAACTTCGAGAACGTGAAAGAGCAGTGTCATCGGATGAAGCAGATCGAGCACCAGGGAGACGAGATCACGCATGAGATCTACGAGCAGTTGAACCTGACGTTCATCACGCCGCTCGAGCCGGAAGAGATCTCTCGCCTTGCGTCGGCGCTGGACGACATTCTCGACTACATCGACGGCAGCGCACAGCAGATGTACAGCTACGGCATCACCGGGACCGACGACTCGATGATTGAACTTGCAAAACTGATCCAGTTGAGCGTCATCGAGATCGAGAAGGCCGTCAACAACATCAGGTCGGTCAAGAACCCGAGCCTGATCGAGGAGCGGTGCATTGAGGTGAACCGCCTGGAGAACGTCGCGGATAACGTCCTCAGTCATGCCATCATGGATCTTTTCAAGACGAACGACGCGATCACCATCATCAAACTCAAGGACATCTACGAAAACCTGGAAATGGCGACCGATAAGTGTGAAGACGTCGCAAATGTCTTAAGCGACATAGCCATCAGACATTCCTGACCGCTATGGACCCGATCATCATCCTCGGCATTCTTCTTGCGTTACTCTTTAATTTTGCAAACGGCTTGAACGATGCCGCAAACTCGATCGCCACCATCATCGCGACCAAGGCCTTAACACCCCTGCAGGCAGTGCTCCTCGCCGGGGTCTTCAACCTCCTCGGCCCCCTTCTCTTCACCACGGCGATTGCAGCGACCATCGGCAGGGCAATCGTCGACCCGTCGTTCCTTACGCCGGCGCTGATCTTCATGGCCATGACCGGTGCGGTGCTCTGGGTCCTCGCGACCTCGTATCTCGGGATCCCCGTATCGAGCAGCCATGCCCTGATCGGGGGACTTCTCGGTGCCAGCATTGCAGCCGTCGGGACAGGCGCGGTCATCTGGCCGTCGCTTGCAGTCGTCGGGCAGGTCCTCTTCTATGGGCTCATCGGTGCAATCCTTGGTGCGGGCGTTACGGTCGCACTCACGCTCGGGAAGGGTGATTTCAATCCATGGAACCTCTTCATCGGCGGCCTGATAGGGGTGACGCTGGCCATCCCGCTCGCTATCGCAACGGGACTTCTGAAGGTCAGCGGCATCCTGGGGGTTTTGGTCTTCATCGTCATCTCCCCCATGCTCGGTCTTATCTCTGCGTTTGCCTTTGGCATCTTCGTCGTCCACATCTTCCGCAACTATCAGCCGCGGCGCCTGACAAGCCTCTTCCGAAACCTCCAGATCTTCTCGGGATCGCTCCAGGCGATCGGCCACGGCGGCAACGATGCCCAGAACGCGATGGGGATCATCACCGCCCTGCTCCTTGCCGGCGGGTTGATCTCCGAGTTTTCCGTCCCGCTCTGGGTCATACTCACATCGTCGCTCGCCATATCGGTCGGGACGCTCCTTGGGGGGTGGCGGGTCATCGATAAGATGGCCAACAAGATCACCAGGATCCGGCCCTACCAGGGGTTTGCCGCATCAACCGCCGCTGGCGGGGTCCTTTCGCTGATGAACGTCTTTGGCGTGCCCGTCTCGACGACCCATGCGATAACCGGGGCGATCATGGGCGTCGGTGCAACCCGCGGCTACTCGGCGGTCAAGTGGGGAGTGGTCCGCGAGATCCTGATCGCGTGGGTCCTGACCATACCGGCGGCGGCGGTCGTGGCCGGGATCTGTTATCTCATCGGCCATGCGTTGATGAGCGGGGTTTTTTGAATAAGCCGGTTCTCTGCCCGGTCGCTCGCAACTCTTTTTAATCGAACCCTGTGACGATTGACATCGCAGGACAAAGTCTGGCTGGTTCATATAATCCCGTAAATCCAGCAGTTGCATTATCTTATCCACAGATTTTTCAGGGCTCTGCTCTTGCTGAAACGCCACCTATCCCCATGCACGGCTAACTAGGGGGCTGCGCACCTCGCACCTCCGGTGCTCAAACTCCGTTGCTGCAGAAACGTCGTTCTTCGGTGCTCGTGCTCTCGCCTTTCGGCCGGTCGCATATCGCCACGCACTGCCCCCGCCCCTCAGGGGCGGGGGAGGAGCGCG
>PGYL01000034.1 GCA_002839645.1 Methanomicrobiales archaeon HGW-Methanomicrobiales-2 | reverse complement strand
CTCGAAGGCGGCGATCGTCGGGGACTGGAGCGAGACGTTGCCCACCCGCTTGCCCTCGCCGTCGAGGAAGTTCACCTTCGCGGTGTAGTGCTCGCGGTTCCGGACGACAGCAGCCACCGGCTGGCCATCAGAGCCGGTATACCCGACGCACCCGAAGGGGTTGTCGGCGATGACGCTCTCGATGAGGTTGTTAAACGACGTTACGGTGGCGATCGGGACGGCGAGGTCCCGGACCGCCGTCTTGTTTACGGTCTTCTGCACGAAGTCTGCCATGGTTTTTACTCCTTGCCTGCATGCTCCCGGGAATATGACAGACGATTATAGGGTATACCCGGGAGGGGATTAGCCTGACTTTATCGGGGAGGGCAGATTGGGCTTTGATTCTGGAATATAATCGTTACGGTCAGCCTTTTTCTCTTCGGCATCCTATTGCTCTCCGGGAAGGTTACCAGGATGACCAATGAGAAGACCACCCGGGAGCTCGTTTACGAGACGAACCGGGACGTGAAGTGGATCTGCCGGATGTTGCAGAGAATGGAGGCGCAGGATGAGGAGTTCGAGGGCCGGATCCGGGCGCTGGAGGGCTGGCGGGCGGAAAAGGCCGGGGAGGAGCGGCGGCTTTCGACGGTGAGCGCCGGGGCCGGCGGGGTCGTCGGCGGGGTGGTGGCGGTGATCGTGCGGGTGCTGGGCGGGGGATGAAGGGGGAGCGGCAGATGTCCTCGCAGACCCGCATCAAACCCGGATACTCCGGTTCAATTCAGAAAGCCCTAAACCGCTCCCCATCATAGATTCTTCATGCGCTACATCGTCACCGGCGGGGCCGGCTTTATCGGCTCGAACCTTGCAGACACATATTGCACCTGATAGTGCTCGTGTCTCATTTAGGGATAACGTTACATCCAGCATAGTACCCCGAATACCGTCATCATCATCGGCAACCTCGCCACCGGGCTCGGCCAAGTAAATACTTCAAGGCTGGAATAAAAGCACCGTCTGATGCACCTTCTTCCCGGGCGCGGATGGCATCTTCCACCAGGCGGTCATCGCTTCCCCCGGTCAGTGACGGTGTCCAAACGGTGTGCCAGGTTAACTTGCAACCATCCTCTTGTTCGTCATAATCCCGGCGGAAGAAGCGTTAAACGATGTTGCCGTTCATAGTCGCAGAACAGCCCCCACCCATCTAAGACCGACCACCCCTAAAGAGCAAATCCGGCAGGCATTTCATACCGCCGTTACTAATCTGTAAGATAAGAAACCCACAGGTGAGTACTCCTTCGGGGAGCCAGCACCATCCCGGCCAGAAGTATATCCATGCCGTCCACCACCCCAGACAACACACCAGCCACACGAGGCTTTGCCGCTCAGCTCCCCCGCAACCTCGCAGCGAATATCGCCTACTTCCTGGTAAATATCGTCATCGGGGTGCTCCTGGTTCCCTACTTCATTGATACCCTCGGGGTCGCGGCCTACGGGCTCATCCCGCTCGCGACCTCGATCACGGGGTACGTGGCGATCGTCGTCCAGTCGCTCAACACCGCCGTCACCCGGTTTCTCACCGTCGACCTCCAGCGAGAAGATTACGCGACGGCGAATAAGACGTTCAACACCGCCCTCTTCGGGCTCACTGCGGTCATCCTCCTGATGGTTCCGGTCATCCTCGTGGTCGCGTACTTCGCCCCATCGATCTTCCATGTCCCAGCCGGGCAGGAGACCGGTGCGGTCCTCCTCTTCCTCGGGGTCTCTGCCGCCTTCCTGATCCGATCCTGGAGTGGGAGTTTCACGGTCCAACTCTTCGCCTACAACCGCCTCGATCTCCAGAACTGGGTCAACCTCACGAACCTCATCGTCCAGACGGGACTGATCGTTCTCCTCTTCACCCTCTTCGGCCCGGATCTCGCCCTCATCGGCGGGGCATACCTGGCCGGGGCAGCCGTGGCCTCCGGGGTCGCGATCGTCCTCGCCCGGCGGGTCTGTCCACATCTCCGGGTCTCGATCCGCTCCTTTGACCGCAGGAGGGTCAGAGATCTCTGTGGGATGGGGTGGTGGGTGGTCATCAACCAGATCGGTTCCCTCCTCTTCCTCCAGATCGACCTCATCGTCGTGAATCTCCTCTTCGGAGCGACGTCAGCCGGAGAGTATGCGATCGCTCTCCAGTGGGTGGTGCTCCTGCGGGCGGTCTCCGGGGTGCTCTCCGGGGTACTGACGCCGACGATCCTCTCTTACTATGCCCGGAAACAGACCGAGACCCTGATCCGGGTCACGAAGAGCGCCGTCAAACTGATGGGGCTTGCCATGGCCCTCCCGATCGGTCTCGTCTGCGGGCTTGCCCCGCTCCTCCTCACCGTCTGGGTGGGGGAGGAGTTCGCTTTCCTCGCGCCGCTGATGGTCCTCCTGACGGTCCACCTCGCGGTCAACCTCGCGGTGTTGCCCCTCTTCCCGATCAACGTCGCCTACAACCGGGTGCGGGTGCTGGGGATCGTGACGTTCTTCATGGGGATCGGGAATTTCGGCCTCGCGGTCGCCCTCCCGCTCCTGGCCGGCCTTGGCTACTACGGGGTCGCGGCCGCGGGGGCGATCGTCCTCACCCTGAAGAACGCCATCTTCACCCCCTGGTACGCGACGCGGGTGCTCGGGGTCGGGGCTCACACCTTCACCCGGTCCATGCTTCCCGGGATTGTGGCGACTGGTTTCATCGGGATCGCAGCGGCAACCCTGGGTGGGGTTCTCCAGCTTCCCGCCCTGGTTACGCTTGCCGTCGCCGGGGCGGTCATCACCCTCGTCTACCTTGCGGCTGTCTGGGTGTTGGGTCTGAACGGGTTTGAGCGCGGGCTCTTTGAATCCTACCTGCCTCCAGCGCTCAGGAGAATTATCGTATGAAATCATCCGTCATTACCAATGTTGTCGAGCAGGACCTCTGCATCGGCTGCGGTCTCTGTGCCGCCCTCTGCCCGCAGGACGCCCTTTCAATGCAATGGAACCGCTACGGGGAGTACAACCCGGTCGAGGTCTCGCCCTGCATCACGGAGTGTGGTCTCTGCCTGAAAGTCTGCCCGTTCTCCGATACCGGAGAAAACGAGGATACAATTGGAGAGCGGCTCTACGGGGCGGCCCCCGGGATCCAGCACCGTTCCGAGACCGGCTACTACCTCGCCGCCTACGTCGGTTACTCGGAGAGACACCGGGCGACCAGCGCCTCGGGCGGGATGGCGACCTGGCTTCTGGAGGCGCTGCTCGCAGAGGACATCGTCGACCATGTCATCTGCGTCGCCCCCACCGGCGACCCGGAGCGGCTCTTCGCCTTCCAGGTCTTCGACACCCCTGAGGAGGTCCGCACCGGGGCCGGCTCGGCCTACTACCCGGTGGAGATCTCGGCGGTCATCCGGCAGGTCATCGAGGTTCCAGGGCGCTACGCCGTCACCGGCCTGCCATGCTTCCTCAAGGCGATCCGGCTTGCCCAGCAGCGGAACAAGAAACTCCGGGAGCGGATCGTCGTCACCGTCGGCCTCGTCTGCGGACAGCTGAAGAGCAGGCACTTCACTGACTACATCGCCACCCTCGCCGGGGTGCAGGGTGAGGTGACAGCGGTCCGCTACCGCGGAAAGAACCCAGACCACCCGGCGAGCAACTTTTACTTCTCGTTCATGGCCGCAGACGGTGAAGAGCACAAGATCTTCTGGAACGAGGGGATCAGTGAAGCCTGGACGAACCGGTGGTTCACGCCGGCGGCCTGTAGTTACTGCGACGACGTCTTTGCCGAGTGCGCGGACGTCACCTGTATGGACGCCTGGCTGCCGGAGTATTCGCGGGACAGCCGGGGGACGAGCCTTGTGCTGGTGCGGTCGCAGGCGATGCGGGAGATGGTCGAGCGGGGGCAGGGGATCTCTCTCGATCCGATCCCGGTCGAGCGAGTGATCCAGAGCCAGGCCGGGGTCGTGGCGATTAAGCGGCAGCACCTGGCATGCCGGCTGTACCTTGACCCGCAGGGGGTTCCGGAGAAGCGGGTGGCACCAGAGAGGCCGAAGAACCCCTTCCTGCGGCAGGAGGTCGTCCTGAAGGAGCGGATGCGGGTTTTAAGCCGGGATCGCTGGGGCGCCGGGGAGCGGGACGGAAAGCACCTCCGGGAGGCAATGGGGCAGGATCTGAGACGACTGACGGCGGGAAGACAAATATCAAAGATTATTACGTTCCCGGTAAGAACTCTTCGGTATATTCAGAGGAAGGCTGGGGGCAGGAATCATGGATGAAGAGAGATCGTTGTTTATTCTGGCTGGAAATGGCCCCTATACAAACCGGGGATGTGAGGCAATTGTGCGGGGGACGACAAAGATCCTGCGGGAGCACTTTAAAGACCCATGTTTCCTCTGCCTCACCCATATCCAGAGCGAGGAGCAGTTCCGGAGACAGTGCCTAGAGGAAGTTGATCCTGCCATCACACACCTTCGCTCACACCGGATGAATAAGAAGCAGGCCCTCCGGAACCTCTGGAAGCCGGAGACCTGGTTATACGCGTATCGCTCCCGCTTCGACCCGGCAGCGCTCAAATACCAGGTGTACCGCGAGATGCTCCCGCACCTCGAAGACGCAGCTGCGGTTCTCTCCGTCGGCGGGGACAACTACTCTCTCGACTACGGCGTCCCCAAACTCTTCACTGGTCTTGACGACATTGTCCTTGAGAAGAAAAAACCCCTGGCCATCTGGGGAGCGTCTGTCGGTCCGTTTGACACGATGCCGGATTATGAACGGTACATGAGCTGCCACCTCCGGGAGGTTCCCGGGATCTTTGCCAGGGAATCCGTCACGATCGACTATCTCAACAGCATCGGTGTAACCGAGAATGTCTGTCCGGTCGCGGACCCGGCATTCGTCATGGACCCGGTCAAACCGGAGGGGATCGAGGATGTTCTCCCCCTCGATGAGGAGGCGATCGGCCTGAACCTCAGTCCTTTGATGGCAAAGTACGTGACTGGTGGCGATCTCAAAGCATGGGCCAGCAAGGCGGCATCAATCATCGAAGGTGTGGCGAAAACGACCGAGATGCCGGTCTACCTGATCCCCCACGTGACCAACCCAACCTCGAACGATCATGAGTTCATGCAACGGGCGCTCTCTTTGATCACGGATCGTAACGGGAACATAACCCTGGTTTCTCCGGAGTATAACGCCGCGGAGACGAAGTGGATCATTAGCCAGATGGCCTTCTTTGCCGGAGCACGGACGCACTCAACGATCGCCGCCCTCTCATCCGGCATCCCGACCTTGAGCTTCGCCTACAGCATCAAGGCCCAGGGGATCAACCGGGACATCTTCGGCCACACCGACTACTGTATGGAGCCCACCGATCTGGATGCTGAGGGGGTTGCTGACCAGGTGACTTCTATGCTGGACAAGAGCGCCGCGATCAGGAACGATCTGGCCGGAAGACTCCCGGGGGTCCAGAGGGCGGCGCTCTCTGCTGGAACGGGGCTGAAACACCTCATCGGGGTGAACTGATATGGCAGATGTACCGGCAGTCTCGGTCGTTATCCCCCTCTATAACAAAGGTCCCTATATCACTCGTGCCCTGAACTCAGTCCTCGCTCAGACCTTCCAGGACTTTGAGGTGATCGTGGTGGACGACGGCTCCACCGATGACGGGGCGGCAGTTGTCAGGGGATTTGATGATCCCCGGATCCGGCTGATTCAGCAGGAAAACCAGGGGGTGTCGGCAGCGAGGAACCGGGGGATTGAGGCGGCCCGGGCGGAGCTGGTTGCGTTTCTGGATGCGGATGATGAGTGGTTGGCGGGGCATCTTGAGGTTCTGCTGAGACTGCGGGATAAGTACCCGGAGGCGGGGGCATATGGGACAGCATACCTTGTAAAGCGGAAGGATTCAAAAGCTTGTGTTGCGGCATTTAGTGATGATATACCCCGGAAGCCATGGGAGGGTCTGCTCCCCAGCTATTTTAAGGCCGCTGCCTTTGGTGACCCCCCGATATCAGCATCAACAGTGGCCATCCCAAAATCTGTCTTAACAGAGATGGCGGGGTTCGCAACAGAAGCGTGGTGGGGAGAAGATACCGATCTCTGGGGCAGAATAGCTTTGAAATATCCCATCGCTTTTAGTTGGGATGGCATGGGGATTTATCACACTGAGAGCTCGAACAGAGCCTGTAAAAAGGTAAAAGCGGTCAGGGAAAATATCTTTGTAACTTCCGCACGAAATGCACTGCAGGCTGGAGAAGTATCACCAGAGCTAAGAGAAGATCTTCTTGAGTATGTCGCATCTAAACAGATCCAGGCAGCATGCCGTAATTTAGCAGCAGGCAGGCCTGACATCGCAAGAGACAACTTAAAGGATTGTAAGACGCGGTATCTACGGAGATCTAAGTACTGGACCTTATTCTGGGCATATGTTCCTTCAGAGATGTTTAGTATATTTAAAAAATTGAAAACAGAGATACGAAGTAGAATTAATCGAACCCCTATGGCCTAATTTTCCACATTGTATATTCACTATTCCAATAAACCTTATCTACCTTCGGGTCATTCGACAATCTCTGAAAATCCTCATTTTGCCAATAGAGCTCGCCTAGCTCGGGCCTCGTTACGCTATAGTATTCTATATCCTGTCTATTTGTGATAAAATCAGTCTCCCGATCGTAATAATCCCCCAATGATAATGAGTTGCCATATCCGAAGTGAACCGGGGGGCGTCGATCGTCGATTCTTCCACCCGTATGTTCCGTAAACATGTAATTTGGCAAATTTTGTTCTTTCCTTTCGGTTGGAGAGAGGAGGAGATCCGCGTACCTTCCAGGAGCAACAGTAATGCCTACAAGAGGGGTTTCAATAATCCTGTTTTCAAAGAACCATTCCATACCGGAAACACTCATCTGAGTGGTATGATATGACCCTTTAGCATTATAGAGAGATGGGTAGACATCAACCAAACCGAGAGTCATTACCATGCAGGTGATCCCTATAACCACTATGACTGCAGCGATCGAGGAAAGATTCGGTTTTTTAGTCATGTGGTTAAATAGATTGACAATGAGATATGCACAAAAGAGAACTCCCATTATCATAATATAATTTAGATATCGTGTTGCCATGGTGAAACCCTGAGCACCAACCATAGCAATCATAAACACCATAATCAGTGTAAACGGAAAAATAAATAACCTAAGTGTCTGATAATGCCTAGAAGAATGATCTCGATAAAACAGAGATATTGCACCAATAACGGAGAGAATTATAATTAATATCTGCTGACCGTACCTTTTAATAATCTCAATAAATGGATTGTTTCCAACAGCAGAAGCATTTCCGATTGCCTGACCAATTACTGCATATTGAGTATCCGCCCTCGAGATAATCGAATCGTACATATTGTTTATCGTCACTCCAAAATACCAGAACTGAAGAAGCCAGAAGAAGTACCAGATACTGAGGAGTAATATTGCAAAAAGATTCACCCGATTTTTTGGAAATATATTAAAGCATAGATATCCTTTGTATCTACGTGCAAGTAATTGGGAAACGGATACTGCAAATATTATTAAGCCGTATATAAATGCAGTGATTGGGTGAAATGTAGCAGCTGCGATAAGCATTACTGCTAATAAAATAATATACTCACGAGAACCGCTTTTAAATGCCATTATATATATCATTAACATGAGAGGAAAGATTAGATATGAATTCATATTTGGAGCCAGTAGAGTACACGGAAGGATAAAGCAACAGCTTATGAGAGCAACTAGATACGGGCCGGTATGTTCTTTTGGGAAAATTGATCGTGCAAAAACAAACATAAAGGGAACGAATAGAGCTCCTAATATGACTGGCACGATTTTGTGAAGGATAACTAGATCTAACTGTGTGACTTTTGTTAACTCAGCTAGGAAAATATGGAGAAGTGGATAAAAAAGATGCTCTGGGATATGGCCAGCAGATATTAGATCTTTTGTCCAACCCAGATGGGATGCACCATCTCCGGTCATATTCCACGCATAATACCCACGGATGATAAATAGCGCATTTATCAGGATGTAACAGAGATATGCCGCCACCAGGCAGAGTTTAAGATAAAGCGATGATTTTGTTCTATTATGATATAGAACAAAATAAATGAACCCAAACAAGGCTAGCATGACAGAGTACGTGAATACCCAGAATAACAGAGGAGTATTAGAATAGATCGAAATCTCATATCCAACCGGGGGTTTACTCCAAGCGAGCAACGCTGATAGCGTGATAAGGCAAAATACGACAATAAAGAATATCTTTACTATTTCATATCTCGACATAGAGTCTTTTATTCGAATGAGTGCAAAAAAATTTACCATTTACTTCAAGTTCTCCCCTCAAATATTTCTAGGAATTTCTTTGCACTGTTTTCCCAAGTGTACTTTTTGGAGTCAACATATGCATTGTGCCCAAGTGTTGTCCTTAACTCCTCATCGTTTAGAAGTGTATTAATGGCTTGTGCAATCTTATCTGCATCAGGCTCGACCAGTAACCCGTTTCTTCCGTTATCGATGACTTCAGGTATGCCTCCCACAGGTGTTGCTATAATTGGTTTACCAATGGACATCGCTTCTAAAAGAGCAAGAGGTAATCCCTCTCCCAAGGAGATGTGAGTATAAATGTCACAAATAGAGAGAGGAACAAAGGGGTTATCAATCCAACCCGTAAAGATTACCCTATCCCGAATGCCAAGAGTAACTGCATATTCTTGTAGTTCATCCAGATAAGGACCAGTACCAGTTACGATCAGTAAAATTTCAGGATAAGTTGGCAGCAACTTCTGGATCGATCGCATTAATATTTTGGTACCATCAGCTTTAACTCTGGCGATAGGTGACGATTGCATCAACAAGATGAGTGAGGTTTTTGAGATCCCATATTTTGTAATAAATTCTTTTACCTCCCTTTCGTTAACCGACTGTGATCTTACGCCAGCATACGTAATTTCTTCTCTTATTTTGATAGGAATGGCCCAAACATGGTGAATCGTTTTTCGTAGATCTTCGGAGACATATGTAATAGTATCACACGAATTAAGGAGATATTGCATCAAGATCTTTCCGAGATACGGCAATCTAGTAGGATGAGAATGCATCGTACTAACTAGTTTAACCCCTCTTAATTTTTTAAAGACGACTCCCGTTAGTAAAAAATACCAGTTGGTGTCCATATATATAAGATCTGGTTGTAACTGATCTAAAATTTGTATCGCTTTAAACGGGAACGTATACTTTGTCCCGTTAACCTTATAGTCTCCAGGATCGTCCCCCTTCATATAGATGACAGATATCGTTAAATTAGGATCTTTCCTAAGCTCTTCAACTAAATTTATGTTATATCGAGTGACGCCAGTCCCGTAAGCGTTTCGCCAAAGTGTGATCAAAACTGCAATCCTCATATCAATCGCCGAAATTAACACTTAAATATGCTTGTATGATATCTCTGGAGGTGCTCTCCCATGTAAACCGCTCCGCATACGTGAGGATCTCCTCCCGGTCCCACTCCCGCTCCAGCGCCACCAGGATCTTTTCCGCTAGATCTTCAGGATCGGCGGGGTCGACCAGCAGGCCGTACTCATCAGAGATGACGACCTCTTCACTCCCTCTGTTTCGTGCTGAAACAACTGGCTTGCCACAGGCCAGAGCCTCGATCTGAACTACTCCAAAACTCTCCGAGAGACTCGGCAGGACAAAGAGATCGCAGGCGTTCATCCAGAGTGGCAGGATGTCGCTCGGCACAGACCCAAGCAACCTCACCTTCTCACCCAAGTGCAACCGGTCAATCTGCCTCTGCAGGCTCCCTCTCTCCGGCCCTGCCCCCCCGATAAAACAGAACACATCGTCCCGCTGACTGCAGACCTGCTCCATCGCGTCGATCAGATAGTTGAAGCCCTTTCGTTTGATCAGGTGCCCCAGCGAGAAGATAATCTTTGCACCCCTTGGCAGGCCTAGCCGTTCCCTCGCAACGGTCGTATCGATAGGGTGAAAGGTCGGGGAGAACCCGTTGGGGATAGAATAAACCTGCTCATTGTAGCGCTTCAGAACAGGAACGTCTTTTCTGTTTACCCTGATGAGTGCGTCGGCACCAGACCAGGCGGTGTTTATGAGAGGGTGGTCCATTCCAACCTCCTGGTCGAACCAGTCACCGTTCTCGTGGATGGTGGTGACGACCGGCTTTCCGTATTTCTCCTTCAGCCTGACGCCGATGTAACCGGAAGGCCAGGTAAAGTGAGCATGAATGAGATCGAAATGGAGGTGGTGCTCTTCGATGCACCTCTCCACCACCTGCAGCCGGTTGTCGATCAGGACTTTACTCAACCAGACAATTGGGACGTAGATGCTCCGGGGATAATAGACTTCTACGTTGTCATACGTATAATCTTTGCAGAGTTTGTCCTGCTCAAGGAATCCAAAGGATCGAAGTACCGGCACTATAACAATAACTTTTTGGAAATGCTGCTTTAACTCAGCAACCTGGCTTTTGACGAACGTCCCGGTAATAACAGACTCATCCTGATTCGGATAGATCGGGGTAATTACTAAAAGAACCTTATCCAGAAGCAATTTATCATTACCAGTCATTTCGATCGTTATGGGATAGAGTGTGCTTAATTACTGTAGTCAAACACCGATTCAACGTTTAAAGCGTAAAACAATGCTCATCCCTCAACCAGTATGCCCCTGACACTCTGGACTAACGCCCGTTTAACAGCTTTACTCTCCGTTAGGTCCAATCTGGAGTTGTTCCCCCGACCGGTCAGCACATAATCTACAATATCCGTGGGGCTCCGGGAGTGGAAGATCTTCCCCTCGTTCATGAGTTGCTTGTCGACCGACAGCATCACGACGCTCGGGAAAAAGGAGACCGCCTTCTTCCCCATGCAGGCGGCTTCTCGCGCCATCGTCCCCGAGCCGGTCAGGACGGCATCGGCGTGGTAACAGAGGTCCAGGCCGTTCAGGGGCCGTTCGGGTATGAAAACCTCGTTGAACCCCTGGGCATACTGCAGGTCTTCCTTCTCCCGGGGGAGATAGACGACGTTGATCCCCTCTCTCCAGAAGAGGTGGAGAAGGTAGGGCACGATGCTCTGCTTCTCGGTCACGTAGAAGGAACCGAGCGCCTCGGGCCGCAGCACCACGTAGTTGTCGAAGGGTATCTTTTCCATGAAGTTCGGGTCCGGCTTAAAATCCGCGAGGTAGATGTCCTCCTTGTAGCCGTCGAAGGGAATCACCTCGGAATGTTTGCAGTTCTGGCTGAAGAGGGGGTAGCATGCCTTCGGGATGATGATGTGATCGGCGAGCAGTTTCAATTTCATCTCGAGGTCCTGTATGCGAGACGTCTTCTGGATAAATTTCAGGTCATTATCGCAGAACAGGATCGACTCCTTCCTCTTGACGTTCGATACGAGTGTGCTCATCCCGTTCTCGAAGGCCATCGCATAATCGAACTTACCCGCTCCCGCATACAACTCGAATGTCCTGTACACCATATTCAGGCTCTTTTTGAGCGGGTCCCGATAATCAGTGCCGATTACTCTCCCCTGGATGCCAAACTGTTTCGTCAGGTCCACGGTCTCTGCCCTGTCCCGCAGTGTTACAGAGATCTGATGCCCATTCAGTTCGGGTATCAGGGATCTGAAAAAGAGTGCGTGAGAGGGGTTAATGAGGTCGATCCAGATGTTGCTCAACGGAATCACACGCCTTTCGTGGTGGCTTTACTATTGGGTAGGGGAGATTGTTCAGGTTGTTCAGACGCAACTCCCCTGGAGGCCTCGCTACGCACGAGCCCATCCCCAAGAGTCTTTATCTCGAATCCCGCGTCAGTCCACGTTGCCTTATTGAGGTGGTTACGCGTATCGATGAGATACCTGTGCCTCATCGAAAGTTTTGCAGGATCAATGCGTTTGAAGAGATCGTGACCCGTGATCAGGACAATGCAATCACTATCCCGCACCGCCTCATCCAGATCGTAAACGGGGTATTCAAACGTGCTGACATGCGGGTCGTAGCACTTCACCTTATACCCCTCGTTCTCAGCGAGCTGGATGAACTTCAGCGCCGGGGTCTCCCTGGTGTCGCTGATATCATTCTTGTAACTCACGCCAAACACCGTCAACGTGGGCTCTCGGATATCTCCGAGCATCTCCCTGACAAGGTGGATGACGTAATTCGGCATCGAGTCGTTAATCTCACGGGAGAGTTGGATTAACCCGGTCTTTGCAGAACATTCTGTCAGGAACCAGGGATCTACCGCGATACAGTGCCCGCCGACACCAGGACCCGGCTGGAGTATGTTCACCCGTGGATGCTTATTCGCGAGATCGACCGCCTCCCAGACATTGACACCGTAATCTTCGGCGACCTGTGCAAACTCGTTTGCGATAGCGATATTGATGTCCCGGTAGGTGTTTTCTATGAGTTTCACGAACTCCGCAGTTGTAACGTCAGTCAGGTATATGCGGCCCTGTACATAGGAAGAGTAAACACTTCTCGCCGATTCAGCGGACTCATTGTCTATACCGCCCATGATCCGGTCATTGTGGACCATCTCGTAGAGCGTTTTTCCGGGGATTGCACGCTCGGGGCAGTGGACGTACTTGAATTCTCCCGCTTTCAAACCGCTCTTCTCAAGGATAGGAATGACGAGTTTTTCGCTGGCGCAGGGGGGAACCGTGGACTCCAGTATCACGAGGTTTCCCTTCCGCAGATGGGGATAGATCATCTCGGCTGCAGAACGGACGTATCCTAACTCTGAAACACGAATGTGAGCATTCAATGGCGTCGGAACAGCGATGAGGTAGATATCGGCTTCAGGCACGACGGTCTGTGCCACAAAATTGCGGCGGGCTTCTTCAAACAACTCCGGTAGTCCGGGATCGCTTATATGGAGCTGCCCCTGATTAAGGGTTTTAACCACTCTTTCGTTGACATCTACGCCGATGACCTCAAACCCACTTTTGGCGAGCAGGAGTGCGGTAGGCAGGCCGATATATCCAAGGCCGAGGACACAGATCTTTGTCATATTAGTTCTCCAAGATTGCTGGCCTTCTCCGAAGATGAGTGCAGTTGCGGGAAATCTCCCCGGATGCCCCCGCAGATCGTCGTGATCATGCTCCCCGCTGTCCCGTCCCCGTAGGGATTCGGCCAGCGGCCGTTCCGATCCAGCATGTGCTGAACACACCGGAGGATCTCTGCAGAATCTGTCCCTGCCAGAACATTCGCCCCCACCTCGATCGTCTCCGGCCGCTCGGTGTTCTCCCGGAGGGTGACGCAGGGCACACCCAGAATGCAGGTCTCCTCCTGGACGCCGCCGGAGTCGGTCAGGACGAGGCGGGCGTTGGACTCAAGCTGCAGGAATTCAAGGAACCCAATGGGGTTCATAACGGAGATCCCGTCCAGGGAGATCCCGAACTGCTCGACCATCTTCCTGGTCCGGGGGTGCATCGGGAAGATAACGGGGAGCGAGTATTCGCGGTGGACCGCCTCCAGCCCCGCGATGATGTTTCGAAGATTGTCGGGATTGTCGACGTTCTCCTGCCGGTGGGAGGTGACGAGGAAGTAACCCTTCGGCTCCAGTCCAAGGTCCTTGAGGATGTCTGCCCTCCTCTTCGAGATCTCCCGGTTCTGGAAGACCGCGTCGACGATGGTGTTGCCAGTCACGCAGATCTTGCTCTCCTCGATCCCCTCGTTCTGGAGGTAGCGCCGGGCAGTCTCCGTGGGGGCAAAGAGGTAGTCGGAGATGTGGTCCGCAACCACCCGGTTGATCTCCTCGGGCATCGTCCGGTCGAAGCTCCGGAGGCCGGCCTCGACGTGGCCGACCCGGATGTGGAGCTTTGCGGCAGCAAGGGCCCCGGCCATGACGGTGTTGGTGTCGCCCTGGACGAGGACGATATCGGGCTTCTCCTGCACGAGAACCTTCTCGATGCCGGTCAGGATCCTGCTGGTCTGCTCGGCATGAGTCCCGGAGCCGACGTCGAGGTTGTACTTCGGCTCGGGCAGTTCGAGGTCCTCGAAGAACGCTCGATCCATCTCGTAGGAGTAGTGTTGTCCGGTATGGAGGATGAAGTAGTCGAGATTTCTTGCTTCGCACTCCCGGATGATCGGGGACATCTTGATGATCTCCGGCCGGGTGCCGAGGACGATTGCAATCATAGTGTATGCTCCTTATATGGTTCGGATCCCCGCGTAATCATCACCAGTGAGTTCAAAATCAACCCCGACGTCACGAGCAGCAGCCCGAGGATCAGCGCCGCAAACCCCCCGGTGAAGACGATATAGTGGAACTGGGCGGTACGGTAGTACTCGGAGAACGTGTAGATCTCCGCCCCGATCCCGAGCAGCGTGACAAGCAGCCCCGGGATCCCGAAGGAGAGCAGGGGCCGCTTATAGCCGATCAACCCGACGATCCGGGCGAGCACCCCGAAGCCGTGGGAGACCGGGTTCTTCTTGTGCTTGTGGGGGACGTCGTAGGTGACCGAGATCGGGACCTCGGCCATCTTCAGGCCGAGGGGCGCGAAGTGGGCGATCATGTCCGACTCGATGTTGTAACCCTCGGAGGAGAACGTCAGGTTCTCCAGGGCCCGGCGGGAGAGCGCCCGGAAGCCCGACTGGGAGTCGGTCGTCGCAAAGCTGCCGCCGTCGACCGAGAGGTTCGTGAACCCGTTGAGCACCGTCTGCCCGGCCCGGCGGTAGGCGGGGATCTTCGCCTTCACGTCCAAGAACCGGGAGCCGATGACGAGGTCGGCAACGCCCGCGAGGACCGGGGCCGCCACGGCCGGGATCTCGTCGGGGTTGTGCTGGCCGTCGCCGTCGAGCATCACGACGACATCGTAGCCGAGCTCGCGGGCCCGGGAAAACCCGGCCATCATCGCCTTCGCCTTGCCGCCGTTCTCCTCGAACCGGATGACGTCGGCGCCGGCAAGCCGGGCGGTCTCGGCGGTCCGGTCCAATGAACCGTCGTCGACGACGATGACGCGGTCGGCGTGCTTCTTTGCCTGGAGGACGACCGATCCGATCACGAGGCCTTCGTTGTACGCCGGGATGACCGCGGCAAGCGTTGGCTCGGCGGAGGGGGCGGCACGGGCGCTCTCCGGGCGGGAGAGGCTCTGGGGGGTGACTGGTTGCATCATGGTTATGCTGGAATCTGGGTCGTCGAAAATCCCCGGGAGTGCGGTACGGCTGTTCGCGGGCGGTGCCGGGGCCGCTGCTTCTGTTATGTAAATTGCCATGAATGAGGGGAAAAAGATGCCGATTCAAATCAGAGAAAGTTAAATGAACATCATTTGAAATTACCCGGTTTGAGGGTGGGAAAGGCGGCGCCGCCCCCGGGATGGGGGTGGGGTTTGCGGGATAACCTGCAAGTGTGACTATAATAACTTATCTAAAACGAATCGTTCCTTAGGATGGGCTAATTTGCAATAAGAACGGACAAAAACCGGCCCTGGGGAAAAATTCTTTCATTTTCCGGGCTGCACAGCGGCCGGATGGAATCCGGCAACGGGGATCGCGTTTCCCGGCGATCCGAGGCTGCCAGAGGCTATTCCCCCAACCCCACATGGGCCGGGATCGCCGCCCCCGGAGGCCCGCGGGAGAGGCCGGGCCGGGCAGGGAGCGAGACCTCTCGCGGCCCGGATCGCCGGCGCGCGCCACCTTAGCAACCCTGGCCGGAAACGGAGCGATCAAAGAGCCCCCCGCGGCCGCCCGGAAGGCTCCGGGGTGGCAGACGGGACAAAAGAGCGGTCCGGCACCCCTCGTGCCCGCGGAGCGGGTGAAGGCCTCGCCGGCAGAGGGTCGCCCCCGGCCGGCGTACTCTGAGGAGTCTCATGAGTCTCGCCGGCATCGTGCTGCCCGGCAGAACCTGGAGCGGCCGGGGGATCCTGCCGGGATGATTCTCCTTCTCCCGTCGGGGGCACCCTGAGGCGTTATTCAGAGAAAGAGATCGGACTATCGAAGCATCTCCAATAATGTCTCTTTAGGAATATTTGTCTGGCTGGAGATGTCGGTAAGAAGTGCATTCAGGGTTTTCGCGTTAATTTCGTTGTGCAGGGGGACGGTGACAGGCCTGGTACCGGTCTCCTATTGCTTTCCCATCCGAACATGGCTCCCGGTTTGCCGAAGAAAAGAATACCCGATCGATTCGAGCTTATATCCGCTAACAACTGGCTGTTTTGGCAATAATGTCAATCCTGTACTCGAATTTGATAACTGGCATACCAGAGGTTGTTTCTGCTGAAGATTCGGGCGTGGTGATGATGGTAATCAGTTCGCCTTTCTCGATCTCCTCTTCAAAATGAAGTTCAGTTGCTTCTAAAATGTTATCGATGAGATCACCGATGGTTTTTCCCTGGGTATAGATGGAGTGTTCAGTTGCATGTGCGCCCCACCATCCATCGCAGAAATACGTTTTGAACTCGACGATCATGCTTGATCACGTCGATAGGTGTGACATGTGTTTGACAACAATATAAAACAGGAAGTAGGAAGCCATAAGCCGGGTTAATTCACCTTTCTCCCTTTCTCTCGGCCTCCTCGATGTTTTTTTGATTGAGCGCCATGTACTCTGCAAGCGACTCATAAAATTGCCTGGTCATCCGTATCTGGAAAAGGAACACCCTTTTCACCTCCGGAATACTGAGGTTTCCTTCGTTATCGACATTCGGCTCAATAACGTCACAGAAAAAGTCGATGGATCCGGCCTGGGCGTTCAGCCAGGTATAAGCCCCGTCTATACTGATAACTCTATAATCAGGCGCCTTCTCTGCGATAATGTGAACATTCCCGTCTTCCGGCATAATTACGCACCTACCGCCGTTGGGAGTCTTGGTTTGGCTGCACCCCTGATGGCAGACGATCTACCGTGCTGAGACCCCCCAAGTACGTGCGATGCGGGATTCATGGGTGACGTGACTACCTGCCTGTGCTCAGGCAATCTCATGCTGTAGGCAGGCGGTGCATTTCTTTTTGGGGGAATAACCAGATCGAACATGGCGTTGTAAAAATTTTGACCGAGCATCGATAATTCGTAATAGGACCTGGCGTTATCATCGGCGTCTTTGAGGCTTTTAGCACGTTTATAGATAATTCCGCCTGCAACAAGCGATTTCAAAATTCTATCGATCTGAGATGGATTCATGTCGAATAAATCCCTCAACTCGCTGAAACTCATTCTCTCATTTTGAAGAAGAGCAGCGTAGACAGCCCATTTTTCATTCGTGTCCAGGTTTTGCACTAATTCCCTGATTTGCACGGGAATTTTATCAAGATAGGTATCAACCACTTCCTGATCCATCGTCTCAGCACCTCACCCAGAGTTTATAATTTGTAACCTATTATATTTTTTCATCGGCAAAGTTACAATTTCTAAACTAATTGTCTTTATGGATTATAGGTTATGATAGTAACATATGATACCTCCGGGCAATCGCAGTAGAGAGGAGGAGTATACTACATTTTTAAAAACGGTTCAGATTGGTATTTTCGGTTATTTCTCTCAATCCCGTATAGATGACCTGGAGAGAGTCAAAGAATCTTTAACAAAGCGTGGATTGAACGTAAAAATGTCGATAAACCTGCATGAAGTGTTTCCGAAACGGCCGGATGAGACCTATGCAGGATACTCTCTTCGGATCAGCGAAGCGTTATACAATTCAAGTAAAATATACATTTTCGTTCTTATTCCGCCTGCCGAGATGGAAACAAGACTGCTTGACTCCGTCGGAATGGAATATGGCTGGTGCTATCGAGATAGAAAACCGCATGTTGCGACGTTCATAAAAAAAGGAACCAATCTGGCAACATTACCTCAGGGGGCACTTGATAGTATGAGACTTACGTGGACGGTAGATAGTTACAACAAAATTGACGATATCTTTGCTACCGCAATAGCGTACTGTGAATCCGCTACCCGGGAAATGTTTTCCCGATCCAATTGAGTTTGTTGCGTCGCCATACGCCTTCCGTGACAATGATGAAACTCTCCGAGCAGTCGCTCCCTGCCTTCCTGGATGAGGAGCCCGATCTCTCTACCATCGGGGACGTTAGAATCATTAATAGTCCATGAGGACCATGATCACCAGTGAGTACAGGAGGCGGTCTTTGAATGACAAAAACACTGAAAGTCCTGTTTGACGGCTCGGTCTTCCGACCGTCCGGTCCCGTCGATCTCGAAGCGGGGAAGAAATACACCATCACAGTACAGCTCTCCCCGGAAGAGCCCGACAAGGATCCCGCTTTCGACATCGCGTCGCTTGCCGTAGATACCCATATCTCCGACCTTGCAGAGGAGCACGACCACTATCTCTACGGATCGCCGAAACGGGTTGCTCATGAGTAATGACAGGTGTTTTGTCGATTCGGCTTGCTGGATCGCACTCCTGAACAAGCACGATAATCTCCACAAAACCGCCGAAACCATTTATAAAGACCGAATGGAGGCAGGATCCGATTTCGTCACCACGTCCTCCGTGCTCATCGAGACGTCCAACACTCTCTGCCATCCCGCATTCAAACCGTCTGTCATCGCATTTCGTCGCCGCCTTGAATCGTCACCCCGGGTAGAGATTGTCTTTGTCAATCCCGACCTATGGGCAAAAGGATGGAGTGTCTACGAGACACGGCTGGATAAAGCCTGGAGTCTTACGGATTGTATCTCCCTTGCGGTCATGAAGGAACAGGGGCTCTCCGATGCCCTGACCAGTGACCGGCACTTCGTCCAGGCCGGGTACCGAGCCCTGCTCGTCGACGACTGAGGATGACCGGATAGAAGCAGTTGAACGGGGGGGAGGATCCCGGCGCACGTATACCCTCAGGGCGGTACGTTGTTGATGAGCTCGCGTTCCGGGTCGCGGTCATTCTCCTCCTGCAGGAGTACGAGCAACGCAAGGATAGACCTATCACCAGATCTTTGTGAAAAAAGTGCACAACCAACCGGCGTGATCCAGGATCAACCCCTTACCGGCAAAGCCTCATATCCTGTAATGGCAAAGAACTATCATCGGTAAGTCCCGGAGGCGATCGCTGGTGAAGGAATACCAATCCATCAAGCCGCAGGTTCTGGCCCTTCTTGAGCGTGAGCTTCCGGTCCTCCGGGAGAAATACGGTATTACAACGATCGGCATTTTCGGCTCCGTGTCGCGTGGAGAGGATACGCCGGAATCAGATCTGGATATCATATACTCATTCCGGCCGGAAATGGACACGTACGACAACCTATTGGACTTAGGAGATTTTCTTGAGAACCTCTTTTTGAGAAAGGTGGATCTGGTCTCCGTTGAGTGGATGAGCGAGAGATTCCGCGTGAGCGTGATGATGGAGGCTATCTTCTGTACACGCGAGCGAGGTGCGGTATGACCGGGTTGCGATCGTATCTTGCGGATATCTACGAGCAATCTGAAACTATCATGAAGGCGACTGAGATATACCGTCCCACATGCTCGTTGTAACTCTACACACCACTCAGATGAGTAAAGTCTAACGATAGATGATATTCATCAGGCGTGGGTCTAGCATGCATCCATAGCAAAACTGTGTTGCATGGAGAATCGAATCCGCAGGCTCCTCAAAATCATACCAATCCCATTCATCTCTGGTTTTAGGCCGGATACCTCTTCGCATTGCGCCGATGTTTTTTGCATCGTAGCCGTTCTCACATAATATTACAACGTAGTGCCCGGTGCATAGAGTGTGTTTTCTTGCTGCACGCAAATAGCCCAATTCATATGTGGCCGAATCGTTAATACCATGCTCATTCCCATCTTCTTTGAAAAAGTAGACAATGTGAATATGGCTTCCATCAATTAGGCGTTCAGACATCCGCACATTATACTCAGGATGCCCTTCATCTGGCAACTGAGGATTCTGCTCCTGGAGATCATAGGATACCGTTGCGTTAAGCCCTTCGTCGTTACAGAGATGCCTCTTTAACAGTTCTACGTGGGGCCTGCGGAAAGAACCCAGAATTCCAATATTTATTCGAGTTTTTACATCTTCCGGGGATTTGAGTAGCTCATTTAACCCGGAAAGGTAACTCATGATAACTGATCGGTCTGAATGCTGATAATGGTTGAAGGTAATCGGATTGTTACCGGGTTTCACAAATCCTTATATTCAAGTAACGGATATAGGACTTATGCCACGGAGTGAGTGAGCACATGGATCAGGCTGAAGTAGATAAGTATCTCGTCAAAGTCCCATCTGTCATTGTCAACGCTGTCGCTCCACTGGGGGACAAGAAGTGCTGGGCGCTGTACATTGCACTGCTGGACAACGATGAGGGCTTGAGGTTTAACCAATTAAAAGAGCTCTTTAAAGCTGAATCCCCTGAAATTTCCCGATCTCTCAAATCGCTGGCAAACGCAGGGCTTATTACAAAGCGTGCGCGCTGTTTGACTGATGTAGGGAACAATGAAGTATCGTATTATGTGCCAACGGTTCTCGGTAAGAGCCTTATAAAGTCGCTTTATAAGGGCTTGCTGCCAGCAAAACCGATAGGCATCGGGCAGGCAACGAACTCAGGTACAGCAGGGTATTCAGAAATCAAGGGTAGTAATACCAGAGTTGAGATAGGCGTCGGTGACAGGATAGATAGTTCTACAGGGTATTCACGCGGCGCATCCCGACGCTATGACCCTATTACATGCCAACCCCGTGGAGATGTGAGTTATGGATCCAGTTAAAGAGACAGAAGAACCGAAATTCTCAGTGGTCAGGAATCCGGAATGTGAGGTCATCCACGTCGATGGTGTCTATGGGACATTAAACCCGGCAACAGGGCAATTGACGTTTTATCAAGATGTACCGAAAGTTGGCATTGATGAAAATGGTTTGATGTCGTCTAAGTCGATAGAGCGTGTATTGGTAGTCGATACACGGATGTCACCAGAGGCATTTAGATCTATAGCGTACTGGATGATGGAGCATGTGCAGCATTACGAAAAATGGATGATGGAAAATTTCCGTCAACAAGAAGGGATGGATAACGATACAGACCAGGAGGGCTCTTCCTGAAAGTCGAATTTTGTTTCGACATCGACCGCGGAGGTGAACTGTCACGCGCCTTTTGGGCGTGGCTTCCTGCTTCATCCTCCATCGCCCGATACGGAGGCGAAATACCTCCATGCCATCCGTATTCAGGCATTCTTTATCTCCCCCGCTGCCGGGATAAGGATCTGTCTGCAGAACGGCAAGTTTTGCCGTGATGATGCGTTGCGACTTCTCCGGTAGAGAATTCAGGAAGTCTGCTGCCGACCGCCTGAACAGAACGATGAGCCGTCACAACGAGATCTCCACAAGCTCTTCAGTTTCCTGGATCCGCTTGATATCTTCTACAAGCCGCCGCTTCTTTTCGTGCTCGATCATCTCCTCCAGCAGCTCCGAGAAGGTCATCCCCGGCTCTCGCATGTTGGAGAGAGCGGCCCAGACCTCTTCCCTGACAGTGATGCGCTTCGTGGCAGTCATGACATCCATGGCATAGGTACTGCCACGGGAAAACATTGCCTGGTGTACCGGGTTCACTCCGACGATCTCGTCTTTCTGTCACCGGACGGTAGAGAGGAGATACTCTCGTACCGGTGAGGGAGGGGCCGTACAGAACGGGTTGGTCGGTCTCCAGAGGAGATCGGGTGCGGACCGTATCGGGACACCGCGCTGCAGAATGGTTCAGCGGGAAAAGAGCAGGGGTCCCTTCTCCGCTGCCCGACGGGCAAGGGGATTGCTGAGCTCGCTCACCGTGTAGGGGAAGAGATCGACGCCGATCCCGATATCGGAGAAATATGCATGGTATGCGGAGACCCATTCAGGGAAGGGGCGTTCGTCGCGTGCAAGGACGATCATGATATCGAGATCGCTCCCGGGAACAGCCCGCCCCTCGGCAAACGATCCGAAGAGGATGACTCCGCTTTTGCCGGCACAACGTTTCCCCCTGTCAGAGGATGCCCGACTCTTCGTAGAGTGCGGAGAGCCCCTGCCCGTCAAGCCGGCAGTCCACTAGATCGTCGAACTGCTGTCGGGAGAGGCCGAGCTGCTCGGCCATGATGGAGAGCAGCCTATCGCTTATCTCCTTCTTCCCATGGCTGACCCAGGTGCGGATGGCGGTATCGCGGCCGTTGTAGCAGAATGTCAGCTTGATGTGCCCGGACATCTCCGCATGGAAGCCCTTCTTTGTGAGCCGCTTTACGATGACATAGTTCTTCCGCGAGCCCATCAGGACTCCCCGTGAACGAGCGAGAGAAGTTTTCTCCGGAATTGAAGGGCGCCGTCTGTAAGGCCGCTCTCATCCCGCTCTACAAAATCCTTCCAGTTTGTCTCAAACTCGGCAGTAATCTCTATAAGACCTTCACACAGATCCGGGGCAACTGCAAGCAGGCGGTATGCATGGTTATACAGGAGGCGTGGGAAACGAGCCGCCCGATCAGGTCGTTATATGTCTCGCGGGGATGCACCTTCAGGCTGTTGAGCCGGTATTTTAACTCGGTTGAGATCTTGATCGATGACGTGTCGGGCATACCACTCTATACCACCGCAGTGGTATATATCCTGATCGGCTGGATGTTTTCACGGTGTACGGCAGTGGGAGTGAGTGGATAAAATGGGGGTGGTCGACCCGACCCCCTGCCTGTCGCAAAGCGACCCATGTTCATGTACCGTGAACAAATTGTTCACGGATCGAAGACCACATCTCTCTCGCCATAAGCAACATGCTCGGATCATGCTCCCTGATAAGTTGCATCGCGGAGACCTCCAGCTCAAATCGAGAGTCTCCGCGGTGCACCCCGATGACTGTGAGAGTATCTCCCGCTCCCTGTTCACGCTCGGGGCGCCAGATGACTACCGGGTCCTCCCGGCTCAGCGCTTTCAGTGTCCCTCGACGCTTCCCTGACGTTCGCCAGCCTCTCCTTGATTGGCTCGCCCGGGGTGCAGCGTCCCGGAAGCGCCGGATCCCCCGTCTCCGACCTCTGGTATCACGATGGTGAAGTCAGGTTAACCCCCACGTCACGGCCCTCTCTAAATTAAGCAAACTTAACGTAGACACGGGCACCCCCTTCTCAGTAAACAAAACGTAACTAAGACGAACCCCGGAGAGACAGGTCGGGGCACCCCCCGGCACCAGCAAAATCTCCCCACACGCCCGGTACAGAATAATACAAATTCAATAGGATTATCTCTCGCAGAGCCGAATTCTAGTCAGGATGGCGGGTGCGAAGAAATACTCAGCGGCGGCCGTACTCGCAGCCTGGCTCATCGTCGTCGCCTTCTTCATGGTCTTAAACCGCACGCTCGACCTCGAAGTCTTCTTCGTCCTCGCCCTGATTGGTCTTTTAGTCGTCGCGGTCCTGATCGACGGGGCCTTCTCGCGGCCCCGCTACATGCGCTACATCGGCTACCTCATCGCCGCGGGGGTCGCCCTCTTCGCCTACATCGTCGTTGAAAAAATCCTGGAGATCCTTGCCGCATGATCCGCCGGGCGTCCCACATCATCCTCGCGGCGGCAGCCGTCCTGGTCCTCCTCCTCCTTGGAGCCCAGGCGACGGCCCCCCTGCTCTATACCGCGGAGAACACCGCGACCGCCGCCCACGCCGACCCCGCGACCGTCCAGAAGAAGTCGCCGGGCAACGCCGACGCCCTCGTCCCCTTAATGGACGACCTCCTGGGCCAGACCGGGACCCTCGCCCTCACGATCAAACTCAAGGACTACGAGAGCGCCGAGAGCGACCTCGCCCGCTACAGCGAACTCTCGCGGCAGTTCGACCGGCTGGTTGTCACGCTCGACGTCTCCGGGACCGACATCGGCGAGTTCCAGCAGAACAACAGAAAGAACCAGGAGGCGCTCACGACCCTCTTGAACGACACCCGGCGGTTCGACGACTTAAAAAGGCTCGAGATCGAGGTCCAGGGCGACGACGGCCAGAGCATGGCCATCGCCTACGAGGGCGAGGCCCTCCGGCAGAAGATGCGGCAGGGCTTCTCCGCCTACGCGGAGCGCGAGACCGCGACGACCCGGATCGCCGGGCACTACGGCGCGAACACCACCCCCTACCAGGCGAGCGTCGATGACTTCGCGGAGGTCGCCGACGCCGCGGACGACCGGACCGGCGGCGGCAGCACCCCAAAATCCCCCCTCGGTATCGCGGTCACCCCCGGTGAGGGGCGCTACGCCGACACCCTCCTGATTGCCGGGACCTACACCGGCG
>PGYL01000033.1 GCA_002839645.1 Methanomicrobiales archaeon HGW-Methanomicrobiales-2 | reverse complement strand
CACGGCAGTTTGCGGGGGTTTTCGATGGCCAGAAGCTATTGCGGCGTGATCGCGCTGGCGATGTGGGCTTTGCTTGCGGCGGGTCCCGGCGCCGCCCGCGCCCCCGCCCGGGTGGCGGCGGGGGCGCGGCGTCGCCCTGCCCGTTCCCCCGCCGATCTCGACGGACCCGCTCCTGAGGTCGGCGTAACTGACCGTCGCAACCGAGGGCCGGTCACGCCGGGGAGTGCCGTAATCGATGATATCGGTCCGGATATCCTCATCCCGCACCGCGGTGCTCCGGACGATCCCGGTATCGAGCACCGGTATCGGGACGCCGATGCCGACATACAGCGTCACGCCGTAGCCGTTCATCACCGCGGCGCGCAGGAACTCCTGCCGCATCTTCTTCATGTCCCCGGTCACCATCAGTGTCCCAAAACCGCCGCCTGCCGAGTGCTGGGTGCCCTCGCCGACGACCATACCCTCGCCGCCGGCAAGGAAGATCGGGACGCCGCTCCCGATGACCCGGAAGTTGGGGTCGTTGGCGAGCGGCGAGAGGGTCCCTGCTCCGGAATAGGAGACGTTGCCGCACCGCGGGAGGAGGGTGCCCATGTAGGTGTGGAGTGTCCGGTCGGTTGTGTTTGCCGCCGCGTTGTAGCGCTGGTAGGAGTTCCTCGGGTTCACCATGATCGCCTGGTTCATGTCCTCAAGCAGCAGCTCCGTGGTGATGCTCCGGCGCGGGTAGCAGTCGGTCCCGTGGGAGGTTGCCCGCAGTTCGACGGTACCCCCCGCCACGAGTTCTTCGAGGACGTGGGCGCCGCCGTAGAGGTGGCCCTTGGATTCGGCCTCCTGGGTTGCGCCCAGATAGGCGTCGACCGCCGCAATACCCGCGTATGCTTCCACGTCGTTGAGCCAGACGCGTTCCATCCTGATGGGGGGGTCGGCGTGCCCGAAGTTGAAGAAGGCACCGGAGGAGCACATTGCCCCGAACGTCCCGGTCGTGACGACGTCGACCTCCGCCAGTGCCCCTTCCTCTCCTAACTCGTCGACAATGCCCGGCATCTCCTCGGCGGTAACAACTCGTGCAGTACCGTCGCGTATCCGGGCATTGATGAGGTCGAGGGACTTTTCCATGAACGTATATTCATTTTGGAATATTTATAGGTGTTGATTATTACTTTAGGTAATATTGAGCCGGGGCATGTGACCATCGCGGCACGATCGATGCGGTTCAAAAAAAGGTGGGTTCCTATCGTTCAGTCCCGCTTGTGCAGGGCAACGAGGAGCCCGAGGACACCGAGCGCGCCAATCACGGCAAAGGGTGCCATGCCCGCGTGGGGCGCCTGGGTCGGCACGGGCGAGAGCGAGGCCGAGGCGGAGGCAGTGCTTCCGGCACCGACCTGGACGCTGGTCGACCAGTCGCTGTAGCCGCCGAGCGCTACCCTGACTGCATGGGTGCCGGCGGCAACGCCGTCGACGGTCAGCGGGGTGATGCCCTTATAGGCGTTGTCGATGTAGATCTCGGCCCCCGACGGGGAGGAGGCGACCGCGATGGAGCCGGTCGTCGTGGTTGACTGGCCGGGCTGGAGGGCCGCGCTGACATGGCTCGTGGTTGCTCCACTGACACCGACCGAGGTTGTGTAGTCCTGGTACCCGGAGAGAGCGACTCTGATAGTATGGGAGCCGACCGCGACGTTCGAGATCGTAAAGACTCCTGCCGAGGGGGTCTTCCCCTGGTACCTGTCGTCAAGGAAGACATCCGCCCCTGCCGGGTAGGAGACCACGTCGATAGCCCCGGCGCTCTCGGAGGGGACAGACGACAGCCGGGCATCGACGTAACGGGTCACGCCGGAGGTCACGGATACGGTCGTCTTCCAGTCGTAGTAGCCACTGAGGTCGAGTTCAATGTTGTGGTTCTTTGCCGAGACGCTGGAGAGTGTCAGGGGCGTCCGGCCCTTGTAGACTCCGTCCATGTAGACGTACGCGCCGGAGGGGCTGGAAGTGACCTTGACCGACCCGTACTGCTGGACCGGCGTCAACGTGAACTGAACGCTCGACTGCTGCCCCGCCCTGACCGTGACGGTGCTCAGGTCGGACTGGTAGCCCGAGTGGTCGGCCTCAACGGAGTAGGTGCCGGGAGTAAGGTCCTTGATCGTGAGCGGCGCCACGCCCCGGTAGTTTCCGTTCAGGTAGATAGCCGAGCCCGAGGGGTTCGACGTGACGTGGATCGAGCCGACGGTCTCGAGCGGCTGCAGCGTCGCGTAGATGTCCACGGTCTCGCCCGCTCCGGGCTCCGAGGAGAGGCTGCCGGAGTAGGTCTGGTAGCCGCTCCGCTCGACCCGGAAGGTGCTGTAGGGTGTCCCGGTGGTGTAGACCGGGACATCGAGCGATCCCCCGTACGTGGTACCCTTGTACTGCCCGTCAAAGTAGATGTTGGCACCGTCGATGTTGCAGTGGACGCGGTACCATCCCTCGTCTCCTCCAACTGCAGTGACGGCAGGAATGCCGGCACAGAGGACGAGAAATGCCATTCCGATAATAAGAGTTCTCAGCATGATCTGTCTCCAATAGACAATATCCCAATATCGGTTCTTCCGGGTATAACTATTTCTATTTTGTATATCAGAAATCTGGGGGCCTTTGATGATACTGCCCCTTTTGCTCCGGATAAGGCCGCTGGATCCTCCCGACCTCGAAGATGCGTCCGACCCGGAGCACTTCTCTCCGGTGGCATGAGTGCCGGAAGTGTGGACGGCTCCCTTCCTCCGGGCGGAGGTGACCTCGTTCACCTTTTTTATCCCGTGAAGTCTATACGGGATACTGCATGGATATCGAGAGGTTCATCACCGCAATGGAGCAGGTTGCTCCGCCCGAACTGGCCGAAGAGTACGATGCCGGGAGGATCGGTCTTGTCGTCGAGGGACAAAATGAGATCGGGACCGTCTGCTGTGCGCTCGATGCCACAGAGCGGGTGGTGGATGCCGCCGCTCTTGCCGGCGCGGATATGCTGGTCGTCCACCACACCCCCCTCTGGAGCCCGGTCACGGCGATACGGGGCCCGACCTCGCGCCTGCTCCGGACGCTCCTTGCCGCCCGCATGAACCTCTATGTAATGCACACGAACTTCGACCATGCCCCCGGAGGCGTCAACGACATCCTGGCATCCAGGCTCGATCTCTCCGCGACGGAACGGATGACCGCCGGCCTCGTCGGCGACTGCACCCTCGACACAAAGGAGATCGCCCGCCGCCTCCCCGGCGGAGGGATCCGGGTCTACGGGGAGACGGGGACGATCCGGCGCCTGGCGGTCGTGGGGGGGAGCGGGTTTGACTCCGACCTGATCCGGGAGGCCGTCGCCCTCGGAGCGGAAGCTTTCCTCTCGGCGGAGCTGAAGCACAGCGTGGCCCGGGCATCGCCCATACCCTGTCTCGAGGCCACCCACTACGCGCTCGAGGCCCCCGCCATGGAGACGCTCTCCTCTCGCATGGGATGGCATTATATTTCTGATCCGCCACACGTAGTGGTAGTTCCATGAGCGGCATCTGGCAGAAGATGGAGCGGGACAGGGCGCTGACACCGGAGTTTCGCGTCTGCATCGAGAGTGCCTACGGAGAGCGGGGGAGAAAAGCGCTTGAAGCCGTCGATGCAGGGCAGGTGAAGCGCTACCGGGACTTCTTCATCGTGGTGGGCCGGAACGACGAGTATATCGTTGAAGATGACTTCTGCACCTGCAGCGATTTCCTCTTCCGGGGACGCGAATGCTGGCATATCCTTGCCGTACGCATCGCTGAACGGACGGGATTATACGAATCCTACGATCTCTGGTACCAGGACACCTGGAAACTATAAACAATCTGCACAAACAACTATATCGGTCCCGGTCGAATCTGATCATACTGCGTGGTTTTCAATGCTCGAAGAAGAATATACGCTCGATTATTTCCACTCCCAGGGGTTTGAGCGGAAGGTCTGCAAGAGTTGCGGGGCGGCCTTCTGGACCCGGGACCCCGAACAAGAGTTCTGCGGCGACGCTCCGTGTGTGACGTATAACTTCATCGGCAACCCGGTTTTCAAACCTCATACCGTTGATGAGATGCGGGAGGCATTCCTCTCCTTCTTTGAGCGGCACGGGCATACACGCCTCGAGCGATACCCCGTAGCTGCCCGATGGAGAGACGATATCTACCTCACCATCGCATCTATCGCCGATTTCCAGCCATTCGTCACGAGCGGGGTCGTCCCCCCGCCAGCGAACCCCCTGACCATCTCCCAGCCCTGCATCCGCCTAAACGATCTTGACTCCGTCGGCAGGTCGGGGCGCCACCTGACGCTCTTTGAGATGATGGCGCATCACGCCTTCAACACCCCCGAAGAGCAGATCTACTGGAAGGAAGAGACGGTCGCCCTCTGCGACGAGTTCATCGCATCGGTCGGGGGCGACCTTAACCGGGTCAGCTATAAGGAACACCCCTGGTACGGCGGCGGAAACGCCGGGGCATCCGTCGAGGTGCTCATCGGCGGCCTTGAGATCGCGACGCTCGTCTTCATGAACCTCGGGCGGCAGAAGAACGATAAGCCGCCCGTCGATGTGAACGGGCAGCCCTACTACCCGATGCGGCTCAATATCGTGGATACCGGCTACGGCCTCGAGAGACTCGTCTGGGCCTCGAAGGGGTCGCCGACGATCTACGATGCGGTCTTTCCGGAGATGGTGAGCCGCCTGATGCGTTCGTCTCACCTCGAGCACCTCCTCGACAATCCGGAGTTCACGAAGATCATGGGGCTCAGCGCCCGGTTCGCCGGGGTTATGGACATCTCCGGGACGAACCTCTACAACCTCCGCAAGAAGGTCGCCGAGGCGATCGACGTACCCGTCGAGCGGCTCGAGCGGATCGTCGTCCCGATCGAGAAGGTCTACTCCATCGCCGACCACACCCGCTGCCTCGCCTACATGCTCGGCGACTGCATCGTCCCCTCGAACGTCCGTGAGGGGTATCTCGCCCGACTCGTGCTTCGCCGGACGCTCCGGATGATGAACGACCTCTCGATGGACGAGGACCTGGGCGACCTGATCGAGGCACAGATGCAGGTCGTGGGGACCGCGAACTTCGGGCAGGATATCGATGTGGTCCGGGAGATCGTGGAGAACGAGGAGGCACGCTATGCAAGCACCCTCGAACGCGGAACCCGGATCGTCCAGAAGATCGCCCGGAACTACAAGGCGAAGAGCACCCGCGTCCCCCTCGAGGAGGTCATCACCCTCTACGACTCGCATGGCATCCCGCCCGAGATGGTGAAGGATGTCGCTGCCGCAGAGGGCGCTGTCGTGGAGATCCCCGACAACTTCTACTCACTGATCGCCGATACGCACTCGGAGGCGCAAAAAGAGGCGAAAGGGGCGGATCCACTTGCTCCCTACCGCGAGCGGGCGAAAACTCTCCCCCCGACGAAGAAGCTCTACTATGAACTCCCGAACGAAATCGAGTTCGAGGCGATGGTGCTGGACTACTTTGACGGGATGGCAGTTCTGGACCAGACGCTCTTCTACCCCGAGGGAGGCGGCCAGCCTTCCGATACCGGCACCCTGGTGACGTCTGATAGCATGGTGCGGGTGGAGGAGGCGACGAAGATCGGGGAGGTGATCCTCCACCGGGTCTCCGGAGGCCCCCTCATGCGTGGCGACCGGGTGAAGGGCATGGTGGACGAGGAACGCCGGTGGTCGCTGATGCGCCACCACACGGCGACCCACGTCCTCCTGCATGCCGCAAGGAAGGTGCTCGGCGTCCATGTGCACCAGGCCGGCGCCCAGAAGGGGAGCGAGACTTCCCGCCTGGACATCCGGCATTACAAGCATATCACGCCTGAAGAACTCAAGAGGATCGAGATCGAGGCGAACCGTCTGGTCATGGCCGATACACCGGTCTACATCCATATCGAGGAGCGGACGAAGGCCGAGCAGAAGCACGGGTTCGGCCTCTACCAGGGCGGCGTCCCGCCGGGCCGGGAGATCCGGACGGTGCAGGTGGGAAGCGACGTGCAGGCGTGTGCGGGAACGCATGTCCGGACAACCGGCGAGATCGGGCCGATCCGGATCCTCGCCGTCGAGCACATCCAGGACGGCGTCGAGCGGCTGATCTTTGCGGCCGGCATGGCTGCCGTGTATGCCATGCAGCACATGGCGGAACTCCTCCAGACGTCTGCCGATGTGGTGAGCGTCCAGCCCGAGAACCTGCCGACGACGGTAGCCCGGTTCTTCGGGGAATGGAAGGAGCAGAAGAAGGAGATCGAGCATCTCCAGAAGAAAGTGGTGGGCCTCCAGGGGCAGCATCTCGGGGGCGAGCTGGTGGACGGGATCAGGGTCGTCGTCAGGCAGCTGGACGCGACCCATAAGGAACTCGTCGCACTCGCCACCACCGTCGCTGACGAGGGCGGCGTGGCGCTCTTTGCATCGGCAGACGGAAGTGTGAAGGTGGTGGCGACGTCGGGAGTACCGGCGGTGAACGCTGCCGATATCGTGCGGGAGGCCTGCAGCGTCCTCGGCGGGAAGGGCGGCGGCAAGCCGAACCTTGCGCAGGGCGCAGGGTCGGACGCCTCCCGGCTCGAAGAGGCGCTCGAGCACGGGCGCAGCCGGATTCTTGAAGCACTCCATGGTTGACGATGTTGTAGTGATCCAGCCGGGCGATGAGCGGGCACAGAAGATCGCCCGGGCAATGGCGAGCCAGACGGCGAACGCGGTCATCCAGGCCTTCGGTAGCGGGCCGCTGACGTCGTCGGAGGTTGCCCGGCGGATGAAGATCCCCATCACCACCGCTTCCTACCACATCGAGAACCTTCTCGACGTCGGGCTTCTTGAGGTTATGGATACTCGCTGGAGCGAGAAAGGACGCGAGGTGAAGGTCTACGGCCTTACGAACCAGGTCCTCATCATCGCGTCGCCGGTAAGCGATCTGCGGTCGGTCCTGCAGAAATACGCGACACTCTTTGGGATCGTTGTCCTGGCAAGCCTCGGGCTCTGGGCGTTTCTTCCGGTGGTGCTGCCGCCATCCTGGGGCGTGGCGCCCGCACAGAAGGCTGCCGGCGGGAACGGCGAGGAGTTCTCGGTGCTCCGGACACCCGTCTCCGATGCCGCCGGGGCGCCGCCGGTCCATGACCTGGTGATGGGCTTCTTCTTCGGCGCCTGCGCGGTGCTGCTCGCGCTGCTCGTCTATGAGGTCTACTACTGGTGGCGCACATCCCCGGGCTACCGGGTAAAAAAAGAGCAGGAAAGAGTAGAAGAGGTTCGGTGAGGGGATTTTCGTAGGTTTTTACCGCCGCCCCCCAACAACTCCAGCTTCCGGTTGTTTTCCGCTCCCTGCCTCAACCTTTGCCCCGCATTTCGGGCATCTCGTCTTCTTCGGATTGATCTCGGCACCGCAACTGTAGCATTTTGGCATGGTATCTCACCACACTATGCCTGATCGGACGCTGATACCATAAGGCTATCCAAAGGGGCTGCGGCCGAAACTCCGGCTACGGGCTGAAGTGCCCATGGGCGGGGGTAAAATCCCCTTATGACGATTTTTGCGATGCTACCGGACCCGTTGTCCACGGGGGCCGGTATCAGTTCTCTCTGCGGGAGAGGGAACTCTCCCCGAGGGATCGGGAAGAGGCCGGAGGACTCCCGGACAGAGGAATAGGACGCCACGATTAGCCTGTGATCCGTGTATCTTTCGACCTCTTTCCAGCGCATTTTCGGGCAATATCTCCAAAGAAGGATTTCTGGAACTCTTCTGCGTTCAAAATATATTATAATATAGATAAAAATATAACACCTGTTCATCAATCATTATCCATGCTCGGCATCGTTCCGGATATTATCGACCCGGAGGTCTTCTCGCTGGTCATAGTCCCGGTATTCATCTTTCTTGCGCGAATATGTGACGTCACCATCGGGACGATGCGGATCATCTTCATATCCCGGGGCATGAAGATGATCGCTCCGGTTCTCGGGTTCTTCGAGGTCTTCATCTGGATCATCGCCATCGGCCAGATCTTCCAGAACCTCACCAACCCGCTCAACTACCTCGCCTATGCAGCCGGGTTCGGTACCGGGAACTACATCGGGATGCTCGTCGAGGAGCGGCTGGCAGTGGGGCTTGCCCTCGTCCGGATCATCACCCAGCGGGATGCGACCAACCTCATCGACTACCTTCGGGCCGCCGGCTACGGGGTGACGGTCCTCGACGCCCAGGGGAAGCAGGGCCCCGGCAAGGTCATCTTCTCGGTGGTTAAGAGGAAGAACATCAAGGACGTCGAGAAGGCCATCCACGAGTTAAACCCGAAGGCGTTCTACTCCATCGAGGATGTCCGGCGCGCGGCGGAGGGGACGTTCCCCGCCGCCACACCGGGCCCGATTCCGTTCAACCTTGGCCGGGTCATCCGGAAGGGGAAGTGACCCCGGGATAGGTTATCCGGTAGACGGCGTTCGCCCGGTCGTCCGAGACCAGGAGCGACCCGTCGTTCGCCACCTGGACGTCCACGGGCCGTCCCCATGCATCGCGCCCCTGGAGCCAGCCCTCCGCAAAGACCTCGTAGGAGACGGGGGTGCCGTTCTCGAGTTCGACCATCATCACCCGGTAGCCGATCGGCTCCACCCGGTTCCAGGAGCCGTGCTCTGCGATGAAGATCCGATCCCGGTACTTCTCCGGGAACTGCTCGCCATCATAGAACCGCATGCCGAGCGCGGCCACATGCGGCCCGAGTTCCTGCTCGGGGGGCGTGAAGTTCTCGCACGACTGTCCCTCCCCGAACTCCGGGTCGGCGATCGACCGTCCGTGGCAGTAGGGGAACCCAAAATGCATCCCTATCTCCGGCGCCCGGTTCAGCTCATCCGGTGGGATATTATCGCCGAGCCAGTCCCGGCCGTTGTCGGTGAACCATAAATCGCCGGTCTCCGGGTCCCAGTCGAATCCCACCGTGTTTCGTATGCCCCTGGCATACACCTCGAGGTCGGTCCCGTCCGGGTTCATCCGGAGGATGGTGCCGAACCGCTCGTCTTCAGGGTCGCAGACGTTGCAGGGCACGCCTACCGGGATGTAGAGTTTTCCGTCGGGCCCGAACGCGATGAACTTCCACCCGTGCAACGAATCGCCCGGGAAGGCGTCGCTTACCACCACCGCCTCAGGCGGGTTATCGAGATTCGCCTCGATGTCGTCGTAGCGCAGGATGCGTCCGATCTCGGCGACGTAAAGCGAGCCGTTCTGGAACGCGACACCATTTGGGGAGTTAAGACCCCTCGCGACGACGATCACCGCATCGGCCCGGCCGTCACCGTCCCGGTCGGGGATGGCGTAGACGTTCCCGGGGCCGCGGCTCCCGACGAAGAGCGTCCCGTTTGGGGAGAGGGTCATGGATCGTGCCCCGGTGACGTTGGCATAGACGTCGATCGCAAAGCCCGCAGGCAGGGTGATCGTATCGAGGGGCAGGGGGCCTGTGGTGCCGCCCGGCGGCATCACGACGGCCACGACGATACCGAGCAGGGCGAGCGCCGCAACGGTGGCGAGGATGATTACGGTCCGGCGTGTCATAGGGGGTCGTCTCCGGGACTCTGGATGGCGGAAGGGTATATAGGGATTACTCATACAGGTGTCGGCCTTCGCCACCCGGCCCTTAGGGCAGGTGCGCAGGTTTATCGTCTCTGCAACGACATCACGAACGTTGCCGGACCGGCATGGAGAAGATTCGTATGATAACGATTGTTGCGCGATGCAGGGTAAAACCGGAAAAGACGGATGAGTTCATGAAAATTGCCCAGGACTTAGTCGAAGCGAGCAGGAGCGAGTCGGGAAACGTTTTCTATGACCTCTATGCAGACCTCGCGGACCCCGCAAAGTTCACGTTCATCGAGACCTGGAAAGATAAGGCCGCAATCGACTCCCACAACGAGACTCCGCACTTCAGGGGCTTCGGGGAGAGAGCAGGACCCCTGTTTGCCGGCCCGCTCGACATCGCCCTGTACCGGAAGGTCACCTGATCTCTTCACGCGAACCGCCGGATGCCGGCAAGCGGCGGGAGGACCACTGCCTCGCCGTCGACCTCCACCACCGGCTGCAGGCTTCCTGCGTCGACGCGGCGGAGGATGGGCGAGAGGAAGTCCTGGCTCCTCGCGGCGTTGATGATGACGCCGGGGGAGAGCGGGTTCGCGGCCGGCATCACGATAAGGTCTTTCCCGCGCACCGCGCCCTGCCCGTAGAGGAAGCAGGGGAACCGGGCCATATCGATCTCGATCGCCGGGTGGTCGTGGCCGATGATCAGCGTCCCGTGGTCGTCGACCATCTGGTCCCCGTGGACCACCGTGTAGCCGCCGCGGTCGTAGCGGTCGACCGTCCCCCCCGCGACCGAGGGGAGCATGGTATCGTGCGATCCCGTGACGAGGACGACCTCGCATTCGGCCCGGAGGGTCGCGAGGATCCTCGAGAACGCCTCCTTCGTCTCCCGGCTCACCCGGTCGAAGGCATGGAAGATGTCCCCGTCGAGGACGAAGACCGCCGGTTCGAACCGGTCGAGGACCGCCGCGAACCGCTCGAGCAGCGTCTCCTCCTCGTGGAGCGGGAAGTGGAGCCCCTGCCGGTAGAGCGTCTCAGCAAGCCCGATATGGATGTCGGAGACGACGCAGAGGGAGAGATCCCGGACGTAGAGAGCACTCCTATAAAAACCGAACCGGCGGAGGAGATCGGCCTCGCCGACCGCGTTCATGGCGCCGCCTCCCCTTCAATGCTGCTCATCACCCGCCGCTGGAACTCGCGGAGCATCGAGAGTTTGTCCTGCGCGTAGACCGCGTCGGAGACACCGAGGGTCGCGATCCCGAACGCGAGCGGGCTTGGCGACGCGGCGCGGGTCAGGACGACCTCGATCTCCCCGGCACCGATGCCGTCGACGATCCTCGTGATGTTCTCCGCCTCGAACCGGTCCTCGATCACCTCGCGGTAGGTCTCCCGCATCACGGCGAAGCCATCAAGTCGTTTTGCAAACGCGATCAGCATATCGGCGCTCACCTGCTGGCGACGGGCGCTCCGTTTCTTTCCCATGTAGTTTCTGAGGATCATGAACGACCGGGCCGCGTTGATCCGGAAGACCTTTTTCAGGAGCTGGGTCTCCCCGATGGCCTCTCTGAGGACCTCGTGGCACTCATCGGCCCGGATATCCTGAAGGATACGCACGGGGTCGGCCTGCTTCTCGAGCGGTATCGAGACCAGAAACCCGGTATCGCTGATCCCGACCGAGACGTTTGCGGTCACGTCCCGTGCAATCATGTATGCGACGATCCGGGAGAACCCGTCGTTGAACCGCAGCCCGTAGTTGGTCATGAAGTAGTAGAGGCGGCAGTGGTTCTCCCGGTCCTCCTGCTCCTCGACGACGATCCGGCCCGGTGTCGGGACGGCCAGATCGCCCAGATAACGCACCTGCTGCTCGAAGATCGCGCAGATGCTCCGGGCGCTGTTCTCGTCGATCGGGTAGTCGTCAAGGAGCATCTCAACGAGGCCCTCCGTCTCCATCGTCTGCAGCGCCTCAAGCATCATCTCCTTGAACGCGAGGACATGGAGCCCGAGGTCGAACGAGAGCGGGAGCTTCTCTGAGAACCAGCTCGGTATCGTCGGGCGGTCGCCTGTCGGGTCGACGTAGAGTTTCCCGCCCCGGCGGTAGGCGAACTTGTAGCGCCGCCCCCCGAGGACGAAGACATCGCCCTTGTTCATCCGCTCCAGGTACTTCTCGTCCAGGCTGCCGACAAAGGCCCCATCGCGGGTGAGGACGTCGCAGGAGAACTCGTCCGGGATGGTCCCGGAATTTAAGAAGTAGATCATCCGGGCGTTTCGCCCCCGCTTCTCGATCGTCCCGGTCTCCGGGTCGTGCCAGATCTTCGCGTAGATGTGCCGCTCCTCGAGCCCCGCATACTCCCCGGCGAGGTAGCGGACGACGCTTGCGAGGTCGTCCTCTTCGAGGTTCCGGTAGCAGTGGGACCGGCGGACGACCTCGAGCATCGCGTCGACCTGCTGCCCCCCGAGAAGCGCCATCCCAAAGACGTGCTGTATAAGGACATCGAGACAGTTCTCCGGTATGTGGATCCGGTCCACAAACCCTCTCTGCGCCTCCCGGAGCATCACCGCGCACTCGACGACCTCGTCGCGGTCGAGGATGACGATCCTCCCTTTCACCACCTCGCCGAGGCGATGCCCGGCACGCCCGACCCGCTGGAGGAGCGCCGCAACGGACTTGGGGGACCCGACCTGGAGGACGAGGTCGACGTGGGGCATATCGACCCCGAGTTCGAGCGACGTGGAGGTCGTCACCACCTTCACCCTCCCGGCTTTGAGTTTCTCCTCAATGAGAAGCCTCCCCTCCGTCCCCATCGAGCCGTGGTGGCACCCCGTGTTCTCCTCCGTGTAGCACTCGGGGTAACGGACCCGGAGGTTGTGGAGGATCCGCTCGGCACCATTCCGGGTGTTCATGAAGACGAGCGTGTTGTTGTGCTCCTGGATAAGGTGGTGGATCGTCGAATAAAGGTGCCGCGAGAGGTCTTTTGGGGTGGTGTCGATCAGGTCGGGAACCGGGCAGAGGAGTTCTAAGTCGAACTCCCGCGCGAACCGGGTGTCGACGATCTCCACCTCGCGGCCGGCGCCGACCAGGAACCGGCCGACCTCGTCGAGGGGCTCGATCGTTGCCGAGCACCCGATCCGCGTAAAGCCGCCGCCGGACTCCTTCACCAGTTCCTCGAGGCGTTCGAGGCTCAGCGAGAGGTGGACGCCGCGCTTCGAACCCGCAAGGGAGTGGATCTCGTCGACGACGACCCACCGGACCGTCCGGAGGCTCTCCCGGAACTTCGGGGAGTTTAAGAGGATCCCGAGGGTCTCGGGGGTGATGTTGAGAATGTGCGGGGGTTTTCGTGCCATCTTTGCCTTATCCGCTCGCGAGACGTCCCCGTGGCGGATGGCGTGTCGGATCGGCGTGTGTCGGCTCCCGCGCTCGCGGGCGATCTCTCCTATCCCGCCGAGCGGCAGGCTGAGATTCTTGTGGATGTCGTTTGCAAGCGACTTGAGCGGCGAGATGTAGAGGCAGTAGACGCTGTCTTTAAGCCCTTCAGTCCGTGCACGGACAACCAGATCGTCGATGATCGCAAGGAATGCCGAGAGGGTCTTCCCCGACCCGGTCGGCGAGCAGATGAGAACGTTCTTCCCATCATGGATGAGCGGAACCGCCATCCGCTGCGGCGGCGTGAACCGTCCCTCCAGTTGTCGTATGCACCATTCCCGTACGTTTTCGTCGAGGAGACCAAGGATCTCCTCGTTTGAATGCCCATCCTGCCCCGCGGGCCGCTTCTCCATCTCTTCACCTGCTCTTATCTCTCGGGTCCTGCCGTGCGCCCTCCCGCATAGCGATGCGGGGGCCGGCAGGCCCGCGGTATCGCTGATCTGCCACTCGCCCGGGAGAATTTACCTGCATGGGCACATTTAAATGCCTTAAAGAGAAAATGATGCTTTAGAATTTGATTCTAGCAGCAGTTACTCCCTTTTGTCGACCCGGATGCCGCGTCGAAATTTATACATATTCTGCGGTCATTCCGGATAGCCTTTTGCGTCTTCCGGAGCGATCAAGTGCGGTGGTTGCATGCGATTTGCCGGAATTTTACCTCTTATTTGGGATTTTGAGCAAAATTGTGACGGCCCCGGATCCCGGCCGCGAGCCGGGATCGTCCCTGGCAGGAGAACCTGTTACTGGAGACTTTACGGTAATCCTCGCCCCCCTCCGGAGCCTGATTTCGGCGGGTCCGGTGATCCGGGGGTTGCTCCCCATCCCGGCACATCTGAGATATTCTAATGTAGGATCTCGTGAAACCTAACAGCGGAACTACGATGACAGATCACCCGGTTAAGAACATGATGCGGTTGATGGCGACCAAGATCAGGACCATTGCGGATGTGATGTCCGACGACGAGATCGATGCGCTCCTCGCTGAGATCCTGAACGCAAACCGCATCTACACTATGGGCGCGGGACGCTCGGGGCTGGTTGCAAAATCGTTTGCCATGCGCCTGATGCACCTCGGCCTTTCCGCATTCGTCGTCGGGGAGACGGTGACCCCGGCCATGAAGCCGGGAGACGTCATTATCGTCTTCTCCGGGTCGGGTGCGACCAAGACGGTTGCAGATATCGCCGAGACTGCAAGGGATATCGGCGGGAGGATCTGCCTTATCACCTCGAAGAAAGAGTCGAGGATCGGTCGCATCGCCGACTGCATCGTCATCATCGAGAGCCAGCGGGACAGGGTGGCCGACGAGTCGGCAGAGTTCGAGATCCGGCAGATGATGGGCGAACACAAGTCGTTTGCACCGCTCGGCACCATCTTCGAGACGACTGCCATGGTCTTTGCGGATGCGATCATATCGCGGCTGATGGAGATCACCCAGTGCAGGCCAGAAGACCTCCAGTGCCGGCACGCGAACATCGAGTGAGAGATACCATGAAGGAACACAGGTACGCCGACCGGGTCCGGTCGGTGGAGATGTCGGGCATCCGGAAACTCTTCGAAGCGGGGGGGCCGGATGCGATCAACCTCGGCATCGGGCAGCCGGACTTCGATACGCCCGACCATATCAAGATGGCTGCGATCGCCGCCATCAGGGAGGGAAGGACCGGGTATACCCCGAATGCCGGGATCCCGGAACTGCGCGAGGCGATCTGTGAGAAGTTTGCGCGGGAGAACGATCTCGCCTACCGGCCGGACCAGATCCTGGTCACGGCAGGGGGGAGCGAGGCGCTCCACCTCGTCATGGAGGCGCTCGTGGATCCGGGCGACCGCGTCCTCTTCACCGACCCGGGTTTCGTCTCCTACGCCGCCCTTGCGACCTTTGCCGGTGGAAAGCCCGAGGGCGTACCGCTCGATACGACCCTGCATATCGACGTCGAGCGGGCGAAGGAGCTGATGGAAGGGGCGCGGCTCTTTGTCCTGAACACTCCCTCAAACCCGACAGGCGCCGTCGAGAGCGAGGAGTCGATCCGCGCCCTCGTGGAATACGGGAACGACCGGGGCGTCACCATCGTCTCCGACGAGGTCTACGAGCACTTCGTCTACGAAAAGAAGCACGTCAGTGCGGCCCGTTTCGGCGAGGACGTCATCACCGTCAACGCCGCGAGCAAGACCTACGCCATGACCGGCTGGCGGGTCGGCTACCTTGCCGCACCGGAGGACTACATCCCCGAGTGCCTCAAGGTGCACCAGTACGCTCAGGCGTGCGCGACGTCGATATCGCAGTATGCCGCAGTCGCCGCGTACACCGGCGACCAGAGTGCGGTTGCGCGGATGCGGGAGGAGTACCGGGCACGGCGGGACCTTCTCTACGACGGGCTCGTCGGTCTCGGGTTTGACTTCCCCCGGCCGGAGGGTGCGTTCTACGCCTTCGTTCCCATGGGGCGAACCCTTATCGAGAAGGCCATCGAAGCGGGCGTCGTCATCGTGCCGGGCGGGGCGTTCGGCACGAGGGCCCCCGATTACGCACGCTTCAGTTACGCGACGTCCCGGGAGAACCTCTCCCGGGCGGTCGCGAGGATTGGGACACTGATGGAGTGAGAGAAGCATGGTGAAAGAGTTACTCAGGAAGTTATCGGACGCCCACGGCGTTTCGAGCAGCGAAGGAAACATCAGGGAGATCATCAGGGCGGAACTTGCCGGGTCGGTCGACGAGATCCGCGAGGATACGATGGGCAACCTGATCGCTACGAAGCGCGGCGACGACTTCTCCATCATGCTCGCCGCCCACATGGACGAGATCGGCCTGATGGTCCAGTACGTCGACGAGAAGGGGTTTATCCGGGTTGTCCCCATCGGCGGATGGTTCGGGCCGGTGCTCTACTGCCAGCGGGTGGTCCTGCACGGAACGAAAGGATCGGTCCCGGGAGTGATCGGCGCAAAGCCGCCGCACGTGATGAAGGAAGACGAGCGGAAAAAGGAGATCAAGATCGAGAATATGTTCATCGACGTGGGTGCGGCGAGCGAGGAGGAGGTGAAGAACCTCGGGATCGAGATCGGCACCCCGATCACCCTCGACCGCGAGTTCATGGAACTTGCCGGCAACCGTGTCACGGGAAAGGCGCTCGATAACCGTGTCGGCGTCGCGATGCTCATCCGGGCCCTGCAGCAGGCGAAGTCGCCCCACACGATCCATGCCGTCTTCACGGTCCAGGAGGAACTGGGGCTGAAGGGCGCCCGCGTCAGCGCCTACTCCTTAAACCCCGACTGCGCGATTGCAACCGACGTCACCATCCCCGGCGACCACCCGGGGATCGAGAAGAAGGACGCGAGCGTTGAGATGGGCAAGGGCCCCGTCCTGGTCCTCGTCAGCGCGAGCGGCCGCGGGCTCATGGCCGACCCGAGGATGACCGCGTGGCTCCGCGAGACCGCTGAGAAGAACGGCATCCCCTGCCAGCTCGAGGTCGGGACCGGCGGCAACACCGACGCGACGATCATCCACCTCGAGCGGGGCGGCATCCCGAGCATCCCGTTCTCGATCCCGGCCCGCTACATCCACTCGCCGGTCGAAGTGATCGATATCGACGACCTCGAGGCGGGCATCCGGCTCCTCGTCGAGGCGCTGAAGAGCAAGCCGGTATTTTAAAAGAGCCCTCTTTTTTTTGACGCACCTTCAAGGCAGAAGATGCTATAGCATCCCTTGTGCACTGCAGGGGCGTGAGCAACGGATGGACTGGACTTTTGCAGGCGATCTTCCTCGGCGACCCCGCGTTCCTGGTACGGATTCTGGTCGTCGGCGTCTTCGCATGCGTGGCCCTCGCCCGCCTCTCGGGAAAGCGGACGCTCTCGTCGATGAATGCTTTTGACTTCATCATAAACGTGGCCATCGGCTCGATCCTCGCCTCGACGATCGTCTCGCTCGCGGAAAAGTGCGGGAAAAGTGGGGTGCCCGAGAGAAAGGTTCCGGTTCCGGGTGCATTCCGGTATATGGTGCAGTTTTTTTCTTATTCACAGACCATTAACTGCCCTGGTCTGTGAGCCCACTGCATCATCTTGATGCACCTTATAAGGTTGAGCCCCCTCTCAGGCAAACCCGGCTATGGCTTCGAAAGTATATAGTTTTTCTATGACCACGAGAATGACCATTGTTCAGCCGTCATTACCTCCCGGTGGCGCCTCTTGATCGCCGGCATCGATTCAGTCTTCCACAACGATGACCGCTACCGGGCACGAATCGGCAGCCTCCGTCGCGCAGTCGGCGAGGTTGTCGGGCACCTCGCCCTCCGCAGGATTGCCGTCGACGCGATACTGCTCTACAATCGAACTCAGGTCGTCATTTGGGTCCTCTTCGAAGATGTCCGGGCAGAGCGTCCAGCAGGACTCGCAGCTGACGCATCCCGGCCTGTCGATGGTAACTTTCACCACTCTCTATACCTCCTCTGGAGCTCCGGGAGGGTACTCTTCCATGTTAAACGTGACGGAACCGGAGGGTCTGTATGATTCTCCCGGCGAGCAGTCTGTCGTCAGGGAGGAGTCGACTCCTGGGGGGGCAGGCGGACAAGGTATAACGTTTCCCGGGCCAAACGAAAGAGAGCTCATGCAGAATACCGCCTGGATTACCCTGTTCTTTGCCGGGCTCCTGGAGGCCGGCTGGGCGCTCGGCCTCAAGTATACCGAAGGGTTCACGAAGTTCTGGCCGACGGTGGCGACCATCATCCTGATGGTCGGAAGTTTCTACCTCCTCTCGCGGTCGCTCTCCGGCCTTCCGCTCGGGACAGCGTATGCCGTCTGGACGGGCATCGGGGCGGTGGGGACAGTCATCGCCGGGATCCTGCTCTTCGGCGAGTCGCGGAGCGTCCTCCGCCTCCTCTGCATCCTCCTGATTGTCTCGGGGATCATGGGACTGAAGTTCTGTTCGGACGCGTGACGCGCCCGGGATATCCTGTCGTCCGGGGAGTTCACCGGCGGCTGCCGCCGGGGGGTCACATGCGGGTATGCATCTCGCCCTCCAGGGTGTCAAGGAAGGCAAGCAGGAATGCGTGCCTCTCTTCGGCGATGCTCCGGCCGCTCTCCGTATACATGCGGTCCTTGAGGTTCAGGAGTTTATCGTGAACGTGACCGGCCGCATCCGGGATGCCGGTGCCCTGGGCGCCGGATTGGATGAACGTCCTCGCGATCCCGACCGCACCCATCGCGTCCAGGTTGTCCGCATCCGAGAGCACCCGAGCCTCCAGTGTCTTTGGGGCGATGCCCGAGGAGTACCGGTGCGCACGGATGGCGTGGACAATGGCCGGGATCTGATATTCGGGATAGCGGACGGAGCGGAGGTAGGACTCCGCCATCCGCGCTCCCTCCTCCTCGTGGGGGGCGCCGGTCCCCTCCTGGGGGGGTCGGGGGTGGCCGGGGAAGACAGCGGCGGGGAGGAGGACCGCCATATCGGCACCTTCGCGGTCACCGATCTCTTCAGCGAGGCGCACGACCCGGAGGGTGTGGTCGAACCCGTGGGCACCGGATTCGGGGAGCGCTGTTCTGACGTGGTCGAGCATCGCGGCCGTCTGTTCGTTCATGAGAGATCTCTGTCGTCTGAGAGCAGAAATCTACCGTTTGCCGCTGTTCCCGTGCTCATGCCGAGGGTCGCCTTCGCTGTTTTGCCGTTCTCCTCTTACGGCTCCTGCCGGGTGCAGCCTGGCGATGCGCAAGGATCGCTGCCCTGTCTCCAGCAGATAGATTCCGCTACAATCCCAGATCGGACAACCCGGGATGATCGTCGGGACGTCGCCCCAGCGGCCAGTGGTATTTCCGTTCTCCTTCTTTAATCGGAAGATCGTTGATGCTGGCATGGCGAATGCGCATCAGGCCGTTCTCGTCGAATTCCCAGTTCTCGTTCCCGTACGAGCGGAACCAGTTCCCTGAGTCGTCGTGCCATTCATATGCGAATCGCACAGCGATACGTGCTTCGTGAAATGCCCAGACTTCTTTTATCAGGCGATAATCAAGCTCTTTCGCCCACTTCCGCTGCAGGAACTCGACGATCGCCTCGCGGCCGGTTACGAACTCCGCTCTATTGCGCCAGACGCTGTCCGGGCTGTACGCCAGCGACACCTTGACGGGATCCCGGCTGTTCCATCCATCCTCGGCCATACGGACTTTCTGCACCGCTGTTTCATACGTGAACGGCGGTAACGGGGGGCGTCTATTTTCAGCCATGTGCGTATCCATCCCCGGCGTGCTGATAAACATATCGTCGACTGCGATCGAGGTGCATGCATCCGGGCAGACCCCCCGGGAAGGGTATACCCGGGCCTGCAGGGCTCGCGGGCGACGACCTATCCGACCACTGCGGCGCCAACGCTGTCCGGGGATCGTATCCCGGGGGTATACCGGCAACGAGGAGACGATCGAGCCGAGAGAACTCGATATGTTCGACGACAAATCGCGTTCGGATTCTATGACGACGAATGCTGGCGAGCGCGGCGCCTCATCATTTGTCGGATTCCGTACGGGAGATCGCAGGGATATTGCAAGCCGGCAGAACGGAACCTGTGGTCACGGATGGCGGCTACAGAACTGAAACTTAAAATCGAAAAACGCCCCGGCCGGGATTTGAACCCGGGTCAAAAGCTCCGCAGGCTTCTAGGATGTCCACTACCCTACCGGGACACGAGACTGAGTGTCTTTCCCCTAATAACTACGTTGTCCTGGTTAAAAAGGATTGCTCCCGGAGTGATCGAAATGCCATGGAGAGAGTTGCAGGGCCCGACATCTGCGGGGATAAAGCCCAATTTCTGGCGTATCCGGGAGGGAACGGTAGCGCAGGAGGGGCCTACAGGCCCCCTGCGCGCACCAGTATGTGTGCCTTCACATCGTTTCCGTCGAACTGGATCAGGTATTCTCCTGACCGGCCCACGAAGACCCGTTTATGGGTATCTGCGCTAAAGAGTTTCCCGAAACCGTCCTGGGCTACAATCTTGCCGGACTTCGGGTCCCTGACGGTCACCGTGAACCACGAATCCTCGCTCGGGTAGGTTTGCGTGTAATCTTGATACTTCCTGTCCTTGTAGTCGCTCTTTGCATGCATCACCCGCGTGATCATCTTCGGCTCCACCTCGAAGTCGATGATGAGCGGGGGCGCGGTCAGGTTGAAGGAGAAGGCTTCCGTTGCATGAGTGGCGTTGAACTGTCCCGTCCGGTTAGAGAGCGTTACGTAGGGGTCCGGCGTCGGTGCGGTCTCCGGCGGCGGACTGCTGAGCGTGGGGCTGGCCATAGTGCTCGTTGCCGTGGGGTACGGAGTCGCCGGCGTCAGATACCCCGGATCGACGTCCTGCCCGTCCGGTGTCTCCTCCGGCTCCGAAAGGAGGCCGGACCAGCCGGATTCTCCACCGGGCGGCAACTCCGCGCACCCGGCGGATGCGAGGATCAGGACCATCACTGCAGTTAGAATGAACGATTTATACACCCGCGTCACCGTAGTGGGATTATGCGAAGGGGTATTTATGCTTTTACTCTTGAATACCCGGAGAAAAATTTTATACAAGAGATATCAGTCAGCAGAAATATAATTGGAAACCGACCTGTTTTTACGGTATAATTCCAGAAGACGCGGGTGGATCAGAAAAATAGACCTCTTATGAGAGACCCCCGGGAGAGGTCGAGCGTATGTTCGCAGAGTCCTCCGCAGCGCAGGAATCTTTTTATCAGACGTTTGTACCTCTATCGCCTGGCCAATGACAGTACCGGAGAGACAGAAGACACAACTAATAGATACCGAGACCTCTATTCCGGATGACAGCAGCGACCCTGGTGAGAGCGCAAAAACGTGGCGTGCCGCTCCGGAAAACGACCTGAACCTTACCGGGAACCTCCTGATCCTCATGGGTCTGACCGGTATCGGCGCCATACTGCGGTTTTACGGCCTTGGAACTAACTCCCTTTGGCTCGACGAGGCCTCGACCCTCGCGTTCGCCCGGCAGTCGCTCATCGGCATCTGGGAGAGCACGGTCGGCGGAGAGTTCAACCCCCCGCTCTTCTACTGGCTGGAGCACGGTATGCTCCTCTTCGGGGATAGCGAGTTCGTGCTCCGCCTCCTCCCCGCACTCCTCGGCGTCCTGACGATCCCGGTCGTATACCTCATCGGAAAAGAGTTCCGGGACAAAAATATCGGGCTCATCGCCGCCGCCCTCCTCGCGTTCTCCCCCTTCCACATATTCTACTCGCAGGAAGCCCGGGCGTATGCCCCGATGCTCTTCTTCTTCTCTCTTGCGCTGCTCTTCTACGTGCGAGCGAGCCGGTCGGACGAGACCCGTTCCTGGGTTCTCTTCGGGGTCTTCTCCGCCGTCGCCTTCTGGATGCATTTCTACGCCATCGTGCCGTTAGCCGTCCTCATACTCCACGCCCTCAGCACCCGTGCCGGCGAGATCCGGAGCGACGTCAGAAGCGCAAGGAACCTGGTCCTCTCGGTCGTCACGTTCGTCATCGCAAGCCTCCCCCTGCTCATCGTAACCGTGAACCTCTTTCTCGTGAGGACATCGTCCGCCCCGACGTTCGGCATCCAGGGGCTCGATGTCATCTACCAGACCCTTCTTCAGGTGTCGGGGTTCAGCGACCTGATCCTGGTGCCCTTCATCGTCCTCTTCCTGATCGGCGTCGCATACACCTGGCGCGAGGACCGGTACGGGGCGCTCCTCCTCATCCTCATGATGGTCCTCCCGCTGGCGGCAAGCCTCGTCCTCTCCTCGAGGATGCCGATGCTCCCACGCTACCTCATCTACCTCCTTCCTGTCTATGTCATCGGGATCGCGTCGGCGTATCCCGCACTCTACGCCCTCGTCCGGGATAGGAGGGCGGTCTATATCGCTGTCGCGGCGGCGGTGCTCATCAGCACTCCCTTCCTCGCGACCTACTACACGACGCCCCAGAAGAACGACTGGCGGGGATTCTCCGCGGAGCTTGGCGGGGCAACCGGGGAAGGCGATCTTGTCGTCGTGCTGCCGCCCTACATGGCGCAACCGCTCGACTACTACTACAACAACGCGACCGACCGGACCCTCGAACTCGGGGCAACGACCCGAGAGGACCTCGAGGCAATCCGCGCCCTGCATCCCGACCGGCGTGCGTTCTACGTGGTGACCATGGATATCTTCGCCGCCGACCCCTCGGGGGAGGCGGTGGACTGGCTCGAGGAGAACGCAGAGTTTGCCGGGCAGCATACGGGGATCTTCCTCTTCAGGTCGGCCTAAGGAGGGGAGTGCAACGACCGAGACCTACGACCTGACGGTGATCATCCCGACCTTCAACGAGGAGGAGAACATCGCCGCAATCATCGAGGCGGTCAGCCGAGTCTTCAGAGAAGACGGCATCCGCGGTGAGATCCTGGTGGTGGACGACGACTCGAAGGACCGCACGATAGAGATCGTGCAGGAGATTGCCGGTCAGCGTGATAACGTCCGGCTGATTGTGCGGAGGGACGACCACGGCCTCTCCCAGTCGGTCGTCGGGGGGTTCGGGGCGGCGCGTTCCGGTATCCGGCAGGTCATCGACGCTGACTTCTCGCGCCCGCCGGAGCTCATTCCCCGCTTCTACGAAGCGATACGAGGCGGTG
>PGYL01000032.1 GCA_002839645.1 Methanomicrobiales archaeon HGW-Methanomicrobiales-2 | reverse complement strand
GCAGGGACGGGAACAACTATCTCCGTGATGGGATCTCCCTGGTAGTCGGACAATCCGGTAATGGAAACGACGTATGAGTAATCTCCCGACGACGTCGGACAATAGTGGATGAGAATGTTTCCGCCGATAGCAACAATTGCGATCGCGAGAAGTGAGACGCCGATGACTTTGCCTAAAAAGGAGATTATCGAGGGAACCATCTTCCATTCACTCCCTGACACCTTCTAATCCGCAAGACCGGAAGAGCACGCGGTCGGGGGACCGCGGCGCTCACGGTTCGCCGGGGACTTTTTCGCACGGGATCGTCCATCATAATGGCATGATACCCCCGGCAGTGACATAGTAGTCGGCCGGCACCGGAACAAATCCCGACGTTGTGCTCGGAACGGCCGCATTCACCGTTGCCGTCCAGATGTTCTCTTTGATCAGGTATTTCACGCCCCCGCCGCCCTGGTACCTGAGGTCGAACGAGATCGTTGTGGCGTTCTCCGGCGGGACGAAGCCGTCGAGGAAGACGACCGTGGTGTAGGTTCCGCCCGAGCTCCGGGCGAACTCGGCGACGCTCACGTTGTCAGGGGTTGCGAGGACTGGTACGAGCAGTCGCGGCTCTTCTTTCGTCTCGAACTCGCCGGTCGGTCTGGAGATATCCTGCGCGTAGTTTTCCATCGTCGTGAACGCGATCATCTTCCCGTACGGCGTCTCCCGGATCGCCGTCCTCCACCCGGCGGGCTGGAGAACGCTGGACGACTCGAAGATCACCAGCTCGCCCTCCGCGTTCGCCGGAACCGGGATCATGACCGTGGCGGTGCCGTTCACGGCAAGACCGGAGAGACCGGTGATCTCGATCATGTAGGAGTCGTTCGGCAGGGTGGTCTCGACGAACCCGACTGCAAGGAAGAGCAGGAATACCACCACGGCGAGGATGGTGACCGCTATCAATAGGTTCAGTACGGTTTTTTTGGTATTGCTACGTTGTTCGTCCATTTTCTCACCATTGCCCGGCGGGTGGGCCCCGTCTTCCGGGATCTATGCATGAGAAGTCAACGCTCCCCTATAAACGATTTCTGTCCAGCCTCTCTACACGTCGAGACAGATCGCCCGTTTTGCTCCGGATGAGCCGCTGCAGCCCATCAGGGACGTCTACTGCATCGGCCGGCAGGAGAGCCCGGTAGGGGAGAACCGGGGCCGGGGATCCATGCCTGCCGGCACCCCGGATCGCGGAGGCAGGCGCCGCTTTAAGTCCGGGTCCATCAGAGATGGCGGACGCATGCTCCGGGGAGCAGCCGGGACCTCTTGACGGGTAAGTATGTCAGGAGGGTGGTGCCTCCTGTGTAGTCCGCCTCGTGCCGTTTTTTCCAGGTTTTCGTTTTCGGGAAACGGGGCGGACCGTGGGCCAACTCCAGATAATAGGACCCGCACCGAAGGAGAGGAGTCGCCGCACGGCCCTCCGACATCAGGCCGCTCCCGCTGCTTTACGGATGAGGACGAGGTGACCCCAGGGGAGGGACAACGGCGGTTGCTCCCCGGGCCGTGACCAGCCGAGTTTAGTATCGATCTCGATGTCCGCCAGAACGTGCCACGCGGTGTCATCCACAGCGGGCTGTTTTCCTACGACCTCCGAGATCGGAGTCAGGTTGAGCGAACCGGTGGCTCTTGAGGTAAAGTATCCGCATTCAGTAATCCAAGCGACGCCTGTAGTGTCGTGAGCGTGAAACTCGACCGGGTGGCCGAACAACCCGGAGAATATGCCACAGATATCGAAGGTGTTCAGGAATTTACCGATAACGTCTCCCGGGGACACCGGGTATCGTGGGGAGGTCTGGGGGCTGGATTGGCCGAAGAACCCACCAAATGGCATCAAGGAGTAATACGCCGTGTCCAGGTCGTAACTCGCGCAAAACCCCGAGTTTCTCCAGTCATCCTCTGGTGTCATGGCGAAGTGAGACCCGAGACAGAAATACTCGTGTTCCGGATCGTAGTCATTAGAACGCTGGTAAAGTGCCGTTGTTGCGATCATCTGCCCGACACCCGGGTATCTCCGGGCGGTTGTGTGGCGTGCAACCTCGACATACTCATCGGACAAACCGGCCGCATCACGGAGACGTTCACGCACCGCCAAGGCATCCTTGCCGGATATGCGGTCTTCCGCTCGGGTTAGAAAACCGTCCGGTGCCGGGGCTGCTCTGTCGGCCACCTCGGCATAGGACGCGATGACTCCATCGGGGAGGACACGAGCGTAGTATCCGGCGAGCTCTGCGTCAGGGGGGATATCCGGGAAGAAGATCGCCTCATACCGGAAAGAGCGAACCGGGTTCGAAGGGACGGAGGGGATACCTGGCACCCGGTCCCTCCAGCCAGTTACCTCACATGGCGAGAGGTTTTCATGAGAAAGGTAGAGCGAACCGGAATTCAAACCATCGAAATATTCATAAGATGAGTTCTCGGGAAGCGCATAGGCCACATCGATCACTGCAACGAAGAAACAAAGTAGCGCTATGAAAGACAAGCATTCGATCCGAGCCTGCTCCTTCGGTTCAGGCGCCAAAAAGAGAAATGTTAGTGATGTCGACACAGGCTATCTCCAGTTAGGTATGAACGTACCCCCCACTCCACTTAACCTTACAGAGATGACCCCAAGAGTTTGTTCCGGAAGGAGCGAAATAGGCGATACCGTCCACGATTTTTACCCACCCGTCTGAAACGTCGGCCATCACCCGGGAGACAACATATGTGCTGCCATCCCGTGCAGACGACTGCGAACAGTATGAGTGCTGACCCGGGGTGAACTCAAATGTAGTGGCTGCGCAACCAGCAAAGAGGAAAAATTCTTCGTGCCAATAAAGGGTGTTGCCACCCAGATTGTGGAGCTCAACATGCGTATCGGGAATGGCTGTTGACCACTGGAGAGCGCACCCACCAGTACCAAGAGAGAGCCCAACTGTCGTATACCCATTTGTGGTCTGTGGATTATTCTGGCTTACCTGAACACTCGGCAAGTGCTGATAATAACCCGGGACTGAATAGTCAGAATCTATTTCCACGTCAAACCGCGCGTTTCTATACGGCTCATAACCGGATATATCAATGCCCGGATCAGTTCTCAAGGTCGTCTTTGTGAAGAAATAATCCTGATTCGAGTTAGTTTCTTGATTATCCCAGTACCATGTCGTTGTAAGGTACGCACGCCCGACACCGGTGTAAGTTCTGCTTATCGTCGCCGTGTGAATCGGGGTCGGTCCATATGAAAGAAGCCCAATATCACCCTCTTTGAGGGACCCCTCCGTTTTGTTCTTCAGCGGCCTATCGATCCAGACATCTGCACGAGAAGATATTTCCTCCAACGAGGGGTTATCTTCAGATGAAACTACCTCCGCATAGGAGACACTCTCTCCATTCGGAAGAACCCGAAACACGTAAGCAACTACTTTCTCACCTTCAGATATATCAACTTCAGCTGTGCCGATATACCTCGGTGGGACATTCTTAAATTCTTCCTCAAAGGAACTCATTGCTGCTTGAGTCTTGGCGCTGATCAATTCCCTGGGTATTTCAGAATCAACAAGACGTACAGTGTACTTTTCCAGATCATATTGCACATTTTGTTCAGTACCCTGAGACTGCCACACCTCTTCGACGGCCATAACCGGCACCAGCATCACACTCATCAGCATTACTGCCAGGAGTGTAGAAAATGCCCGCATTCCAATTTTTCCATTCATGTGTTTTCCCTCCAGTTTCTTTCCCCGGAGGCCGGAGGGGCATACTTTCAAGTAGAGAAAGAGCACACACTCCCATTGCCTCCGGGCATGCGGGACGTTCACCCATCCGATTCGCTCTTGGCCGGGTGGACCTCCCTGCGCTTCGGGATACCGGTCCCGGTACCCACGGATGAGAAATCAACGTTCTGCTATAAACGATTTCTGTCGATCCTCTCTACACGTTGAGGCAGTTCGATCCGTTTTGCTTCCGAAAACATCCCGCAATCGACCGGAAACTCACACTGCGCCGACCGATAATAAACCCACGCGGCAAAGGAAAAATCGATACCGGATATCGTATCCACGTCACAGACGCTTATTTTGCAGGGAGGCCGGCACCAGCGCTCACCCTGCGCGACAGGCTCTCTCCGCATTGCTCGACACAGATTCCCGGGCGGCCAGCCTGCCCCAACCGGAGAACGTGTAGAGAGGATCGACAGAAAACTTAAGTGAAGGTATTTGAGAAGTTCTCCTGTGATATGATGACATACAACCGCATCTTCGCACTGATGCTTGCACTGGTCCTGATTGTGTCGCCGGCTTTTGCCGGGAGCAGCGAATGTGGTGTGAACACCGCTCCAGGAGAGAATGTCCTGGAAAACGACGCCGATATTTGTGCCTTTTATTCTATACAGCAGGGGGAGACAAAACACCACAGCGCATATGTGCCTTCCGGGAGCTCAACGCTGTTTGTGAACCTGGACTGGTTCATTCCCCAGCAATCGCTGACGCTGAAGATCATCTCACCGAGCGGAAGTACCTACGCCTACTATCACGATACCGATCTGGGTGGTGATAAAGACGCGCAGATCCGCACGTGGATCTCCTCTCCCGAGGCCGGAACGTGGCAGTTTCAGGTCTATGGGGAATCAGTTCGAGACGCACAGAGTTATTCCTTTGAGGCCAAAGCGGAATAAACCGCATTTTTTTTATGTTCCCGGCCACCTGATCTTCTTAATGCTGAATCAACCCCTCGCGAGGATCGCCCTGCTCTTCATCTTCTTTCTATTCACAATTTCCTTGGGGAGCGCTGCCAGCACCGATCTCGATGCAGAAGAGTTCCCGGAGCTGGCACCCGACGATCCGGCCCCGGTATACATCTGGAACGTGCCCCTGAAGTTGGTCCTGCTCGACTTCGTCTTCATGACCGCACCTCTGCTCTTTTTCCCGGTCCAGCTCCTTATAACAGCAGCGGGATGGCTCTACCTCGGCCACAGAAGGATCTCCCCGAAAAATGCCCTCGAACACGACACTCGCCGTGCGGCATACCTCTGCATCCGGGAGAACCCCGGGATCAATCACTCCTCCCTCTCCCGCAGACTGGAGATTAACGTTGGAACCCTCCGATACCACCTTGCAACCCTCTGCGAAACGGGGAAGGTGCGATCAGAGCATGACCACGGGCTCCTGCGGTATTACGCGAGCGGCAGGGTGGCCCGTGAGGAAGAGGGCTATCCCCTCAACGGAACACGAAGGCGGATACTCGGTCTCCTCATGCAGGACCTCGGTATGACGCGCAAAGAAGTCGCATCTGCGCTCGATATAACTGGTGCATCGGTGACCTGGCACATGGCGCTACTCATCCAGGACGGTGCTGTACGGAACGAGAAAGACGGAAGGATGGTGCGGTACTTCCCCCGGCGAGATGTTCTGCAGTATATCAGGGTAGATAGTGGCGCGAACGCAATCGGTTAGGGTTCTGCCGGGAACCGGGCCGAACGAATCCGGGAGTGCTGCGCCGGTATCCCTGCCGGACCCTCTGCACCGGGAGCTATGAGCGAACCCCAATCCTGCCGATGCCGGGCGGTCTCCCCACCATTACCCATAGACCACGGACTCAGCCACCGCGATATCCTGCCGCGTGAATGTAATCATACAGTCGGGGAGTTCTCCCGTGGACAACGGGGGTTCCGTGTCACGGTGCGGGGTGATCGTGATGGTGTACCAGTACGCGTCCGGGCCGAATGTCACCTTTTTGACCGGCCGAAACCCCCCGTTCGAGACCTCGTAGAGCCTCCCCCGGGTCTCGTTGTAGTGGTCCCCGTACGCGTTCGCACTCAAAAGAATGGTCATACCCCGGTCCCGGAAGGGGATGTCCTCCAGAGCGATAGCGTCGATCTCCCGTAAGAGGGGGAGGGGGTGCACCCCCTGCACAGAGTAGTCAAACTTCTGCGATTTGGCGGATACGGTTCCGCCCGGCCCCACGTAGACCTCGTAGGCGTGCTGCTCGCCGCCTTCCTCCCCGTAGAAGTAGAGCCATATCACCCGAACCGCGCCGTCCCCGGCGATGTTGGTCTCCAGTCGCAGCAGTGTCGCCGACTCGTTCTCGACGCTGGTCCTCTTGACGGCGATCTCCCAGAGATCCAGGACGGCCGGGTTATACGCCGGGGACTCGAGAGGAGTGATGTTCTCGATGCGAGTAACGTCCGGGCTCTCCGGCAAGATGAAGAAGTGCATGCCGGCGTAAACGATTGTTATCCCCACGATAACGGCAAGGATCGGTCTCATCTTCCAGGTTCTCCGGGCCGACGGAACGTATACGGCCTAGACCATTATAGGGCCGGCCGACCTTGAAATTTCCGAAAGAGACCCGCATTATCGCTTGGTGCAAAGTATCGTCGGTGTACCGCGGCCACTGGTCAGATCCACTCCTCTCACTCCCCGTGTAAACAGTTCAGACAGAGAACGTTTATAGGAGAACATCGACTTCTCCTTCATCGATATCGGAACCGGACAGGTGACGACCGCTGCGCAAGGAAAAGAAGAGCATGTCAAGAGAGATATTACCGGAAACAATCCTCACTGGCCCGCGGCGCTATTTTCAACAACTCGATGAAAAGCCGCTGCGTGACGACCTCACATTCTACTTTGCGATCGTCGCAGTCGCATCGGTTCTCTTCATGGTGCTACTCCTCCTTACGGGAGGGGCGGCGGAGATTGACGGAACACACCGGATCTGGTTTATCGCGGCAGGCACCCTTATCACCCTCGTGCAGGGCCTGATAACCGGGGCCGTCGCCCTCCTCGCCGTCAGCCTCGTCGAGCACTTCTTCCTGCTCTTCGTCGACGTCCACCGCGAGTTCGAGAAGACGATGAAATCGGTGGTCTACGCTCTCGCGCCGCTCATCCTCTTCTCCTGGGCGGTCCTCCTGGAGGTTCCGTTCGCCGGCCTGCTCCTCCTCGCCTGGTTCTGCCTCTCGACCTACTTCGGCGTGTGGATTTTCCACGAGAAGTCGAAAGACCGGGCCGTCTTCGTCGCTCTTGCGACGGGCGTGGTGCTCGCGTACTACCTCCATCGCGCGATGGGAATCTGATGACCGGCGGCATCATGAACTGCAACTGCCTGTCGCTCCTGTGGAAACTACTCCTCGCCCTTGCCGTACTCGTCCTCGCGGTCAACATCTACCAGGATATAATCCTGCACGGCCGGCCTGATGCCTTTACCCGGTACCTGTTTTTCATCCTGCTGTTTGGTAGCCTCATCGTGCAGGTTGTGAGCAAACGGTGCCGGGAGAAGCAGCCGGCCTGACCGTTCTGCCGCGGCGGAAGAGCCGCACCGAGATATCCCTTTTACCGCCTTTCCGGGAACGAAAAGGATTGAAGCGCCCCGACGTGTAGGCGATTGTGACAGAAATCGTTTATAGAAGAACGTTGACCTCTCCCGCAGAGTTACAGGACACGGCAGCCGAACCGCGTCCCCGGTTCACGTCCCGATATGGTGCAGTATGTCAGGTAAGATCGTCGCCTCGCCCCCCCGGAGCCGGTTCTCGCTGGTCATCCCCCCGCTCGCTGCGGTCGTCGCATGTGTGATCTGGGTGGGTACCGCGAGAGCCGTCTCCGGGACAATCGGGCCGGCGCCGCAGTCTGTCCTCCCCGTCTTCATCCTCGTGATAGTCACCCTCGCGGTCGCCGGAGCCGCGACGCCGCTCCCGCTCATCTCTGGCGCCGTCCCGGTCAGGAGAGAGCAGCAGGCGATGCTCGCCGCCGTTGCAGCCTCGGTCCCGTTTGTCTTCGCCCTCTTGATAAACCCGGACCGGTGGCCGGGCGGCCCCGCCCCCCTCATCGCGGACAGCGTGCCGGTATTCGGGTGGCTCTTCGACGGGATCATGAACGCCCTCCCCCTCACCGCGGACACCCCCGCGTATAAACTGCTCTTCTCCGCCTTCGGGGTCTTCGGGTTCTACCTCGAGTGCGTGCTGGTCGCAACGGCCCTCTACGCCGCTCTCCGCCTGATCGCCGCCCCGGGGCTCCGGGAAGAGGGGTAGGATGACCCCGGAGAGAACCCCGCTCGCCCTCGCTCTCACCGCGGCGTACTTCATCGCCGTCTCCGTGGTCGGGCTGTACGCCCGGTTCGCCGCCCCGCCCGGCCAGTCCGCGTACCTGGCTTCAGAACTCTCGCCGGTGCTCCTCCTCTTCTGCATCGTCTCACTCGCAGGAGCGGTGCTCTTCGTCGTCGCCGTGCGGGAGGAAGGGGGCAGGTGGTGGGCCGCGATACCCCTTGCGGCACTCCTCCTTGCGCTCGCCGTCTTCGGGCCGGTGCACCAGTCCTCCGGGATCAGCCTGTTCGCGACCGTGCTCCTGGCTCCGGCGGTCCTGATCCTGCTCGGGGCGCTCCCGCTTGAGAGGGGATCGACGGCATGGTTCGGGGCGATCGAGGCAGGGTTCATCAGCCTCCCCGGCCTGCTCTGGGCATACGGCCTCTTCCTTGCCCCACCGCTCCCGGAGAATATCATAATCGACTCGCCGTCGCTCTACGAGTTCGCCGGAGCGGCTTACGTCTACGCCGGTCTCCCATTCCTCGGCATCCTGCTCCTCGTCCTCGCCTGGCGTTGCAGCCCCCGAGCCCGATGAGATGGATTAGAAGAACGCAAGGTACAGGAAGTAAACCCCGATCAGGACGATCGCGACACCGACGATCCGGTCGAAGACCTCCCCGCTCACCCTCGCCTTCTCCTTGATCCTCTTCCCGAGCGCACCTCCAAGCGAGCTGATCACGATGAGGGGGATCGAGAGCCCCACGGCATAGACAAGGATCGTGAAAAGCCCCTCGAGGGCTGTCTGGTAGAGCGCGATGTAGGTCAGGACGACGAGGAGCATCGGCGCCCCGCGCCCCACGGTGATCGCCCCGAACGAGAGGCCGAGGAGGAACGCCCCCGTGACGGTGTAGGACATCGGCGCCCGAAAGCGGTTGAAGATACTTCGTATCGGCGGTTTGTAGACGTGGAGGAGCTGAAGCCCCATCAGGATCATCAGCACCCCGCCGATCCCCCACGCGGCGGTCTCATCGAGGAAGAGCAGGTACTCCCCGACGTACCCCGCGACCGCCCCGAGCGGCAGGAGGACGAGGATGGTCCCGAGCGAGAACGCCACGGTCAGTTTGAGGATCCCGGCGAGCGAGAGATTGGTCTTCCCGCTCGTCAGGTAGCCGATCAGCCCGAGGCAGAGGACGCTGTTACAGGGGCAGATGCCGGCGACGAGGCCGAAGACGAAGATGCCGAGGACCGAGGGGTCGAAGGCCGCCATCAGAAGAGGTTCGACGGCAACGGAGAAGATACCTGCGGCCCGGTATGCCCGCCGGATCGCCCCGGGAGAGATCCCAACCGGGAGCACATTTAGAGAGGTATTTCAGAGCAGAGGCTCCATACTCACTGAACAGCAATGATCCCGTGGGAGATACTATTCGCCGTCTTACCCGGCCTGATCCTCTTCTTCTACGGAATCGAGAACTTCTCCCGGGAGATTCTCGCGGTCGCGAAAGGCAGCTTCGCTGCGATCCTCGGCAGAGTCACAGAACGGCCGATCCTCGCCGCACTCCTCGGCGCCGTCGTCACCGCTCTCATCCAGTCGAGCGCGGCAACGACAATCATCACCGTCAACCTCGTCAACACCGGGACGCTCTCGTTTCTCCAGAGTCTCGGGATCATCATCGGCTCGAACGTCGGGACGACCGTTACCGCCCAGCTCGTCGCCTTCAAGATGACGGCGTTCGGGCAGGTGCTGATCCCCGTCGGCTTTCTCGTCGGAATCTTCGGTCGCCGGTACCGATTCCTGGGTAAACCCCTCTTCTACTTCGGTCTGGTCTTTTTCAGTCTAAACCTCATCTCTACGGCGCTCATGCCGTTCCAGAACAATCCCGAGATCATCGGGCTCGTCACGGAGTACTCGACGATCCCACTCGCCATCCTGATCGGGTTTCTCGTGACGACCATGGTGCAGTCGAGCGCCGTAACAACCGGTCTTGCCGTCATCCTCGCCCAGCAGGGGCTGCTCACCCTCCCCCAGGCGATCCCGCTCCTGCTCGGCGCAAACATCGGTTCGACCACGACGACCCTCATCGCCTCCAGCCGGATGGGCCTCTACTCCCGGAGGGCGGCGGTTGCTCACTTCATCTTCAATTTCGGCGGCGTGCTCCTGATCCTCCCGTTCCTCGTACCGTTCACCGGGCTCGTGACGACGATCGGCGGGACCGAGGCACAGATGGTGGCAAACGCCCACCTCGCCTTCAACCTGATCACGGCAGGCGTCTTCCTCCTCTTCATCGGGCGGTTCGGGCAGATCGTCGAGCGGGTGGTGCCCGGGAGCGAACCCGAGATCCTGATGCGGACACGCCATCTCGAGGACGGCCTCCCCGACGATACGCAAGCAGGGTTCGAACTGATCCAGAAGGAACTCAAGCATGCCCACGAGGTCACGCTCGACCTCTTCCGGGCGGCGATGACCTATCTCGCCACGTCAAAGGAGGCGGACTACCAGATGGTCGAGCGGCTCAAGAACCTGAACGGTTACCTGGACCGGAGGATCGAACAGGCCCTCCGGGCGATCTCCGCACGATCGCTTTCGGACCGGGAAGCGACCGAGGTGGTCTTCCTTGTCCGGATGTCAAACGAGATCGGGCGACTCGGTTATCTCGGGGCGGATCTCGGAGAATTCTTCCGCAGAGCGTCCCGGAACGGAAACGGGGCACCTACCGACCAGATAAAGAAGACCGAAGGTGTCTACCGGATCCTTGATAGGAACATCGGCGGGCTCGGGCTCCTCTTTCCCCGGATCCAGGATACAACCGTCGCGGAACTCCGCGCCCGCGACATCGAACTCCAGCGCGTCATCAACGAGCATTACCGCGAACAGCTCGCCAGCCTCAAGCGGGAGGGCGACTTCGGGAACAGCCGCTACCTCGAGGTTCTCTCCATCATCGAGGCAGCCAACGCCAAAGTGCGGGGTCTCCGCAAGCTTGCTGAGCAGTACTCCGTCCAGAAGAGGAGCGAGCCCGTGTCACTCCAGGTGGACGACCCGCTTCTTCTGCGCAATCCGGTAGCCGGAAACGACCTGCAGGGAATCCCCAACCTCCATGTCGAGAGCCGGATCACCGGAGTCGACGTACAGGAGGGGCGTGGCGGCGAGTTTTCCGGGCGTGGCGACCACGATCAGGTTCCGTAGTCCCACCTTCCAGAGGACGGCCGGGCTGATCTGCTGGTTTCCCCGGCCGAGAACGAACCCCTGCGCACCGATGGGGCTGACGACGATCTTCGCCCGCGGGTATTCATCGAGGAGGGCGAGCAGCGTCCGTTCATCGACGTCGCGGGCGACGACCTTCCCGTTCCTGACGGCGTCGACCCCGAGCAGCGTCGGGGTCAGACCGAACCGTTCCAGGATCCGCGCCGTCGTGCTCCCGGCGCCGACGATGTACAGCGTTCCCGGCAGCATGATCTCGCCGATGAACATAGCGATATCGTCCTTCGCCAGCTCTTCGTCCTGCTGCTCGAAGACCTGCTTCCCTCCCTGAGTCCGTTCCGGAATGTAGGGGACGCACGCGTACCCGTAGAGCCGGGCGGCAAGACGGCCCGAGCGGTAGGCCTCCTCGTCGACGTCCATCACCTCGGAGTCCCGGCAGGCGATCCCCCCGGCCTGCCGGATGAGGTCGGCCGCCGCCGCCGGGTTGATCGCAAAGACCGCCGAGTACATCTTCACTCCGGCGGGAATCCCGAGGACCGGGACTGATCGCCCCACAGCGTCGAAGACGTCCCGGGCCGTGCCGTCCCCGCCGCAGAAGACGATCAGGTCAACCCCGGCATCAAGGAACGCCCGGCACGCAGCCTTCGTATCGGCTGCGCTCGTCGGGAGGGAGGGGTGGTAAAGGACGGTGAAGCGGTCGATGCCCGCGCCGAGAAGGATGTCCCCCCCCATCGGCGCGGCACAGGTATACCACGTAGTATCGTCAGTTTTGAGGAGGGAGAGGGCCTGCACCGCACGGTCGCAGGCGTGCGCGACCGCGCCGAGCCGGATCGCTTCTGCGACCTGTCCGTCCGTCCCCTTCAGCCCCACGGCGCCGCCCATCCCGGCGACCGGGTTGATCAGAAACCCGACGGTCCGCATCATCCCTCTACTCTTTCCCGCCGGGATATATCATGCCCGGGGTCGGCGGCAAGACCGCTCCGCATCGCGCCAATAGCAGTACGGAGCGATTCGAGCATTCCGGCCTCGTCACCGGGGTGCTCCTCGATGATCCGGACAAGCGCACTCCCCACGATGACGCCGTTCGCACCGGCGGCCGCGACCGCACCCACATGTTCGGGGCGCGAAATCCCGAACCCGACGGCGAGCGGGAGATCTGTCTTCTCCCGCACCGCACCGACCAGCCCGGCGATACCGGAGGGGAGCCGGTCGCGCTCGCCGGTAACCCCTTCAAGCGAGATCAGGTAGACAAACCCGGAGGCTTCCCGGAGGATCGCGTTCTGCCGTTCCGGCGACGTCGTCGGGGCGATGAGGGCGATCCGGTCGATGCCGTGCCGGGCGGCGTAGGGTGTGACTTCGCTCGACTCTTCGCTCGGAAGATCGACGATGAGGACGCCGTCCGCACCGGCTGCGGCAGCCTCCGCAAAGAACCTCCCCGGCCCCCGGCGGTAGACGATGTTGTAGTAGGTGAAGAGGACGATCGGCAGCGCCGGCGCGTAATCCCTGACCTCCCGGACGAGTGCGAAGACGTCGTCCGGGGTGGTGCCTGCCCGGAGAGCACGGGCGTGCGCCCGCTCGATGACGGGGCCGTCCGCCACGGGGTCCGAGTAGGGGACGGCGATCTCGAGGAGGTCGAGACCCGCATCGATCATTGTTTTCGCTACCCGGAGCGACGCCTCAATACCGGGGTCTCCGGCGACGGTAAAGCCGATGAAGGCCGGATTTTCAAGGGCAAAGAGCCCGGTGATCCGGCTCATGCCGCACCCCGGGGGAGCTTCGCCACGTCGGCAACATCTTTGTCGCCCCTCCCCGAGAGGTTGATGATGAGGATTCCGTCCCGGTCGAGGTTGCCGGCCTCCCGGAGAGCATAGGCGACCGCATGGGCGGACTCGAGCGCCGGGATGATCCCCTCAGTGCGGGAGAGGTGGCGGAAGGCCGCGAGTGCTTCGGCGTCGGTGACCGTCTCGTAGCGGACCCTTCCCGAGTCCTTCAGCATGGCGTGCTCCGGCCCGACGGAGGGGTGGTCGAGGCCCGCCGCGATGGAGTGCGTCTCGAGCGCCTGGCCGTCGTCGTCCTGGAGCAGGTAGGAGAGCGCTCCCTGGAAGACCCCGACCGAGCCTCCACAGAGCGAAGCCCCGTGACGGGGGGTATCGAGTCCCTCGCCGCCCGCCTCCACGCCGACCAGCGCCACGTCGTCGTTTGTGAACGGGTAGAAGATGCCGATCGCGTTCGAACCCCCGCCGACGCAGGCGACGACGGTATCAGGGAGCCGCCCTTCCCTCTCGAGCACCTGCCGCCGCGCCTCCTCGCCGATGACCGACTGGAAGTCGCGGACGATCCGGGGGAAGGGGTGCGGGCCGACGCAGGAGCCGAGCAGGTAGTGGGTATCCCGGAGGTTCGCCACCCAGTCGCGCATCGCCGCGTTGATGGCGTCCTTAAGCGTCCGTGACCCCGAAGCGACCGGGCTGACCCGGGCCCCGAGGAGTTCCATCCGAAAGACATTCAACGCCTGGCGCCGGGTATCCACCTCGCCCATATAGACCTCGACGGGCAGGCCGAGGGCCGCGCCCGCGATCGCCGTCGCCACGCCGTGCTGTCCGGCACCGGTCTCGGCGATGAGCCGGCGCTTGCCCATGAACTTCGCCATGAGCGCCTGGCCGAGGGTGTTGTTCAGTTTATGCGCACCGCCGTGAAGGAGGTCTTCGCGTTTCAGGTAAACCCGACAGCCGAGATCGCGGGAGAGGTTCTCGCAGTAGGTGAGGGGGGTCTCCCGGCCGGCGTACTCGTGCAGGTACCAGTCGAGCCGGCGAGAGAACTCCGGGTCCTCGCGGACCCGGCCGTAGGTCTCCTCAAGTTCGATCAGCGCGCTCATCAGGGTTTCGGGCACGTACTGCCCGCCGTATACACCGTATCGTCCTGCTTTCATGGTTTCGTCGCCCTGCATACCTTCACAAACGCCCTCATGAGACGCTCGTCCTTGATCCCCGGCGCCGCCTCGACGCCTGAAGCGACATCGACCCCATACGGCCGCACCGCCAGGATCGCCTCCGCCACGCTGCCGGGGGTGAGCCCTCCCGCGAGGATGACCGGCACCGGCGAGGATGCCACGCACTCCCGGGCGTACCCGGGGTCGAACTCCCGCCCGGTGCCGTGGCTGCCGTCGACGACCACCGCGTCGCAGTCGTCCCGCAGAGCGTCGCCGGGCGAGAGCATCCGGATGACCTGCACCCCCGCATCCGGGGGCACTTTGAGATCGCCCGGAACCTGCACCGCATCCGGCCGCGAGGAGAGGATCGTTGCGAGGTCTTCCGGTCGGTCGGTCGACGTGACGGCGACCGTGGTCACGAACGGCGAAACCGCCGCGAATATCTCCCGCGCCAGCTCGGGGCTCACCGACCGCGGAGAGGGGCTCGCGAGCACCACGCCGATCGTGTCGGCTCCGGCCGCCACGGCCAGGAGTGCGTCACGAACGCAGGTCATTCCGCAGATCTTCACGCGAATACGAACCCCTCCAGCCGTTTGCGCCGGTCTCTGGCCGACATCAGGGCTGACCCGATCAGGAACGCATCGCAGTGCCTCCCGAGGCTCCTGACATCATAGGGCCAGGTGATGCCGCTCTCGGAGATTACAACCCTCCCCGCGTCGCGTACCGCCTCCGCAAGGCGGGCCGTCGTCGAGAGATCGATCGACATCGTCTCGAGGTTGCGGTTGTTGATCCCGATAAGGTTCGTCCCGGTGGCAAGAGCACGCTCCATCTCGCTCCTGTCGTGGACCTCGACGAGCGGCTCAAGACCGAGCGCGAGTGCCTCGTCGACGAACGTGGAAAGGCTGCTCCCGAGCACCCGGGCGATCAGGAGGACGGCATCGGCGCCAAGTGCCCGGGTCTCCACGAGCTGGCGTTCATCGATGATGAAGTCCTTGCGGAGGATCGGCACCGGGACCGCACGCCGCACCCTGGCGAGGTTCTCGATACTTCCCGAAAAGAACGTGGGTTCGGTGAGGACCGAGAGTCCGACGGCTCCGGCGGCGAAAAACTCCCGGGCGATCGATTCCGGGGTGCAGCCGTCGTGAATTCTGCCGCGGGACGGGGAGGCATACTTCACCTCGGCGATGATCGCGTTTCTGTCCCGGCACCCCCGTATGGCCTCTCGAAGACTCCGGTGGGGCATCTCCCCGGGGTCGATGGCCGGAAGAGGGCCGAGGCTGTCGAGGCGCTCGCCGGTCGACCTGAGGATATCGTCGAGGATCATGCCCTGCCTCCGGTCGCCTCGACCAGACGGCGGAGCCGGTCGAGCGCCGCCCCCGAGTCGATCGACGCCTCAGCACGGGCGATGCCCCCGGCGATGCCGCCGGCCTTCCCGCCGAGGTAGATCGCCGCTCCGGCGTTGAGGAGGGCGATGTCCCGGGCAGGGCCGTCGTCACCCGCGAGGATGGAGAGGAGGAGCCGGGCGTTCTCTTCCGGCCCGCCGCCCCGGAGGGCGGCGATGGACGAGTGCGGGAGCCCGAACTCCGTGCAGTCGAGGGTGTAGGCCCGGACCTCGCCGTCCCGCAGTTCCGCGACCGTTGTCGGCCCGGTCGTCGTCATCTCGTCGAGACCGGCGCCGTGGACCACCATCGCCCGCTCCACCCCGAGATCCCGGAGCACCCGGGCGACCGGAAAGGCCAGGCGGGGGTCGTAGATCCCGAGGAGGTGGGCCCCGGCACCTGCCGGGTTCGTGAGGGGACCGAGGAGATTAAAGACTGTCCTTATCCCGATCTCCTGCCGGGCCGACCGGGCGTGCTGCATCGCCGGGTGGTAGGCCGGGGCGAAGAGGAAGGCGATCCCGGCGGCCGCGAGGACATTGCCGACCAGGTCCGGCGGGATCGCGACGGAGACGCCGAGCGCCTCGAGGACGTCGGCCGAGCCGCACCGGCTCGACACCCCCCGGTTCCCGTGTTTCACGATGGAGACGCCCGCACCGGCCGCGACGAAGGCGGCCGCGGTGCTGATATTGAAGGTCCCCACACCGTCGCCCCCGGTCCCGCAGGTATCCACCCGCGCTTCAGGGCCCGGGAGGGAGACCGGGACGGCGGCGGCCCGCATCACCCGGGCGAACGCCGCAATCTCCGCTTCGGTCTCTCCTTTCATCCGCAGTGCCGTGAGGAACCCGCCGATCTGGGCGGGCGTTGCCGCCCCCCGCATGATCTCCTCCATCGCCTCCCCCGCTTCGGTCGGGGTGAGGTCCGTGCCCGAGGATACCCGGGCAATCGCCTCGCGGATCATGCCCCACCCCCCGTACCGGAGAGGAAATTTGCCATCAGCCGGTTCCCGTCGGGAGTGAGGATGCTCTCCGGGTGGAACTGAACCCCCTCGATCGGAAACTCCCGATGCCGGACACCCATGACCGCCCCGTCGTCGTCGCTTCGGGCCGTCACTTCGAGACAGTCCGGGACGGTTGCCGGGTCGATGACGAGCGAGTGGTAGCGGGTCGCGACGAGGGGGTCGGGCACCCCCGCGTAGATCCCCGCTCCGTCGTGTCGGACGAGCGACCGCTTCCCGTGCATCAGCCGGTCGGCCCGGGCGATGGAGGCCCCGAAGGTGAGGCCGATCGCCTGGTGGCCGAGGCAGACCCCGAGCGTCGGGACGGTCCTGCTGATTGACGTAAGGACCGCCCGGTAGAGGGCGGAGTCACAGGGATGCCCCGGGCCGGGCGAGAGGACGACGCGATCGAACGATTCGAATCGGAGCCGCTCAAACGGTGTATCGCTCTTCACCACGACCGGCTCCGCCCCGAGCATCCCGATCTGCTGGCATAGGTTGAAGGTGAAACTGTCGTAACTGTCGATGACGAGCACCCGCATCATTGCACCTCCGCGCCGAGCGCCGCGAGCATTGCCCGTCCTTTGCTGGTGGTCTCTGCCCACTCCCGGTCGGGGTCGGAGTCGGCCACGATCCCGGCCCCCACCTGGACGGAGGCGACCCCGTCCTGCACGATGACCGTCCGGATGGCTATGGCAAGGTCCATCGTGCCGGAAAAACCGAGGTAACCGACAGCCCCGGCATAGATCCCGCGCCGGAGCCCCTCCATCTCACCGATGATCTGCATCGCCCGGACCTTCGGGGCCCCCGAGACGGTCCCCGCGGGAAAACAGGACCGCAGCGCATCGAAACGATCGCATCCCTCGCGGAGCGTGCCCGAGACCGTGGAGACGATATGCTGGACGTGCGAAAACCGTTCAATGGTCATGAACCCCTCCACCGAGACGCTCCCATAGGCCGAGACTGCACCGACATCGTTCCTCGCAAGGTCGACGAGCATGATATGCTCGGCCCGCTCCTTCTCGTCGGCGAGGAGCTCGGCCGCGAGGCTGTCGTCTTCCGCCGGAGTCGACCCCCGGGGCCGGGTGCCGGCGATCGGGACCGTCGTCACCCGGCCGTTCTCCACCCGGACGAGCATCTCGGGGCTGCTCCCGGCGACCTGACGGTCCGAAAAGTCCAGGTAATACATGTAGGGACTCGGGTTTGTTGCCCGCAGCCGCCGGTAGACACCGAACGGATCGCCCCCGATACGGCAGGTGAGTCTCCGGGAGAGGACGGCCTGGAAGATGTCGCCAGCCGCGATATGTTCCTTGACCCGGAGAACCGCTCCCGAAAACTCCTCAGGGGTGCATGACGATGCCGCAACCCCGGAGGAGCCCGGATCACCCGGGCTTGCTGGAATGAGGTCGCATATCCGGGCGACCCGTTCGGCGATTGCTGCCCGGCCCCGGTGATACTCCTCCTCCGCATCGGCTCCATCGGTGATGAGCAGGTTCCCGATGACCGCGAGCCGCTCTCCCTGGTGGTCGAGAGCGAGGCAGTCCCGCGCGAGCATGAACCGGGCGACGGGTTCTTTAAGATCCTCCGCCGGTTCTACCCGGAACATCGGGTGGATAGAAGAGATGAGGTCGTAGGAGAAGTAGCCGGCAAGCCCTCCCGAGAACCTCTGGAGGGGCGAGGGGGCGACCCGGAACCGATCCATGAACGAGCGGACGGCTTCGACGGCGTCGGCGGCCTCGATACCGTTAGCGATCTCACGGATGCGGGGGTCGCCAGAGACTGTCATCGCACCATCGGCAGTCACGGCGATGGTCGCGGCCGGGGCGGTGCAGATGAACGAGTAGCAGGCGGTCTTCTCGTCCCCCTCGAGCGACTCCAGCAGGAACCCCGGACCGTCCCGAAGGGAGGCGTAGAGGTCGGCCGGTGAAGACGCGGGGAGCGGGATCTCGGTAAATACCGGGACGATGAGGGGCCGCTCGCGGCGCGCCGCCGCGGCAACGACCTCTTCATATCCCGGCTCAGTGTTCAGCTCTCTTCGAGCCCTGCCCAGTCCACCGGCATCACCCCGTCACCGGTAGCCGGGAGAGCGACTCTTTGATCAGCTCTGCCGGGTATTCGTAGTCGACGAGCTTTCCTGCAAAGTAGGCCTCGTAGGACGAGAAGTCGAAGTTGCCGTGCCCGGAGTTGTTGAAGAGGATCGTCTTCGCGTCCCCGGTCTCCCGGCAGCGGAGGGCCTCGTCGATCGCGGCCTTCACCGCGTGAGCGGCCTCGGGCGCGACGATGATCCCCTCTGTCCGGGCGAAGGTCACGGCGGCCTCAAAGACCTCGTTCTGGTGGTAGGAGACAGACCGGACGACGTCGTCGTGGGCGAGCCTGGAGACGAGCGGGGACATCCCGTGATAGCGGAGTCCTCCGGCGTGGATCGACGGCGGGACAAAGTCGTGGCCGAGGGTGAACATCCTCATGATCGGCGTCAGCCCTGCGACGTCCCCGAAGTCATAGGCGTAGAGCCCCTTCGTCAGGGTGGGACAGGCGGCAGGCTCCACCGCGACGATATCGGTCTCAGGGTGCTTCCCGGTCATCTTCTCGCCGGCAAACGGGAAGGAGAGCCCGGCGAAGTTGGTACCGCCGCCGACGCACCCGATCACGACATCGGGGTAGGCCTCCTCCATCGCGAGCTGCTGCATCGCCTCCTGACCGATGATCGTCTGGTGGAGGCAGACGTGGTTGAGGACGGAGCCGAGCGCGTAGTTGGTATTTTCGTGAGCAGCTGCGTCCTCGACCGCCTCCGATATGGCGATGCCGAGAGATCCCGGCGTATCCGGATAGCGGGCAAGCACCGCCTGCCCCGACCGGGTCTTCTCCGACGGGCTCGGGATGCACTCGGCGCCGTAGACCTGCATCATGCTTTTGCGGTAGGGCTTCTGTTCGTAGGAGGACCGGACCATGTAGACGGTACACTCCATGTCGAAGAGGCTCGTTGCAAACGCGAGCGACGAACCCCACTGCCCGGCCCCGGTCTCGGTCGCGAGCCGCTCCACCCCTTCCTGGCGGTTGTAATAGGCCTGGGGGATGGCGGTGTTGGGCTTATGCGAGCCCGGCGGGCTCACGCCCTCCCACTTGTAGTAGATCTTTGCCGGGGTCTTTAAGGCCGCCTCGAGCCTTCTCGCCCGGTAGAGAGGGCTCGGCCTCCAGAGGGTGAGAATTTCGCGGACTTCCTGGGGGATATCTATGTAGCGGTCCGTGCTCATCTCCTGTCGGATCAGTTCCATCGGGAAGATGTGGCGGAGGTCGTCGGGGACTGCGGGTTTCCCGGTCCCGGGATGGAGGACCGGATCCATCGGCGTTGGGAGATCTGCCTGGATGTTATACCACCGTTTCGGCATCTCCTCCTCGTCAAGGAGGATCTTCGTCTGCATGCACCATGGTGTACCCTGCACACGGATATACATTACGCACCTTTAGTGATCAGTGAAGAACATCCTGGTACGGCGGAATCGCGGAGTTCCTGCCCGCCTCCCGGTCGGGAGGAACCCGGGTCTCCGGGGAAAACTGGTATATGATCGCCCCGCCACTGGTTAGCGATGTACCTCATCGCCCATGCCATGGTCGGTGTCCTCATAGGGCTCGTGATCGCGGCGATCGCCGGTGACCGGCGGGTTATCGCGCTCGCCGCGCTGGGCGCCGTGCTCCCCGACCTGATCGACAAGCCGCTCGGGCACATTATCCTCAACGGGACCGTAAACTACGGCAGAATATACTTTCACGGCCTCACCATCCTCTTCCTGATCCTCGTCGCCGGGATCATTCTCTACCGCTACCGGCACCGGATCGGCCTCTTTGCGCTGGCCGCGGGCATGGCAAGCCACCAGTTCTTCGATGGGATGTGGCGGCACCCTGTGGAATGGTTCTGGCCGTTCCTCGGACCGCTGCCCCGGCACGACTACGCGAAAGACTTCTTCTGGGACGCCATCCTGCGGGAACTCGCCCAGCCGAGCGAGTGGCTCTTCTTCTTCCTGATCGCCGGACTGTTCGCCTACCTCTACCGGCAGGAACTCGGGGGCCTCCTCGCCCGGTTTGCGAGCCCCGGGACTCGCCAGATCATTTTTGTTGTCTTCGGCCTCGCCATCGTGGCCGCGCTGGCCGTAGGGGGATGCCTTCTCCTCCTCTGAAGACCAGCCCGGCCCCTTATTCCTCCTTCCGCCACCAGATCGCAGCGTAGGTCGAGGAACCGACGAGAGCGAGCCCGTCGTCTCGCCGGACGAGATTGTTTTCAAAGTAGTCCAAAAGGATCTCCCGTTGCTCCGGGGTCTCCACGCTCATCCGGGGTGCGAAATGCGCGACGGCATCACCAACGGTCGCGAACGTGGTCGTGCCCTCAAGTGGGCGCATCAGGACGTTTGCGTAGATTCCCATGCCGTAGAGGACATTGAAGAGGCAGTCGGCCTTCGGTTTTTGATGATACGGCGCCCCATGCAGGTCTTCCCAGAGCGCGAGGTAAAGCCGCTCCCAGAGCGGCTCGTCAGCGAACCAATACAGGTGAACCGACCCGGAGGCAGCCGCATCCATCGCGGCGAGGGCCGAACGGATATCCGGCATAGCAAGCGAGAATGAGGCAACCACCCGATCGTAAGGTGGCCGCAGGTCGCGGGTCGCGTCGATCTCCTCCCAGAGGCCCCGGACTGTGGTGACGCCGGTGAGCCCCTCCTCTTCTGCCGCTGCCCGGAGTTCGGCGAGCATCCCCTCCGCCGGGTCGACCGCTGTCACCAGGGCACCGGCCCGGGCAAGCGGGAGGGAGAGGGTCCCGGGGCCCGACCCGATATCCAGAACCCGGTCGCCGGGAGAGACTGCGAGATCCCGCATCGCCTCCGCGACCCGGTGGGCGTGGCCGGTCCCCGACCGGACGGCATATCGCCGGGCCTGCTCCCGACCCCCCCAGAGATCGGCCCCTTCACGAAACTCCGGAGTCGACCGGTTCAGGGCGAGCCTCCTCTTCCAGATTTCGTTCCAGTCCGGTGCAACAGCATCCTCCATCAACCTGTCGGTCACCCCGCAGGCGTAAGTAGGTATCCATCCACCCCCGGATAAGCATCCTGCGGCCGCCGAGGAACCCCAACAAATATATACGAGGCCGCAGACTGGAATACCTGTGGTGAATGGTATGACTGGCGAATCGATGCTCCAGATAACTGTCGATCAACTTGCACGAACACTCTGCGCGAGCGCAGTCCTCGGTGCCCCGATCGAGGCCGGCGAGCGGGTTATCATACCGGTCGCCGAGTACGGGTTCGCATTCGGCGGCGGGGAAGGCACAGGAGGACACAGGGAAGGCTGCCAGCACGGCGGGTCAGGGACCGGCGGTGGAGGCGGCATATCGGCCGTTGCCCTGATCATCATCACCAGGGGTGTCTCCGGTCCCGAGGGTATCCAGGTGGTGTCACTGAAGAAGAAGAGCGAGCTCGCCGAGGTGATCTCGACGATCGGGGAGACGGTCGGCCCCCACGTCGAGAAGGTGCTCGAGAAGGGCTCTGAGATGATGCAGCAGCGCAGGGGTAAAACACCCTGGATCTCAGAGGAAGGAAAGGAGATCCCGGTCAGCAGTGAAGAAGGGGCGTAAGGTTCTCTCCCCCTCCATTCTATGCTCGCGACCCTGCTCTTCTTCATCCTGCTCGCCGTTGCCGTCGTCCTCCTCTCTCTCTTGCTTGCGCTGTACCTGGTGCCGGTGACCATCTCGATGGTCGCTGACTGCAGACGGGAGAGTGCCCGGGTGATGACAACTGTAGCCTGGGGTATCGTGGGGGGGAGGGTCCGGATCACCGACGAACTGCAGGTGCTTGAAATCCTCCTCGTCGGCCGCCCGGTCGTGACCCGGGATCTCCGGGAGATTGCGGCACCAGAGCCCAAAAAAGAGGAGAAGAAGGCGGAGGCGCCCGGACCCACTCTTTCGGCGAGAGAATACCTCGACGCCGCCGGCGACCTCTGGCCCCATCTCCAGAGGATCCTCGATGCGGTCTACCGGTCCCTCTACTTAGAGACGCTCCGGGGAGATATCACCCTCGGCCTCGACAGCCCGGCCGACACCGGCATCATCTACGGCTACTGCACCGCCGTCCGCTACGCCCTCTGGCCGGCGGAGGCGATCGATTTCGTGATGACCCCGGTCTTTTGCCAGAGGATCTTCGAAGGCACCTTGACGTTCCGGATGCAGATCCGCCGGCCACTCCTGATCATCGTCCCGGTCGTAAGAGCCCTTCTCCAGAAACCGGTCAGAGAGCGGCTTCGCCAGGTATCGGGAAGAGGTGCTCCGGGTGCGTGAGGCAAAGGAGAGCGGCGATGCCGGTCTCGTCGTCGGCGGCGCCCGCAGCGTCGATGGGCGGTGCATCATCCCCATCATCAGGACGCTTGAGATGCACCTGGGGGGGGCTGCCACGGTCCGCCTGACGCCGGTTGCGCTGCTGGTCGTCGAAGGAGAGCATGAGTCCCTCACCCTCCTCCCCGGCGCGCCCGCAACGATCGCCGAGATCGTCGGCAGGCTCCAAAACGAGATCGAGCGGGAAAAAAAGAGGTGTACGGGGTAAGCCGTCACTCGTGGCGCAGCGCCTGGATCGGGTTTAGCTGCGCCGCCTTCCAGGCCGGGTAGAGGCCGGAGGCCACACTCGTGATGACGCCAAACGCCATCCCAAAGAGGATATAGAGGAGGCTCGTCGGGTTGAAGAGGTAGTCCGGGTTCCCGACGAAGACCGCCGTCACCGCATACCCGGCGACGAAACTGAGCACCCCGCCGATGAGAGCGCCCGCAAGGCCGAGAATCAGTGCCTCGTAGATGAACATCCGCATCACCTCGCTCCGGCGGGTGCCGATGGACCGCAGGACACCGATCTCCTTGATCCGCTCGGTGACCGACATCAGCATCACGTTTAAGATCGAGACCCCGGCGACGAGGAGCGATATCGCACCGATGCCGGAGAGGAAGACCGTGATCGAATCTGCGGCCGCAAAGATGCTCTCAAGGATCCCCCGGGTGTCCATGACGTTGACGACATCTTCCCGCCGGTTCATCCTCTGCTCGATCGACTCTTTGACCGCGTCGATCTCGTCGACGTTCCGGACCTTCACGATCACCTGGTCGTAATCGTCCTCGTCGTAGTGGCTCGAGTACCAGGAGTAAGGTACGATGATGGCGTAGTCGGGGTTGATATCAAACCCCATTCCCCGCTCTTCGAGCACGCCCACAACCCGAAGGGTCTCGTCGCCGATCGTGACCCGGGCGCCGAGTTTCAGGCCGTTTTCCCTGCTGTTCGCGGCAAGCTGGCTCCCGATCAGGCACCCGGTGCCGGTCTCCTTCAGGTAGGCCCCCGACTCCACCGCGAGCAGAGAGGGAATATCCCCCGCCGGAATCGCGTAGATCATCGCACCGCTCTCTTTATCGCCCACGGATATCTTATCGGCGGTGGTTGAGAACGGTATCGCCACGTTCGAGCCGACCGCCCGGGTGATATCGGCCACCTGCCGCTCGGTGAGTTTCGTGGTACCCGTCGCCGGGGAGACGATGATGGTGTCGCCGACATCGGCGACCATGTCGCCGAACATGAGGCTGATGCTGTTGCCCATGATGCCGAGAGAGGCGATCGCGATCACGCCGATGACGATCCCGATGACCGCAAGGGACGACCGGAGCCAGTGGCGGCTGACGTTCCGGCGGGCGAGGTCAAAGAAGGTCATGCGAGTCTCCCATCGGCGAGCCGGATCGTCCGGTCGGCGTAGTCGGTCATCCGGGGATCGTGGGTGACCATGACGACGGTCTTGCCCTCCTCGCGGTTCATCCGGTCAAGGAGGTCCATTATGGCGGTTCCTGTCTTCGAGTCCAGGTTCCCGGTCGGCTCGTCGCAGAGGAGGAAGTCGGGGTCGTTCACGAGCGCA
>PGYL01000031.1:33044-81673 GCA_002839645.1 Methanomicrobiales archaeon HGW-Methanomicrobiales-2 | reverse complement strand
CCCCTCCCCTGCCCCCACCCCCCATGGCGATACTCCCACGGTCCACTGCATCCGGATTTTCCCTCGATTCGGTCACCTTGTTTGTCGCAAATCGAAGCTTCTCAGCCTCTTCGAACCTCCCGGATTTCCTCCCCAATCATCGCTGCCCTGACAACCACACATGAAAACCTGCGGGCCTCTCACACACCTTGTCCAACACCATACCAAAGCCCGGCCTAATAAGGTTTAAAAGTCCCGGGTGCTACTGTCCACCGGTGCATGAAACCATGGATGCCGAAGAGTATCGCTCAATCATATCGAACGCCATCGACCGGGAGGTCGAGGCATACACCTTCTACCGGACAGTCAGGGAGAAGGTCACGGATGAGAACTTAAAGAACCTCTTCAATGAGCTCGCCGGGGAGGAGAGCAACCACAGAAAGACCCTGGAGGGCCTTCAGATGAAGGAGCCGGGGAAACTCGCGTTCGACACGAAGCGGGACTACAAGGTCGCCGACGCCCTGGAGACACCGCCGCTCTCCGCCGACTTAAAACCGCTCGACGGCCTCGTTATCGCGATCCGAAAGGAACTCGACGCGATGCAGATGTATACCCAGCTCGCGGGCCTGAGCGTGGACCCGGATCAGATTGAACTCTTCGAGAGCCTCGCGGCGATGGAACGGGGCCACAAGGCACGCCTCGAGGACATCTACACCAACATGGCGTTTCCGGAAGCCTGGTGAGGCAGGGGCTCGCGCCCCGCCTCTTTTTCCCACCGGGCGCAGAGGGAAGTAAGAGAGTTTTTGGGCTTTGTTGAAACCCTATTCTGATCTTCATCCTTACCCTGCTGAGGCTGGTGCCGGACCCGGCTTGTCCCCGGGACGACCATTTTTCTCGGGCATCTCCTCATGCCGTGGACCGTGGTGGCTATCGCCATTGGGGGTGGGGCTGACGGGGAGGGGGTCCCCCCCCGTCTCCAACTCATAAGGGATACCTAGCCCCCACCCCGCCCGCGCTTCGCGCTCCTCCCCCGCCCCCAGGGGGCGGGGGCAGTCATGGCGATTGCGATGGATGGGGCATCCGGAGCACGAGCACCGTCAGGTGCGATACCCGGTGGAAAGCCGTGCCCCCGAGTACCCCTGATTGCGGCCATCTGGAGCAAACAAGTGGGGGTTCAACAAAGCCGTTCTTGGGAAGAAAACAGCAGGGGGGAGCCCTGCATCACTCCGGGGTGCAGTATGCGCCCTTGAAGAACCAGTTCCGGTAGACGATCGGGGTCACAAGGGTGGTCAGCAGGCTCATCAGGATGCAGGCAACAAAGATACCCTGGTCGATGAATCCTGCGTTCAGTCCGATCAGCGCGATGATCATCGTCACTTCTCCCCGCGCCGCCATCCCGAACCCGACGATGAGGGAATCCTCCCGGCACATCCCCATCAGCCGGGCAGGGAGGCCGCACCCGACGATCTTGGTGACGAGAGCGACCACGGTCAGCGCCGCAACGAAGAGAGCGATCTCAGGGGTGAGTGCCCGGATATCGACGAGGACACCAAGCGATATGAAGAAGATCGAGGCGAAGACGATCTCGAAGTATTCAGCGCCCAGTTTGACGCTCTTACTCTGCCGGAGTTGGACATCGCTGAAGGCGATCCCGGCGAGAAACGCCCCGATGATCCCCGATAGACCGATGAGGTCGGCGACCATCGCGTAGAGGAACGCCAGCATCAGGGCAAAGATGAAGACAAAACCCGGGTACTGCTGCGTCAGGGCGGATGTCTCCATCCGCTGGATGAGTCTTCGTACGACGAAGACCCCGACGGTACCGGCGACGGCAACAAAGATCACAGCCATGGCGACCGTCTGGGCGAGCGCTCCCAGCGAGCCTTCCCCGGCCACCAGGTCCAGAGTGACGGAGAGCGCCAGGAGGGAGAGGATATCGTCGATGACTGCTGCGCCGATGATCGCCTTCGCTGCCCCGGTCTGGAGCATGCCGATCTCCTTGAGAACGTTTGCGGTGATGGCGGTACTCGTCGCGGTCAACGCCGTGCCGACGAAGACTGCAGTTGCGAAGTCGAATCCAAAGAGGACGGCCGTGGCGTAGCCGCCTACCCACGGGACGACCACGCCGAAGAACGAGATGACGCCGTTACGAAGCGTGAGGATATCCTTGAGATTGAACTCGAACCCGATGGCGAAGAGGAGGATGATCGCCCCCATGTGGGCCAGGCTCGCGACAAAGTCCGTGTAGGTGATCAGGCCGAGCACGCTCGGTCCGACCAGGATCCCGACGAGGATGGCCCCGATCGTCGCCGACTGGTTGATCCTGGATGCCAGGAGGTAGCCGGCGAGCGCGAGGAAGAGGAGGAGGCTCACCTGGAGCTCGATAGATAATGCGCTTTCCATTGTGTTCATGATTCGGTTGGGAGGCCTTAAGAAATGTGTGGAACCCGGGGGAGTTGCAGGACGAACGGGTTCCGGGAGAAGGGCGAAAACGCCTCGTTCGAGGCAAGACTGGCAGAAAGGAGCCTCATCTGGGTTTCCCTCGCCGACGCCGGGCCCCGGAGATCTCAAAGCAGTCTCCTGGCTGATAACCCACGGGGACCTCCGGGAGAGCAACCCCTACCCGATCCCTGTTACCGGTAATGTATCAATGCCTTAGAGACCCTACCGAACGAACCCGCTCCGTCCGGCATACCGGGCCGTATCTCCTGCCGCCTCCTCGATCCTCATCAGTTGATTGTACTTCTCCACCCGCTCGCCTCGTGCCGGTGCGCCGGTCTTGAGATGGCCCGTCTGCATGGCGACGGTGAAGTCGGCGATGAACGTGTCGACGGTCTCGCCGCTCCGGTGGGAGACCATCGCGCCCCAGTTCTGCTGCTGGGCGAGACGCACCGCGGCGATCGTCTCGGTCACTGTCCCTATCTGGTTGGGCTTGATCAGGACGGCGTTGGCGGCCCCCTTCCGGATACCCATATCGATCCGATCGACGTTCGTGACAAAGAGGTCGTCGCCGACGAGTTCCACCTTATCCCCGATCGTCCTGGTGAGCAGCCGCCAGCCGTCCCAGTCATCCTCGGCAAGGCCGTCCTCGATGACGATGACCGGGTATGACGCCACAAGGTCGCGGTATCGGTCCACCATCTCAGCAGCAGTCAGGGTCAGCCCTTCGGTCCTGAGGTTATAGACGCTATCATTGTAGAACGCGCTCGATGCCGGGTCGAGAGCAATCCCAATCTCCTTGCCGGGGACGTAGCCTGCCCGTTCGATTGCTTCCACGATCAGGTCGAGCGGCTCGGTGTTCGTGGAGACTGCAGGGGCAAACCCGCCTTCGTCGCCGACGCCGGTCGTGTAGTCCTGCGCTTTGAGGATCTCTCTGAGCGCATGGTAGGTCTCGCTCCCCCACCGGACCGCTTCCGCGACGCCTGGAGCACCGTACGGGGCGATCATGTACTCCTGAAAGTCCGGCCCCTGCCAGTTGGCATGGACTCCGCCGTTGAGGATGTTCATCATCGGGACAGGAAGGAGCGGCTTAAATGGGTCTCCCAGGTACTCCCAGAGCCAGAGACCCTCTGCGGCGGCGGCAGCCCGCGCGACGGCCATGGAGACCGCAAGCGTGGCGTTGGCGCCCAGGTTCCGCTTATTCGGTGTTCCGTCAAGATCGATGAGCGCCCCGTCCACCGCCGCCTGATCGCGGGCGTCCATGCCCTGCAGGGTAACGGCGATCTCGCCGTTGACCCGGGCGACGGGGCTCTGCACCCCTTTTCCGCCGTAACGGTCTTTTACGCCGTCCCTGAACTCGATGGCTTCGTGTTTACCGGTCGATGCGCCGGACGGGGTCGCGGCCCGCCCGGACGCCCCGCCGGCGAGTGTAACATCCGCTTCGACGGTCGGGTTCCCCCGCGAGTCCAGTATCTCGCGGGCATGGATTGATCGTATCCTCGTATCAACTTCGGTCATACTCAATGGCACCGGGGAGGCAGGAGGGGAACGAGCGCAAAAAAGGTATCGACGATACCGGGCCCATCCGGGCGGCGATGCGGGTGATGCTCCCTCCTCACCACGTCCGACCACAGTGCAGGCATCGATCCCTGTGCATGCTGAGGGTATGTCCGCACTGCGGGCATGTCCAGCGGACCTTCTCCTGTTCGACGAACTCCACGACTCCCTGCTCCCGTATCTCGCGCAGGTTGTCGAGCACACTCGTCCGGTATTTTGCATAGCGCTTGTCCAGGTGTTTCAGCCGCGCGCAGGGATATCCGGTGCATTCGTAGCAGTACTTCCCCGTACGGTCTTCGCACTGCCGGATCCTGCATCGGGCGCAATATGCGTTCAGTCTGCCGGCATCATCCGTCCGGCAGCCCGGGCATCTGTTTTTCTCCCGCAGGTAGCCGATGCAGAGCCCGCAGTTGATACCGCAGGGGGCGATCAGGATAGGGGAGAGGGCAGTCATTCTCGTATGCTCGCCGTACGCCAGGAAGTCTCTTTCGATTTCGCTAAACGAGATGAGGGTGACCGCGAAATGCTCACATGGAAGATACGGCAATGTGAGGATCGGACGAATGTAGTACCCCCGGGCGGATTCGAACCGCCGTCGCCGGATCCAAAGTCCTGCATGATTGACCGCTACACTACGGGGGTGACAGAAATGAACTTACGGCTGATACCTGCGGTATCGGCTCTTATATTCTATGCATTGTGGGATTATATCGGTTTGGTCGCGGAAAGACGCGGAGCCGGAGAGGGCCGGTGGACCGCCGGCCGGTGCTCACGTCCGCTCGAAGTCGTCCTCGAACCGGACGATGTCGTCCTCGCCGGTGTACTCCCCTATCTGGACCTCAATCAACTCCAGCGGCAGAAGGCCGGGGTTCGCGAGCCGGTGGACCGTTCCCGCCGGGACGAAGGTGGACTCGCCGTTCCGGAGGAGGTAGGTCGCATCGGCAATCGTCACCTCAGCGCACCCGGTGACGACCACCCAGTGCTCGGACCGGTGGTGGTGCATCTGGAGGGAGAGGCGGCGATTCGGGGGGACGGTGACCCGCTTGATCTTATACGACTGCCCCTCCTCGAGGTTTATGTAGGAGCCCCAGGGCCGGTGGACCTGCGTGTGGAAGAGCGCACGGGAGTCTCCCTTCTCACGGAGGGCTTTCGCGATCTCGCCCACCCGCTGGGCCTCGTCCCGGGCAGCGACCAGGATCGCGTCCTTCGTCTCGACGATGGCAAGGTTGTGAATCCCGACGGTGGCGATCAACCGGTCAGCGATGATCAGGTTTTCAGAGGAGCCGATCCCGATATGCTCGCCCCTGACCGCGTTGTCGTTGCCGTTCTTTGGCAGTGCGGCGTAGAGGGCGTCGAAGTTTCCGACGTCGCTCCAGTCAGCTTCGAGTGGCACCACCGCCGCCCGCCGGGTCTTCTCCATGATCCCGTAGTCGATGGAGAGGGCAGGGGTTGCGCCGTATGCCTCCTCCAGGGGGTGCTCGAACGCCCGGGCCACCTCAGGTGCGCACGCCTCGCACTCGGAAAGAAAGAGATCGGCGTCGAAGCAGAACATGCCGGAGTTCCAGAGGTAGCCGTCCGCGACATACTTCTCGGCGGTCGCAAGGTCGGGCTTCTCCACGAAGGCGTCCACGAGCGAACCGTCCGCCACGGGCTCGCCCGGGCGGATGTAGCCGTAGCCGGTGTGGGGGAGGGTCGGCCGCACCCCGAAAACTACCAGGTGGTCCTTCGCAAGCCGCTCCGCCCGCCGGAAGGCCTCTTGAAACGGCCCGGTCGCGGTGATCAGGTGGTCCGAGGGCAGCACCGCGACCGTCCGGGATCCGTCCCCGGCGATCTCCCTGACGCCGTAGTAGATCGCCGGCAGGGTGTTCCTGCCTACCGGCTCCACGAGGACCCGGCAATCACACCCGATGGCGGCGAGCTGGTCCCGGACCAGAAACTTGTGGTCCGTGTTGGTGACGATGGCAATCTCCTGCGGGGAGGAGAAGAGGAGCGACCTCTTCACGGTCTTCTGGAAGAGAGACTCGTCGTCGATCAGCGGGATGAACTGCTTGGGGTAGTGTTCCCTCGAGAGGGGGAAGAGGGGGGTGCCGCTCCCGCCTGCAAGAATAAGCGTCTTCATGGGATAGACTCCGTGCCGGAGGGGCACTCAATTGTATACTCTATTGCGGTAAGGGAGATAAAAACGTAAGGTCTCCGGCGGGTTCGGGGAGACCCGGCGGCCTCGCGATCCGGGGTGGTCGGGCAGGGATGCATGCGGGATGGGAACAGGAATGTAAGACCGCCCGTATAGCACCTGAGAGTGTATCGGCCCTCGACCACAGCATCCGGAGCCGGGAGACCTGCCGACCGTTCCATCCGATCCTCCGGAAAAAAGAGTGACCCCACTCAAGCCCGGGTCATCGTCGAGTTCCCGGGGTAGAGCGCACGGGCCTGCGGATCGAGGTCTTCTGCCACCGCAAGGACCCGTTCGGCCCCCTGGTAATTCCCGAGCCTGCCGAGCACCATACCGTAGGTAACCCAGGCGAAGATGCACGACCGGTCGATCGCGAGCGCCTGCCTGCACGCAAGCACCGCTTCCTGGGGGCGGCCGAGCCGGGTGAGGATCACTGCCCGGTTGTTCCAGGCGTAAACATCCTCGTTGTCGGAGAGGAGCGCCGCGCTGAACGCAGTCAGCGCCTCTTCATAACGACCCTGCCTCTCGAGCGCCACGCCCCTGTTGTTGTGGGCCGCGGGGTCCAGGGTCTCCACGATCGCGTCAGTGTACGCCCGTGACGCATCTCTTTTATCCCCCTTACGGGGGGTCTCCGGTGTAGTTAATCGGGGCATACGTTGGCACCTCGCACCCCTTACTGCAGAGTGACGATATATAAGTTCCTGCAGATCTCATGCCCGAAGTCGGGGCAACCCGCGATCGGCAGCCGGGATGTCCGGCGCCGGCCTCCGGGTCGGGGAGCGGTTACTGGCCGGCATCCCCAAACCATGCCACCGTCTCGCGGAGCCCCTCAGCGAGCGTGCGGCGGGGGGAGAAACCGAAGGCTTCTCCGGCCCGGGATATGTCGGCGAGCGAGTCACGCACATCCCCCGACCGCGGCGGCTCATACACCGGCCGGTGATGTACCCCGGTGATCTCCGAGAGACTCCCGGCGAGTTCGTTGAGGCTGATCCTGCTGCCCCCGGCGATGTTGAAGACACCGGAGGCGTTGCTCTCCATCGCCAGGATGTTTGCCCGGACGACATCCGCCACGAAGATGAAGTCCCGGGTCTGCTCCCCGTCGCCGTAGATGATCGGTGGCTTCCCATCGAGCAGGCGGGTGATGAACTTCGGGATCACCGCCGCGTACTCGGAGTTCGGGTCCTGCCGGGGACCAAAGACATTGAAGTAGCGGAGGAAGACCGTCCGGATACCGTAGAGGTCCGAAAAGACCTTTCCGTAGTACTCGCCCGCGAGTTTTGAGACCGCATAGGGGGAGAGGGGTGTCGGCGCCATCGTCTCGCGTTTGGGGAAAGCCGGGTCGTCTCCGTAGATCGCCGAGGTGGAAGCCGCCACGACGGCCGGAACGCCGCACTCCTTTGCGGCCCAGAGGACGTTCACGGTTCCGGCCACGTTCACCGCGTTTGTCTCGAGAGGCTTTGCCACGGATCGGGGGACCGAGGCGATGGCTGCCTGGTGGAAGATGCCGTCCGCCCCGGAAAAGGCATCGGTGAGCAGGGCGAGGTCGGTGACGCTCCCCTCGATGAACGTCACCCGGGGGCGGCTGATCAGGTGCTCGATATTCTCACGCCGCCCGGTGACGAGGTCGTCGATGACCACAACTTCGTGGTCGTCGCGTGCCAGTCGCTCTGCGAGGTTGGAGCCGATGAACCCCGCTCCGCCTGTGACGATGTAGCGCATATGAGTACGATAGGCACTCCAGTGATTTGAGCGTTGCCGGAAGGAGGTGGGGCCGATGTGCATCCAGAACGGGACCCTTTCGTGGCTTCGCGTGAGCCTGCGTCACCCATGCATCGTTCACATGCCCCGGGGGTCGCAGTTATGCCTCACCGGCGATGCCCGAAGGGGAGAGAGCGGGAACCCCGTCAACCCACCCCATATAGCATCATGCAGTTTACCGGCACCGGCCGACCGGATTTACTCTTCCCGTTTCCCGTTCGAGAGCGGGAAATATTGCTGATAAACACGTTTGCGCTCATCGATGTCGGTATGCAGGTAGATTTCGGTCGTCTTGATAGAAGAGTGCCCCAGGTTCTCCTGCACGACGCGGAGGTTCTTTGAGCGCCGGTAGAGCTCGCTCGCGTAGGAATGCCGGATTTTATGCGGCGTAATCCCGGCGGGGGCGTACTGCTTGAAAAGATGCTGGACAGTCCGGGGAGAGAGGTGGTTGCCCTGCTGGCCCAGAAAGAGCGGCCCCACGATCATATTGCCGATGAACCGGTTGAGCTCCTCAAGCGTCTCTTCGTCGACGAAGACGGTCCTGATCTTGTCGCCTTTTCCCTTGACCCGGATCGTCTGCTCCTCGAAATCGATATCTTCTACGTTTATCGCGCAGAGCTCCGAAACGCGGACGCCGGTGGCGTAGATGAGGCGGACGATCAACCGGTCCCGCTCGCCCTCGATCGTGTTAATCAGGCGGAGAACCTGACTGTGCTTGAGGTATTTCAGTTCCTGATTCTTGATCCGGGGCCGCTCCACCCCGAGCATCGGGTCGGCAACCACGACCCCCTGTGCGTAGAGATACCGATAGAACGAAGAGAGCGTCGATATCATCCGGTGGAGAGTTTTGGGCTTATACTCCCACCCTTCCGAAATACAGGAGAAGAAATCGGTGACGAGGGCCGCAGAGACGTTGACATCCGCATCCAGGGGAGCGTTCTCGAACGCCCCCTCATTGAACGAGACCTTGCCCGGATCCGAATGCTGCCGGAGCCAGGCGTACCGGGCGAAGCGCTGAATGGTCTGGTCGTACTTTTTGATGGTCCTCGGGGAGTAATTCCGCATCCGGAGGTAGTTGCCGAAGCGCTCCAGCCACTCTGAGAAGAGGGTGTTTTCCATTGATTATTGATTAGAACAACGAAGCATATCAAAATTGCGGTAAATGCCTATTCCCCGCAAGAGGTATTTGACCCGGAGAGCCCCCCATAGGACCCCATCAGAGATTAGCCAGTTAGTATCGGACGGACCTCAAGATCTTACCGCGAGGGGGCCGTGCTCCACCCGGCTCAACCACCCCGCAGAGCAGGAGCATCTGCCGGGGAAAATACATCCGGAAGAGGTTCATTCCCCCCGGGGATACGCATATCGCACGAGGCCAGGACCCGGGCGACAACCGTTATAGAATACGACATCCAGGGCAGGCAAGGGCCGTAGCACACGGGGATTCGGCCAGGTATCGCATCAGGAGACGCGGGAAGGAGAAGTCGGCCAGGGAGGAACAAAAGAGATGCCAATCACGGCCCGATTCATCTAACAGAAACAGGATATAGGCCTTTTCGGGAGCCGTGCCGTGGCCCGGGGCAACCCAGAATTCCCGGCGAAAGGGGCCCCGACCAGCCCCTTCGGAAACAATATTTTCAGCAAACCGCCCGGAAATCAGAAGGAGACAAATTCAGTTCCGCACCATAAAAAAGAATATTTCCGGTGATGCAGGAGGCATCGGAGTTAGGAGGTATGGGGCTGCCATCCCGGGTGGACGGGAAACAGACCCTGTTGAATACGTCCTCGTCCGGGCATATGAATCCCCTACCGTGCGGGGAGAAAGTGAACGATCCGGAAGCACCTCGGTGCCATGAAGCCCGCAGCCCCCGCCCACATATAAAGGACCCCCATAGAGGGGCTTATACAGCGGATCGCCCTCACCAGTGACCTTCCATATGCGGGAGCCCGAGATCCTGGCCCAAAAGCACGATACGGAGGCACCAAAACCAGGGCGACCATCCGGCAGAGTATCACAACACCTGCTTGAAATTCACGAGAGCCCGGGAACATCTCGAAGGTCGATGACAGTTCAAGCTCCGGCGCTCCAACTCCGCCCCTCACGGAACGGCGCGGATCGCACCCGGCGGTGCTCCAGCTCCGCCCCAGGAAGAACACAGCCCCTGCGGCCCCTATACCCTCGCCCCATCGCGGGCCGCATTCCACCCATCGCACCTCAGATCAGTTGCGTTCCGTCTATCGCACCTCAAGGCCGACACCCCCCGTATCCCCGGCCAGGTGCCCCATGGGACATCGTTCTCCGGCATCGCGAGCCGCACGCCTGCAGGTTACGGAGCGTCACAGCCTGCCCTATGCCGGGGAACTTTCCCGCCCACAGTTACCCCCTCCGGGCAGGATACCCGGCGTCTGCTCTCCGGGCCCGCCCATTGAGGGGCCGGACCTCACACAGGCAGGAAACCACACATAATGTCCAGATTGCGAAAGCACCGGTTGCAAAACGACCGAACTCCCATCCCGACCCCGGGATCGAAGAGACAGATATAAACCACATGATGCTATATGTTAGTTGGGGCAGGGGCAACCGCGAGACCACGGAACCTGCGCACAACCTGACCCGCGGAACACCCGATTCTCTCAGCCGGCACCTCAGTCGCCCCGGGCGCCGTCGTTCGACCAGCCTTATTGAAATATCAAAACCAACAAGAGGGATAGGTAAAATGGAAGAGCCTGACAGCATCAAAGACTCGAACAAGTATCAGAAATTCAAGAAAGTAGACGGCGCCACCTACCAGCGGGTAAACCAGTTCCTGCGCAAACACACCCACATCACCGCCCGCGAGTGGGCGATCGCACGCCTCTGCGCAGACTTCAAGACCACCAACGGCTCGGAGATGACGTTCATCGGGGAAAACCTCCCTGAACTCTGCCCGTTCATGGTCGACTCCTACACCCCGCAGGCGGTCAATCAGGCGCGGAGCTCGTTCAAGAAGAAGGTGAAGAAAGCAGGAGCCACGTTCTTCTACGGGGCCATGTGCGGATTCTTCACCGCAGAAGAACTCGACGAGATCCTCTTTGAGGCGAGCGAGGTCGCCCGGTTCCTGCTGGAGGTGGAAGGAACGAGCCTGAACCTCGACGACGAGATCGACGTCGAGGACCGGATCACCGAGGTGATGCGGGGCGTGGCCGAGGCGGCGTCGGTCATCTTAAAGTCCAGGCCCGGCCAGGAAGGAGAGGAGAACCCGATAACAGAGGGAAATGAGGACGCATGAAGATCATTCAGATTGTCGGCCGCTCAAACACAGGGAAGACCACATTCATAAGGAGCCTGATCGGGGCGCTCTCCTCACGCGGGACCGTCGGAGCGATCAAGCACCTGGGGCACCACGGATTTCGACTCGAGCCCGGAAAAGACACAACGCTGTACTATGAATCGCATGCCGCTATATCCGGCGGCGTCGACGAAGAGAAGTCGGTCATCGTCAGGCGCGAGAACGACCTCGACTCCACCCTGGCAACCCTCTGCAACACCGGCGTTGAATATGCCATACTCGAGGGGTTCAAGACCCGGCCGTTCCCGAGGGTAGTGATAGGCGACCTTCCCGGCGAGAACGTCGTGCTCCGGAACCCTACCATCGATGAGGTGATCGCCGCACTACCGGAGTTCGAGGACTACTATACCATCGAGGGGCTGGTCCGGGAGCTCCGGCGCGAGTGCGGCGTCTCACATGCAGGGGCCGTCCTCACGTTCAACGGGATTGTCCGGGAGTGGACCGGCACCGAGCGGACCGAATACCTGGAGTTCGACGAGACCGTCGACGCCCTGACCGAGAGCATCCATAGAGAGATGGAAGCAGTCCCGGGGATCATCGGTGCACGGTTCTACCACCGGAAAGGGCGGCTCTATGCCGGAGAAGATATAACCTATCTTGCTATACTCGCTGAGCACAGAGAGGAGGCGTTCGCCGCCGCCAGCAGTGCAATCGATAGACTCAAACGGGAATTACACGACGCGGAGAAATGACAGAGATGAACGGAAAACGGATGTTTGGAACCAACGGCGTGCGGGGCGTGATCGGAGAGATGATGACACCGGATCTCGTCCTCAAGATCGGCGCCGCGCTCGGATCGATGAGGAAAGGCACCATAGCAGTCGGCAGAGACACACGGACATCCGGTGAAGCCCTGGCCCACGCCCTCAAGGCCGGGCTTCTGATGACCGGGTGCGACGTAGTCGACGTGGGCATTCTCCCCACACCGGCCCTCCAGTATATCATAAAGACCAACCGGTTTGCCGGCGGCGCGATGATCACCGCATCCCACAACCCGCCCGAGTATAACGGCGTGAAGATCGTCGAGGCTGACGGTACCGAGATGTCTGATGATGAGATCATCAAGCTCGAAGACCGGTTCTTTGCCGGGGAGTTCAACGTGGCTCCCTGGGACGGAGTCGGCGCGGAAGCCACCGCACCCGACCGGATCGAGGAGTACATTCAGGCCGTCGTGGGGCACTTCCCGGCGGGCATCGGCAAGGGCATGACCGTCGTCGTCGACCCCGGCTCCGGCCCCGCGGCGCTCACGACCCCGATCATCCTCTCAAGGATGGGCTGTCGGGTCCATACCATCAACGCCCGGCTTGACGGCACCTTCCCGGGCAGGATGCCCGAGCCAACCCCCGAAGGGCTGCAGCCCCTCTCGGAGATGGTCATCGCCACGGGTGCCGCCTTTGGAGTGGCACATGACGGCGATGCTGATCGGGCGGTCTTCGTTGACACCATAGGACGCTATATCGAAGAGAACTATGAGTTCGGTCTGATCGAAGACTACGTCTGCGCCAGGAACGGTGGCGGGCTCGTCGTCACCCCTGTCGCCACCTCCCGGCTGATCCGGGATATCGCAGAGAGGCACGGGTGTACTGTCGACTACACCCCTGTCGGAAGTATCTACGTCGCAAGGAGGATGATCGAGCTGATGGGCAGGGGAGAGAAAGTCTCGTTTGGGGGTGAAGGAAACGGCGGCCTGATCTATGCCGACCATCAGTTCTGCCGGGATGGAGGCATGACCGCCGCCATGATGGTGGCGGTTCTCGCGAGCCACAACGGCAGGAAACTCTCGGAGATCCTCGATGAACTGCCGGCATACCACCTGATCAAGGAGAAACATCACGCCCCGGACCCTTCCGCACTGGTCCGCGCCGTGGAAGAAGCATTCTCCGGAGAGACCATCGAGAAGATCGACGGCATCAAGATCGTCAGGGACAACGCCTGGGCTCTGGTGCGGGCATCGGGCACGGAACCGATGATCCGGATCATGATCGAGGCAAAGGACCAGGGCGTCGCGAATGCCATGTATCAGGAGATTATGCGGGTGGTCAGGCAGGTATGAACGCCTCACCTGCCTGATTCTCTAAGTGAGATCGACCCCCCATGAAGCATTCCATCCTGAGTGCTGCAAGAGACTCTTACCATCTACCATACCCCCAATATTTTCGAGGATCTCCCTGAATCCCATTGAAAAACATTCTTGTGACAGGGGGGCAATCTATATATCTGATAATGGATATGCATGATGCAGAACCCAATGGAGAGCGCTGATCAAAATGGATGGAAACCTACAGATGAAACAGAAGATCGACTCCGCTATCTCTTCTGGCGATCTGCGTGAGCTTGAAAAGGTAGTTTCGGACATATCGGAGACCCAGACGAGGAAGGAGAAGAAATCACTCTACGAGCAGATGAATGCCGCCCTGGTCGAAGCGGCGTTCGACGAAGCCCAGCCCGAACTCTTAAGCCAGCTCGTCGAACCGACCAAAGAAGAGATATTCGCCCTCGCCAGACGTGCGGCCACGCTCTACAGCGAGAAAAAGGATGAAGCCTGGTTCTCCGTAATATTTACCCTGGTCGACAAACTCGACCGTAAGAGCCACCAGTCCGACATCCTCGCCGGGATCTCCCGCGATCTGGTCCAGGCCGGGGTCGATACCGGCGACATCCACTATATTGAGAGAGGAGGAGAAGCCTTCGATAAGATCAGCATCCGTAAATACCGCTCAGCAATCCTCTCCGAGATCATCCCGCTCTTCATCCAATACGGACAGAAACATCACAACGTCGATATCATGCAGTATGCCCTCCAGATGCTCCCCGAGATCGGCGACATATCAAGACAATCGCAACTCCACGCCGATGTTGCCCGGGCGATCGCCGGCTCCGGCATTGAGTCGGGGAATATCAACCTGGTGATCAGCGGACTTTCGAGCGCTACCGAGATCAACCAGAAGATCCGGCGCACCAACTCGATCGCCGACATCGTGGACGCGACCTGGAAATCCTCGCTGAAGAAGGAGATCTCCGACGTCGAGCAGATCATAGACTCCCTCCCGGACTTACCCGAAGAGCGGCTCACTGAGGTCCTCGCGATCCTGACCGAGCAGCTCCTCGACCGCCAGCGGGACAAGAAACAGGTATATTCCAAACTGCTCAGGATCGACGACGAAAAATTGTGGGCGGGCCAGACCCTTGTCCTTGAACTCTTGAAAAAGGCAGAGCGGAGTGGCGACCGCTGGTTCCTCGAGAAGGCGTTCGAGTTCAATGCCCGCGGCGTGGGAGAGACCCAACTCCCCATCGAGGAGATCGTCCTCTCCGGGATTGCAGTCGTCGAGAAGAGCGGTAACCCGACCATCCTCCTCGACATTACACCGTTGATCGACGAGTCCTGTGACGCCGCAAAGGCGGCCCAACTCTACCGGCAGATCACCGACGCACTCTCCCGGATGGGCGACTTCTACCACGCGATCGAGGTCATGAAGAAGGCCAGCACCAGCACGCAGAGGATCAACGCCCAATTTTTCGACACCAGTGTCCGCCTGATCAAGGAGGGTGTCCGGCGTGACGAGATCAAACTCGTCCGTGAGAACATCCTCGCCACACTGGATATCGATATTGCCGACTCGCTGGTACACCAGGCGGTGACCGACTTCTGCAAGGAGTACGACTTTGACGAAGTCGTCAGGCACATACCGGCCATAAAGGAGCTCGCAGGATCGCACCGTGCACAGGACCCCCTGCTCCTTGAGTGCAACACCATCCTGATCGAGCGGGGGTTCGTCCGCCAGAACGACCCATCGGCCCTCGTGGACATGGTGAGCCAGATCGAAGAGCAGACCCTGCGTGAGCAGGCAATCTCGACCATCGCCGTCGAGATGGCACGGATCGGCGTCACCCGGAAAGACCGGGACCTCCTCCGGCATGCGACAGCCCTCACCTGCGAGATCATGGATCAGCGGGCACGGGCCGAGGCGATGGGCGGCATCGTGGACCAGGCGGCCGTGCTCGCCGTAGAGGACGGCGACCTCGACCTGCTTCACGGGATGCGGGTCCTCTCCACATCCCTGCTGGAGCGGGACTACTGCCTCTTCGCGATGGGCAAGGTTATCCACGGCCTGATCATGTACGGTATCGAGCAGCTCTCGCTCCGGGCGCTGGATGAGGCAGCCCAGATCCTCTCCCAGATCAGCGACCCGTCCCTGCAGCGGCAGCTGGCCGACCCCCTCATCGAGGGCTACGTCCGGGTCGGGAGCCTGCAGGCGGCGGACCAGCTCTCCCGGGGGAAGGCCCGGATCTTCGACGGCATGATGGAACCATTCGAGATCGCGCTCGCCCTCCTCCAGACCAGCGTCCCGCGCGAGGAGATATCGATCAAGATCGCGAGTTACGTCGATATCATGCTTGAGTACACGCAGGTCTATAGAAGTCCGATCTTTGCGGTCCCCATGACGCTCTTCTCCCTGGAGATCGAGGGGAATTACGAACGGACCGCCATGATCCAGAGGATTCTCACCTTCTTCACCAGTTACACAAAGGAGTTCGACTCGGCCGATCCTTATGAAGTGACGGCTTACCTGCTCGAGGGGATCGAGGGGGGAGCGACGACACAGCCGGTCCTCGAGTTGATGTACCGCCTCTTCGAGCACACCGGCGACGTCTATGCGCGCTACTCCGGGATGTACCGGATCGTGAGCGCCTATTCGGTCCTCGGCGACGAAGAGCGGGCCGAGACAATCATCAGGAGGCTCCATGAGACCATCGGCACCATCTCCGAGCCGCCCATCCGTGCGATCATGCTCTCCGACCTCGCCGGACTCATGGCCGGGATCGACCATAGCACAGCCAGAAGTTACCTTGCCGAGGCGCAGGAGACGCTTGAGTTCGTGGGGCAGGAACGGGAAGCATTCGTCAGGAAGAACCTGATCTACGCCGCAAGAAGCCTCAGCGCCGTAAGCCCGCAGGAGAAGGACGTCGAGTGGGCGATCGGGCAGGTCAGCAGGATCGAGGATCCGGTCGAGTACGTGGATGCTCTCGCAGCGGTCTTTGATATGGTCACCGAACCTGCACAGCGAAAGGATATCCTCTCGGCAATGTGCCACACCGTCGTGAGCATTCCTTCTCCCTATGTGCGGCTCTCGATGCTCTTTGACGTGGCGCAGTTCGCCGAGTCCTACGGTGACGAAAAGGAGATTGATGAACTGCTGGAAGGTATGGAGAGAACCACCGGCTACGTCCAGATCCCGTTCATCACCGCCATGACGCAACAGCGGATGGCCCAGATGCTCTTCTCGTTCTACCGGGCGAGTGGGAAGCCAGCCGTCCAGCAGCGGGCTGCCGATATCGTCTCCACCATCGACGATGACCGGATCCGGTACAGCCTGATGGTCCAGCTCGAGCAGGCCATGCCCCAGTCATGGAAGAACACGGTCTACGGCAGGATCCTCGACTGCCGGGATAAGATCCGGAGCGGCAATTACACCACAAAAGACATGGTGACACTCGACCGGGCGATACGGGCGGCACCGGACCGGGCAAAACGGGCGACTTACTACACCGAACTCTACCTCATCGCCAGGAACGCAGGACAGCATGAGGTTGCGGACAGGATGCTCCTCTGTGCGCTCGAAGAGGCACGGATCATCAGGCCGCTCTCGCGGCGGGCCTTTGTGCTCGGTGATATCGCGTGCCGGATCTACGCGGAGCGCTACGAAGACCGCTCACGGGAGATCCTCGACATGGCTGTGAGCGAAGCCCTCAACATCCGCGACTCGACGCTCCGGGACGAAGTCTACGACGAGCTGGATATGTCCATGCGGATCATCCAGGAGCACTGGCTGTGAAGACGCTCGAGATCAGGATCTCAGGAAGGGTGCAGGGCGTCGGGTTTCGCGCGTGCATCAAGAGGATCGCCACCAACCTCGGGGTCGGCGGCGAGGCGATGAACCTCCCTGACGGGAGGGTGCTCATCACCGCAACCGCCGAACCCGTCGTCCTCGACAAGTTCGTCTCCATGCTTTATGGGTGCCCCCGGGTCGTCGTCAGGGATCTTATCCAGCAGGAGATCCCCCCTGCCGCCTACGCCGAGTTCACCATCCAGCGGGGCAGTTACCAGTACAGCACGTGAAACTCGGCGTTCGTGAGGAGCGCGTCACGCAGGATGCGCACCTGAGCATCGATACGCGACTGGTCGATGGAGTCGCGGAGCGCCGTGACCAGCCGGGCCGAGAGGTTCCCATCAAGATAGCATCTCTTTTCACCACATTCATAGTCCCCGTCCGAGACCTCGTCCCGGGCAAACCGGAGGACGGCACGGTCCACCATCGTCGCTTTCTGCGGTTCGATGAGGTCGTGGACGAAGCTCCCGGCCCCCTCGTGAAGCATGCCGAGGTCGGGGTCGAGGTGGGCACCGATCATTGAGACGCAACAGTTGCCATAAAGCATCGCGTATCCAAGCGAAAACATGGCATTGACGGGGTCGAGGTAAGGGCGGCTCGTCCTGCGCCGGAACCCGAGTCCCGGCGGAAGCGTGCGGGAGAGGATCTCATAGTACATATCGGCGGTCAGGCGGGAGAGCCTCCGGAGTTCCTCCATGGTGACCGCGACCGCGAGTTCCTCCCTGGCCTGGTGGAGGAAGTCAAGCTCTCCGGCGTAGAAGATGTCCTGCCCGGCGCGGTCGTAGAGTTCCTCAAGGAGGAGAAGCCTCGACTGGAGGCCGGCCGTTGCCAGCGGCTGCGCGAACCGGTGGGGGGCGGCCCGTTCCTGGGCAAGGCGCACCGCCTCGTCCGGCCGGTAGCCGTAGGGATACAGGTATCCGACGGGCGTGCCGTCGATATCGAAGAAGGTGATGGCAGCACCGGCTTTGAGGAGGTTTGTCACCGCCGAGGTGTGCAGGGTATGGCCGCCGACGACCAGGAGGTGCTTCACCTCCTGGAGTCATCCAATCACTCTGGAAATGAATATTGGGCGGTTTTCGGTGATGAATGCATCGATTCGCGGGATCCGGGGAGATCCTCACGGTGCAGGGCAGGTGGGGGAAGAACGGGATCCCAGTCAATATAAACAAGTTAACTTAAGCAAGTTAATTAACTGCAACTTTTTTACATCCCCAGATCCCAGTTTAAAATGTTATTTCTCCAGACAGGCCTCTGAGAAAGATTATGAACAGAAAAGAGTTGATTTGATGACTGAAAAGAGAAAAGCAGTTCAGTACATCCTGTTTGTACTGATGGTATGCTCGCTGCTGGTACTGCCGGCAGCAGGGGCAACGCTCCCTGGCGGGAACGTGAGCCCGGGGGAGAGCGCCGTGAATACCACGGTGACCCCTGAAGTGACTGAGACAGAGACGCCAACGGTGATACCGACAGAGGAGTCGGGTATGAGATTCGCCGGGACCCTGTCTGAGGGCCCCGTGATACTCTTCAACGGGACAGTTGCACTGACGGACGGCACGTTCGAGTGCACGGCTAGTTCCGGAACCGGTGCTTCCTATACCGTTGTCAACCTAACCCCGCTCGGGGCTCTCCAGGCGGTAGCGGAGCGCGAGGGCTTCACCTACGACGTCACCGACAAGAAGTGGGATACAAGCCAGATTCTCCTGCTCGACAACATCGGGGATTACGATTTTGTTAAGCACGAGGCCGAGTGGGCCTGTTACGTCAACGACGTTGAGAGAGACGGATACAGCGACTCCGCCAACGCCCTCAATGTTCTCGCACTTGCCGACGGCGACGAAGTCGTCTTCTGCTACGGCAACGACCCGACGCCGGAGGTCGCAACAGCGCTGATCTGGATCGAAGTTGATCTGGATGGAACAGTGACGCCGACACCGACCCCGACACCATCCGGATGGTCCATCACGCTCAAGGGTGCCTCGACCGAGACCGTCGACCAGGACTACTTCGAGGACGGGATCGCCTGCGGGCATGTCGCCACCTACACCGATGAGAACGGCGGCGAGTGGAGCGGCATGCCTCTCTGGTACCTTGTCGGCCTCATCGACGATGATAAGAGACATGGGTCCGGCGCATTCAACGAGGAACTCGCCGCACAGGGCTACTCGATCAAGATCACCTCCGACGACGGCTACTCTATCAACCTCCAGAGCGCAAGCGTCGCAAAGAACGATGAGATCATCATCGCAAACACCCTCAACGGCACCGAGCTCCCGGAGACCATCGGCGAGAAGAACAAACCCTGCTGGCCGCTCCGGCTCGTCGGGGCCGACGTGAGCGCCGGCCAGCTGGTCGGCGCCATCACCTCGATCGAACTCATCGGCCTCTCCGAACCCTCCGATGAATGGGAGATCACGCTCGCGGGCGCGTTCAACCGGACGCTCACGCAGGCGGAGTTTGAGGACGGGGTCGATTGCCACGGCGAGAGTTATACCGACGGCGACGAGCAGGTCTGGACCGGCATACCGCTCTGGTACCTGGTGGCCGTCATCGATGACATGGAGGATGGCAGCCACTGGACACTGAACGACACGCGGGCGGCCGAAGGCTACACCGTGCGGGTGACTGCGAGTGACGGGTTTAGCGCCACGTTCAATAGCGCCGACATCGCTCGGAACGACACCTATCTCGTTGCCGACAAGATGAACGCGGCACCACTCCCCGCCGACGGCGACAAGCCGTCCTGGCCGCTGAAACTCGTCGGCCCGTCCCTGACCAACAAGCAGAAGATCGGCAGCATCGCAACGATCACCCTCGAAGGGCTGCCGGACGAGATCACCGAATCGGAGTGGACGCTCGCGGTCGAGGGACCGAAGGTCGCAGACCTCCTCACGAAAGAGGAGTTCGAAGAGTGCGGCTACCACACGAAGACCTACAATGATGGTGTCAGCACCTGGACCGGCGTCCCGTTAAAGGTCCTCTGCGGCTGGGTTGACGACGACGTCATGCATGGTTCGGGAGCCTTCAACATCGGCCTCGCTCAGGCAGGCTACACCGTGATCGTCTCCTCCGGCGGAGAAAACCCCTACAGCAAGGAGTTCTCAAGCCAGGATATCATGGCGAGTCCGCTCGACTACATCGTCGCAAACACGGTCAACGGCACCCCGATCGAAGGGAACGCCTACCCGCTCCGCCTCGTGGGTGCGGGGGCAGCCGGGAGCAAGAGCATAGGAAACGTCCAGAAGATCCAGCTCGTCGACTTCCAGGAGCCGACTGAAGCCCCGTCCATCCACATCGTCCTGTACGCCTCCGACGGCGTGACCGTTGTAAACGAGACGACGAAGACCATCACGTGGATGGAAGCAAATCTGGACGTCATCGGCGGCGAGAACGGTATCCGGCTCAGGTTCCAGGGCCCAACCTTCGTCCCGGACGACATCTGGAACCCTGAAGAGGACATAAATCTCGGTAAAGTCGACGATGTCGTGAAGGGGACCTCAATCAGGGACCTCTGTGACCTCGTGGGCGGAGTCCCGGAGGGAGGGGAGGTCGAGCTTCTCGCAGCCGACGGCTACGAAGCCAAACTCAACTACACTAACCTCTACACACCACTCGACCGGCAGGGCGAGGCTATTGTCGCCTGGTGGACGGAGCGGGATGGTTACGCGCCCGACTACCGTGCCGGACCGCGCCTCTTCTTCAACACCCCCGACGGAGTCTTCGGTGCTGAAGATATGCGAGTATGCCTCGCTGAACCGTACTGGCACTACTACTGGGAGGACAGCATCCAGTACCCCTCGGCGGCAGGTGTCTCCAACCAGAAGATCGCGACCATCGAGATCAAACCGGGCGCACGTGAGGACTGGAACCTCGTCCTGACCGGCGCCATCACCGACACCGTCACCCGCTCCTACTTCGAGTCGGGCAAGGCCTGCGCCATGGGCATGCACAGCGCGACCTGGACGGATGGCGAAGGCCAGGTCTGGTCCGGGATGCCGCTCTGGCTCCTCTGCGGCTGGGTCGACGACGGCAACAAACACAGCGCGGGAACTGACCCCTTCCGTGACGACCTTGCAGCAGCGGGCTACAACGTGACCGTCATCGACTACGGTCCGGACGGCACGAAGGGCACCGGTGACGACTTCTCTGCTGAATTCAACAGTTCGTTCATTGCGCGGAACAACAACATCATCGTCGCGGACGAGATCGACGGCGCGCCGCTGCCAAAAGACGGCGACAAAGCACCCTGGCCGCTGAAACTCGTCGGCACCGCCCTGACCTCCAACAAGCAGAAGGTCGGGAGCATCGACGAGATCGTCCTCGCCGGCGTGCCGATCATCGTGGAGCCGCCCACGGGCGATGCGACGATCTCCCTTGAAGAGGGCTGGAACTTCGTCTCGACACCGGAGCGGCTTGCTGACGGCAGCAACACCTTCGCCGTATTCGATACAGTCGATACCGCCGACCACTCGATCCTGATCTACAACGGCCTGGAGCAGAAGTGGCAGATCGTTGTCGCGGCCGACTCCTTCCAGCCGATCGACGGTGTCTGGATCTACTCAAACGAGGCCTGCACCGTCCCCCTGACCTTCGCCCCCGGCGGGCCCGACCTCCCGCCCGCGAAGAACCTCGGCAAAGGCTGGAACGCGATCGGCTTTACGGACACCGAACCCACGTCCGCGGCAAGCACCCTGCTCTCGCTCGGGAACCACTGGACGACCCTGATCGGCTTCGATGCGGAGGAACAGAAGTATGATGTCTCGATCATCCGCGGCGACAGCAATTCTCACAGCGACGAGCGCACGATGGAGCCCATGCGGGGTTACTGGGTCTACATGACTGAGGCGGATACGCTTGCTGCCATCGGCGCCTGAAGGTGAACGGGCGATGCTACGGTATGGTGCTGTGGGGATACTCTCCCCGTTTTCCCTCACGTGTTCTACGGAGACGTGACGATCGCCGGCTCTCCCGCACCGGCCGGGACTGTGATCACCGCAACGATCGGAGGCGTCGAGTGCGGTTCGGTTCAGACGGTGGATGCCGGACGGTATGGCGGTTCCGACCGAAATCTCGTGGGCCGCCTTGCCGTGATGGCAACCTCAGATCAGGCGGGAGCGACGATCACGTTCTACGTCAACGGAGTGGCCGCACAGGAGACCGCGACCTTCACATCCGAAGCGGTGACGGTCCTTGACCTGACTGCTGCCGCCGGGGAGAGCACGCCTACGCCCACGCCCGGCAGCGGTGGCGGCGGTGGTGGGGGCGGCGGTCCCAGCAGCGGAGGGTCCTCCTCCAAAGACCCCGGGTCGGAGATAGCCTATGACCCGAATGCTCCTGCAGTCCCGGAGGTCTTCACCGGGCGTGCGTCCCTTACGACTTCAACGACCGGAATGGTGCTCGAACAGGTGACAGTCAGGACCGAGAACGAGATCGGTGCCGTGACGATACCCGGGGGCACCGTCGCCCGCGACAGAGACGGCAACCCGCTCGGCGAGGTGACCTGCAGCGAAGTTGCTCCGGCTGAAGTCCCACCCGCACCGCCGGGAACGACAGTTGCCATTGCGCTCTCATGCGGACCTGCGGGCGCCACGTTCGACCCGCCGGCCGTTCTCACCTACACCCTCTCGGCGGAAGAGTGGGCAAAGATCGGCGAAGGCGCGACACTCTCGGTGATGTGGTACAACCCCGAGAGCGGCGAATGGCAGGAGATCACCGCCACGGTGGACCCCGCCACGCGGACGATCACCGCAGAGGTCGAACACTTCAGCATCTATGCCCTGGCATGGACCATCCCGGAGACAGTGGCAGCGGGAGCAGAGGAAACGAGGACTCCAGCCACGGAACCCGGACCTGCGCTCCCGACCTGGGCGCTGGCCCTCGCAGTCGTGCTGATTGCAGCACTGACGGCATTCCTCCTCATGAGGAGGAAGTAGCCCCTTTTTTTATGAATATTGAGGAGTAAAACATGGTATCAGCGCACCGGCAGGGCTGTGCCCTGCATCTCTGTATCTTCGCACTCTGCGTCCTCCTGGCACTCGCAGCCCCGGCCACCGCAGCCCCGACGACCGAACTGCACGTCGTCAGGTATGCAGCCGACGGCGTTACCGTCCTCGACGAGACGACGGTCGACTACCGCTGGATGGAGGCGAACCTTCCAGTCCAGGGAGACGGGACGACCCACTATTATCATCAGGGGCCGGTCTTTGAGGGAGACCCCTGGAACCCCGAAGAGGACGTCAACGTTCTTGAGAAGGATATGGGCGCGGTGAAGGGGACGGATCTCAAGGAGATCTGCAACCTTGTCGGCGGGATGGCTGAGGAGGATACCATCAAGGTCCGGGCAGTAGATGGGATGTCGAAGACATTCCCGTATCGGAACGTCTACGAACCGGAGCCCCGGCAGGGGCCGATGGTCGTCACCTGGTATCGAGCCGACGAGGGGTATGTCCCTGACTACTACACCGGGATGCGCCTTATCTTCTTCGCGGATACTTCGACCAACCAAAACGGCATCCACGCCTTCGGCATATGGGATATGCATGAGTGCTTTGATCCCGACGACTGGTACTTCTTCCAGCCCGGAATCCCTACCACCACGGGCCTCTCCGTGCAGTACGTGAGCGACGTCATAATCTACAGCAATGAAGAGCCCACCGGGAGCATACACGTAAACTCGACACCCCCCGGGGCCGCCATCTTCATTGACGGCGAAGAGACCGGCGATACGACTCCCTGCACCCTCTCCGGGATCGAGACAGGGACCGTTGCCGTCCGGGTCGAGAAGGAGGGATTCATCCAGCCCGGTGATATATGGGTCGATGTTGTCGCGAACGCTGTTGCCGGGGTTGAGTTCAACCTCACCCCCGAGACCGAATCAGGCGGCGGTAGCAGCAGTGGTGGCGGAGGCTCCAGGAACGGGAGCATCGCCATCACCTCGGTCCCGATGAACGCGAGTATCTACCTCGACGGGAACGCCACAGGGTTCTGGACAGATGCGACCCTGGAAGATGTCCCGTCCGGCGATCATACGATCGAACTCGTGCTGCCGGGTTACCGGAATATCACCCGGGCTGTCACCATCGAGGGGGACGAGTGCAGTCTCCTTGATCTGGTCTTCGAAAACAGTACCACAGGCAAAGCCACCACGGGAAATGGAAGGATCACCGTATCCTCGGTTCCAACGAACGCAAGCATCTACCTTGACGGAAACGCAACGGGGTTCTGGACAGATGTGACCCTGGAAGATGTCCCGACCGGCGAGCATACGATCCATCTCGTGATGCCGGGCTACCGGAACGCCACCAGGACCGTCACTGTCGATGAGGGCGGGCATATCGCCCTTGATCTGCTCCTCTCCCCGGCAGGCGGTGAGGCCGGAGCGAACACCACCACAGGCCGCGATGAACCCGTAATCGGGCACCCGGCGCCGAACAACCCTATTGAGGCTTTCATCGAAACCATCCTCACTTTCATGAACGGGCTGCTCTTGTTCTTCGGAATGGGAGAGGATACGATAGCCCCACCGGGGCCGGAGAGCACCCCCGCCCCCGGCGAAGGTGCTATAACCCCCGTGCCGACCGGCACCCCTGTGCTCCCCGGACAGACGTTGGGTGAGACGCGGATCATGACGAATCACTCCGGCGGGCTCTACATCGAATCGTACCCTCCGGGCATGACAATCGTCATCGACAACAAAAAACAGGTCTGGAAGACGCCTCAGGTCGCCTACGGCCTCCGTGAAGGCCTGCACAACATTCTGGTCGAAGAGAGCGCTCCAGATAGGAACAAAGAAGAGTCCGGCTACCGGTTTGAGACGCTCCAGGCCTGGGTTTACCCCGATGCAGTAGCGCCGGTCTTCCTCGACGGCCTGACAACCCAGTGCAAGAAAACCGTCAGGATTGATTCGGAGACCTATCAGGGTGAGAAGTTCACAGTGAACGGGTTCTACCCTGCCGGCACCATCCCGGGTGATGCAGCGGTCGAAGGCGTAAAATCCTGGATCACTGTCTTCTGGAACGGAACCTATCGCTCACATGCGATCCCCTCGAGCATCGTGGCCGGTGAGGCGTACACGGTAGAACCGCAGAGCGAAGATGCCGTCTCGATCAGCGTCAGTTCAGGTCCCGAAGGTGCCGCGGTCTTCATCGACGGGTTCCCCACCGGGAAGATCACGCCATGCCGGGTGGACGGCCTCTCCCCCGGCCAGCACCGGATCCTGGTCTCGATGCCCGGCTACCTCCCCGCCGAGGAGGTTATCACGATACCGGAGGGATCGGACACCGGCGGTGCCATCACCTGCACGCTCCGCGAGTATACCCACGGGAACCTCCTCGTCGAGAGCACGGTCCCGGACGCGAAGATCTACCTGTATGGCCGGTACACCGGGGAGAAGACGCCGCATACCTTCGCCGGCATGAACATCGGGACTTACGAGGTCAGGGCCGTCTCTGAGGATGACTCCAGGACAATCGAGGACGTGCTGGTGAGGCCGGGAGAGACGACCCGGCGCATGGTGGTCCTGGAGGATGCCCAATGATCCGGTGCCGGAACTTCCGTTTCGTGGCAGTTGCTGCCGTGCTGCTCGCACTTCTCCTCCCGGGGGCATCAGCCGCCGTCGTCTGGGGACCATATGTTACGAACACCAGCGAGAACTCGGCGGTCGTCAGCTGGAGAATCGTTGGAGAAGCAGAGGGTTGGGTCGAATACGCTCCCGAGGGCGGCGAGACGTACCGCACACCCTCTCCCGGGACGGGGACCATCCACCATGTGCTGCTCACGGGCCTTACCCCGGCGACCACCTACCGCTATCGTGTCGGAGCCGGGAACGAGACAACAGGAGACTGCAGGTTTACGACATTCGGGGACGAGGCGTTCACCTGCATCATCTACGGCGACACCCGGGCTCAGAAGCCCTTCTTCACCCAGGCCGAGCGGCACGGTCTGGTGGCGGAGAGGATAGCCGCTGAGGAGGATATTCTCTTCGTCATCCATACCGGCGATTTCATCTGCGAGGAGGAGGAATGGGACGAGTTCTTCGCGGTAGCGGGACCCATGCTCCGGAACACGACCCTGGTTCCGGTGCCGGGCAACCATGACGGATCCGCGGAGGCGTTCTCCGCCGTCTTCGATCTGCCGCCATACTATTCCTTCGACGCCGGCAGCCTCCACGTGACCGTCCTCGACAGCAACGACCGGGCATGGGCGGATATGGAGACCCAGACCGCATGGCTAAAAGAAGACCTCGCGTCCCCCCTGCCCCGGAAGATCGCGGCGTTCCACCATCCGCCGTTCAGCTCCGACCTGAAGCATCCCGGAGGAGACCAGGCGATCAGGAACGAGTGGGGCGAAATTTTATCGAACAACGACGTGGAAGCTGTCTTTAGCGCGCACACTCACGCATACGAGCGCTACCGGGCAGGCGGGACGGAATACTTCGTCGTCGGGTGCGGCGGGGCTCCGTTCTACGCGCTCGCGGAGGAGAAGCCCGAGGGGTACCAGGCGGGTCGCGGGCAGACCCTCGGCTATGTCCGGGCTACCATCAGCCCCGATGCCATCGATCTCGAGATGGTCGCGGTCGCGGAGGTCGCGGAAGACGGCGAAGTGACGCCGTACCCACCAGGGACCGTGATCGACGCCGTCCGCCTCCCCGCAGATGCCGGATGGTGGGATGTGCTGGCATTCCTCCTCGATACATCAGAATTGCACAGATTACGGAGATGAAGATGATGCGTATATTGTCAAAGATACTGCTTGCGCTCCTCTGCGTGAGCATGCTCGCCGTTGCCGCCTCGGCGGCCCCGACGACAGAACTGCACGTTGTAAAAATTGCAGCTGACGGCGCCACCGTCTTAAACGAGACAACGATTGACTATCGCTGGATGGAGGCAAACCTCCCGGTCCTCGGGGACGGCGTGACCCACTACTACCACCAGGGCCCGGTCTTCGAGGGGGACAAGTGGGACCCTGAGGAGACGACGAACTTCAAGGACAGGGGAGCCGTGAAGGGAACGGCCGTTCGTGACCTCGCCGAGCTGGTCGGCGGCGCCGAACCCGGGGACGAGATCATGGTCCGGGCGGCCGACGGCTACCATGTCGAGTTTGCCTACCAGAATGTCTACACGCCCGATCCCCGCCAGGGACCCATAGGGATCTGTTGGTACAACGGCGCCGAGACAGGGGCAGGCGAGCGGCAGGGGTGCGGTTACGTCCCCGACTATTACACCGGGATGCGCCTCGTCTTCTTTGCCGACGACTCGACCAACGCTGAAGGCCTCCAGGTCTACGGGAACCAGGATATGTACGATACGCTCCCGGAGTCGGCCCAGCACTTCTACGACCTCTATCCCTCCACCGGAGGTCTCACGGTGAAGTGGATAGATGAGGTCCGGGTCTACACCGGTGGCTTCCACGGCGAGAAGGGGGCCCTTGCAGGATCTCTCGACGGCCCGGGAGCGGAGACGACGACCGAACCGCCGACAACCCCGCTCCCCCTCGGGGTGACGCTTGCTGCGGCCCTCGCTGCGGCGGCGCTCCATGCCCGGAGAGGGGCGTGATCCCGATGCACCGGGGCTATCAGACCCTCCTCGCTGTGCTGCTGATCGGGGCTGCGGCCCTCGCATCCGGGTGTCTCGGCCCGGCTGTCGTCGCTGACGAGGTGGCCTGGAACCTGACGCTTGCCGGCGACCCGGAGAGAGTGCTCACACACCCCGAGATCCGGGCACTGCCTGCCGTCGAGGGTTACGGCTACTCGGTCTCGACGGTCGGGATCAAGTACGGCCCGAACCGCTACCGCGGCGCACTGCTCGCCGATCTCGTTGAGATGGCAGGCGGGGCCGGCGCAGACGACCTGATCTACGTCTCCGCAGAAGACGGCTACCTCTGGGTCTTCGATGCCGCGCAGCTGAGAGGAGAGGAGTTCTTCACCTTCGACGAGAACCTCCACGAGATCCCCGCACCGACACTCCGCGTGATCCTGGCCTACGAACAGGACGGGGAACCCCTGGCGTACGAAGACGGCGGGCCGCTTCGCCTCGTCGTCATCACCGAGAATCCTGACGTCATCACCGAAGGAAGCCCCTGGGTGAAGTGGGTTGACCGGCTCGAGGTCCACAGGAGATGACCCGGCCGGCAGTGATCCTCGCTCTGCTCGCCCTCGCGCTCCTCGCGGCGTCAGGAGGCTGCACCGATCCCGGACCGGAGCGCACCGCCCTCACGGTGGTCCCGGCCGGGAGCCTCCTTGCCCCACTGGAGGAGGTGGAGGCCGCCTTCGAGAGCCGGCACCCGGAGATCGACGTCCGCGTCGAAGGGCACGGGAGCATCCAGGCCATCCGGCAGGTGACGGACCTTCATCGGGCGATCGATGTTGTCGCGGTCGCGGATGCCTCGCTGATCCCGGATATGATGTACATCCCGATGAGCGAGGGAGAAGGAAACTACACCGACTGGTACGTTCCCTTCGCAGCAAACGAGATCGTGATCGCATACACCGACCGGAGCGCCGGCGCGGATGAGATAACGGCGGAGAACTGGTACCGGATCCTGGCCCGTCCGGACGTGCGAGTGGGGTTCTCAAACCCCATGCTCGACGCCTGCGGCTACCGTGCGCTGATGGTGACGGCGCTTGCCGGGGAGCATTACAGTGAGCCCGGGCTCTTTGAGGCAGTCATCGGAGGTTCCTTCGACCCGCCGCTCGTACCTGCCCGCGCGGAGGGCGTAACGACGATCACCCTGCCGGAACGGATGAGGCCGGCAGACGAGAAGGTCGCCATCCGTGATGGGAGCATCTACCTTCTCTCGCTCCTCGATGCAGGCGGGATCGACTACGCTTTCGAGTACCAGAGCGTCGCGGAGGAACATGGGCTCCGGTGGATCGACCTCCCTCCTGAGATCAACCTTGGTTCTGCGGCCCACGCCGACGATTACCGGAAGGTGCACGTGACCCTCGGCTTTGAGCGGTTCCGGTCCATCGGAAGCGAGCGGATCGGGCAACCAATCGTCTACGCCGTCACGATTCCCACAAACGCACCCCACCCGGACGAAGCACGGATGTTTGTCGACTTTGTTCTGGACATGTTCCGCGAAGGGAGGGCCGGGTGGCCCGTCCCGGTGGGAGAGGAACCGGATGCTGCCATAGCATACCGTGCCACGGATTGACAAACCTTTTCCGCACCGCCCGCCCATGTAGAGGTAGAGTATGCCCGGCGGTGCGGCTCTCGCAGGTCACCGGACCGCCGCCGGGATTACCGCAACCGGATAACGGATGCCGGACAGTATGCGGCCGGCAAAACACCGATGGGATATTATGTTCTGGAACAGAGCAATGGAGACGATCCGGCCTGATGAGCTCGCGGATCTTCAACTGAAGCGGCTGAAATGGTCGCTGCATCAGGCACAGAAGGTAGGGCTATACCAGAGAAAGTTCAAGGAAGCGGGCATCTCGCCGGACGATATCAGGACGCTCGACGACGTGCAGAAACTTCCCTTCACCTACAAACAGGAACTCCGGGCTGGATACCCGTTCGGCCTCTTTGCGGTTCCCATGAAAGAGATCGTCCGGATCCACACCACATCGGGCACGACGGGGAAACCGACCGTCGTCGGCTACACCCGGCAGGACCTGGATAACTGGTCAGACCTGATCGCGCGGAACATGACGATGATCGGCCTTGGAGAGGACGATATCTTTCAGAACGCCGTCAACTACGGCCTCTTCACCGGGGGACTCGGGTTCCACTACGGCGCCGAGAAGATCGGTATGACCGTGATCCCGAGTGCGACAGGGAACACCCGCCGCCAGATCGAGATGATCGAGGACTTCGGGGTGACCGCCATCCACTGCACGCCAAGCTACGCTCTCCACCTCGCCGAGGTGGCCGAGTCGATGGGAAAGACACTGGAGACCCTCAAGACCGGGATATTCGGTGCCGAACCCTGGTCGGAGAGCATGCGGGTGGAACTCGAGCGGCGTCTCGGCGTGAAGGCCTACGACAGTTATGGGCTCTCGGAGATGTATGGACCAGGGGTGGCATTCGAGTGCCCGGAGAGGAACGGCCTCCACATCTGGCACGACTGCTACCTTGCAGAGATCATCGATCCCGAGACCGGCGAGCGGCTCGCTCCCGGCGAACGGGGCGAACTCGTCATCACGCCGCTCGTCAAGGAGGCTCTGCCGCTCATCCGCTACCGCACCGGCGACGTGACCCGGCTGATGGATGATGAGTGCGCCTGCGGGCGCGGGTGTAAGATCGAGCGGATCACGGGACGGAGCGACGATATGCTGGTCATCCGGGGGATCAACGTCTTCCCGTCCCAGATCGAGCACGTGCTTCGGGCCCTTCCCGAGGTCGGGGAGCAGTTCATCGTATATATCGACCGTGTCAAACATCTTGATGAGATGACAATTGAAGTGGAGATGAGCAGAGCGGGTTTCTCCGGTGAACTGCAGGAGCTGGCCCGTATGCAGAAGGGAATCGCCGGCGAGCTCCATAACACGCTCGGACTCCGGACCGCGGTGAAACTGGTGGAACCGGGGTCGCTGCCCCGGTTCGAGGGGAAGGCAAAGCGGGTCATCGACCGGCGGGGAGTGCTCTGATGGCGCCCTGGAATCCGCGGATGGAAGAGATCACACCTGAAGAACTGCAGCGGCTCCAGTTCAAACTCGCCAAATCCCTGGTCTACCGGCTTTACAGCTTCAACGACTTCTACCGGCGCCGGATGAAGGAGCACCATGTTCACCCCGACGACATCAGGACGCTTGAGGATGTCGCGAAACTCCCGTTCATGTACAAGCGGGACCTGCGGGACGGCTACCCCGACAAGATCTTCTCCGCTGAACAGAACGAACTGGTCAGGTACCACGTCTCCTCCGGGACGACGGGGAAACCGACGGTCGTCGGCTATACAGAACGCGACATCGAGAACTGGAGCGAGTCCCTGGCACGGGGGTTCTCCTCCTGCGGCCTCGGGCGGGGTGACGTGATCCAGGTGAGTTACGGCTACGGCCTCTTCACTGGCGGCCTCGGCGCGCATTACGGTGCCGAGCGTGTCGGCGCGACCGTCCTCCCCACAAGCGTCGGGAACACCGAGCGGCAGGTCGAGCTCATGCAGGACCTCCACGTCACCGCCATCGCCTGCACCCCCTCCTACCTCCTCCACATGGGGGAGGTGGCGGAGAAGATGGGCGTCTCGATCAAGAACGATACCGACCTTCGCATCGGCTTCCTCGGCGCCGAACCCTGGTCGGAGCAGATGCGGGGCCGGATAGAGGACTGGCTCGGCATCCGTGCCTACGACATCTATGGGACAAGCGAACTCTCCGGCCCGATGTTCACCGAATGCGCCGAGCAGCAGGGGATCCACATCTGGGGGGACCTCGCACTCGTGGAGATCGTGGACCCCGCGACCGGCGAAGTGCTCGCGCCCGGAGAACAGGGCGAACTGACCATCACCATGCTGCAGAAAGAGGCCCTTCCCATGGTCAGGTACCGGATCGGGGATCTCACCGCCCTTGAAGAGGACGCCTGCGCCTGCGGCCGGACCCACCCGCGCATCGGCCGGATCCGCGGAAGGGTGGACGACATGCTGATCATCCGCGGCATCAACGTCTTCCCGTCGCAGGTGGAGCATGCGCTGCTTGAGATCCCACAGGTCGGCAGGCACTTCCAGATCGTCGTCGACCGGAAGGGTGCACTTGATTCCATGCTCGTGCGGGTAGAGGTGAGCGAAGAGGCGTTCTCCGACAAGATCACCGAGCTTATGGTGATCAAGAGGAAGGTGGAGCATCGCCTCCGGGGTTCCCTGAACGTGGGCGTGGATGTGGAACTGGTCGAACCGGGAACTCTTCCGCGGTTCGAGGGCAAGTCGAAGAAAGTTGTTGACAGGAGGTCATTATAATGGAGAAATCGTATATCGTCAAACAGATCTCAATCTTTTCGGAGAACCGCCCGGGGCGTCTTGCGGCGATCGCCGGAGCGTTGCGGGATGCCGGGATCAACATCTTTGCGTTCAGTATCGCCGAGGCGGACGGGTTCGGGGTTGTCCGTGCGCTCGTCGACCGGCCGGAGGACGCCCACCGGACGCTGACCGATCTCGGGTTCCGCGTCTCATTCACCGATGTGATCGGCGTGAAGATGCGTGACGAGCCCGGCGGCCTCTCGGATATTGCAGCCCTACTCGGGGATGCAGGGATCAACATCGAGTACGCCTATGCCTACTCGGGGAAGGATGAGGCGGTCCTGATCCTGCGCGTGGACCAAGTCGAGGACGCTGTCCGGCAGATCCTTGACCGTGGCGGAGAACTCCTCAAAGCGTCTCTCTCACGGTAATCCCGGGGCTCAAATCGGGCTCCGGGGCACTCCCGGGCCCTCAGGCTCTTCTGCCTCATCTTTGAGGAACATGTGAACCCTTCCTGCGATGCGCCGGATCGGGATGACGAATGCGAGGCCCATCCCCGGCCGATCCAGTTCGGCGGCGGCGACGATCGCATCCAGCACCACATCGGTCTGGTATGCAGCGACGACCGTCAGGACGATCTCTTTCTCAGGCTCGATGGCGATACCAAGAAGGGTCTTCATCTCATGAATGCCGGTCCCGCGGCCGAGGAGGATAGTCCCCCCCTCAGCCCCGGCGCCGCGGGCCGCCGTTATTACCGGCTCGGACCAGCCCCGTTTTACAATCGTGACGATCAGCTCATTATCGGAATTGTTACTCACGTATCTTCACCTCGTGTTCTCCGGTAGAGGATGCCGAGCATCAGCACCGAGAGGATGGGTGCAAGCGCTATCAGCGCGATCAGCCCGAACCCGTCCGTGACGGGGTTGCGGCCTTCGATCCCCGCCGCAACCCCGACGGCAAGGGAGAGGAGGAAGGTGACGGCCATCGGGCCGGTAGCGACACCCCCTGAATCAAACGCGATCCCGACAAACTCTCGATCGGTGAGAAAGAGAAGGATGATGACGAGGAAGTAGCCCGGGATGAGAATGTAGAGCAGCGGGATGCCGTAGACAAGACGGGCCATACCGAGCGACACGGAGATCGCAACCGCGAACGAGAGGGTGTAGACGATCATGGATTCCCTGATGTAGCCACTCGATGACTCTGCGACCTGGTAGCCGAGAACCCGGACCGCGGGCTCTGCGTAGGTGGCAAGAAACCCCAGGACAAATCCGAGTGGGATGAGCAGCCACTGCTGGCCGAATGCTGTGACTGCCTCTCCAATCTCCCGGCCCGCCGGCAGGAACGCGACATTCACTCCCTGAAGGAAGAGCACCATGCCGAGGAACGCAACCAGGATGCCACGCACGAGGTTTACGACGTAAACCCGCGGAAGTTTCAGGAAGAGCACCTGAAATACTCCAAAGAAGATGAGCAGGGGAAGGAGCGCCTGGGCAACCTCAAGAAAGATCTGGCCCATCCCCTCAAAGAGTTCCAGAATCATGGATAAACCATCCCCATCAGCATGACGCCGAGGATCGGACCAAGGGAAGCAAGCCCGACCAGCCCGAAACCGTCCGTGAGGGCCGAACGCCCGGCAAGAACCGCACTGACGCCGGTTCCGAGCGCCAGAATGATCGGGATCGTCAAAAGTCCGGTCGTTATGCCGCCTGCATCAACCGCGACAGCCAGGAAATCCAGCGACGTAAACGGTGCAAGGACGATGATAACACCATAACTGGCGGCAAAAAGGTAAGCAAGAGGGACTCCGAAGATGATCCGGAGGACTCCCGCGGTGACAATGAACCCGACACTGACCGCGATCACGAGGGTCAGGGGGCCGGACGGGATGCCGCCCCCCGAGGCGGTGTCAAGCATGTCTGTGAGGACACGGATATTCGGCTCGGCGACGATCGTCAGAAAGCCAAACAGGAACGATCCAGCAACGACCAGTGCGAGTGAACCCCGGGCAGGGAGTTCAGACCCGATCGCCTCGCCGATGGGAAGAAGGCCCGCCTTCACGCCGGAGAGGAAGAGCGCGATCCCGAGGACGACCATGCCGCTCCCGAGCAGAAACAGGAGGAGATCAGACGGTGCCGCACCGAGCACCCCGACCTCGAGGACGACGATGATCAGGATGATGGGGAGGACCGCACGGAGAACTTCAACGACCGCCTCCCTGATATCCTGCAACATGCTACCGCTCCTCCCCGGAAAACCACCCGGGTTCCGGGTGATCGGTAACTATGTCACACGTTCAGATAAAGGCAGAGGGGTCGCCGTCGGTCAGTGCCGCTTCTCCCATTTCAGGAGTTCAGAGACCTCTGAGAGTGTCCGCCCGCGCCGGATCTCCTCGCGGATCCTCTCCTCGGTCTTCTTCACCTCCGTCGCCCGGCGTGCGACCTCGTAGGCGCGCTCCCGGGGGACCACCACGACACCGCTCTCGTCGGCGACGATCCAGTCACCCGGCCGTACTTCCTGCCCGCAACAGGCAATCTCAGTGTTGATCTCCCCAAGACCCTTGGGGTCCCCGGCGTTCGGGACGGTCCCCGTAGCGAAGAGCGGAAACCCCATTTCCCTGATATCGTCCACATCCCGGGCCGCCCCGTCGATCACGACGCCCGCAACTCCCCGGTTCTTCGCGGAGTGGGTGGCAAGTTCTCCCCAGGGTGCGACGTCCTTCCTTCCGTCGTTGCTGATGACGAGGACGTCTCCCGGCCTGGCGACGTCGATCGCCTCGACGGGTTTTGCCCAGTCTCCGGCGACGGTACGAACCGTCACCGCCGGGCCGACCGCTTTGACCCGGCCGCAGAGGGAGACGACCCCCGCCATAGCCCCCTTCCGGTGCATGGCATCGGTGACGTTCGGTGCGGAGACGGCTTGGAAGAGGCGGCGGATGACGGCATCACGACTCTCCTCCTCCCGTGGCCTGATCTCAGGCCGGTCGATAGCATTCCGGACCCGCCGCGCCGCCCCGGTCACGTCGGCAGCCTTGATGATGTTGCCCCCAACAATGACGACCGAAGCCCCGGCGGCAACCGCCTCAGATGCAGTCTCTGCATCGAGCCCTCCTGCGACGGCGACGGGCGTACCCACTTCGCCGGCAAGGCGGCGGAGGAGGTCGAGCGACGATTTGCCGATCATCTGCTGGTCGATGCCTACGTGGGCGTTGATGTAATCGACACCGAGCGCCGCAAGTTCCCGCGACCGGGAGACGGGGTCGGCGACGTTGATGAGGTCGGCCATGAGCCGGACGCCGTACTTGCGGGCGGAACGGACCGCCTCGGCGATCACGGTGTCGTCGGCGTCGGCGAGGATGCAGACGATGCCGGCACCGGACTTCGCCGCCATCTCTACCTCGACGGCCCCGGTGTCGGCGATCTTCATGTCCGCCACGATCTCATGGCCGGGGAACCGTTCCCGGAGCATCCGCACGGCCTGCATCCCCTCGCTCTTGATCAGGGGAGTCCCGACCTCAATCCAGTCCGCCCCGCCACGAACCGCCTCATCTGCGATCTCTACCGCACGATCGAGCTCGAGGAGATCGAGCGCCACCTGGAGAGTAGGCGTTGCCATGCAGTACAGTATGGCAAGGGTTGTATTTATCAGGTGCCGGACCGGGGAAACCTATATGCCGTGAGATGCTTGAGGTAGCCGGCGCCCACGCCGGCCCCATCATGCCCCGACGACGGAGCGATAGGGCGGCTGTATCGGCGGGATGTGATTGAAGGATGGTTGAAATAGGCTATAAACTGGCATGCGAGGAGCATCCTCCCCTTGACCTGGTCTGCAACGCCCGGCAGGCGGAGGATGCCGGCTTTGCGTTTGCCATGATCTCGGACCACTACCACCCCTGGACGAACCGGCAGGGGCAGAGCCCGTTCGTCTGGGGGGTCATCGGCGGCATCTCCCAGGTGACGGCGGATCTCCCGCTGGTGACGGGAGTCACCTGCCCGACGATACGGATACATCCCGGCGTCATCGCTCAGGCTGCCGCAACCGCCGCCGCGATGATGCCGGAGCGGTTTATCCTGGGTCTCGGGTCGGGCGAAAACCTCAACGAGCACGTTTTCGGTGACCCCTGGCCCCCTGCGCCGGTCCGGATACAGATGCTCGAGGAGGCGGTGGAGGTGATCAGGATGCTCTGGAAGGGGGGCATGCAGGATCATTACGGCTCCTTCTACACCCTCGAGAACGCTCAGGTCTTCACGCTCCCGGAAAAACTCCCCCCGATCTACATCGCGTCAGAAGGCCCGATCAGCGCTTCCCTGGCCGCCCGGGCCGGTGACGGGTTCATCAATCCGGGCAGCAACGCGGAGGAGAACCTCATCATCTTCCGGGACTCCGGGGGCGGCGATAAACCGGCATACGTCGAGACTTCGGTCTGCTGGGCCGAGACCGAGGAGGAGGGGCAGACGACCGCCTACGAGCAGTGGCCCATCGCAGCAAATACCGGGGAACTCAACCGGCTTCTCCCCACGCCGGTCCACTACGAGCAGGTGGCGAAGATGGTGACGCCGGAGGATGTGGCGGAGCACGTCGTCTGCGGTCCCGACCCGGAAGCGCATATCAAAAAGATCGAAGAGCGCATCAAGATGGGGTTCGACCACGTCTGCATCCACCAGATCGGGCACCAGCAGCGGGAGTTCATGGAGTTCTACACGAACGAGGTCCTGCCGCATTTCCGGGAGTGAAGGCGGTAGAAAGGGTTCGAAGGGTGAACCGTGTGAGGGGCAAGCCGCGGGAGTAGAGACGCCGGCAGTTACGGGTCGTGACAGGTAAAACATCTAAAAGATGGAAAACCCGATGCAGTGGACCGTGGTGAATATCGCCATTGGGGAGGGGCTGACGGGGAGGGGGGCTTGCCCCCTTCCCCTGTCTCCATCCCTTAAGAGAGCATGTAACCCCCACCCCGCCCGGCCTCCGGCCTCCTCCCCCGCCCCCTTGGGGACGGGGGCAGTGCGTGGCGATATCCACTGGAAAGCCGTGCATGAGTTGTGAACCCACGCATCAGAGGATGACGTTCCTCCAGGAACGGAGTTTGAGCACCGACAGTGTAAATGGCGACTGGCCAAAGGTGCGAAAGACAGTACGTCTAAAATGTGAACGCCGTCAGGTGCTAGGCTCCCTCCGCGCAAAGGCGTTCCAGGGCGACCTCAAAAAGAAGGGTTATAGGTCGGCCGGATCGTCGAGGTCCGTCCGCACCCTGCAGATGCTCTCGACCGGAAGGACGAAGATCCTGCCGTCGCCCGGCTTGCCGGTCCGGCCGTGCGCCCGGACGATTCCGATAATCTTCTCGACATCGGCATCCCTGACGACCATCTCGATCTTCACCTTCGGGATGAGCTCGACCGGCATCGTCTTTCCCCTGAACTGGAGGGTGATGCCCTTCTGCGTCCCCCGGCCCATGACCTCGCTCACGGTCATCCCGTTTATGCCCTCCACCTCGAGTGCCGCTCTCACGGCATCGAACATCTCAGGCCGGATAACTGCAAGGACCATCTTCATCTGCACCACCTCACACCCGCACGGACTCGCCGTGCTGGGCGATGTCCAGTCCGACATACTCTTCCTCTTCGGTGACGCGCAGGCCCATCACCGCATCGATGACCCTCGCGATGACGTAGGTCGCGCCGAACGCGTAGGCCACGACCACAGCCACATCCACGAGCTGGATGAGGAACTGACCCGGGTTCCCGTAGAGCAGACCATCTACGCCCCCTATTGCCGCGACCGCAAAGACCCCGGTAGCGAGGGCGCCGAAGATGCCGCCCATACCGTGGATCGCCCATGCATCGAGGCTCTCATCCCAGCCCCTCCGGACCCGGAAGAACAGGGCCCCGTAGCAGACAAGACCGGCAGCGGCGCCGATCGGAATGGCGGCCATGGGCGTGACGAATCCCGCTGCCGGAGTGATGGCGACGAGGCCGGCAATGGCCCCGCTGATGATCCCGACCGAACCCGGCCTGCCGCGAACCCAGGCGGTGCAGAGCCAGGAGAGAGCCCCCGCGGCGGCGGCGATACTCGTCACGACGAACGCGTTTGCCGCAAGGCCGTTCGCGGTGAGGGCGCTACCGGCGTTGAATCCGAACCACCCGAACCAGAGGAGCGCCCCGCCGAGGAGGACCATCGGGATGTTGTTCGGCTCCATGCCGTGTGAACCGAATCCGAGACGCTTTCCGATGACGAGCGCCAGTGCCAGCGCCGAGAAGCCGGAACTGATATGGACGACCGTACCGCCGGCAAAGTCGAGCGCACCAAGCTGCGCAGCCCATCCGCCGCCCCACGCCCAGTGGGCAAGCGGGTCGTAGACCAGCGTTGTCCAGAGCAGGCCGAAGACGACGAACGAACTGATCTTTATCCGCTCTGCAACTCCAGACGTCACGATTGCAAGCGTGAGGCCCGCAAAGACCATCTGGAAAGCCATAAAGAGCAGGTCCGGAATACCGTCGCCCTCCATCCCGACACCCTGCAGGAAGGCGTACTCCAGGCCCCCGATCAGCCCGTTGATATCGGTGCCGAAGGCCAGGCTGTAGCCGAAGACGACCCACTGGATGCTGACGAGGGCAAATGCGATGAACGCCAGCGCGAGCATGGAGATGAAGTTCTTCCGCCGCACGAGCCCACCGTAGAAGAGCCCTACTCCCGGCGTCATCAACATGACCATAGCCGTACAGATGAGGATAAACGCCGTAGCGCCGGTATCAATCATACCCCGGCCTCCGGAACGTCCACAGGTAGTTCTTGCAGTTCATCGGAAGGAAGTTGCCTTCTTACAGATATAAATATATCTAATGCGGCAACACGAGGAGGAAGGACTGATACCATTCACGGTCAAAGATCACCTGCGTGATACGATGAACACGATCCGGGACCCTGAAGGCATCCAGCAGGCCTGCGCCCGCCTGCGGTCGGCAAAGACCCGGGCAGACCTCGCGGAGGTCCTCTACCGGGAGGTCTCAGGCTACTCGCTCATCGATCTCCAGGCGATGCGGGGGAGGGTGGAGCAGGACCTCAGGTCCGTCCCCGCCGGTTACCGGCGGCGTCTCTATCCCCGGATGATGGAGATGATCTTTGAGACGCATCACACCCTCATCTCCAGTGTCCGCCGAGGCGACCTGGACATACAGAATGAGCCGCTTACTACGGAGTTCCAGGATTTCTGCGAGATGGTCGAGAGGACGTGCACCGGACAAGAAGAGGAGAAACGGCCCCTGGACCTGCTTTACTTCCTCCTTGCCGCCTTCAACATGTTCGTCCTCGGGCTCCCAGGTCACCCGGTGGGCACGCCGTTCCCCGGCGGGCTCGAGGTCGAAATCAGGGGCGACGATTACCTCTGCCCCATCCGGGAGAAGGCCGACGACGTCGAGAACGCCCTCTGCCCCTACTGCCCGGCCAAGCAGAGCGACGAGTGAGCGTACAGGTGTCGCCGGGGCACCTGAAGCGGGGTAAAAAAGATAATTCGGGTTATACGGCTTATTTTTCTTCCTCGTAGCGCTCGAAGAACGTGACCTCATCGAGGAGTTTCTTATCTGCGATCAGGATCTCCTCAGGGTACCCCGCAGGCACGAGGGATACAAGCGTGTACTCCTCCGGGACGTTGAGGAGTTTCCGGACATCTTCGGCGTAGTCCTTCTTCTCTCCCGCAACCCAGCAGGACCCGACCCCCCATGCCTGGAGCGCGAGGAGGAGCTGCATCGTCGCCGCACAGCAGTCTTCGAGGTAGTACTTCGCATCTCTCTTCCCGAAGACAACAAAGCAGATGGGCGCATCGGCAATGAACCCGGCGTGATCGGTCAGATCCGCAATCGCCCGCAGCATATCACGGTTCTGGACGGTCCCAAAAAGCCAGGGCTGCTCGTTCCTGGCAGTAGGGGCAAGACGTGCGCAGTCGAGAGCATCCTTGATGGTCTTCTCCTCGATAGGGTTGTCCTTGTACTTCCGCACGCTGTGCCTGCTCCTTATCACGGTGACACCAAGATTAACCGTTCCGCCAATCGGACTCATGCAACGATGGTGGGCACTCCAGGCCTAAATACCTTGGGGAAACGGAGATGGGGATGCCCCCTTCGGGGAGCGGGCCTAGAAGAGACCCATTATCATCTGCCACATATTCGAGAAGCCGTCGATAACGATCAACTTCGGGTCGATCCCGAGGATCGGAAAGATGAACATGAAGTATACGATGACCCCGAGCGTGCACCCGACGTTTGCGAGAGCGGCGACCAGCACCACCCGGAAGAGCGGGATCTTCCGCATCTCCGAGAAGGTCTCGGCAGCGATGATCTGCCGTAACTCCCCGGCAGTAGGTCTCCGTATCTTCGCTTCAACGATGGCGGCAAACCATCCCGCCGCAAGCAGCGGGTGGAGCGACGTCATCCAGGAGACGGCGAACGCCGTAGCAGCCGAGAGGGGATGCCCGCCGGCGAGCAGCGTGAATACGGCGCTTAAAGAGCCCGTGATCAGTATCCAGTAGAGAAGGGCGGTCAACAGAACTTCCAACCCCACACCAGAGAAGGCTATCGCGGCTATCAGAAGAAGGAAGAAGACGGTGACACCCACCCCGATGATCTTTGCCCACGGCAGGCCCTTCACCTCGGCAGTCAGGCCCGGAAGCGGCGGCAGCGTCTCCGGCGCATCAAGGTAACGCTGCACCCCCCGGATATGTCCGGCACCGACGACCGCCAGCACCCGCTCATACCGGCCCCCGAGCATCAGGATCTGATGAGCAAGATACGCATCCCGCTCATCGATCAGGGCCTGAGCACCCCGGGGAGAGAACTTCCGGAACTCCTCCATCGCGGCACTCACCACGTCCTGATTCGTGAACTCGTCTACATCGATCTTCTGGCCCTCGACACTCACCATGGAGTACATCAGGGCCCCGAGGAGCTTGATCTTCTCCCAGATTCCCATCATGCCCCAGAACCGGGCAAGCGTGATCCGGATATCCCGGTCGATGAGCGCCACGGGTTTCTGGTGCGCCTCAGCCTCCTCGATGGCGACCAGCATCTCGGCACCGGGTTTCACACCGGTCTCGGCGCCGATCCGCTGCTGGATGTAGGTGAGCACCCACTGGACGAGGAGCCTGCCGAAGTTCCCGCCTTTCAGGATATCCGTGACCGAGGGCTCGGCCACCTCCTGCGTGAGCGATATGAACCGGCCCCGGTCAAGCTCGACGCCGACGATGTCGGGCTGGAACTCCTCGATCGCGGAACGGACTTCGTCAACACTCTTCTGCGAGACATGGGCCGTCCCGACGAGACAGATCTCAGCCATTGAGCACCTTTACACCTTCACTGTCGATCACGGCGCGCTTCCCCGGCGGCACCGTCGCCTCGCGGTAGACAGCACGGAGACCGGCCTCCTCTGCCGCTTCGGCTGCCTGCCGCCTGCAGAGGTCTACCGCTGCATCGTGCGCGTCGCCGGGAGAGAGAGGTGTGCCGAGGCCGGGGCATTCCGAGACCAGCAGGTCGTCGTCCACCAGCATAAACGGGTAGGTCCGGCAGATCCAGGGGCGATGGGCATAGACCGAACACCGCCCGTCCCGGAGAAAGATACAGGCATCAGCCGTTCGCCTGATGCACCAGGCAAGGGTGTACCCCCCGCCGTTCCCGGCATCGATGAAGTCGGGATAGGGCCCGGCGACCTCGTCCCAGGCCATGCCGGTCGACGCCATGATTGCCCGAACCTCAGCAGGGCTCACCAGCACGAGGTTCGAGTCCTCCGCGACCCGCCGGCAGCAGGCACCGCACTCCCGGCAATGGAACCCGAAGGACCCGACCCGGTTCGCAACATCATCTACTCCAGGCATATCCGGTCAAAATTCTCGAAGAGAAGCCGCCCGTTGACGGTGTGGCTGACCTCCGGGTGCCACTGGACACCATAGAGGCGCTCATCGGGAGATGCCATCGCCTCCACACCGCAGATGACCGACTCCGCAAGCCGGACAAATCCTTCCGGAACCACCGAGACCTCATCCGCATGAGACGCCCATACATTGATCCTGTTCGGGTAGCCCTGGAGGAGGCTACTCTGTTCGAGGATATCCACCTCGACCGCACCGAATCCCCCACTCGCTCCCTGGCGGACTGCGCCCCCCCGGGCCGTCGCCATGATGTGCAGACCAAGACAGATCCCGAGGACCGGGAGGCCGAGGTCGAGGTACGCGGGAGCGACCCCGATGCGGTCCAGGGTCGGGCCGCCGCCGAGGATGATGCCGCGGCAGCCCCGGGCGACCTCGGCCGGCGGCGTCTCATTGGAGATCATCGTGGTCTCGAGGTCCATATCACGGAGCGTCCTGAGGATCAGGTGGTTGAACTGCCCGTGATTGTTGACCACATAGAGTGGAAGCATTGCTTATAGGTCGATGTAAAAAGGTATAGTCCTTCCCTCAAGCATACTTTGTGACGAAATCAAAGACTTTCCGGGTAATCTCCTCGGGATCGTGGCCCATCAGGTAGGCGAGCGTCAGGGCCCCGCCGGCACCCATCCCTTCCTTGACCTCGCCGATGCAGTAGCGGGCGAGCCCGACGTGCCCGATACCGGCGAAGTTCGGGTCGACGAAGTACGCGGTGGTGCCGACATCGGCGACCGAGCGGACGAACCCGGCGGAGGGGTCGTCCCTGACGTAGACCGTCGTCGCCAGGTGCGGCACCCGCCTCCCGAGCACCTTTAAGGTAGCCGCGACGGCGAGCATCTGGGTCCCGCCGGCGAAGAGGATGTCGCCGGTATACGCGCTCGCGATCCCTGCCGCCACCGGCATCATGGGATCGCCCGCGGCCCGGAGGATCTCAAGGGGCCCTCTCGCGCCCGCCTCATCTATCCGGGCAAGCACCTCCCTGCAAACGGCGTCTTTCAGCCCGATGGGGTTCTCGGCAAAGGCACTGCTGACCGAGGCGTCGTAGCCAAGCGCCCGGAGGACGCAGAGGGCAGTGGTCGTCCCGCCGGGGACGCACTCCCCGAGCATCAAAAAGTCGCTGTACTGCGAGAGAAGCCGGCCGACCATCTCGCCCCGCTCAAAGAGGAGAGCGGCATGCGGCACCGCGTCCTCCTTCCGGGGATCGCCCCCGGGGCTTCCGTAGACGTCCAGGCAGGGGACGGTGGGGGCATGGGCGAGCCCCGCGTTGATGAGGACGGGGGCAAGCCCGGTCAACTCTATCATGGACCGAGTGATGGTCGCCGGTGTCGGGCACCCGGTAGGCGTGTTCGGCCGGGCCGGGACGCTCGTGATAGCGCCGGTCGTGACGAGTTCCGCGTCCAGGACCGGCGTGAGCAGGGTCTTTTCCGGTGTCGGCCCGGCGCCCGATATGCCGGGGACGGTGGAGAGCATGGTGTTGCCGAGGATAAGCGCCATCATCGGGCGCTGTGGCCGGAACCCTGGATCTTCTGAGAGGAATGGGTGAGACATCAGGTACAGGGTAGGTGCCGCAGGATAGAAGAGATTGCTGTCGGGGGTTTCGTGGGACGGGATGCGGGTGTCGGGTGTGAGCGAGGAGGGGGGCGCAGTTGCCGGGTATGCCGGAGCGTCGTCATCGAAAACCCTTCGGGTTTTCTCGAACTCCTGTCCTGCGGACAGTCGTTAAACCCAAACGCCAAAATACCTCCGCTTTCAATACTTGAACAATGTTCGAGATAGAGCGCAGGCTGGAAGAGAAGGGTATCACAAGAAAAGATATCGTCGCCTCCGCGATGGAACTCTACATCACCCACGGGATCGGAGCAGAAGAGGCTGCAAAGCTGCTGGATGAGAAGATCGGGAAGGCCTTTCTCGATCCCAACATATCGTCGCTCCTCCTCGGCGCCATCCTGCTTGAGGACGAACTCTACTGGAAGCGGAAGAACTCCGAGATCGCAGACGACCCGGTCTTCCTCCTCTCCGACGAGATCATCGGGATGGCCATCGCCGAGGTGATCGGGGGGACCTATGCGCGGTTCGAGTTCACCCGCTACGACCAGAAGAAACCCGGGATCTTGAGTAAACTCGGGCCGTTCCTCGACGATGCCGTCGCCGGGCTGATCGCGGGCTGCACGTCACGCCTCTACAGCGAGTCGATGGGATCGATGTGAAGTCCGTCATTGCCCTCCTGCAGTTCTGCACCCCGCTCCCTCTCGGGAGACCCGTCGACTTCGAGCACTTCGCCCGCCGCTCCTACCTCTACCCGCTCGCCGGATACGTCATCGGCGGGATAGCGGCCGGTATCGCCTGCTGGATAGCATCCCCGGTGGTGGGCGCGGCCGTCGCCCTCGCCCTGGTGCTCCTTCTCTCCGGATGCAATCACTTCGACGGCCTGCTGGACTTCGGCGACGGGCTCATGGCCCACGGGAGCCGGGAGAAGAGGATTGCGGCCATGACCGACCGGACCACCGGGGCCGGGGCTGTCGCGGCAGGGATCGTCGTCACGCTCCTTGCGTTTGCCGGACTCCAGAGCGTTGCATACCTCCCGGCGGCCATCCTCATCGCCGAGGTCTCGGCAAAAGTCGCGATGTCCTGCCTCACCACGCTCGGCGTGCCGTTCCGGGAGGGGATCCACTCCTACCTTCATGGGTTTGCAAAACCCTGGTTCCTCGTCCCGGCCACCCTGCTTGCGCTGCCCCTCTTCCTGCTGCCGGTACCCCGGGCGAGTATCGCGCTCGCCCTCGCGGTCACATTTGGTATCGTCGCACTGATGATGCTTCTCTCCCGGCGGCTTTTTGGCGGCGTCAACGGCGACGTTGTCGGCGCCACAAACGAGATCACCCGGGCGGGGATCATCCTCCTCCTTGCCCTCCTGTAATCACCTTTTTCATCACGGCGGCCGCTACTACTGTAGAATGAAGCAAGACTATACCCTCCACTCCCGGGGAGGGATCATCACCGAGCGGAACGCAGACTACGCGACGATACGGCTGAGGGTTCCGGCAGGAGTACTCTCTGCAGCGCAGGTCAAGCAACTCGCCAGGATCAGCGAAAAGTACGGGGACGGCTCGCTCCACCTCACCATGCGCCAGACGGTGGAGATCCCGCACGTGAACCCCGAGAACCTCAAGAAGATCGTGAAAGCCCTCGATAAAAACGGGACGCCCATCGGGGCAGAGTATAACGAAGTAGTAAACATCATGGCCTGCCCGGGGACAGAGCGGTGCAAGTACGCTAACTGCGAGACGATCGACCTCGCACGGAAGGTCGACGAACGGGTCTTCGGGAAAGAACTCCCGATACGGCTCCGCATCGCCATATCCGGCTGCACCTACATGTGCAACAGCCCACTCTTAAACGACATCGGGATCATCGGGAGGATCAGGCCGCTGCGCACCCCCGGGCTCTGTACGGGGTGCGGCACCTGCGTGGAGTACTGCAAACAGTGTGCCATCGTGTTGAAGAACGGCGCATCGGTTCTTGATGAGAGCAAATGCGTCCAGTGCGGCGTTTGTGTCCACTCCTGCCCCTATCATCTCCTGAAGACGGAGTACGACCACTACCAGATCATGATTGGCGGCCGGCGCGGAGCCTCCCCCGCCGCAGGAAGGGAACTCGTCACCGTCGAGACCGAGGAGGAGGTCGTCGAGGTTGTCGACCGCATCGTCTACTGGATCTACCGCAACGCCTGGAGCGGCCGGCCTCTCGCCGACCAGATGGACGAGATAGGGTACGAGAAGTTCGCGGAGGGGATCAAAAAAGAGTTCGGGCCGAAGGAAGAGGCGGCCGAAGCCGTCCGGTGAGCGAGAGCCGCCCCCCTACACCGGCACCATTGCGATGCCGGACACCGAGAGTACAAGCACGACGAGCAGGAGGAGGTCGCTCCTCCCGGGACGGGGAGGGCGATAGCAGGTGGGCCTTGCGGTCGAGGCGAATCCCCTGCTCTGCATCGCTTCGGTCACGTCTCGGGCCCGGTGCAGAATCGATATCGTCATCGGTATACCAAGTGCCATTAACTTTCTCCTGTTTTTGATGAACGTCCCCCGGTCGAACTCAAGCCCTCTGGAACGCTGGGCATCCATGATATTTCTGAGATCGTCGTAGAGGGCTGTCATCGACTTCAGCGCATACCCAAGGGAGAAAGCGATGGTCGGAGGCAACCGGCTGATACGAAGGCTGGCGACGAAATCGGTATATGAGGTGGTCATCACGAAGAGGAACGAGATCCCTCCGATGACAAGAACCCTGATCCCCTTCGCCGCAGCATAGAGCAGCCCACCGGAGGTTATCACCGGCGAGAACGGGCCCACCTGGGCCGAAAAATACACGTAGCCCCAGGTCTCCTCGGGAAAGAAGACATCGACCGCGACGATGAAGAAAAGGAGCGGCAGGAGGAGGAAGAGCGCCCGAAAAAGCGGTCTCACAAGTCCTGCAGCAGCCGCAAGGCCGACAACGAAGGCAAAGAGGAGCGTGGTGCGAACCGGCGATGTCGTGGCAAACGCGGCGATACTTATCGCAAGCGCGGTCAGGAGTTTGGTCCTCGGGTCCATCCGGTGAAGGAACGAATCTACCGGGATATACCCCACTGCCCGGTAAGCATGCCTCCGACCGTGCCGCTCGTCTCTCCCGGTCATGCCTGTTCCTCCTGTACTCTGCAATCGTCCACGACGCGTCCGCGCTCGATCCTGACAATCCTGTCCGCGATTGCACCGGAGAACTCTGCATCATGGGTCGCGATGACGACCGCCTTTCCATGGGCGCAGAGTGTATCGATAAGCCCGGCCAGTCGCTGCTTGGCAGCGGGATCGAGCCCGAGCGTCGGCTCGTCGAGCGCCAGGACAGGCGTATCCATCGTCAGGACGGACGCGATGCTGACACGTTGTTTTTCTCCGACAGAGAGGGCAAGCGGCGAGACATCGAGCCCCAGATGCCCGATACCGAGATCTTCTCGCACGCGTTCGATCCGCTGCATTATCACGACCGGAGGGGTGCCGAGGTTTGAGGGGGCAAAGGCAAGTTCCTCGGCAATGGTCTCCCCGAAGAGCTGGTAGTCGGCATGCTGGCAGACCAGGCCAACGGTGCGGNNNNCGGTGCGGGCGATCTCGGCGACGGTCTTTTCCCGGGTTTCTCTTCCATCCACGGTGATCCGTCCCGACTCCGGCCGAAGGAGGCCGTTTAAGAGTTTCAGTAACGTGCTTTTCCCCGAGCCGTTCGGACCGGAGAGGACCGTCGTCTCGCCGGGATAGAGGGTGAGGGAGACGTCGTCCATTGCCGGGAGGTCTCTACCCGGGTGCCGGAACATGACGTCCTGCAGGGTGATGATGCCTGAACGGGCAGTCCTTGCCGTCCGGTGGGGAGGGCGGGCACGCGGGAGAGCATCCGATGCGGGGGGCTCGATCAGTCTTCCATCGAGGAGAGATATCCGGCGGGAGGCCCACCGCGCGACGAGTTCTGTCCGGTGTTCGGAGAGGATGATCGTCATGCCGGACTCTCTGTTCAACGTATCGAGGAGGTTAAGGAGCCCGCTCGCGCTCGAGGCGTCAAGCCCGGAGAATGGTTCGTCAAGGATGAGAATTGCGGGACGCAGAACAACGACGGAGGCAATCGCCAGACGCTGGCGTTCTCCCCAGGAAAGTTCAGTCGTCTGCCGGTCGCGAAGCGGGTCAAGCCGGAACTCTTCCAGGATCTCGGTGACCGCCCGGTCAATCCTCGACGACGGCCAGCCAAACTGTTCGGGGCCGAACGCAATCTCGCTCACCACGTCGTTTGAGAAGATCTGGTGGTCCGGATCCTGGAAGACCATCCCGACGGTGGGGGCAAGATCGCCGATCGTGCAGTCGCGCGTATTCTGTCCTCTGACAAAGACGTCTCCTTTGAAGGTACCGGGCCGGGCGTGAGGGATCAGGCCGTTGCAGCACCGGAGGAAGGTCGTCTTCCCGGAGCCGCTCGGCCCGGTCAGCAGCACACGCTCGCCCTCCCGGATGATACAGTCGATCCCGGCGAGTACCTCCCGCGGCCGCGTCGACCGATAAGCCGGGTGCCGGAACGAGACCGACCTGAACTCGATTGCCGGGTCAGCCCTCATCCGGCACATCGTCCTGGTGCACAATCCCCGCCCTGTAGAGCCGTCCGATGATCAGAGCGGCAATGATACCCCCGATGCCCCCGAAGACCAGGTGCGTGAGCGACGAAACCCCGATGCCGAGGAGGATGAAGACACCCTGGACGCCGAGGAGCAGGTGCACGGCATAGTTCACCATCATCTTCACCATGTTCCCCGCGGCGCCGGCAATGAACCCGACGACCGGGTTGTCGAGACGGTGGCCGAACGCCATGGAGACGAGGTCGATGGTGATCCCCATTGCGGTATACTTGAAGATATCAAATACATGAAGCGGTTCAACGCCAAAGAATGACGCGAGAATGCCGGAGACCAGGCCGGCGTACGTACCGGCTCCCGGTTTCCGCACGAGGGCGGCGCCGACGACGAGCGGCAGAACCCAGAAGATCCCCGAACTTCCGGGGGTGTGGATCGGGACTATGATCGCCGTCCGCAGGACGAAGACGAGAGCTCCGAAGAGCGAGAGCAGGGCGATCTCGTACAGGCTGAAGTAAGAAGAGCGTTTCATCATCGGTTATCCTCCACAAACGTTGATTCGAGCGTGAGTCCGAAACCCTCC
>PGYL01000031.1:0-33038 GCA_002839645.1 Methanomicrobiales archaeon HGW-Methanomicrobiales-2 | reverse complement strand
TCCGGCTGCGGCCGGTCCACGGCGACCATCAGAAAGAGGTCTCCTACCCGGTTGCCGCCGGTATACGTAACATAAAACGAGCCCTCAAGATCGTCAGTCTCGGTCACCTGCCCTTTTCGGGCCGCAAGATCAGTGGTGATATGGAGCCCGTCCAGGCCAGATTTGAGCCGCTCGAACCAGAGAGTGCGGGTATTCCGGGCCGCATCCTCGTCGATCGGGCGCGGGGAACCCGCCACCTCAACGACATACCGGTCGCCTTCCGGGAGAGGAGTCGCCCATTGCGGCGGGTCGCCGGATGCAGCGGCCCCGGAGACGTAGTAACCGGAGGTGCCGTAGCCGGACTGCCGGTTCGTCCATGCCCTGCCATCCCCGGCATGGAGACCGTAGACGCCAAACGATGCCGTTCCGGCGAGATCCGTGAACCGGTAATCGACCCTGACCGAGCCAGTCCGCGCGAGGGCCGGGTTCCCGCCGACGGGCACCACCCCCAGGTTCACGAAAGTGAGGTACCAGCTCCCGGAGGGGAGGTCGCCCGGACCGATCGCGATTGGTGTGGCGTAGGGCCGCCAGGGCTGGGGACCATACCGGAGATCGTAGCGATCGATGGCCGCAGTCTGCAGGAGATGATCAGTCGAACCGGTCTCATAGGCCCCCGAGACGGCCGTATCGATCAGGAACGACACGGCGACAACCGCCGCGAGCACGACGACCGCCAGTACGACTCTTCTCCCGGACTCCATATTCAGTTCCTTTTTATCGCAACCAGTTCCCCGTCCTGCTCATCTACAAAGAGGACGGCCCTGCCGTTGATGGGGCAGGCTTTGGCAGCTTTGCCTTCTTTGAGGATGATGGTCCCTTCGGTAACCCTTCTGCCGTCAAGCGTCATGATCTCGTCGATCCCTGCTCCGAGAAGGACATGCACCGGCGTCGGGCCTGTGTGGCTGCGGATGGTCCCCTTCTGGAGGAATCTGCCGTCGTTGTATGTCGCTGCAAGCCCGAGGCCCGCCATCGAGCCAATCACGCCATCTTCCGTGCCGCCGAGGCCTTTCAGCCATATGCCGAGGTTCCTTGCCAGTGTCCGGGCACGTTCCTGGGTGAGCACCATCTGCTGGGCATCGCGGCCGAATGCTATCAGGGCAGGAGCCACCTGGTCGAGAGTTGCTCCGGCAAGGCCCGGATCGCTCCCCTCCACGAAGTCGTCGAGCATCGTCTCCTCGGCTATGGAGAGAGCGGTCTTGAGCGGCTCACCGCCATCGGCATCGATCTGGACAACGGCGCAGCTGTTGTGGGACGTGTACGGGATCGATGGGTGGACATAGAGCTGGTGCCGGGTGACACCCCATACGGGGTAGTGTACGGCGATCGCGTCGGCGACCGCACGGGCCAGGCGGCCGGTTCCCCGGGATTCCAGGCTGTCCGTATCGTCAAGAGCAAGAAGCAGAGTCATGGTATCCCTTTTATCCTGAATAGACTGGGAGAATGGAGATGAAAAAGGTGCTGAAACCCGATATTAATTAAATTTGTTCAATTAACATAGTGATTAAAAACGACATTTAATTAATTTACATGTTCAGCGCCGTTGAATTAATCCTGCCGGATAAGGGCTTCGATCGTCCGGGCAACAGCCTGAAAATCTTCATCACAGGGCAGGGACCCGGCGTAGGAGACGGCTCCGCACTGTTCAAGGACCGAAGAGACCGCCCGGGTCTCATGGCCGCTCTCTTTAAGCAGGCGCAGAACATCGCCGTCCGCAAGTTCCGCGCCGGTCCAGTGTGCCGACGAGACGTACGACCGCAGCGCCCTGCCGGCCGTTCCGTACGCCTCTTTTCGGTCGCCGCGTTCGAACTCTCCGCGTGCCGCCTCAAGGAGACGGAGGGCGTCGCCGCGGGGGTCGCGGGGAACCGGGGAGACCGCCGGCGCCGGCGCTTCCGGTCCCCCCCGCCTGATGAGGTAGGCGATCAGGAGAACGATGCAGAGCGCGCCGGCACCCGCAAGCCAGGCGAAGTCGGACGGCTTCTCGAGCATCACGTCCCGCACCTCTCCCCCGGAGAGAGTGGCGACGATTCTTGCCGTCCGGTTCTGGCCGTCGACAAACCCTATACCGGCAGAGGAGGCGCCCACTGTTGCATTCATCGAAGAGGTAACCGGGAAGAAACCGGCATCTGCGAGCTCGCCGGCATACTGCCGGTAGGTCTCGTTTGCCGTGACCGCATGGTGTACGACGAGCGATCTCCCGGAGGCATATGCCGCGTACGTTGCGGAACCGTTGTTCACTGCACCGCCTGCCCGTATCACGTCCCCGGTGCCCCCGCGGTACTCGAACGAGAACGTTCCCGTGCCTTCATCCGTGGGGTTGATCGTCGTCGCCGCCCGGGTATACCCGTGCGAGGTGAGAACGGCGTGGATCTCCCGGACAAGCGGGTCGTCCTCAAGCCCGGCAAGCAGTCCGGACCGCAACGCCTGCATGCGGTCCTGCTCCTGTGCCGCCTGTTCCCGGAGCGACCCCATATCCTGCATCATCTGCCCGGGCTGTTTCGTGGAAGAGGATGAGGACCCCCCCTGCGGCCCGCCTGACCCTGCCGGGGTTGAGACCGATGAGACGGAGCTCACCTGCGGGCTCTGCTGGTCCGCCTCTTCTGCAGTCGAACTGACGACGTGGACCCGGATCTCCGGGAGGGCGACGCGGGTGCGCGGGGCGTTCCCGTACTCGAACGCGATATCGAAGGAGAACGTGCCGGGCACCGCCGCCGTTCCGGCACCGGCAGTTATCTCCGTCGTATCCCGGAAGATGGTGATCGTCCGGGACTGAGACCGGGATGCCGGACTGCTCCCTTCGCTGCCCTCCGGGACGAACCGCACTTCCTGGACGAGCATTCCCGTGGTATCGGCGCCGAGCGTGTTTTCAACGGCGATGGGAAATAGTGCCTCCTCACCGACCTGCACGGTGTAGTCGGACTGTCCGGTCGAGAGGGTGATGCCTCCGGCAGCAGCGGTCGCCACGCACACGACGGCGGCGAGGCAGGCAAGGAGCAGGAACCGCCTCACGGCAGGATCCTCCCCCAGCCGTAGCGGAGGCACATCTCCAGGAGGAGCACACCGAGCGCCCCGGCGAAGAAGACGTCGCGGATGCTCGTGTCTTTGGGCTCACGCGGGATCTCGTCGGTCAGCCCGGCATAGATCGCCGCAAGCGTCCCTTCGTCGACAGCCGCGTAGTACTTCCCCCCGGTCGTGCGGGCGATTGCCCGGAGTGTCTCTTCATCGAGCGCAGCAGACTCGGTCGTACCCGCCATCGGGCTGGTCGAGCCGATGCCCACGGTGTAGACCGGTACGTTCCGCTCACGGGCGTACCCGGCAGCTTCTTCAGGCGAGAAGGTGCCGGCGTTGCTGACCCCGTCGGAGAGGAGGATCACCACCCGGTGCCGGTTGGGGATGGAATCGGCCATATCGATGCCGAGGGCAAGCCCGTCGCCGAGAGCCGTCTGCCCGTCCCGTCCGCGGATGCCGTGGAGCCTCTCGATCACCCGGTCCCGGTCGGGGGAGAGGTAGGCGGCGCTCGTCGCCCCGGACTCGAAGACGACGATCCCCGCGTAATCGTCCGGGTTGAGCCGGGAGAGCAGGATCTCCGCGGCGGCCTTTGCGGCCTCGAGACGGGTGGGGTGGTAGTCGGTTGCCTGCATGCTCCCGGAGGTATCGAGCACCAAAACCACGCTTACGCCTTCGTCAACCCCTTCGAGCTGGATATGCGGGTCGGCGAGGCCGACCAGGATGAGGGCGAGGGCGAGGAGGGCAAGGCCAAAGAGGGCGTGCGGACGCGAGAGCCTGCCCGGGCTCCGGATCTTTGCGGCGACCGCGACCCGGGAGAAGGTGAGCGCCGCATAGGACCGTTCCCGGAGAGCGCGCCGGTAGAGGAGACAGAGGACCGGGATGGCCGCGAGGCCGACGAGCCAGAGAGGCTCTGCAAACCCGGCCATCTAACCACTCCGGTAGCGCGGGTGCGCGTAGAAGCGGCGCAGGGGCAGGTCATACGGTTCTTCCGTGGAGACCCGGATCTCAGGGACACGACACGAGCGCAGATCACCCTCGATACGCCGGTCCGCCGCGGCCAGGGCATCGGCGTAGGCTCTCAGGAAGACGGGGTCCGAGGTGTCTACAAGCACCTGCTCCCCGGTCTCCGGGTCTTCGAGGATCGCGTGCCCTACGTCCGGGAGAGAGTCCTCCGCGGGGTCGGTCACCCTGACGGCAGTCGCCTCATGCCGCCGGCGCAGGAGCGAGAGGTCGCGGGCGAACCCCGGGTCGTCGAAGTCGGAGAGGACGATGACCGAGCACCTGCGCCGGACCCTTGTGCAGAGATACCGGAATGCGGCGGAGAGATTGGTGCCCGTCCCCGAAGGCCGGTGCGAAACAAGAGCCTGCACCAGCCTGATGACCTGGCTTTTGCCCGGCCGGGCCGGGATGAACACCTCGACGCGGTCGGTGACGATGCAGAGGCCCACCCGCCCGTTCTGCCGGTGAGCCGCAAAGATGAGGCTCGCGGCAACTTCGAGTATCCGGCGGTCCTTGCTGATCGAGGACCCGAACGTTGCGGAGCCCGACCGGTCCAGGACGAGGTAGTAGGTCCGGCTCCGTTCCTCCTCGAACTCCCTGACGACGAGCCGGTCCATCCGCGCCGAGGCCTTCCAGTCGATCGCCCGGGCGTCGTCGCCGGGGAGGTACTCGCGGAGGTTTGCAAGCGCCATCCCGCTCCCCTTGAAAGGCGATCGCCTGGGGCCGAGGCAGGAGCCGTCGGCCAGTGCAGCGGTCTTAAGTTCGATCCGCCGGATCTGCCTGATGAGATCCGCCCGCTCTTCGGCGCCGCTCACCGTCAGGGCACCTCCACGACCGCCAGGATCTGCCGGACGATCTCTTCTGAGGTGAGATCGTCCGCCTCTGCCTCGAAGGTAAGGAGCACCCGGTGCCTGAGGACGGCGGGGGCCAGCGCACGGATGTCGTCGGGGACGACGTAGCCCCGTCCGGCGAGCACCGCGTGCGCCTTGCCGCAGAGGAGGAGGGCGAGCGATGCCCGCGGGGATGCCCCGGAGGCAATCATGGGGCCGAGGTCGAGGCCGTAGGCCGCCGGGTGCCGGGTGGCGTCGACCAGCTGCGCGGCGTAGCGTTTCACGCCCGGGTCGGCGTAGACCGACCGCACGAACGACCTGAGGGCGGCGAGACCGGCGGCGTCGAGCACCGGCGCCGGGGAGCCCGGCTGGTCCCCCGCCGTGAACCGGTCGAGGATGGCGATCTCCTCGTCGAGGCTCGGGTAATCCATCCGGATCTTGAGCATGAACCGGTCGAGCTGCGCTTCGGGGAGCGGGTAGGTGCCCTCCGATTCGAGCGGGTTCTGGGTGGCGAGGACGAAGAACGGGCGCGGCAACGGGTAGGTCTCGCCCTGGATGGTGACCTGCCGCTCCTGCATAGCCTCGAGGAGGGCGGACTGCACCTTCGGGGGGGCACGGTTGATCTCGTCGGCAAGGATGATCTGGTGAAAGATCGGCCCCTGGATCGTCCGGAACGCGGCCGTATGCCGGTCGTAGATCCGGGTCCCGGTGATGTCGGCAGGAAGAAGATCAGGGGTGAACTGAAGGCGGGCAAAGGTGCAGTCGAGGCAGTGCGCGAGGGTGCTGATCGTGAGCGTCTTTGCTATCCCCGGCACCCCTTCGAGGAGGGCGTGGCCGCCGGCAAGCACCGCCGCGAGCACCTGGTCGATAACCGCCTGCTGTCCGATGATCACCGTCTCCATGCCGGAGCGAACCGCATCGAGAGCGGCCGCATGCTCCCGTGCCCGGTGGTTGAGTGCTGAAATCTCCGTATCCGTGCCTGCCATGCTGATTCCTGGAAAAACGTGGGCGGGGATGCTATATGACGCTTGTCAGTTGAGGAGGAGTTAATTAAGACAGGTTAACGACGCCTGCTCCGAATACGGGCGGTCTCCTGCGGCCGTACCCCAAAGATATTCACTTCGAGATCTATCGGTTTTGAGGACGTCACAGGTTTTCCGACGGTGACAGGCGTATTTATCGGCAAGTACCAGATGGCGCGATGACACCCGATCCGGTGCTGAAAATGAGAGGCCGTCCGGTGACCTGATCCGGGCTTGCGATGCCATGCCCCATCGACAATATTGTTCTGCACGCTGCGAAAAAAACCCGGGCAGAAGAAACAGAGCCGTATAGCAAGCATCTGTCACGTGCCAGCAAATTGCGGCGTGTGCGCGATCCTCCACCCGGCGGATCATTGTAATATATGAATCCTTGCCTCTCGAAGCAGAGGATATTCCAATATTTTTCCGGTTATTCAATATTGTTTCATCTAGATGGCCTGATCACAGGAATATTCGGTACGAATCGATAAACGTAAAGTATTTGTATTATAACCCACCCAATGCAAGGTGTTGACAGCGGCCGAATATTCATGATTGTTAGTTACCTTTTTCGTCCGGCTTCTGTCGGCAGTAGCCCGACCGTCAGACGACGCGGCTACAATCACGGAAAAGAGTTGATTGACATGCAGAGCAATGGAAAAACGATGAGACTCGGTGCAATGACGGCATCGGCAATTCTGCTGATGCTTGCCGTCTGCATCGTGCCGGTTTCCGCGGACAACGATGTCTTCACGGACAACAACCAGACATATGCCGCCGTGTCGAACAATGCCGGAGCGAGATTCGACATATTCGGAAACGACACGTACTATTTCAACTTCACAAAGCCTACCGGCGGACTGAATGCGATACACATCACCGACAGCCCATCGAGCCTCAACGGCGCCGTATACACCGGCCAGTCGGCTTCAGGCACGCTCTACATCTCCGACACCAGCACGGATACTCAGTACCACGACGACGTGATACTGCTGTTTGCGGTGCCGGCTGAGGCGTCTTACTCAAACCTCAATCTGCTGGTAAACGCGTCAGGCTACCAGTGGGCGCCGACAGGAGACGGGAGCAAGCCGGTGCTTGACGGAGGCTATTATCACGATCTCACGCTCAGCGAAACGTTTGTGAGCGCCGATTTCCGGCCTGGGACGTCGGCGTGGAGACCTGCACCTCTTGATGACTATCCGATATATTACGGCCAGGACATGGGCGTTAACGAGCAGTTCAAGATCATGCTCATCGACCTGTACACGGGATCGGTCAACCAGACCGGCCTTGTGGACAGCGGGACGGTAAAGGTCGATTACTGCCTCACAGGGTATGACGAGGGCGTTGCTTACTTCGATGCCTACGCATGGAACAACCAGTCGGCTCAGGCACAGGGAATTTCCTGGACGAACAGGATTATCGGCACCGGCAGCAGCGGCTGGGCGATCAGCATCTAGACACAACAATCACCCTCCTTTTTTCTCAAGTTCCGAAAGGGACCCGTACTGTGTCATGCCTGCCGTACGGAACCGGGCGGATCAGGAATTCACTCTACCAAGATTCCCCGACCAGCCCGATCCTGTCGATCTGCTCCGAAATCCGGCATGGTTTTACGAGAGAGTTCAGGACGAACCGGCGGTAATGCGGGCCCGGGGAAGTCCCCTATCCCGGGAAGAAGCACCATATTAATTAGATCCAATTAACTCCACGTAAATTCAGCATCTTCTTATAATGCATTATTAAACTGTAACGCATTGGGTTGAGAGATTCTACGCAAATGAAGGCGACCCGATCCCCGGTTTTGTGTAGACTTCCCCCCTACGTCCACTGAATGGAAGGATTGGTCCAACGATGGTAGATAGTGGTATTCGAACCGGAAGATTGCGGGGAGGGATCATCCCCGTGCTGTTGATCCTCGTGCTCGGCACCGGGCCGGCGGCGGCACTGGATGCCGACCTGCCGTCAAACGCAACCGGATCGGCCGGGACGCCGGAGGTAGCCAGGATCGATGTGACGCCGGCAGCGGCCGAAATGGCGCAGGGCAGCATGCAACGATACACTGCCACGGCATACGATGCATCGGATTCAATCATTCCCGGAGTAGCGTTTTCCTGGGCGTGCAGCAACGAATCCGTCGGAACGGTGAACGAGACCGGCTATTTCACGGCGCTCGCACCCGGGTTCGCGACAATCAGCGCCGGCATCCCGGGCAGTGTGGTGTTCGGAACCGCAGATGTAACCGTAACTACCTCGATGCCCGAGCCGATAACGTCGACGGAGACTATAACGGCAGAGGCGCACACCTGGATCGTCGACGCTTCCGGGGGAGGGGACTACACGACCATCGGTGCCGCCGTGGCCGCTGCAGGACCATCCGATACGATCATCGTACGCAAGGGGAATTATGCAGAAAATATCGCCATAGATAAGGCACTGACAATCCGCTCGGAGAGCGGACCTGAGGAGACGATCGTAATCCCCACAGGTCAGGGTACTCCGGTATTCTCCCTTGTGGCAAACGGATCAACCATTTCAGGACTGACGATCCGGGGAGTTCCCGGAGGTGCAGCACCCGTATCTCTGTCGGGCGTCAGCGGATGCACTGTTGAGTACAACGTCATCTCCACATCAAACATCGGCATCGGTATGGCAGATACCCGAGAAAACAGGATTCTGAACAATACGCTGGATACAATGTCCGACGCAGGCATCGACCTGAAGAGGGCGGAATCGGATCTGGTATCAGGGAATACTCTCACTTCCTGCAACTTCGGAATCCGCATTTCCGATTCAGATAATCAATATTCTTATCGTGTGAAAATCCTGGGTAATACACTGACCGAATGCGAATGGGCGATCTTTTTGAGATATCGCACGCAAGACATCGAAGTCGTCAACAATACGATGACGAATGGAACGTGCGGTCTGTTCCTTGCGGACGGTTCAAGCGACAACACTATCGTTGGAAACACCATCCAACAACAGTCCACCTATAGCGGAATCTTCATGCAGAATACCTACGGCAATCTTTTCTACCTCAATACAGTCCAGGATAATGCCGGGGATATTGTGGTAAACAGCGCGAGCGCCTCCTGGAACTCGACGGAGCCGATCACCTACGTCTTCGACAACGTCACCCGAACAGGCTACGTCGGAAACTACTGGGACCGGTACGTCGGGCCTGACTCCGACGGCGATGGGATCGGCGATGAGCCGTATACCGTCAAAGGCACCCAGATGGACTACTACCCCATCGTCAAACCGAGCAGCCGCATCGTTACCGTCACCCCGGACAACGTGTCCCTGACGGCGGGCGACGGCCTGCAGTTCACCGCCGTACTGTCCGACAGGGAAGGCGCAGAGATCCCGGGCGCCGAGTTCACCTGGACGAGCAGCGACGAGACGGTCGGCACGGTGAATGCAACCGGGTATTTCTCGGCCCTGAAGGCCGGGACGGCGACGGTCGGCGCCACGAGCGGCGGGGTGTCGGGAACCGCGCACGTGACCATCCAGCGTGCGGAGACCCCGACAGGGGGAGTCATCCCCGCAGTCGACGACGTCCACCTCAGGGTTGCAAACGATGCAGGCGTCCGGTTCGACGATTTTGGCGACAACTCATTCCGTATTCTCTGGTCCGGCGGCGGATTGAACGCCCTGCACATCTCGAACGGGTCGGGCACCGAATACGGCGAGGTGACACAGACTCCTAACCGGTCCGGAACCTTCTACGTCACCACGACCGGCGGCAGGGGTTATTTTGACAATATCTTCCTGTGCGTAGCAGTGAACGGAACCATCCCCGACGATTTCCGCCTGCACATCCATGCAGACGGATACCAGTGGACGCCGCTTCCGGCCCCTCGCAACATCCCCACACCTGAGAATCGTACCTACGTGAATCCGACGGTCGACGAATGGTTCACGAAAGACGATCTGTGCTACGGTCCGCAGACCTGGCGACCGGCGGCAGGCACCACATATCTGATCTATCCCGGCCATGATGTCGGCGACGCATCGAACCAGTTCCGGATGATGTTCATCGATCTCAAGGCCGGTACTCTTCCCGGCCATCCGGTGAGGGTGAACTATACGATTGAGAAACTCGAGACGATGATGGCTCAGCGGCTGGTATGTCTGCGGCACACCTCCGGCGAGCTCAAAGGGTGATTTCAACGAAAACGGCGTCGTCGATATCGGCGATGTCGCGAAAGTCGCCTATATGATCGTCGGGAAGACGGATGCCGATCCTGCCGCGGACTTCAACGGAAACGGTGCGGTCGATATCGGCGATGCGGCAAAGATCGCATACTACTTCGTCGGGAAGATTGCGGCGCTGTGACTTGTTGGGAGCGTATAGCCGTCCGGGATCTCCCAATAGACGATAGACGTTGAGTGAGGGGCAGTCTTGGAAAACAACCTCCAAACCCTCTCATGGGAGAGTGCAGGCCGTACATGACCGGAGTACATTAATCAATGCTGTAAACTTAACAAAGCCGGATAAATTAGCATCTTTTTGCACATGACCGGCCGATCGCCGAATATTTAGGTTCGAGCAACTCCAGGCGATATATTTAAAAATGGTTACGGAATGTCAACTCAATTCACTTAATTTGACCCGATTTAGTAATGGTCTTATACTACACAGTTCAGACTTTACTCATTCTCAGAGAGCGGTTATGCCGACGCGGACATCCAGAGGGCCGGTTCCGCAGGAACTTCTTCGAGAATCCTTGCTTTAAAAGGGAAATCTTATGACAGGGGATAGACTTCTTCAAACCAGCCCGTGGCAGGGGCGGATAGCCGTCCTGCTGCTGATCCTCGCGTTCATCGCCGTACCGGCGGTGGCGCTGGGGGGCACCGACCTGACGTTGAACACAACAGAACCGATTGCTGGGGTTCCCGACGAGATACCGCCAGGCCTCGGTGCGGAGGAAAACGGTACACCCGAACCGACACCGACCGAAACGGTCGCGGAAGAGGTGACACCGGAAGCAACCGAACCGTTGCCGGAGTCTGTCGGCATCAGCGCATCAGAATCCGCGCCCCTCCCGGCACCCCGGCATATCTTCTTCGAAGTCGCTAACAACGCCGGCGTGAAGTACGACCTGGACGGCACCGCTTACGGCGGCCCGAACGGCACCTACTACATCAAGGCGGACGGCGGCGGCCTGAACGAACTCCGGATCACAAACGACGTGGACACTCCACTGGGACAGGTCACTGTCAGCAACGACCAGTCAGGTGTGTTCTGGCTCACCAATAACGGAGGACGAGGTTTCTACGACGATGTGATCCTCCTGGTCTCGGTGAACGGCACGATTCCGGACGACTTCGCCCTCCATATCAAGTCAAGCGGCTATACCTGGACACCTCCATCGAATGCAACTGCGTTGCCGACAGACTACACCTATGTGGAAGGGGCGGTCGATGAGACCTTCACGAAGGAAGACTTCATCTACGGCCCGCAGACCTGGAAACCGGGGCCGGGAAATCTCGTTGTCCCATCCCTGCCGCTCTACTACGGCCAGGACATTAACGACACAACGACGGCGGCATACCTGATGTTTATCGACCTGAACGTCGGGCATATGTATCCGGGTAGTTTTACAGACGCGACCCTGACCAATAACGGCGGGGCGAAGATCGAGTTCACGTTCACCAACCTGACCTCCACGGCTGCCTTTAACGGCTATGGATGGTGCCTCGCGGCATCTTCAGGAGAAGGGATCTCCTGGACGAACCGGGTCACAGGCACTAACTCCAGCAGTTATCTAGTGACCGGAGTGTCCTCCGCACCGGTCGCGGACTTCACGGCAAACGTCACCAGCGGCGACGCTCCGCTCGCGGTCGCGTTCACCGATGCTTCTACGAGAGACCCGACCTCCTGGGCGTGGGATTTTGAGGACGACGGCATGATCGACAGCAACGAGCAGAACGCCACGTTCACCTATACGACCGCCGGCACTTACACAGTCAACCTCACGGTCGCCAACGCAGGCGGCAGCGACTCCGAGATCAAGACCGACTACATCACCGTCACCGAGCCGGCCGGGCCTCCCGAACCCCGGACATGGACCGTGGGAGCGAGCGGATGCGACTTCGTAACGCTGGCCGATGCTCTCGGCAGTTCGTCGGTGGTCGAGGGAGACACCATCTTCGTTTACAATGGTACCTATGCCGTCAGTGGAGTAATCAAGCCCGTTTCGATCACCGGTGAAGGAGCGGAGATCGTAACGCTGGATCTGGGTGGAAACACGATGCGGATCAGCGGGAATGGGACGATTGTCGAAAGCGTGCGGTTCACCAACGGGCTGTTGTATTTCTCCAGCAGCGGCGGGGTTTCTGTCCCACCCACAAACGTGACCGTGAGGAACTGCATCTTCGAGAACATGAAAAATCCGGGTACTGCCGCGGGATCTGTCTTCCTGGGTCTGACAAACAACACGCTGATCGACAATACGTTCAGAAACAACAATGTGTACAACCTGCTCTATATGGCAAGCGGTACGGGCAGCCGCATCGAGAACAACACCTTCACGAATACCACGTCAACGGCAACCCTTAGAGGAGTCATCCGCATGGCTGCCTGCGGGGGTGCCGTCATCTGCAATAATTCGTTCAGCGACAATGATATGCCCTGCATACTCATCCAATCCCAGATTAAAGCGGGTAACAAAATCTACCTCAACGACTTTGTCGTGCCGGATGGGGTCGTTCCCGTAAAGTTGCAGGGACCGGCTGCTGCAGCGTTCGCGTGGGTCACCCCGCAGGAGATCGCTTATACCTACCAGGGTTCGTCCTACACGAAGGCCCTGGGCAACCACTGGAATACCTACAATGGTACGGATGCCGATGGAGACGGCATAGGCGATACTTCTTACTCACTGGTCACGAATCAGATTGATGATGCTCCCCTGATGAGCAGCACTCATATTTATCTCGGGCAGTCGACCTCCCCGATCGCGAACTTCACCGCTAACGTCACCAGCGGGGAAGCCCCGCTCGCGGTCCAGTTCACCGATACCTCCAGCGGTTCCCCGACCTCCTGGGCCTGGGACTTCGAGGACGACGGCACTGTCGACTCGACCGAGCAGAATGCGACGTTCACGTATGCAGCCGCAGGTAATTACACCGTGAACCTCACGGTCACGAACGGCGGCGGCAGCAACTCCGAAGTAAAAACGGATTACATCACGGTCTCGGCGTCCCAGTCCGAGGGCACCTATTACGTCGATGCCACCGGTGCGGGTGACTTCCTGACGATCCAGGATGCGGTGGATCACGCCGGCGATGGGAACACGATCATCGTCAGGAACGGAACCTACCCCGAATGCGTGGTCGTCAATCGGTCGCTGACCATTATCTCGGCGAACGGTCCGGAGAACACTCTCGTATCTCCGTCCGTAAGCAACCCCGTTTTCACGATCGCATCCGACGGCGTGACCATCAGAGGCCTCGGCATCGCGAATGCCAATGGGAACGGAATTGACTGTTCAGGCTACCAAAATTGCGTCATCGAGGACAATGTCATCACCGGCATCGGAACGAAATACGGTATCTATCTGCATCCCGGGAACTATTCGGCGATCAAAAGCAACGTGATCACCTCTCAAAAAAACGGGGTCATGATCACCGGTTCAAGCGACGATATCGTTGAAAATAATACCGTATCAGTTACATCAATAGGCATCAACGTTCAGACCAACTCCAACAATATGACCGTCATCGGCAATACCATTGAGTCGACCGGCAGTTCTACCAATTGCATTTCACTGCGTATTTATAGCAACATCGAGGACGTGCATATCGAAGGAAATTCGATCTCCGGCGGTCAGATAACTGTCTTGCTTTCTAATACACGGAATGTCTCGGTACTGGATAACAGGATCACCGGGGGCAGCCGGCATGCGATCCAGGCCAGTGATGTTAGTAATGCCGACTTACGGGGAAACACGATCATCGCCGGCGCTCGCACGGGACTCTATGCGTACCGCCTGACCTACTTCAAGGTCTGGCTGAACAATTTCACGGGAACCCAGTCGACCGAATGGGGTCTTGTCGAAGTGGGGATGCCGTCGCTCAATTCCATGACCCCCGTCACCTACACGTATGCGAATACCACCCACACCGGGTACCTCGGCAATTACTATAGCACGTACACCGGCACGGATTCCGACGGCGACGGCATAGGCGATACGCCGTTTGTCGAGGAAAAGATTGCCTCCGGAGAAGTGGTTACTGTCTATGACCACCACCCGCTCATCTCCCCGCCGGAACACTATCACGTCCTCACTATCATCGATGTGGAGAGCATCAGTATCTCGCCGTCCTCTGCGACTCTCGGCGTGGGCGAGAGCCGGATCTTCACCGCGGAGCTCTTCGACCCGCAGGGCGAGAAACTTGCTGACATCGGGCCACTCTGGTCGAGCAGCAATACGACGGTCGGCGTCGTGAATGAGATCACCGGGTCCTTTGAAGCGCTTGCCGCCGGGACGACCACCGTGACTGCCGCTTCGGGGGGGGCAACCGATACCGTCGAGGTGACGGTTAGCGACGGTTCATCCGGCGGAGACGCACCGATCGCGAACTTCACGGCGAACGTCACCAGCGGCGACGCTCCCCTCGCGGTCCTGTTCACCGATACCTCCAGCGGTTCCCCAACCTCCTGGGCCTGGGACTTCGAGGACGACGGCACTGTTGACTCGACCGAGCGGAATGCAACGTTCACGTATGCAGACGCAGGTAACTACACGGTCAACCTCACAGTCACGAACGGCGGCGGCAGCGACTCCGCCGTGAAGACCGGCTACATCGTCGTCACCGAACCGTATACCCCGCAGCCCGCCAGCATCGTCGTCACCCCGCCGACAGCGGAACTCCTAGTCGGGGCAACGCAGGCGTTTGCCGCGGCCGTCTACGACACCGACGGGGGCGTGATAGATGACGTCACCGTCACCTGGACCAGTTCGAACGAGACCGTCGGCACGGTGGATGCAGAGATCGGTCTCTTCACCGCCCGCAAGGTCGGCACGTCGACCGTCACCGCCGCGTGCGGCAACGTGACGGGCACCGCCGTCGTCACCGTGACCCGGCCGCAGGGCGACCAGACCCAGGACACCCCCCTCGACATCCCCGGCTGCAACGTGACCACGGGCAACGACGGCAGGCCGCAGGTCAGCATCAACACCACCGCGGCCAACGCAACCGTCGCCGGAAACACCATCCGGATCGCTGAGGGCAACTTCACTCTCATCATCGAGACCGAGGGCGCTCCCACCAATGAGAGCGGCACCGTGAACGGGACGATCGCGAACATCAGGCTCGACACGAACCCGGTCGTCACCGAGCTCGGTTCAGTCGGCACGGTCAGCGCCTCCGTCTCGGCGAACCTGACCGGCATCCCGCAGGGAGCCGGCCTCACGACGACCGTCTCGCAGAACGTCTCCGCCGATGCACAGAGCGCCTTCCAGCTCGCCGCCAGCGCCGACGGGCTTGCCCTCGGCGACGTCGCCTACACGCTGAACATCGTAAAGACGAACCTCGATAACGGCCAGGACATCGCCGGCGCCACCATCCGGATGGCGGTCAGCCCCGCATGGGTCACCGCCCACGGCGGCGTTGACGCGATCCGGATCATCCGGTCCGCCGAGGACGGCACCAAGGAAGTCCTCGCGACGACGCTCGTCGGCACCGATGCCGACGGAAACCTGGTCTTTGAGGCGGTTTCGCCGAACGGCCTCTCGATCTTCGGTCTGGCCGCAGCCACGGCTGCGCCGCAGGCTAACGGGTCCTCCTCGCCGTCCGGCAGCAGCAGCGGCACCTCGACCGCGGTCGGGGCGGCAAGCAACCTCAAGCCCGGCGAGAGCGCCACCCTCCCGATGCGGATGACGGCAGTCTCGGCGGTCACAGTGACGACAAACAACGCGGTCAAGGACCTCATGGTGACCGTCGCCAAAGGCTCCCTCCCGCAGGCTGCAGAGCCCCCGGCGGGCACGGTCTACCAGTACGTCCAGGCCACCCTCTACAAGGCGTCTGAGGCAGACCTCGCCGCCGTCCAGCTCCGGTTCGCCGTCCCGGCCTCCTGGCTCGCGGCGCAGGGCTGCACGGCAGACCAGGTCACCCCGTTCCGGTACGCCGACAGTGCATGGCAGGCGATCCCGGTCGAGGCGCTCGGTGAGGAGAACGGTAACGCCGTCTTCTCCGCCGCATCCAACGGGTTCGGCCTCTTTGCGATCGCGGTGACCGGGGAGGCCACCGGCGCGACCGGCGACGTGACCCCGCAGCCCACCGCAACGGGATCACCGGCCCAGGCAGAAGCAGCGGCTCAGACGGCCGGAAGCGCCCCCACGCCGCAGGCGTCCCCGCTCCCGGTCTGGGCGGCGATTCTGGCCTTCGGGTTCCTCCTCTTCGTGAGGAGAACCTGAACACCCTTTTTTCTCCGGCACTTCACCGGCAAGAATCGAGCATAGACAGACCACATGAACCCGGCCGGGAAGGCCGGGACCACAGGAGACAGTTGTGATGAAAAACAACCCACACATGCGCCGGGCAGGGTGGCGGGAGACGATCATCGTCTTCGCTCTCCTCGTCGGGCTCATCGCCGCACCTGCTGCAGCAGCCGACTTTGGAGGGATCACCCTCCCCGACTACAAGCACATCGATATCACGATGGCAAACGGCGGGGATAATTACATCAAATTCGACGGCGGAGGACTCAACGCCCTCCATATCACGACCGACCCGTCCGAGCGCTACGGTCAGGTGACGGAGACCAGCAGCCAATCGGGAACGTTCTACTTCTCCGACACGGGAGGGCGAGGGTTCTTCGACGACCTCATCCTCATGGTGGCGGTGCAGGGAGAGGTCCCCGACGACTTCAAGCTCCACGTCAAAGCAAGCGGCTACCAGTGGACACCGACCCCGGTATTGAACCAGCCTCCGGCCATGGAGGAGATCGCGTACAGCGAAGGCTTCACCGACCGGGTCTTCACCAGGGAAGACTTCATCTACGCGCCGCAGACCTGGAAGCCCTGCCGGGAGGCGAATTACCCGATCTACTACGGGCAAGACATGAGCAGGAACAATCCGGAAGACCGGTTCCACATCATGTTCATCGACCTCGGCGTCGGCGCGCTGGGCCCGAACAGTTTCCTTGACGGGCTGACTGACGATGGGTGCGCGAAGATCGAGTACTCGTTTGAGAACATGGAGACGTTTGCGGCCTTCAACGCATACGGCTGGTGCAACCAGTCCAACCAGGGCAGGGGAATCTCATGGTCGAACGACCTCACCGGTTTCGCGGAGACAGGCGTGAGCGGCTACTCGGTCCAGGGCACCCGGAGTAGCGGCGATACGGGTGGGTCCGGCGGCGGAGGCAGCAGCAGCGGAAGTAGCGCCGGTTCATCCGGGGGGTCGGGCATCAGGGGCGGCACGCTGAACGCATCGACGACGGGCTCCATCAACGGCACCCTCCACGCCTTCACCGCATCCGGGCCGACAGAACCGTTAACAGTCGGGTCTCCGTCGACCATACGGATTCCCGTCGCCGTCCCCGAAGGCGCCACGGTCGACCGCGGCCTCCTCTACGTCTACGTGAGCAACGCAACGGAGGCGAAGACAGGCGCCGGAACCGAGTTCGAGCCGGTTTTCGGGTTTGACGGCAAGCCGGTCACGCCCGCGGCCGCATCGTGGGACCGGCAGGGAACCGGAACGGCTTCGATGGCCGGGACCTTCACCCTGGAGCTCCCGCCGGAGATGCTCGCCAACGGCGACCATACACTGACGGTGCAGGCAGATGGAGAGTCGAAGGTCACCTGCCGGATACCTGCCGCCCTCCTGGTGCTTGTCGTCAGCGACCCCGCCATGCCCCGGATAGACTACCGGATCGGGGAAGGGTGCGACGATGTCCTCGCAGACCTCTGGGAGGGGACGACCGAAGAAGACGCCGCCACAAAAACGACGTTCGATGGAACCATCGATCGCGATCGGGCATCAGCAGCCCGACTCTACATCGTGAGCACGGCTGAATCCGACCGGGGCGGCATAGGAAACCGGGTGGTGCTGAACACCTGGGACTGGCTCAACCCCCTGCAGGAAGGGCCGGCCGGGGTCTGGACCGCTGCCTTAGATGTCCTCCCCTTCATCAAGGCATCGGAGAACATCGTAGAGGTACAGAGTTATCCGGTCGGCACCGCCGGCGACCACCTCCAGAACCGGAACGCCATCCTGGTCGTCCGGTACGGGGGAGAGGAAGGATCCTCCGGGATTGAGATCTCTTCCGACACCGTGACTGCAAAAGAGGATATCGGGTCGTTCGTATTGCCCCACAACACCGCAGGCGTGCTGGAGGAAGAACTGGGCTACCGCACCGGGGATGAAACCCTATCGCTCATATTCCCGAAAGGCTGCCGGGTCATCAACGGCACCGCGGCCGCGGTGACATCGGGGATGATCCGGGCGGTAACAGATCTTCCCCCGGTTCCAGGAACCGCAATGGAGCGGGCGTACCGCATCGGCCCGGAGAATGCAACGGCATCGCTGCCATTCGTGATGACGGCGCACGGAAAGGCAACCCCTGACGCGGTATGGTACCGCTACGATGCCGCTGGAGCTGCCTGGCAGCAGGTCGCCACCACGATCAACCTCACAAACGGAACGGTGACGGCATACCCCGAGAGATTCGGGATCTACGGGGTGGCCACGCCGTTGCCGGCGACACTCACGGTCAGTTCAAATCCTGCCGGCGCGCGGATCCACCTTGACGACACGTACCTCGGGAAAGTCACTCCGGCAACCATCAGCCCCATAGGTCCCGGAGACCACACCCTCCACCTTGAACTGGAGCAGTTCGCACCGTACGAAGCGACCGTCACGGTCCCGGACGATACGGCGCTGTTCGCGGATCTCCCCCCCGCCGACGGCTACACCGTCCTTAACCGCCTGAAGTTCGGCGACCCGCAGACGGAGCCTGAGCAGGACCGAACCGGCGGCATATACATCACATCCCAGCCATCAGGAGCCACAATCAGCATCGACGGGAAGAAGATGGCATTCACGACCCCCCATGTCGCCCTGGGCATCAGGGAAGGGAGCCATACGGTGCAGGTAGTCAAGGAAGGCCAGTCATTCAACACCCCGACAAAGACGGTATGGGTAGAGAGAGACTGCATCACTCCGGTCCTGATAGAAACGCATGAGCAGACCATCGTTCGGAAGGTATCTCTCTCGTCGGATGATTACGTGGGCAAAGGATGTACCGTAAACGGTAAGGGGCCGGTCTTCCGGCTGCCCCGGACGATCGAAGTGGCCGGCGGGAACTCGTTCATCACGGTCAATGACGGCGACCGCTACCTCTCCCATCGGATCACCGTGACCGAGACAGGGGAAACGGTCACGATCACGCCCGGGGACGCCACCTGCTGCGGTCTGCTCGTGGAGTCGAGCCCAGCGGGCGCCGAGATCCTGGTAGACGGCTTCAGGACCGGCCTCTGCACGCCCTACCTCATCAGGAACATCTCGGACGGGCCGCACGTCGTCACCGTCACCCGCCAGGGTTACCTGCCGGCCGAGCAGGAGATCCTGCTCACCGATGACCCGAAAACCGAGACTGATAAACACCTCACGTTCCGGCTCGAGGCCTACCCCTACGGCAGCCTGAACGTGACCAGCGAGCCCGCCGGCGCACAGATCTATCTCTACAACAAGAACACCGGCGAGGTTACCCCCCACACCTTCCGGTATATGTCGATTGGGACGTACGAAGTGAAGGTCGTCGGGAACGCCACGTTCAAGACAGCGGATGGCGTCACCGTCCGGCCATACGAAATGACAGAGCGCGCGTTCAATCTGGTTTGAACGGAGCGCACACTCTTTTTTCCGGGATGAGGGGGACAGCGATCAGGAGAATCCGGCCACGTAATAGTAGAGACGGCAGCCCCACCGTGCCGAGAGCGCCTGCCGAACGCCGCCGTCGGGGTCTTCAGGCGGGGCCCAAAGGCCGCACCTCATCGGCCTCACACGGGGAGAGGCAACGATCTGAAACCGCTCAGTTGAGCGGAGGGAGGAGGGACGCTGCCGACGACCGCAGACCGCCCCGTGGAGAATAGGCACCCCCACCTAGCGGCGATACATCGAGCAGAATCCTGCGCCCTTATCGTCTTCGCACTCGATTGCGGCCCCGTCCCGGACGAGGGCGTTGAACATGAGGGCAGCATTCAGCAGATTCTCGTCCGGGTTTGCACCCTGCTTCACCCCGGAGAGAGCCTGGCGCTGCGGCGTCGGGATCGTCCGCCTGCCCACCCGGACACCCGCGCAGTGCCGGCAGTAACTGCAGTGGGAGTGTACTGACACCTCACGATCTGCGCATGCAACCGTCACCCGGTCCTTCACATCGTCACGGTGAAACTCAAGTGTCTTCATGGTACGAAGAACGTAGATTTCCGGAGAATAAGATTCTGTCGATTACCCGGGGTTTTTGGAGAATGTACGCTATTCGCACGCATAGAAATGCTTTATATGGAGGACGTCATACGTATAAGTTACTCGCATAAGCAGGCTGTTCGAGCTGACAGGCCTATTTGAGTGGAGGATACAAACTATGGCAGCTGAGAAGCCCCACATGAATTTAGCAGTAATCGGACACATCGACCACGGGAAGTCTACTACCGTCGGTCGGTTACTCTTTGAGACGGGAGCCGTAGCGCCCCACATCATCGAGGGGTTCAGGAAGGAGGCCGAATCCAAGGGTAAGGGCTCGTTTGAGTTCGCCTGGGTTATGGACAGCCTCAAGGAAGAGCGTGAACGTGGTATCACCATCGATATCGCCCACAAGCGGTTCGACACTGACAAGTTCTACTTCACCGTCGTGGACTGCCCCGGCCACCGTGACTTCGTCAAGAACATGATCACGGGCGCATCCCAGGCAGACGCCGCACTGCTGGTCGTCGCCGCACCTGATGGCGTGATGGAGCAGACCAAGGAACACGTCTTCCTGTCCCGTACGCTCGGCATCAACCAGCTGATCATCGGCATCAACAAGATGGATGCCGCCAAGTACGACGAGAAGCGCTACAACGAGGTCAAGGAACAGCTCTCCCAGCTGCTCAAGATGGTCGGCTACAAGCCCGACGCTATCTCCTTCATCCCGATGAGCTCGTTCGTTGGGGACAACATCGCCAAGCCCAGTGCAAACACCCCCTGGTACAAGGGACCGACGCTACTCGCTGCACTCAACGCGCTCACCGAACCCGAGAAGCCGACAACCCTGCCCATGCGTCTCCCCATCCAGGACGTCTACTCCATCTCCGGTATCGGAACCGTGCCTGTGGGCCGTGTCGAGACCGGTATCATGAAGAAGGGAATGAAGGTCAGCTTCATGCCCGCCAACAAAGAGGGTGAGATCAAGTCCATTGAGATGCACCACGAAGAGATCCCACAGGCGCTTCCAGGCGACAACGTCGGGTTCAACGTCCGTGGTATCGGCAAGGGTGACATCCGCCGTGGCGACGTCTGTGGTCCCGCCGACGTGCCGCCGACCGTTGCAGATGAGTTCATCGCGCAGGTCGTCGTGCTTCACCACCCCAGTGCCCTGACCGTCGGCTACACCCCGGTCTTCCACTGCCACACCGCCCAGATCGCGTGCACCTTCGTCGAACTCCAGAAGAAACTCGACCCCCGTACCGGTCAGGTCAAGGAAGAGAACCCCACGTTCCTCAAGACCGGCGATGCCGCGATCGTCAAGATCAAGCCAACGCAGCCCATGGTCATCGAGAAGGTCAAAGAGATCCCGCAGCTCGGACGATTCGCTGTCCGTGATATGGGATCGACCATTGCGGCAGGTGTGTGCATCAACATCACCCCCAAGCAGATGAGATAACAGGGTACCTATAATTTTTTGGTGGTTTAACATGCAGAAGGCCAGAATACGTCTTTCCGGAACCGACTTCGAAAAACTCGAGATGGTCTGTAATAAGATCAAAGAGATAGCAGAGCGCACCGGCGTCAATCTGGCAGGTCCGATCCCGCTACCCACGAAGAAGCTCGTGGTGCCCACCAGGAAAAGCCCTGACGGCGAAGGTACCGCAACCTGGGATCGCTGGCAGATGAGAGTGCACAAGAGACTCATCGACATCGATGCCGACGAGCGTGCACTGCGCCAGCTGATGCGCATTCAGGTTCCAAAAGACATCGGCATTGAAATTGTGCTGGAGAGTTGAGGTGAGAGCGGCGTGAAGGCCGCCGTGTTCGCGGCACGGGCCCGTGAACAACTCTCATTCGAGGGGCTTTTTCTCCTCATACTTCTGGTCACAATTGCTCTACGTTTTTACTCACTCGATTTAAAACTCTTTCACCACGACGAGGCAATCCACGCGTGGTTCTCCTACAAACTCCTGACCGAAGGGACCTACATCTACGACCCCATGTATCACGGGCCGTTGCGCTATTATGTCACAGCCGGGATGTTTGCACTCTTCGGCGACTCAGATCTCGTAGGAAGGCTCATCCCGGCGCTGCTCGGCACCCTGCTTGTCCCGCTGCTCTACCCGATCTATAAACTCGGCTATCTTGACAGGAAGCAGACCCTGGTAGCGGCGCTTTTCATCGCCATATCGCCGAACATGGTCTACTTCTCACGGTTCCTCCGGGACGATCCCTTCATCATCTTCTTCACGATGGTGCTCCTCGTCGCCCTCCTTTATTACTTTGAGCGGCACCAGATGAGGTATGCACTCATCGCCGGGACCGTGATCGGCCTCGGAATTTCCACGATGGAGAACATGCCGATCGTCGTCCTGATCTTCGGAGTGTACCTTCTCTACCTGGTCTGGGCGAGAAAGGTTCGGCTCCCGGGACACTGGATCCGGGATCTCGCGCTCGGCGCACTCGTAGTCTTCGGGATCATGGCCGCCTTCTACTCGTCGTTGGGCGCCCACCCGGAGATGATCATGACCTGGTGGCTCCGGGCCATCGAGCACTGGACCGCCATGCACCAGATGCAGCGCCTCGGAGGGCCGCCGTACTTCTACATGCTGCTCTTCATCCTCTACGAGGTGCCGATCCTGATCCTCGCCGTTATCGGGACGTTGCAGTTCATCGATATCCGTGGGAGTATCTCCCGCTGGAGAGAGCGGAAGATGCGTCATGCAGGAACCCTTGAAGAAGTAGAAGGGACCGAGGAATCGGAAGAGGGGGTCCCTGAGGTTGCGGCTCCTCCCACCGCCCCCCAGCCCTGTGGCTGGAGGGACCGGCTCCGCGAGATCGTTTCCGGTGGCGGAGAAGTCCGGCCGGTCGACCGGCAGAAAGAGTTCGCACGGTTCGCCATCTTCTGGATGCTCCTCTCGATTGCAGCCTACGCCTACATCGGCGAGAAGGTGCCGTGGCTGATCCTCCACCAGCTCCTGCCCATGATCTTCGTCGCGGTCTATGCGATGACGACAAAGAAGGCAGTCATCGCCGTCGCGGCAAGTGCCTTCCTGATCGTCATGACGCTCCATGTGGCGTTCACCCCTGCAGACATCAACGAGCCCATCGTGCAGGTGCAGAACTCCGAAGACCTGCGAGAGGTCTTCGCGAAGATCGATGCCGCGGATAAGGTGGCGGTAGCGACAGACTCCTACTGGCCGCTGCCCTGGTATTACCGGGGTGAACGCGCCTCAAAGCTCAGTTACTACAGCCAGAAGGTGAGCGAGCCGACGATATACGGAGGAGACTTCGACCTCGTGATCACCCACGATGGCGATACCTACCCGACCCTGGAGGGCTACGTGAAGGAGACGAGCCGGCTGAACTACTGGTTCTCGTACGAGGAGAACAAAGAGAGGCTGCTCGAGTATTACTTCCTGCGGGATGGGAAGTCGGGGAGCAGAAACCTCGAGATCTTCTCCAGGGTCCCCGCGGGGACAACCGCGTAGAGAGCGTGGACCAGCGATTCTTTTTTGCAGCGTCAACCGCCCCCGGCTGAGGGGGCGGGGGCCTCCTGCCCGTCGTCACTCAGCACCGGGAACTTCCCGAACCTATTAATCGCCTGGAGTATCAGAGCGCGAGCACTAAAGGTTATGAGGCAGTTAGCCCCCGCCAGGAGAACCTCAGGAGACCCGGATAACGATAGAGCGCCGTTCCCGGGAGAAGCAGTACACCAGGCACGACACCAGGGGAAGATTGAGCAATAGAGAGATGTGAAAAAAGAGGGTTTGTCGCCGGGGGGGTTATCCAAGCTCGTCCCAGCCGCTCTTCTTCCGATAGAAGACAACGCCCACGACAACGAGGACAAGGACGACCCCGACACCGATGTAGAGGAGGAGGTTACCGCCGAAGTTGAACCCTTCGCCGATCCTCTCCTTCAGGTTGTTCGCATCGGTCAAAGCCTCGTTCGCCTTACTCAGGCCGTCAGCCGCCTTCGAACGTGCCAGCGGATAGTTCTTGGCATTCAGGTTATCCTGTGCCTGGGAATAGAACTGGACGGCGCTCTCGCGCTTGGTCATGATGGCAACCACCTGCGGGTCGCTCGCCATCGAGCGGTTCTCGACGAAGTAGGTGATCATCCCATCGAGAGACTCGATCGTCGCGCCGGTATTGGAGACTTCCTTCTCGGCCCATGCCTTATCAAGGAGCGCATTTGCCTCGTCTATATCTTTCTTGGCGGTGGTGATGTAACCCGTTGCCTGTGACGGACCTGCCGACGCGGCGCTGGTCAACGCCTGGCTCGCGGTATTGTACTTGGCCTGTGCGGCAGAGACGTCCACGCCCTGCCGGGTCTTTTCATCCATGTCGGCCTTCAGATCCTTGAGGCGCTGCTGCTGGCCAGAGAGATCGCCCTCGACCTGGGCCGAGCTCACAACGTCGCGGCTCACGGAATGGGTGTCCTTCACATCATCATCCCGCAGGTGCTCGATCTTGGTCACCAGAACCTTGGTAGTCGCGCTCGAGGGGACGATGCCGCGCAACTGCACGTCCAGTTCGACATCCTCATCACCGTAGTCGATCTCGAACTCAGTCAGGATCGGGTAAAATCCAGTCTTCTTGGTGGTGTAGATGGCAACCCCGTCGCGGTAGACGATGAACTCCCAGGATGGATTCTGCAATCCGGTGCTGAGTTCGAATGTCTCGTCGTTACCGCCAGTGGTGATCATATCGTAGGTGAGCACGTAACGCGCGGTCACCTGCTGGCCGGGCTCAAGGGCACCGCTCGCAGGGTCGATCTTCTCGGTCTTGATGTCGAAAGCCGATGCCACCTGCACGACACAGACCAGTGCCAGCAGGAGAATGATCCATCTGCTGATGCTTGCTTTCATAACGTCTCCTCACTCAAATAGCGGTTCTATGCCGTCATCGAACATGGTCGAACGCTTTTCCTTCGATTTAAGAACATCTTCCTTCGTGGACTTTGCAATCTCAAGGAGATCGGTGATCCGGGGAGCGTTCCCGATCGTCGCAAGAACAACCACCGCAGCGACGTAGTCGCTCTGAACCGGGTAATCTCCGCCACGCACCTCGACACCGGCGATGTTCTCCTCCACCCAGCTCTTCGACTTCTCAACGCCCTTCCTGTCCATCTCATCAGGTGGGCCCGCGAGGAGAACAAGCCCCCGCTCCGCCGTCGAGTAGTCGCATGGCAGGGTGAGGCGCCCGAGCATGGCACGCCGAACAAGAGCGATGATCTTTGCCGACTTGTCTTCCCCGGTCAGCACCTCCTCGGTCTTCTCCTTCTTCCGCATCAGGCCGGAGAGGAACCCCTGATTCTGCTTCGTCCGGGGGCTGACCTTCTCGCTGATAGCATATCCGACGGTGCTGATGCCGCCGCCACGCAGGGTGTTGATGACCTCGCTTGAGTCCACGACCATCTCACCGACACCCGCCTTCCCGACTTCGCCTGCACGGAAGAGCACGCCGAACCGGCGGACAATTTCATCGTTTAACCGGTTATAGGCATCCTTGACGCTCTCTCCTTCATTCTTCCAGGCACTGTTATCAAAAATGAAGGTATTATCCGCCTCATTGACGAGGGTGCTCAGGGAACGGGCTGCATTATACGAATAGAGCCGGCCTTCCTCCGGAGCAGGCAGGATACCGATCGCGTAGACCGGTTCCCGGTAGATACGCTTCAAGTGCCGGGCCAGGACCGGCGAACCCCCGGAACCCGTCCCGCCGCCGAGACCGGCGATGATGACGAAGGCATCGACATCGTGGGTGCCCCTCGTGTCGATAGCGTTGATGATGGCATCAATCTCATCAGCGGTCACCCGTGCCCCGGTTACGTTGTCCGTCCCGACACCGTGGCCTTTAACCACGGTCTGCCCGATCAGGAGCCGGTCTTTGAGCTCGATATTTTTAAGCCCCATCAGGTCGGTACGCGCCGTGTTAACTGCGATTCCCCTGAAACTCTGGGTCTGCATTCGTTTGTCCTGTTCCATGAACATATCGACAACTTTGCCCCCCGCCTGACCGAATCCTATGAAGAAGACCCTCATTCAGCTTCACACCCTCATATTGACTAATTATTAATATCGACGTTTATGTATAAAGACGTTGTATATTCTTATAACCCAAAAGTGTTCTTATAATTTTCAAACGTAGTGGTAAACGATGAAGATCTGCGTTGTGGGGGGAGGTCTATCCGGTCTGGTCTCGGCTCTCGAACTCGCCGGAAAACACCAGGTAGATCTCTTCGAACGAAGGCCCACCCTGGGCGGCTGCCTCGGTTCGTACCGGATCGGCAATTACTGGATCGAGGAGTATTACCACCATTGCTTTGCCGGCGATACCAGCCTGCTCGATCTCTTCGATACACTGCAGGTGACCGACCGGCTGGAATGGCTCAAGGGCAGCACCGGCTACTACGTCGATGGGACCATCCACCCGCTTACCACCCCGACCGAGATCCTGCGCTACCCCCATCTCACGCTCACCGAGAAGGCCCGCCTCGGCCTGCTGACCCTGCGCTCCCGACGGCTCGACGCAGCAGTGCTCGACGGGATCACCGCGAAGGATTTCATACTCGACAACCTTGGCCCCGGCATCTACGCATCGTTCTTCGAACCGCTCTTAAAGAGCAAGTTCGGAGACCGCGCAGGCGAGGCCTCCGCAGCCTGGCTCATATCCCGCATCGCTATCCGGTCGGACCGGGGCGCCGGGGGCGAGCGTCTGGGTTACCTGAAAGGAGGATTCCAGCAGGTCATCGCGCGGCTCGAGGAAGAGGTGGCGGGACGGGGCGCCTCGATCATGCCGGACTCTCCCGTCAAGGAGATCCGGCGGGAGGGCAACAACTGGCTCGTCAACGGAGAGGTCTATGACTGTGTCGTATCGACGCTCCCTCCGCAGGTGACCGCAGACCTTGCCGGCCTCAATATCGCCCCGGTGCCCTACCAGGGCGCCGCCTGCATGACCCTCGCACTCGACCGGGACGTGACCGACGGCATATACTGGCTGAATATGAAGGATGCGGCCCCCTATGGTGCGGTGGTCTCGCACACCAACTTCGCCCCGCTGGCATGGTACGGCGAGCACATTGTTTACCTTGCGTCGTACTTCACCGACCGGCTCCCCGAGGGCTTCGAGGCGTCGATGCTCGGGGACTTTTGTCGGCGATTTTCCGTCAGCGAGAGCGAGGTGCACTGGCACCGGCTCGCCGTCGACCCGTATGCGGGCCCTGTCTACACAACCGGGCTCCGCAAACGCCTGCCTGCCTACGAAGAGCACGGGCTCTTCCTCGCCGGAATGTTCAGCCCCCCAAACTACCCGGAACGGAGCATGAACGGTTCGGTCGTCGCCGGGCAGGAAGTAGCAAAAAGGGTTCTCGCGAGGTTTTCAGATGCGTGAGATCGAGGTGAGCGCCGTCCTGCCGGTCTACAACGACCTCTCGGCGCTCAAGACCGCCATACCCCGGTCACTTGAGACGCTCGAGGCGATCGCGCCCGGGAGGTTCGAACTGATCGTCGCCGAGGACGGGAGCACTGACGGAAGCACCGAGTTCGTCCGGAACTACGAGGCTAAAGACTCCCGGGTTCGCCTCCTCCACAGCGACGAGCGGCTCGGGCGGGGTCGGGCGCTCAACCGCGCGTTTGCCGGAGCAGAGGGATCGATCGTCTGCTACTACGATGTCGACCTGGCCACCGACATGCCGCACCTCGCCGAACTGATCGGCGCCATCCGTGACGGCTATGATATCGCAACAGGTTCCCGTCTCCTCCCCCAAAGTAATATCACCCGGAGCGGCGGACGGGAGGTCGCGAGCCGGGGCTACAATATGCTCGCACGGACGATCCTCGGGAGCTCGCTCCACGATCACCAGTGCGGGTTCAAGGCATTCCGTCGTGACCGCCTTCTTTCCCTGCTCCCGTCGGTGACTGCGGACCACTGGTTCTGGGATACCGAGGTGCTGGTGCGGGCACAGAAGAACGGGTACCGGATACGAGAGTTTCCCGTGCGATGGCAGCAGGGAGAGGGAACAACTGTGCGTAGAAGCGACGTAATCGAGATGGGATCGGCGATTGTGCAACTCTGGTGGCGGCTCCATGTGGAAAAAGGTTAGCGCGGTCGTCATCCCCACCCTGATCGCGGTCGGGATTGTCGCTTACATGCTCTTGCGCGTATGGGACGACCTCCTGCTGACGCTCGAACACGCCGTGATACCCTTCCTCTTTGCTGCCGTCGGGATCTGCGTTGTTGCCTGGGTCCTCCGGGGGTACCGGTACCAGTTCATCCTGCAGGGGCTTGACGTCAAAAAGAGCCTCTGGTTCTCGACTGCCTGCATCTTCATCTCGCAGACGGCGAACCTCATCGTTCCCGCACGCCTCGGCGACTTTGTGCGGATGCTCATCCTCAAGCACGAGGACGACGCCACCTACTCGCAGGGGTTCTCGTCTCTCATCGTCGAACGCGTCTTCGATATCCTGATGATCGCGGTGCTCGGTGCCGTCGCGCTCCCGTTCATTCTGGCAGTCCTGGATGTCCCCGACTGGTTTATCACGGTTATCATTGTCCCCCTCGCCGCAGGCGGCATCTTTTTTGCCATGCTTCTCTGGTCGGGCAGGATGAAGTCCGAGAACCGGGTCATCGTTGCCGTTCAGAGGATGCTCGATGAAGTGAAACGGGCCTCCCTCAACCCCCGGGCCCTCGTTACGCTCAGCGTTTCATCGCTCCTCATATGGCTCGTCGATGTGCTGGTCTGCTACGCGGTCGTCCTGATGTTCCAGGAGCCGGTCCCGTTCGGTATCGTCGTTCTTGCGATCGTCATCGGCAACCTCGTCAAGGCGGTGCCGCTCACCCCGGGAGGGGTGGGGACCTATGAACTCGCGCTCGCACTGACCTTCGGGCTCGCGGGAACGCCGGCAGCCACGGCGACGCTGATCGCGGTCATCGACCACCTGATCAAGAACCTGGTCACGCTCATCGGGGGCGTCGGATCAATCTACTACTTCGGCGACTGGTCGATGGAACTCTTAAAGAAGGCTTTTTCCAGGGAGATCGAGAAGGAGGAGACATTTGGCGGGTGAGTTCGTCGTCCCCGTGCTGCTCTGGCTTGCCGTCATCAAACTGCTCCACCTCGGCACCTGGCCGGCGCTCGACCGCACCCTCGGCAACCTCTCGGCCGCCGCCGCATACCCGGCATCGATCCTCCTCCTCACGCTCGGGTCCTGGTACTGCGGTCTCGCGGGTCTTCCGATCTCGCTCGCTCTCCTGCCGTTTCTCGCGGCAATCGCCTATGCAGGGTCGCGGCGGTTCTACACGAGGGAGCGCCTGCGATCAGCACTCCCCTGGGACCTCGCCTTCCTGATCCCCTTCCTCTTCATGCTCGAGGTGCGCTGGATCAACCCAACCATCTCCTACGCCGAGAAGTTCATGGACCACGCCATCCTCGCGTCGATCATGCGGCTTCCAATCGTTCCGCCGCTCGACCCCTGGTATGCGGGGGGGACGCTGGACGTCTACTACTACATCGGCTACTGGATGAGCGGGGTGCTCGGGCTTGTATCCGGCGTACCTTCGACGGTAACATTCAACCTTGTCCTCCCGACCGTGCTCGGGCTTGCCGTCGTCTCGCTCTACGCACTCGGGCATCTCCTCCTCGATCGCTACCGGTGGCTCCCGGTACTCGCGCTCTTCATTCCAAACCCCTCTGCGATCTATCACATCCTTACCGGGGACACGTGGTTCGACGTCCTCTGGGGGAGCACCCGGACGATCACGGACACCATCAACGAGTATCCCCTCTTCTCGATGCTCTGGGGCGACGTGCACCCCCACGTCATGAGTCTCTTCAACCAGGGGTTCCTGCTCTTCCTCCTGGTCTTTGCCTACCTGCGATGGGCGACCATCTCCATGCGGGGGCGGGCACTCCTCTGCGGGCTTGCCGCCCTCGCCCTCGGGTCCATGCCCGGGTTCAACTCCTGGGACGTGCTGGTCTACGCCCCGGTCACGCTGGTCTTCGGCCTCCTCGTATGGTGGCGTTACGGGAACTTTACGTGGGATAGCAAGAAGTCCTGGATGATGCTTGCGGCGGTGCCGCCGCTCGCGATCGTAACGTATCTCCCGTTCTACCTGCAGCTCAACAGCCCCGGCATCGGGGGGATCGCGATCGTCCCCATACCCTCCGAACCGGTGGAGTTCCTGCTGGTCCACGGGTTCTTCCTCGCGGTGCTGGTCGCTTTTTGTGCTCCGGACATCAGGAAGCGCCCCTACCTTCTGCTCGCCGCGGTGCCGTTCGTGCTCGCCGGCTACCCGGCCGCGGCCATCGCCGCCGTTCCGCTGATCTACCTTCTCGCCCGCCGCCGCTTTGCGGCCATCGATACGCTCGCCATCCTCGGGCTCCTGATCATCCTCGCTACCGAGCTGGTCTATCTCAAGGACAACATGGGGGAGACCTACTTCCGGATGAACACGGTCTTCAAGTTCTACCTCCCCGCCTGGATCCTGATGGGGACAGCAAGCCTTGCCGTCATCGGGGGGTGGCTGGAAAGAGCCGATATCGGCTGGCGCGTGCCTGCCCGGGCGGGGCGTCTGTTGCCCGTCCTGGCTGTGGCGCTGCTTCTTGCCGCACCCTTCGCGATCAACGTCGACTTTGGGTACGGGAGCCACACCCTCGACGGGGCGGCCTATCTCGAAGGCTCGCACCCGGGGGATGCGGCAGCAATCGCGTTCCTGCGGGATCTTCCGGGCGACCATATCATCGTCGAGGCAGAGGGCGGAGATTACACCTACTACTCACGGGTGTCGTCGTTCACCGGGATCCCGGCAGTCATCGGGATGCCGTTCCACGAGTATATGTGGCGGGGAGACGAGGGACGTATAAGCGAACGGAGCGCTGACGTGCGGAGAATATATGAGCAGCCGTCGCGGACCATCGAGCTTTCGCGGGCGTACAACGCCACGCTCCTGTATGTGGGTGCCGAAGAGCGCGATCGCTATACTGTTTCGATCCCGACGGAGGCGCTCGAACTCATATATGACGCAGAGGGAGTCCAGATCTACCGGATCCCCGCATAATGCCACCGGTGGCCATGTTCATGCGGGAAGGCCCGAAAATGGCGGAACATTACCCCCCAATACGGGGTCGAATGACAAACATTTATCCCTCCTCTTAATGACATAATAGAGCGCATTCGATCAGCTACGCTACTGATGAATGATGACGGAGCAGCAGTAGGCTGCCCCCGAAAGAGGTGAGTTATGGCAAAGGTATATGTAAAATTCGAGATTCCTGAAGAGATCCAGAATAAGGCCCTTGAAGCTCTTGAAATCGCAAGAGACACCGGTAAGGTTAAGAAAGGATCCAACGAAGCAACAAAAGCAGTCGAGCGGAACATCGCCCAGCTGGTTCTCATCGGTGCAGACGTTGAGCCCGAAGAAATTGTAATGCATCTGCCACCGCTCTGCGAAGAGAAGCAGATTCCTTTTGTCTACATCACGAAGCAGAACGATATCGGTTCCGCCAGCGGTCTTGAGGTCGGCTCGGCAGCCGCCGCTATCGTCAAGTCCGGCAAGGCAAAGGACCTCGTCGAAGAGATTGTAAAGCAGATAGCTGCACTGAGAGCGTGAGGAGTTAAGCATGGCAAACGACGGAATGCCCGCAGAAGTTATCGAGATCATCGGCATGACCGGTATGCATGGCGAAGCCCAGCAGGTCAAGTGCCGGGTTCTTGATGGCCCGAACAAGGGGCGGATCATCACCCGCAACACTGTGGGGCCTATCAGAGAGGGAGACATCCTCTCGCTGCTCGAGACCGAACGTGAGGCCAAGAAACTCTCGAGGCGGTAATCATGGTAGATAAATACGTCTGCAGTTTCTGTGGAGAGGCTCTGGAACCCGGCACCGGCAAGATGTTTGTCAAGAAGGACGGGACCATCTACTACTTCTGCAGCACAAAGTGCCAGAACAACTACAGGCTCGGCCGGGTGCCGCGCCGCGTCGAGTGGACCGCGGCAGGCCGCAAGGCCCGCGGCAAAGAGTGATCCGGCATGGATCGCACCTTTGTGATGGTCAAGCCCGACGGCGTCCAGCGCGGACTCGTCGGGGAGATCATCTCCCGGTTCGAGGCTAAGGGACTCAAACTCGCAGGGGCAAAACTCGAGCTCCTCCCCGAGGCACGGGTCGTCGAGCAGTATCGGGAACACCTGCAGAAGCCCTTCTTCCCGGGCCTGAAAACCTACATCATGAGCGGACCCTGTTTCCTGATGGTATGGGAAGGAAAAGGCGCAGTCGCGGTCGTCCGCAGGATGATCGGTTCCACAAACCCTGCAGAAGCTGCGCCGGGTTCCATCCGCGGCGACTTCGCTCTCGACATCGGGCGGAACGTGATTCACGCGTCCGACTCCCCCGAGAGCGCCGCTCGTGAACTCGGCATCCACTTCGCGTCCGGCGAACTGGTGGATTATTCGAAGATCGACGAACCCGTCCTCTACGAGTAATTTCCGGAACCGCCGGATAGCGGCCAAAACCGCTTTTTTTCCTGAACGTTTGTCGCGTAGCAGTGCGTGGGGTTTTTTCGCTTCCTGGGAGTACGGATATGGTCCAGACTTTGCATGCACAGCGCCGGGCTACTGGATTTTGAGAGACGCTGGCCCTCAGGCGGCCAACCTAAGCGAGGAAAAGGCCCGTGCAGTGGACCGTGGTGGTATCGCCACGAGGGGAGGGGCTGACGGGGAG
>PGYL01000065.1 GCA_002839645.1 Methanomicrobiales archaeon HGW-Methanomicrobiales-2 | reverse complement strand
AGATGCAGCGTCCGGTCGTGAGGATATAGGGGAACTCCGCGTCGGGAACTTCCGCCGGGGGTTTCCACTCGATCGCGGGCATGATACCCATGCCGTCGGGGCGCGAGCACTTGCCGAGGTGCAGGATGGGGGTGCCGGGGTGCTCCGTGGTCGGGCAGGGCCAGTGGAGTGCTTCGGGCCGGTTGAGCCGCTCGTAGGTCATGCCGTGGTAGGACGGCGTGAGGGAGGCCATCTCGGTGAAGATCTCTTCAGCACTCTTGAAGGGGAACTGGTCTGCGTAGCCCATGGCGGCTGCCACTTCGCAGATGATCTGCCAGTCGACCTTTGCTTCGCCGGGCGGGTCCTGTGCCTTGCGCCACATCTGGACACGCCGCTCGGTGGAGGTCTGGGTGCCGTCCTTCTCTGCGTAGCAGGTGGCGGGCAGCACGACGTCGGCCATCTGGGCGGTCTCGGTCAGGAAGATATCCTGGACAACCAGGAAATCCAGGTTCTCGATGGCGTGCTTGACGTGGTTGAGGTCCGGGTCGGAGAGCATCGGGTTCTCGCCCATGATGTACATACCCTTGAGTTCGCCGGGCTTGTCGGTCAGGACGTCCATCATGACGGTGACTTCGTAGCCGTTCTTTTGCTCGCAGATGCCGTCGGGGAAGCCCCAGGCGTCGGCGAACTTCTTGTGGGCAGCCGGGTCGATGACCTTCTGGTAGCCGGTGAAGACGACCGGGAGCGCGCCCATGTCGCAGGCGCCCTGCACGTTGTTCTGGCCACGAAGGGCGTTTACGCCGCCACCACGCTTGCCGATGTTACCGGTGAGCATCTGGAGGTTGGCGGTCGACTTGACGTTGTCGACACCGACGGTGTGCTGGGTGATACCCATCGAGTAGAGGAGCGCGGAGGATTCGGCGGTACCGATCCATTCAGCTGCCTTTTTGAGGTCCGCAACGGAAATCCCGGAGATCTTCTCGACGTTCTCGGGGAGATAGGTGTCGCTCGTCACCATCGCCTTGAGTTCCTCGTATCCCTTTGCACGGGTCGAAACCCATTCCTTGTCCTCCCAGCCGTTCCTGATGATCTCTCCCATCAGGCAGTTGAGGATGGCCACATCGGTGCCGGAGTAGAAGGATGCGTAGAGGTCCGCCTGCTTTGCGGTCGGCGTGTAACGTGGGTCGAATACGATGAGCTTTCCACCGTTCAGCTTGGCCTGCATGACCTTGCGGCCGATGAGGGGGTGCTGCTCGAAGGTGTTGGACCCGATGATGAAGACGCACTTGGACTCGGCAATGTCGAGGATGGAGTTGGTCATCGCGCCGGAGCCGAACGATGCGGCAAGGCCGGCGACGGTGGATGCGTGGCAGAGCCGGGCGCAGTGGTCGATGTGGCGTGTCTTGAAGACACCGCGTGCCAGTTTCATCAGCGCGTAGTTCTCCTCGTTGGAGGTACGTGCCGACGAAAGCACGGCGATCTCGTCGGGCTTGTACGACTTGAACTTCGATGCAATCAGGCCGTATGCCTCGTCCCAGGTCGCCTCGACAAACTTGCCGTCCTTCTTGATGAGCGGCTTTGTCAGGCGGTCCGGGCTGTTCACGAACTCATGAGCATAGGTGCCCTTCGGGCAGACCTTTCCCTCGTTGACCGGAGAACGGTTGTAAGGTTGTGTGCCGACAACCTTCCCGTCCTTCACGACGAGGTTGAAGCTGCATCCCGTACCGCAGTACGGGCATGTTGTCTGTACATACTTGAGATCCATGGTATAACCTCGGATACATAAAATTTCGAGGTTAGGCATATTTAACAGTAGTGATTAACATCCGGATTTTTGATGAATAAAGGTGGAAAAATGCACCGGTCTTTCCGGAAGATTAGAGCATTATCGGGAATAATCGGCCGGATCGGTATTCTGGAGTATAGCCGGCGTATATATTCCGATGCGCCCCAAAAATCGCGTTAGATTGGTTGCAGTATGAAGAAAAAAGGTTAGTTGGTGTAGGAAGCCTTCCCGAGTTTGGGCTCGAATGTGCTGTCACCCTCAGTCCTGATAGCGTGGGAGAAGAGCGCAAGCGGGATATCCATCGGGCAGAGTTCTTCACACTGGCCGCAGTTGATGCACGAGTCGGAGATGTGCGCAAACCGTCTGAGGTGGAACATCGGGTTCGGCGGAACCTCTCCGGAAGTGACCATCCTGGAGTTTCCTCTGAGTTCATCTGCAACCGGGAAGCAGACCGGGCAGTTCTCGATGCAGGAGTAGCACTTGATGCACCGGCCCGTCTCGCGGCCGATGGTTCCCCAGAGGTCGGAGGCAAGCGCTTCGAAGTTTCTCTTCCGCCACTTGTTGCCGAGACCGAGCATGGCGCCCTCGACCTTGCCGCGGATCTCGACACCCTTCGGGTTCGCGGGCTCGGAGGCAATCGCACCGGCTTTCACGGCCGCATTGAGGAGGTTCGCGCCCTTTGCCGAGCAGACCTCGACGAACGTGGCCTTCCCGGCTTTTTCCCCAATAACGCCCCAGTTTCCGCAGGCGAGGTCCGCCTGGCGCGGGACCTTGTAGAGGCACCGGCGGCAGTTGGACCGGCGGCCGAAGCCCTCGTCCTCGAGCTCGTCGATCTTGATGCCCTTATGGCCGCCCTCATACTCGATGATGAACTGGCCCTTGTCGATCTCTTCCTTGTGGACCGTATCAGGGTCGACCTCGAACTTCTCGCGGATCATCTTCCGGGCAGAGACCGGGCTGACGGAACCGCCGCAGTTGACGCCGAGCAGGAGGAGCCGATCCAGATCGACCTGGTTGCGCTTCGCAAGCTCGATAAGACCCATCGTGTCGCAGCCTTTGACGGTGACGCCGAGCCGTGCGTTCTTGTTGCTTTCCAGATAATCCTTCACCACTTTCGAGAGCAGGAGCGTCCCGCAGTGGAGGGAGCCTGCCGTCTGTACAATCTCGGCAGGGTCGGTGATGAGTGTGGGGACGGCATCGTAGAGGTCCGCCCCCTTCTTGACGGCGAGGACCGCGTCTACCATGCCGGATTTAAGGGCGTACTGCTGCAGGGCGGTGATCGCGCCTCCGCACTCTCCCTTCTTGAGTATGTCGGCATCTGCCGCCCATGCGTAGAACATATCTCCAATTGCTGCCATGTTCAGGCCTCCGTAATCTTCTCGACCTTCACAGAACAGGCCTTGAACTCGGGGATCTTGGCGATCGGGTCGAGAGCGTTGTTGGTCAGTGTGTTCGCCGCGCACTCCTTGAAGTGGAACGGCATGAACATGACTCCCTTCATGATGTCTTTGGTCACCCTCGCAGGGACCTCGACAGACCCACGGCGAGTGATGGCACGGACCTTCTCCTTGTCCTTGACACCGAGCGCCTTTGCGTCCTCGGGGTTGATCTCGATCCAGCCGGTGGGGACCTCATGATCAAGCGTTGCAGACCGGCGGGGCATGGGGCCGGGGGGGCCGGGCCAGAGGACACGGCCGGGCGTGGGCACGAACGGGGACTCCCCGTCGGGCCCCTCCGCCGGCGCTTTTCCCTCGATCCGGGCAAAGAAGCC
>PGYL01000064.1 GCA_002839645.1 Methanomicrobiales archaeon HGW-Methanomicrobiales-2 | reverse complement strand
CAAAGGTGCAAACGACCGCTCCGGTCAACCCCGCCGACTACATCGCCCTCCCGGTGGAGAAGGACGAACCCTGCCATGCCTGCGGCCGCCGGCCGACATCCTCCATTAAACGCGGCGGCGAGAAGAAGTACCTCTGCTACGACTGCCTCAAAGCGGCAAAACGGTCAAGAGTGCAACCGCTCCCCGGGGTCCTCGACCACCGGACGTTTTCGCGGACGAAGGTCGAACTCGGCCGGTGCGATATCTGCGGCGAGAAGAGAGCGGTCTACCGCTCGCGGGAGGGGCGGACGAGTATCTGTGATCAGTGTTACGCAAGGCTCGTCCGGGAATGGAACGGGCGGGCGGGGGTGCGATGATCCGGTGGGCATACCGGCGCAGGGTAGGGCGTCCGGGCCCCATACGATGACCGCCACTTCCAGAGGAACCCGGGGCTCGGTGGAGGTCGTGCTCGATAGCGGCGAGGTTGTCGACGTGTCACGGTCTGAAACATTCTGGACAACCTGCCCTGAACTCAGGAGTGCAGTGATCGGGAGGTGGATGCTGGATCTGGGAGTCATCCCCGGGCGAAGGGTAAACCGCCGCAGTCTAACCCGGAACCCACGGGAGATTCCGGCTGGTCCGGAGATGAAAGGGGAACTCCCCTCTAGAAGATGGCGAACTGGAGCGCTGTTCATAGGTAGCCGCTCTACCGAGAACATTTCGGCATTCACACGCTCAGGAACGTGTGCAATACTAACCCGCTAAAACAAGTGCCCCGATGATGCCGCCTATAATTGCCCCGATTATGGTGAAAAGCAGGTACTTCCAGGCCTCAGCCCTTCGTATCTCACTCTCTTTTTTCTCCCTTTGTTCCATTTCCAACCGGAGGTTACTTTCAGCTTCGATCAAGACCGGAGCCATTCTGTTGATCTGTGCGCAGTAGTCTCTCAGTTTCAGAACCTTTGCGTGGTACCTCTCGACCGTCTCCATATCCGGCTTTCCGATATCTTTGGATGCTTTATAGAGGGGGATATCCTCCAGGCAACTCTCGATCTCGGGCAGGATCTCCCTGTAGTATTCCGGGAAAAGATTGACTATCGTCTGTTGAGAGATCCCTTCTAATCTCCGGTGTATGTAGTCTTTCTGATAGATCCGTATATAGTCGAGATAATCAAATGATGCTCGATACACGTGGCGGAATACGGCATCCAGGTTTTCCTTGATATATTCGCCGTCCCCGTCGCGAAGCCCGAAAAGGACGGAGTACATTCGCATGAGGTGATCAAAGGCATCTCGGACTTCATTTATGGGAGGTAAAAAAGATTCTGAATTGAGTTCTTCTGCGTAAAGTGCCAGGTCTTTGAGAATTCCATAGCATTCCGTTGTCTTTCTCAAGACCTCCCGATCCCGCTCCGAGAGGGTATCATGGAGACCGGTTACTATCGGTGATATCTCTAACTCCTGCTGTAAAAAAGCCTCATCGTCTGCCATGAATACCTATTGCAGGGGATTTTTGGGGAATTGCTTCTTTATTATCTCTCGCTTATCTTCTTCAAACTCTTCTTCTGTCTTTATACGCCCTAATGCTAACCTTACACTTCCCATTCTGTACCTGGTTGCCTGCTTTTTGATTGTATCCTTGTTTATTCTGATGGGAGGCAACTCCTGGTCCCAGATCTCTTCACGCACACTCCGCATTGCCGACCACTACACAACATTCCACTTTAAGATTTACTCGCGACGATCGTCCTTACTTATCTGCGATATCAGCATTAATGTTTTTTTCGCGTTAGGCGTTAAACAAATTGAAATACGTCTGTTGGCTATATAATTTTTTTGATGGGTTCCTTCCAACCGTATATTGCTCTAATATTGCATATCTTCATATTGTGATTGTATTTTAGTGTTGCCGGAGTGATGCCGTGTTGCATAATATCTCCTGTGCCCCACCTGCCGGTATCTGCTGCGCTCTCGCTCAGGCCACCATAGCCATCAGCACATTGTAGGCGTTCACTTTCATCCGGATCTCGCAGAACATCCCTTCCCGGGACGTCGCTCGCACACCTTCGCCGAAGATCCGTTTGATGCTGGAGAAATTCCCTTCGATTTTCCATCGCATCCCGTAGGTGGTTATCCACGCCCACAGTCGATACCCCCCCAATCGGTTCCGGTCTCTGACACACTCGGCCCGATAGGGTGATCCGGCCGAAGAGGTTGCTGCATCCACCCGGGTCTTGATGCCGGCGAGGATCTTCCGTTGCTCGAGGGCATTGAAGAGTTCATTGCGGTCATAGGCACCGTCACCGAGTACCCGGAACACCGGGTGCTCCTCGCCGCAGTGCTGCGGGACCTGGTCGAGCAGGGGGACGAACATCCGGTCGTCCTGGACCGATTCGTCGGTGACCTCCAGGCCGAGAACCTGGTTGGTCTCGACGTCGATCATGGCATGCAGCTTGATCCAGCCGCGCCGAACTCGCCACTTCTCGCGCAGCCATTCGCCCCGGTTGGTAACTTTGATCCCGGTGCTATCGGCGGCGATGATGACATCCCCAGCGAGGAGCTCGGGTGTTACGGTGAGTGAGAGATCCAGACGTTGGATCCGGCGGAAGAGGGTGATATAGTCGGCCACCGTGAAACCGGGAATGAATGTCGCGAGTTTCCGGACAAACCCCTCCATCTGGCGGTAGGGCATCTGCAGGAAGACGTGAATGCAAGCCATCCATGCAATGAACGGTTCGGGATACTGAAAGGGACGGCCGCGCTTGCCGGCGTTCATCCGGGCAAGCAGATCGTCCCACTGCGCGAGGAAGTCAAGCGAGAGATAGAATTCTCCGCGCCGCACCAGGCGTTCATTATATATACTCCTGTCGCGAGTGTCAGGATACGGGTGTCCCCAGCGTTCTTTCTGTGGCATGGAAGATCGGCAGGGGCACCCGTCATCTTCACGTTTGTGGTCGGGTGACCAGACTTATTCAACACGGCATCTCCAGCCGCCACTGGTACATCTTCTGCGAGGGGATCACCGTCCGCCGGACCTGGAATCACCACTACACCGTCAGCGTCGAGTGGGGCCGGCCATGACCCCGGAGCCGGGGTGTCGCCGTAGACCGAGGAGGACGATGCGGCAACCACGGCGGGCACCCCGCAGTCTTTCGCCGCCACAAGCACGCTCACGGTGCCGGTCACGTTTGCCTCGTTCGAGGCGAGGGGGTCCTTCACCGACCGGGGCACGGAGGGGATTGCCGCCTGGTGGAAGATGCCGTCCGCGCCCGGGAAAGTCTCCATCAGGAGGTCGAGGTCGGTGATGCTCCCTTCGATGAACGTCACCCGGGGGTGATCCAGGAGGGGGTTCTTGTTTTTCCCCCCCCCCGGGGGGGGGGGGTGGGAGAGGGGGGGGGGGGGGGGGGGGGGGGCGGGGGGGTGGGGGGGGTGGGGGCGGAGGAGGCCGGCCCCGCCGGTGACGATGTAGCGCATGAAGAGGTTATGGCGGTGGGGGTGTTTAGGGGTTTCTGAATTGAACCCGGGCATCCGGGTTTGATACGGGTCTGCGAGGACATCTACCGTCCTCACCCCCCGCCCAGCACCCGCACAATCACCGCCACCACCCCGCCCACGACCCCACCGGCCCGGCGCCGATCATCGAAACCTTCCTCTCTTCCCCGGCCTTCTCCGCGCGCCAGCCCTCCAGCGCCCGGTGCCGGCTCTCAAACTCATCGAGTCGCACTGTCGGTGCTCCCGCTTCGGTTCTAACGAAGCATCGCGTCCTGCGTCTCCATTCGCCAGAGCGCCCGGCATATCCACTTCACGTCCCGGTTCGTCTCGTAAGACCGAGCTCCCGGGTGGTCTTCTCCTCGGTCATCTCAGTAACCCTCCCGGAGGACAATAAGTTATCAAACCCTGGTCCGACGATTACACCTCGCGACAGGTTCATAACCGGAGCGGGAGCATCGAAGGTTGCAACGTTGCAGCAGGGTTACCACAGGATTCCAGCACCGGCCGCGAAGATCGAACGGCCGGGGAAGGGGCCGGTTCCAGCAGTACCTGTACAGATAGAGAGATGCCTCTCTCTCTTAGTACTGAAGTACAGCAAAACACGCACACAGCCCCCGATACCGGCGCCAGGGTGTGCGGGTGTGCGCGAAAGCCAGAATGCCGGAAGAGATCTCACGATACCACCCTCGCGGGGTGGAAATCAGGATCGAACGCCCCAACGCCACCTTTTGAGTGGCATCGCCGGCTGCAACGTGCTGAAAACAGGTACAAAGCGTGGGCCCATGTTGCAAGAGTCTCTGCCCGGCGCCCTCGACCACCGGACGAAGGTCGAACCCGGCATGTCTGCGGCGAGGCTCTACTGCTCGTTGGAGACCCCTGTGATCCGTGGTACGCAAGGCTCGTCCGGGGGTGGAACGGGCGGGATGAGGTGATCCGGTAGAACGGAAGATGCCTCGCCAGAGTGGCTCAAAGTCGGATGGGATCCGGCGGTATGGGAGAACCGTTCGCGAGATCCATGTCCACCGGGGACCTGGAACCACCAGTATACGGCCGGCATCGAGCGGGGGCGGCCATGACCCGGGAGGTGGGTACCTTCAGCCACGGCATGGATGGACCGCTCAGGATCTCCGTCGAGGCCGGGCGCTACCGGATTGAGGGTGGAGCCGCGATGGTCCGCCGGAGCGGGAGCACCATCAGGTGCGACGTACGACACCCGGCAGGGACGATGTCATCCACTGTCAAACGGCGAATGGTTCGGCAGAACCGGAGAGGGAACGCTCGCCGGCAGTGCTACGGTCTCTGCACAACCTGGGTAAGGAGATCCACCAATGCACAGATCCCCTGCATCCGGGGTGATGAGTGGATCCGGAAAGCTCGGAGAAAGTTAACCCGGGAACCTGACGAAACCTATTTGTGGTAGCCACGATTATTATATCGTATCCAGAGGTGGAGTGACAATGGCGAAACCAATCGAACTTGGGCTTACCCTTGAGGGCGAAGATGCCCGGCGTTTCCATGAGTACATGGAGAGGCCCACCTATACCGACGACGCGCGGAAACTGATCCGGTTTGCGGCGCACAGAGCACAACATCAGCGTCTGTGAGGATATGCCTCTCCCGGAACTCCATTTTTTACCGCTTTCCAGTGACCTGGATGTATCAGCCTTCAGGTGTGGTCATGCCGATCTGGATGAGTTCTTGATCGAGGATTCAAGGGAGTATCAGGAAGAGCGACTGTCGGTAACCCATCTTGCGTATATCGACTCTGAACTGGTTGGGTTTTTCACCCTCGTCACCGACTGCATTGATGTCAAGCAGGTAGCCCCGGAGGATGGGAGACGAGGGTACCCTTACCGAAAATACCCCGCTCTAAAAATCGCCCGGCTGGCAACCTCCTCAAAATATCAACGAATCGGTATCGGGTTTCTGATGCTCGGTGAGGTTCTGGCGCTCACGATGAATATATCAAAATATGTCGGGTGCAGGATCATCACTGTGGATTCAAAACAGGAATCTGTGGGATTTTACGAGAAATTCGGGTTCAAACGAGCAACCAGAAGATCCACCGATCCGGTCCATATGTATATGGATTATCACAAATTGCTGGAGATGGAATACCGATAGTGTGAGCACGCGGCCGGACTCCGGGCCCCTCTTGCGGATGACCTGGAGAAGGCAATGCAGGCGATCCGGTTGGCGTCGGGAAGAAACCGACGGCGTGAAGGTCCCATCAAACTTCCTGCTTGTGGTAATGGAGCGATCTCACCCGTCAACCAATCCTTCCAGTGGCGGATAGCCTGTGGCACTCTATACGGGGGTCAGCTCGATCCAGAACCCCCGGGCATTCAACGCTGAATGGCGGCCCGACAGCAAGGTTGACGGAGATCAAATCTGCCTCAGGGTGGAAGGGTGTCCTCATATCGGTAGAATGAGGGGGAACGGGGTGTTATTCCCTTAATGCGTGCTTATTTCTGTCGCCCCGGCTGATCCCGCGGTAGGCGAAACTGACGCCGATCCACGCATCCGGATCCACGACGTTGCGTCCATCCACGATCGCCGGCCGCGCACAACCCCTTCACCCGTGCGGGGAGAAGCCCCGTCACTCCTTGTTCCCCGAAAAGATCACCGCCGCATCTGCACCCGATAACACCTCCTCGATATCCCGTGAGAGCCCCGGCGACGTCACAAAATCCACCCGGGGATCGTGGATACGAGCGAGCGCGTCGGCAGCGAGTGCCACATCAGGGAACGGCTCCGCCGGTGTGTTTCTCGCATCATCCGAGTCGTTGATGTCTTCCCTGAAATGAAGTAGAAAACTGAAGGTTTACGGGCATTTGTCCGGCGGTGCGTCCGGGTGCCTGGTATTCCCCATCCCGGGTGGAGGATGAAGGTAAACCCGAACGTTCCACGGTCTCGGACAGGGAGTATCACCGTAGACCGAGAATGCCGCAACCACGGCCAGCATCCTGCAACCTTTCGCCGCGACGAGTACATTGAGTGTCCCGGTCACGTTTGCCTCGTTCGAGGCGAGCGGGTCCTTCACCGACCGGGGCACGGAGGGGATGGCCGCCGAAGATGCCGTCCGCGCCGGGGAACGTCTCCATCAGGAGGTCGAGGACGGTGATGCTCCCCTCGACGAACGTCACCCGGGGATGGTCGAGGAGGTGCTCGATGTTCACCCGGCCTGGCGCGGTCGCGAGGTTGTCGATGATGACGACGTCGTGATGTTGTGATAACGTATCCGCAAGGTTCGAGCCAGGCCGGCCCCCGGTGACGATGGAGCGCATGAAGAGGTCATGGCGGTGGGGGTGTTTAGAGGTTTCTGAATTGAACCCGGGCATCCGGGTTTGATGCGAGTCTGCGAGGACCTCTTCATCCCCGCCCAGAACCCGCACGATCACCGCC
>PGYL01000063.1 GCA_002839645.1 Methanomicrobiales archaeon HGW-Methanomicrobiales-2 | reverse complement strand
TTCGGGTGCCGGGTCTTCTCCTGGTACGGGAACTCCGAACAGACGGTGCTCGCCGGCGAGTGCGAGGAGAGCACCCGGTATCATATCTTTCCCGAATACAGCGTCGTCGAACTGATCGGGAGAGATGGCCTGCCCGTGGAGGGGCCGGGCACGATGGGGGAGGTGGTCGCGACAAACCTCACCAACTTCGTCTGCCCCCTCATCCGCTACCGGACCATGGACCTCGCCACAGCAGCCGGGGGGGCCTGCACCTGCGGGCGGAGTTACCCCCTGCTCGAGCGCGTGGAAGGCCGGGTTCAGGACTTCATCGTGACGGGCAGGGGGGAGTTCCTCCCCGGGATCGCCATGAACATCGATACCGATGCGTTCGATAACGTTAAACAGTTTCAGTTCTACCAGAAAAAGATCGGGGAAGTCGTCCTCAACATCGTGAGAAAACCGGTATTCAGCAAGCAGGACGCGGAATATCTCTATTGGGAAGTGAGCCGGAGCTGCGGTGACGATGTCGTCATCACGATCAGGTATGTCGATGACATACCGCTCACCCCACGCGGCAAGCACCGCTACTTCGTCCAGGACCTACCCATATGCTTCAGCGAACGGAAGGGGGTGAAGGTTGAGCATGTATCATCCGATATACTCACCTGACCAGGGAGATGTACATGTGAAGGCAGGTTTTTTGAGCTGGGCATCTCGTGCGAACCCACTCACCATAAAAGCGCTCAGTCTGGTGCCGTCGTACCATACCTACCGGAAAATGTATGCGCTCCTCCGGCAGTCCCAGTGGTGGAGCCGGGAAGAGCTCGAGGCCTACCAGGGACAGGCGCTCTCCCGCCTGCTCGACCACGCCTACGAAAACGTCCCCTACTACCGCCGGGTCTTTGAGGAGCGCGACCTCGTTCCCGGGGATATAGCGACCCCCGCCGACCTCGCCCTCCTCCCCTTCCTGACCAAAGAGATCGTCCAGGCTAACCTCGCCGACTTAAAAGCCAGAAACTACCCGGAAACGGCCTTCGAGTACGTGCGCACATCCGGGTCCACCGGCACCCCCATGGGGTTCTACTACGAGAAGGGGGCCTCCCGGGCCCGGGAGTGGGCGTTCATGAAGACCCAGTGGGACCGTGTCGGCTACCGGTTCACCGACCGGTGCGTCATCCTCAGGGGGCATGTCGTGGACGCGGCATCAAGCGGCATCTACTGGAAGCGGGCGCTCTTCGGGCGGTGGCTGATCATGTCCTCTCACCAGATGACCGAAGAGGCGCTACCGGCCTATATCGACTTGATCCAAAAATTCCGGCCCCGCTTCATCCATGTCTACCCCTCCACGGCCGTGATCCTGGCCAGATACATGAGGGAGCACGGCATCGAGCCCTTTCCGACCGTCAAAGCGGTCCTCTGCGGCTCAGAGAACCTCTACCCCTGGCAGCGGAGCCTCCTCGCAGAGACCTTCGGGTGCCGGATCTTCTCCTGGTATGGGAACTCCGAACAGACGGTGCTCGCCGGCGAGTGCGAGGAGAGCACCCGGTATCATATCTTCCCCGAATACAGCATCGTCGAACTGATCGGGGGAGACGGTCTGCCCGTGGAGGGGCCGGGCGCGATGGGGGAGGTGGTTGCGACAAACCTCACCAACTTCGTCTGTCCCCTCATCCGCTACCGGACCATGGACGTTGCGGTTGCCACCGAAAAGCAGTGTTCGTGCGGGAGACAATACCCCCTGCTCGAGAAGGTGGAGGGGAGACTTCAGGAGTTCATCGTAACCCGGGGCGGGCACCTGATCTCCGTCACCCCCATCAACTACGAATCGGAAGCGTTCGAGAACATCAGGCAGTTCCAGATGTACCAGGAGGAGAGGGGCGAGCTCATCATGAAGGTCGTCAGAAAGCCGGCCTACACCGAGGAAGACACGCAGCAGCTGACGAGGGAACTCCAGTGGCAGCTCGGCGATGAGGTGAACGTCCATGTCCGCTTCGTCAATGAGATCCCCCGCACCGAGGGGGGCAAGTTCCGGTACCTTATCCAGAAACTCCCGATCGAGATCGGGGACCTCTGACGGATCAGTCGATGTAGGAGACGACCCTGCGTTTCAGCCAGGGATTATTGGCGACGGAACTGTAGGCCCATTCCACCAGGGCTCCGACCATATCCTTCCGGCAGACCTCCATGTACATGCCCAGGTCCGAGCAGAACCGGGATTTGAAGAAGTTCAGATCCGGCGTGTTCGCTCCGATATTCTCCAGATACGGGTATCCTTCATTTTTCGCACGCTGGATCAGGAGCCACTGAAGGCACTCGTTTCCGGCATGAGCGCTCTCGATCCGTGGCGTCCCCATCCAGAGCAGGAAACGTTTGTACTCCTGGGTGGCGACAGCCCCCGTGAGCGCACCTTCCCGGTCGTAGAGGTAGTAGGCCGCGAGGCGGTCGGGGTACGCCTGGAAGAGGTCTTCAAAGTAGCGCCTGCTGATCATCGGGATGTTCATATCCGGCTGGCTGAAACGCTCGGCAAGCGACGCATACAGCACCGAAATGTCGGTGCTCCGCACGAGATCCATACCGGCCTTCTCGGCCTTCCGGATCTTGCTCCTGAGTTTGTAATGGAAACCACCCCAGATCGCCTCGGCCGGCGGCGAGAGGTCGATCATGTAGGTGTAGTGGACCTTCGGGGCGTATCCCCTCCAGAGGAACTGCCTGACATCGGCAAGGCCGGGGACCAGGACCAGAGAGAGGTAATGCGGCGAGATCGCGTCGATCTCTGCAGAGAGGTCCTTCACAATGAGGTCCATGACTGCCTCCTTCTTGCCCAGTTTCAGTGTATCAAACTCCTTTGCCGGGATGAGGCCCTGGTACGGGATGACCGCCTGCATGGGAGGCGGCGAGAAGAGCATCTTTACCCCGTGTGTGTTCCTGAAGTAGAGCGGAGCGAGGCAGACAAGTTCCTCTCCCTTGTAGACCCCATAAGGGAGGAGCCGATACCCCGTATGCTGCGCGGTGATCGTTATGTAGTCCCACTTGTGAAAGAGCAGCCCGTACGGGCTTGCGTCGACGAACGAATCCCACACTTCCCTATCTTTAATGAGTTCGAGCACCATAGAGCCTGACTTCCAGCCGATCGGTCATCCCGGACCGCGCCCGCTACAGGATACCTCAACGGGTATATTTATAACCTTCCCTCACCGCCCTCCGGTCATAGGGGCCTGCACCTTCCTCGGGGAGTTCGGATGAGTCCGGGGCCTCATGGGGCCCTTCTCCTGCATGCGCCCATTTAATAGAGGAGACCGCCCCTTAACCCACGACCTGTTGATGAAGGTATTCTGGACCCGGCCCCGGTATCGGGCCTGACGAATGGTTATCCCGCTGTCCTGCTCTGCACGGGACAGCGGGGGAGAAGAGAGTCGGGTAACGGTATCTAGACCCTGCCGGTCGCCATCATCAGTTTTTTGACGAACGTGAGGTACGCCCACTCGGAAACCGTCCCGAGGGTATCTTTCTTCTCGATCTCGAAGTACATCGTGAGATCCGGATTGAACCTCGACTTACTGGAGGTATTCGTTCCCGGCATGGGCGCTTTCGAGTCGGGGGGTCCCGATCCAGAGCAGAAACCGCTTGTATTCCTGGGTCGCTACCACGCCCGTGACCTGATCTTCGGCATCGTAGAGGTGGTATACCCCGATCCGATCCGGGTAGGCACGCACGAGATCTTCGAGGTAATCCTGCCGTATGAGCGGAATATCAAGTGACGGGTCCTGGTAACGGTCGGCGAGGAGCCGGTGGAGCGTGGAGATATCGCTCGTCTTCTCCAGCCGGAGACCGGCCCCGGCTTCTTTCTTCAGTTTGTTCCGGAGTTTGTAGTGGAGATTGCCCCAGAGTTCCTCAAGCGTTCGATCCAGGTTGATGGTGTAAGTATAGCGGACCCGTGCGTCGCACCGGTCCCAGAGGTAATGACGTACGTCGTTGAATCCCGGGACGAAGGCTATCGAGAGATAGTTCGGTGAGAGGTCCCGGATCTCGCCCAGAATCTCCCCTGCCACCATCCCGAGGAGAGACTCCTTCTTGCTCTGTTTGAGGCCCTCGAACCCCCCGCTCATCACGCACCCGAGGTGGGGTATCACCGTGAGCGGGGGAGGGGAGAAAATAGCGTTAATGCCGTGCATCCGCCTGCAAAAGAGCGGGAACACACAGATCGGTTCATCCCCGTTATAGACCGCGTACGGGAGAAGGGTGCTCCCCGTATGCTTTGCTGTCAGGTGCAGGTAGTCCCATTTATGAAAGAGGAGTCCTGAGGGACTGTTGTCGATGAAGGTGTCCCAGGTATCTCTGTCGCCGACTCTGCTCACGGTCATTCCTTCCATCACCTCAGCGCTGTCACGCTATCTGCTGCTCCGCGACCTCTAATCACCTCCAGGGTCCATATATACCTTTCTCCGGATCCGCCGGGGCCGGCAACGGAACGCCGGGGGGCAGGAGATGGCCACCCTGCCCTGGAAGAGAGACCCGGACAGCCCGGGTTCGCAACACCCGTCCCCGACAGGAACCATTATATACGGCGACGCGTGAGGTAGGGGCATGGTAGCGCTCCGCCTTCTTGCCATGGACGACGTATCGTTTCGCTCGTGGGAGGGCAACGGTTCGGGTGCATACGGTGACATCTGGGTGATCATCTCGGAGAAGAACCTCTTTCCCGAGTTCCTGAAACACTTTTGTCATGCATCCGGTCGAGATTTAGTCTCCATCCCGTACTCCGAGAACTTCTTCTAACCAGACGCAATCTCCAGCGACGCCTGCCATCTCCACCGTGTTAACGGTGTTACATCACCTCACCGGGAGCAAAATGTTTAATGCGAAGTACCGACATGAGCAGTGTCAATGGGTGTGCGGATGAATCAGTGGGGGTTGAAATCTCTCCGGCTTGAAGATTCTGTGACAGCGAGGGCCCTTCGCATCCTCCCCGCATACTCTGCGTACAAACAGACTTACTCCCTCCTTCAGCAATCCCGGCGGTGGAGCGAGGAAGAACTCGAGGCCTACCAGAGACAGGCGCTCTCGCGTCTGCTCGACCACGCCTACGAAAACGTCCCCTACTACCGCCGGGTCTTTGAAGAGCGCCATCTCGTACCCGGGGACATCCAGACGCCCGCCGACCTCGCTCTCCTCCCCTTCCTGACCCGCGAGGACCTGCAGAACAACCTCCCCGACTTAAAAGCCCAAAACTACCCGGAGACGGCATTCGAGTACGTCACCACCGGCGGATCCACCGGCATTCCCGTCGGCTTCTACTACGAGAAGGGGGCCTCCCGGGCCCGGGAGTGGGCGTTCATGAAGACCCAGTGGGACCGTGTCGGCTACCGGTTCACCGACCGGTGCGTCGTCCTCCGGGGTTACATC
>PGYL01000062.1 GCA_002839645.1 Methanomicrobiales archaeon HGW-Methanomicrobiales-2 | reverse complement strand
GGCCCCCCTCTCCCCTCACGGGCCATCCCTCCTCGTCCTCGTCGGTCCCTGCATGCACCACTCCGCGCAGCGTGAACTAAAACGATCCCCCGAGGCCCGGCCTCCCCTTTATCCGGTCCCCAACCCAGATCCGACCGCCGTAGCGCTCGATCAGCATCCCGACGATGTACAGGCCGAGCCCTTCCCCGCACCCCTGGCTCTTGCCCTGCCTGAACCGCTGAAAGATTGCCTCTTTCATCCCGTCAGGGATGCCGGGGCCGTTATCCTCCACCATCACCACCACCGTGTGGTCCTCTTCGGGATGGTCCTCGACCCGGATCGTTATCGCGGCGTCCGGTCCGCCGAACTTAACGGCGTTACCGATGAGGTTTGTGAAGATCTCGGGGAGCAGGTCGTCGGCCCAGACCTCGGCCGGCGTATCCTCAAACGAGACACCCGCTTCCGGAGTACGGTCGAGCCCGGTCCTGATCACATGGCTGAGGTGGACCGGTTCAAGGTCGGGCGGCTCCTGGTGAATGCGGCGGATGGTCGAGATGTTCTGGAGGATACCGGTGCTCTTCCGGATACTTCCCTTGAGTTTCCTTGCGTACTGCGCGGCGTCTCCCTCCAGCATATCAAGCAGGAGGTCGCAATAGAGGTTCGCGACGTTCTCCGCGTTCTTGATGTCGTGGGTCATGACATCGAGGTAGAGGTTCGTCTCGCGGTGAGCCGCCTCCAGCCGTTTATGGAGCATGCTCCGCAGGACCCCCGAACCGATCTCACTCCCGATCGCTTCGAGAAGGCGACGCTCCTCGTCGAAAAGTTCCTCCCTCTTCCTGCTCCCGAGAAAGAGCGCCCCGACCACGACTGACTCTGCAAGAATCGGTATGCAGGCGAGGGCACAGACCCCGAGAGATGAGAGGATATCTTCCTCGATCGTACCGCCCTCGCCTCCCAGTTCAAGGTAGCGCGGTTGTCCGGCAACAAAGACAAAATTCCAGGGCCAGTGATGGACCTTGATAGCCCTGTTGCGGGCGAGGTAGGTCTCCGGGACCTCGTGGTGGTAACGCGTGAGTGCCAGCGTTCGTTCCGGGTTTAAGAGGTAGGTCAGTCCCAGATCGAAGTCGAGCAGGTCCAGGGTCTTTGAGAGTGATGCCTCAAGCAGTTCATCGAGCGAGAGAGATGACGCAGATACTCCCATGATCTGGTTGAGGATCAGAAGCTGTCTGTTCGAGGAGATCAGCCCTTCGTTCGTCTCTTTTCGTCCGGTGACGTCCCGTATCCTGAGCACCCAGATCCCTGCGAACGGCTCCTGCTCTATCTTCCGGCTGGAGTAGATAAACCGTCGTTCTTCGCCCCGGGAGTCCTGCACCGAGAGGTCGAGGCCGGGTATCTCGTCTTCGTCGCGCATCGTGGCGAGGAGTCTGTGAGCATCTTCTCTCCCCCGCAGGAGCGGCACCAGGTGCGTATCGAGAACCTGGCAGACATCGCATCCTAAGATCTCCTCCTCGCATGCTGAGAGGATATCCATGGCATAAGCGTTCGCCCAGGTCACCTGCATATCCCGGTCGAGCACGAGGGTGCCTACGCCGGGCTCGTCAAGGATCTGAAACGTCTCTTGTGGTTGGATAGATTTCGCGTTCGTTCTACTCATATGAGTTTCGTGCCCCCTTGAGGATATTATCGGGTAAAAATTATATAAATAATTCATAGCAGGAGTGATAAGAGATTTGCGGTGATGGCACGGGAAAATTCGGATCGCGGGGCAGCAACGGCTGGCCGCGCAAAGATGGTTATGGCTATTCTTAAAGCGGCAGGCGGCCTTTTGCCTCAAAAACCTCAGCCGGAGCCCGGCACCCCGGCTCACCCCGTCACAGGGGTTATCCTCTAACTACCTTAAAGAAGCCCGATCCTGCTGAGTGCCGGAGTGAGCGACGTCATATGGCCCTGGACGCGGACCGTCTCGTAGGGGTCGGCACCCATTGCGAGCGCCAGGAGTTCGGTGATATGGACCACCGGCACCTCCATATGGTCGTACACCAGCTCGCACCCCGGGCAGTCGACGACCATCATGTCCAGGCGATGCTGTATGAAATCCTGGCGGACGAGCCGGTTCAGCGGGGGAAGTTTTTGAGGATGGCTTCTCTGGTGCCGGTCGAAGAGGTTCTTGACCCCGCCGCAACAGTAACTCTCCATCCCGCTCCTGATGACCCTCGCCCCGGTGACCTCTGTTAAGTCCTGCAACCCCGGCGGCACGGCGAGGGTGCCGTTCATCTTCCGGTAGTGGCAGCTGACATGCACCCCGACGCGCAGCCCCGAGAGCCGTGTCTCGACGAGCCTTCTCAATTCGTCGAGGTAGAGGGGGTAGAGGTCGAGGATGTTTGCTACACGAAACATCCCCGGGTCACTCACTTCCCGCCCTATCCTGCCCAGCGCTTCGTTCACCACCGCTCTGTTGGCGTTCCCGGCGAGCAGTTCGAGCGCGGCTGCATACGAGTCGCTGCAGGTGGGGCATATCCCGGTGATGGCGATACTGTCGTCCTGTCCGAAGGCGTTCTGGATGACACTGAGGTTCCGGGCGGTGAGGAGCAGCCGGTCCGCAAAGCCGGCGCCGCCCATGTAGTGCGGGGCACCCCCGCAGCAGGTCTGCAGCCCGGAGGTCTCATACCGGATCCCGAGCGCGGTAAGGATCTTCTTCTGCGAGAGGTCTGCCCCGGGGTAGTTGAAGGCACAGCAGGATTTGAGGTGAAAGACCCGGTCAGGGCGGGTGAGCGGTCGTCTCGGCGCAGGATGTCCTGGTGGGGAGAAGACCGACGCCTTGATGGGGTGGAGCAGCAGTCTCCGGACCTCGTCGACAGCTCTGTCATCCATTGGGTAAGGGTGCTGGACGGCCTTTGCAACGAACTTTCCAAACCGGCTCCTGCCGGTGTACAGCGGGAGAAAGGCATAAGGAGGGAGGCCCCCCCGATCGAGGAGCATCCTTCTAAAGATCGGCTGTAAGTGCTCCGTCTCGTATACGGCATTGATGATCCCGCCGATGCTGACGGATCGCGGGCAGACCGTCTCGCAGGAGTAGCACTGGACGCAGTCGGAGAGGTTGATATCCGGGCGCCTGCCTGCCTGGAGGGCCGCGGTCACCTTCCGTGCAAGATACCCCCGGCCCCCGTACGTCTCCGGGTCGTTGATCTGTGCCGGGCAGTACGGTGTGCAGGAGCCGCATGCGTTGCAGAGGCGGAAGTTATGGAATCGAGGTTCCTCTTCGTGCAACAGGCGGTGTATAACCCCCTCTGTGATCGCATCCCGGATCATCCCCTGGTCCGGCTCGGGGAGGGCTCTACCGAGCATGGCAGATCCCTGTGCCGGCCTGATACCTCTGCAGCGGGTCGAGAGGGCGGTGCAACCGGGGCCCTCCGGGTGAGATGATCCCGGGGTCTATTGCGTGCATGTGAGAACTGGCGGCGGGATCTCTCTCCGGAGATCCGGCACAGTTTAAACTAAGAGTATATCGCCTGCGGTATCGATCCATTACTTCCCCCCCTTCCTGATAACGTCGCTGGACTACCCTCTTGCGATGACTACTTAATTGTTTGGATGGGGATGCGCCGCAGATCGCCGGTGAGACGACCGCGGGA
>PGYL01000030.1:49815-62022 GCA_002839645.1 Methanomicrobiales archaeon HGW-Methanomicrobiales-2 | reverse complement strand
GGAGCACCGCCCAGGTGTGCAGCCCTGTGGGAAGCCGTGCCTTGGAATGCCTCTGGATTGCGACCATCTGGAGCCAGCAGGCGGGGTTTCAACAAAGCCGATTTATGATACATCGGGCTGCTGTTTTCATCGATAACGGATATTTATCCAAAGTGGTCCCCAACGGTATGAAGGTTGATTTTGAACAATTTTGTAACACGATTTGTGGCGGTAAGGAGAGATTGCGTACCTATTTCTACGACTGCATGCCTTACCAGAGCGAACCGCCTGCCGAGGATGAGAGGGCCCGTTATGGAAACTACTGCAAGTTTCGAGATATCATCGAGGGTCTGCCCCGGTTTCAGATGAGGTTTGGCAAACTCAGAAAGAATCGCGACGGGACGTTTGAACAGAAAAGGGTTGACATCCTCATGGCTGTGGAACTGGTGCGGCTAAGCTGGTCTCACCAGATCGGTCACGCTATCATTGTTTCGGGCGACAGTGACTTTGTTCCGGCAATCGAAGCGGCAAAAGATGCCGGGGTGATCACGACCCTCTATTACTCGAAAAAGTCTGTTCACGACGAACTCCTTTCAGCGGTCGATGAAAGGTATGAGATGGGCCCGTCTTTCTTTAAGAGCGTTCGGCGAAGTCAATAACCCCCTTACTCGGTTTTGTACTTTTTCTTCTCATTCGTCGGTACTGTGAGCGAGAGGCTAGGATTGTGTAGTCTGCCTGACAGCATGATGCAACGGACACGTAATTTATTATACTACTTTTATTAATGTGGCACCATGTCTCCTACATACCGTGATGCAACCATAAACTCCGTAGAAGCAACTGCTACGGTCAGCGGAAGTACCGGCGGCGGCCGCGACGAGAAGGGCAACGTGTATTTCTTCCCGAACATCTCGGTGAGCATCGGCTACTGGTTCGACAACGAGGGCATCCCCTCCTCGGACTGGAACACACAATTCAAGGCGCAGTTGTGGATCAACGGCGAACTGGTCGGCAAGAAACAGGACCTCTCGGCCGGCGGCCCGCAGACCTACACGTTCTTCGTGCACAAGTTCCCGGCAGCGGGCACCTACAAGGTGGAGGTTCGCGGGAAGAACTCGAAGTCGGTCGACGTTACGATCAAGAGCCCCCCGGTGCAGGAAAAGAAGGCGGCGCAGTGATGGAGTGTTTAATTTTTCACTTGCCCATAACGGCGCAATCTGGATTGGTGGCACCAAAAACCACTTATGAGGCTCTTCGCTCGCATCAATAACATCGCCGCCCGGTCGAAAAGGCCGGGAACCCCCGGGTTCCCCTGCATTTCACGCCTTTTCGAGCGTGAACCGGAACGCCGCCCCTTCCTCCGGACGGCCGGGCACCCGGTCCTCGACCCAGACCTCCCCCCCGTAGCGCCCGACCAGGATCTGCACCAGGTACAGGCCGAGGCCTTCGCCGACGCCCCGTTTCTTCTGCTCGTAGCGGTGAAAGATCGCGTCCTTTTGTTCATCCGGGACGCCGGGGCCGGTATCCGCAACCGTTACCCGCACAAACCCGTTCTCCTCCTCGGTCAGGACGGTAATTGCGGCGTCGGAACCCCCGTGCTTCACGGCGTTGCCTATCAGGTTCACAAAGACTTCCGGGAGGAGGTCGTCAGCCCGCACCAGGTACGGAGCACCCTCGTAACGGATGCTGCTGTTGGGGTAGTGGCCGGTCTCCTCCCGGATGATTGCGTCGAGATCCATCGGCCGAAGGAGAGGCGGCCCGGCGTGAATCCGCCGGATCTTCGAGACGGTCCCGAGGATCTCGATACTCTTTCTGACGCTCCGCTGGAGTTTCTTCGCATAGCCGGTCGCTTCCCTATCTCCCGGCAGGCTGTCGATAAGCAGCTCCGTATAGAGGTTCGAAACGTTCTCGGTGTTCCCGATGTCGTGGGTCAGGATATCCAGGTAGAGGTTCGTCTCCCGGTGAGCGGACTCGAGATCCCTATTCAGCCAGGCGAGGTCTTCGGTCTGGCGCTGGAGCGCCTCCTCGGCCTGCTTGCGCTCGGCGGCTTCTCGTTCGAGATCTGTTTTCGAAGCGGTGATCCCTTTGAGATCCGCGGCCATCCGGTTGAACGAGCGTGACAGTTCACTGATTTCGTCATCGGAGGTCTCGACGATGGCGTAATCGAGGTTGCCAGATCCGATGATCTCTGCTCCCTTCTGGAGATCGTCGATCGCCACCAGAGTGTGCCGGTAGAAGAAGAAGTAACTGGTGAGGAGGTACGCGGCGAAGGTGCCCATCAGGGCGAAGATCAGGAGGGTGCTGGCCTGTTCCAGTTGATCCATCTCCTGGTGCATGATGCGTGCGAGCTGCGTGGCGTCGGCACCCATACCCTGTGTCTGGACGGCCATCCGGCTCCACACCGTCTGCAGGACAGGATCCGCTGCCGGATCGTCTGATCCGGAGGAGGCCGCATAGACCGGGATCACGCTGTCAAAGATTTCCTTGAGCCGGTGCTGGTTGCCCCGGATATTGGCGACCAATGCCTGCTGCTCCGGAGTCTGAGGGTCGAACTCCGAGAGATCGGATGAGAACGAGGTATACACCGATTCCCACCGCGTGCGCTGCAGATCCTCACGATAGAGGAGGTATTCGGTTGAGAGGTAACTGAGATCGTTTGCTTCCTGGGCAAGTGATCGTGCGATCTGCTCCTGCCGGTCAAGGTGTTCGAGCTGCCGGTCCGTGGTGACCGCCGAGACAGCGATGATGAGCAGAACCAGCCCGAAGATCACGGTGCTGATGATCAACTGTGTCCTGATCTTCATGGTGCCGCTCACTCTATTCCGATGATGTTCACCGATGCCGGTTTCACGCTTGAAAGGCTCTCCGTCGCGATGTAATCGTGGAAATCCGGGATCGTCGTTGCATTCGTGAGATTACTGGCGATCATCCACCGCGCCTCCCCCTCCATCGCGGTGATGAGCGACTGGTCGAGCGAGAGTGCGAACTGGTTCTGCTGCCAGACTGTATCCATATACCCAGCATCGAGGTTCAACCGGTTCTGTACGATAGCCCGGGATTCGGCCGGATGAGTGTGGACATACTCCTCAGCCTGCGCAAGTGCTGTAAGGAACCTTGCCGCAGTCTCGGGTTGATCGCTGATCCAGTCGTTGGTGGAGACGATCAACCCGAAGACGGGCTGGCTGCTCTGCGCCGGCCAGGCAACAGCGTTCGCGCCCAGCCGGTCCCTGGCCGCATTGGCATACGGCTGGGCGGTTGAAATGGCATCGATATCTCCGTCCGCAACAGCGTTCACCCATCCTGCCGGAGTTCTGACGTCAACGAGGGTTATGTCCTGCATCGCTATGCCGTGCAGCATGAGAAGCCTTCCGAGATGAAACTCCGATACGGTTCCTATCGAGGTCCCGATCCGTTTACCCCTAAGGTCGGATATGTTCGTGATTCCCCGGTCCTGCCGTGCGACAAGATAGATGAAATCGACCTTGTCGATGTTTCCTATCACGCTGATGTCTGCGTCCAGGAATGCCTTCCGGACAAGGGGGAACTCGGATACCCCCACGGTAACGTCCGCTTCACCGTTCATTAATGCGTCAAGCGAAGCCGCTCCGGAATCATATTCACGCAGGGTTATATTGATGCCGTTCTCCTCGAAAAAGTGCCGGTCTTCGGCGATCCAGAAGAGTGCGGTCGGCTCGAACGATGCATACGCCACGGTTACGGTGTCCGTCTCTTCTGGATCGGCCTCCTGGAAGCCCCAAAACCATGCGCCAGACCCCACCAGCAGTATAATCACGGCAAGTATACCGGTGATCTTCTTCATGGCCGTGCTCCGGAGGTGTCCTTCATGACACCTCCCGCCGGCGAGTGATCCGCGCTGCCTTCATGTTTGACTGTTTCAGTACCGTTCGTGGAGATGGAAATCCCCAAACCGGGGATTGCGGTTGCATTCGTCGGGCTATCCGCAATCATCCACGGTCCCGATCTGAGCGGTCTCAAATGCTTTCCTATTGTCGTCGGGTGAGCGCCAGCCCGGCCGTTTCTACAGATCGTCACGTTGCACGACAACTGCCCTCTTTGCGCGGGCCAGATGCGCCCACCGTCGTCCGGGCGCTCGTTGATCAGATCGGCCCGGATGAAGTTGACGGCTCTGTCATAATGCTTGGAAGATACCATACAGTGCTCCTGCGCAGAAGATTGCGATTGGCACCTATTGGAGCGTCAGCGAATTTTTCACAGGTAGCCCCCGGTAAACGCAGGGCCGATCAGTGCCGCTGACCGCTACTGTATCTAAAAACGTTGATGGGTATAATATAGTTACTCCATGGGCTCCGGCCGACCATCAGCACTTCGGGATGAACCCGACCGAAGATTGCCATAGCAGGGGCTTACATCGAGATGGCAGCCCACCGCAGTTACTAAGATATGTTCAGGAGTGATGCCAGACACCTGCCGTTTCTTATTTGCTTTTTGTTCAGCGTTACGCCGAGTACTTCCAGGAGCCCTACCCCGCACGGGCGACGGTGCAGGTCACCGGCCTCCCGAAAGGGGCGAGAGTCGAGATCGAGATGGTCGCAAAGGTGTGATAACCCGGCGATGCCGGCACCGACGGCCCGGGGGAAGGGTTCCGGCAGCACATTGACCCCATTTATACGAAAATACCGCATATAATATCATATAAATCCTTAGTAGCCCATAATGCCCTGATTTTAATTCGAAACATATAAAGGCCAATCTCTCCCTCAATGGGTACAACACGTGCATTCCTTCACCGACCCCGACCACATCCTCTACGTAGACGACGAGGAGGCGCTGCTCGATATCGGCCGCATATTCCTTGAGCGGGCGGGCGGCATCGCCGTCGATACCACCGCAAGCCCGCACGAGGCGCTCCGCATGATCCTGACCGGCTGCTACGACGCAGTCGTCTCGGACTACCAGATGCCGGAGATGGATGGGATCGAACTCTTAAAGCAGGTCCGGAAGGCGGGCAACCGGGTACCCTTCATCATCTTCACCGGCAGGGGACGCGAGGAGGTGGCGATAGAGGCGTTGAACAACGGCGCCGACTTCTACCTCCAAAAAGGCGGCAATCCAGGAACGCAGTTTGCGGAACTGGCGAACGCAGTCCGGCAACTTGCCGGGCGGAAAAAAGCGGAGTCAGCGGTCCGCAAGAGCGAAGAGATGCTGCATAAGGCCGAGAACCTTGCGTATCTCGGCAGCTGGGAGTTTGATCACCTGACCGGCTGGCTGATCTGGTCGGAGGTGACCTACCGCATCTTCGGCCTCGACCCAGGAGAGCCGCCGACCTACGAGGAGTTCCTCGCGAAGATCCACCCGGACGACCGGACAAAGGTCGACACCATGTATTTCGCCACGGTCGCCGGGGGGAAAGACGGCTACGAGGTCGAGCACCGGATCCTCCGCGGCGGCACCGGAGAGGTCCGGCACCTTGTCGAACGGTGCGAGCACCAGCGGGACGAATCCGGCCGGGTTGTCCGCTCCGTGGGGATGGTGCACGACATCACCGACCGCAAACAGGCAGAACTCGAACTGCTCTCGCGGCACGAGGAACTCCAGGCGGCCTACGAGCAGCTCGCCGCTGTCGAGGAGGAGCTCCGGACGAGTTTCGATGACCTTGCCGGGAGCCAGCAGCAGCTCCGGGAGAGTGAACGCAGGCTTGCGGACATCATTGAGTTCCTCCCGGACGCAACCTTCGTCATCGACGCAGGCGGGCACGTTATCGCCTGGAACCGTGCGATCGAAGAGATGACCGGCGTTCCGAAACGAGAGATACTTGGGCGGGGTGACCATGCGTATGCGGTTCCGTTCTACGGCGAGGCACGCCCGGTCCTGATTGACTGCGTCCTCCGGCCTGATGGATTGGCGGACGGCTTCTACAGCGTTCTGGAGCAAAAGGGAGAGACCCTCGAAGGTGAAGTGATCCTCGCCCGTCCCGGCAGGGCGGATGCTATCCTCATGCTCCGGGCATCGCCGCTCTATGATCGGGAAGGCAGGCACGTCGGTGCGATCGAGACGCTCCGTGATATCACCGGGCAGAAACGGGTGGAGGCCGATCTGCGGGAGACAAAAGAGTATCTCGAGAACCTGATCGAACACGCCAACGCTCCGATCATCGTCTGGAGCCCTGACTGCATTATCACCCGGTTCAACCGTGCCTTTGAGAGCCTGATCGGCATCCCTGCAGGAGAAGCTACTGGAGAGAACCTTGCGATCCTCTTCCCGGAGGAGAGCCGGGATGCGTCGATGGAGAAGATCCGGCGAGCGATGGGAGGGGAGCTGTGGGACGACGTGGAGGTTCCGATCCTGCACCGGTCGGGCGGCGTCAGGACGGTGCTCTGGAACTCGGCGAATGTCGCCGGCAAGGATGGAAGAACGCTGCTCGCGACGATCGCGCAAGGACAGGATATCACCGATCGGAAACGGGCTGAGAGCGAGCTTCTGCAGAGACACGAGGAACTCCAGGCGGCTTACGAGCAGCTCGCCTCTATCGAGGAGGAACTCCGGTCGAGTTTCATCGACCTTGCCGAGAGCCAGCACCACATCAAAGAGAGCGAAGAGCGCTACCGACGGATCTCCGAGAGCATCTCCGATGTCGTGTACTCGTGCGTCCTCGAGCATTCGGGCGATTACACTATCGACTGGATTGCCGGAGCGGTGCACGAGATCACCGGGTATACCGATGGCGAGATCCTCGCGATGCGGTGCTGGAAGGCTATCGTCCACCCGGACGATGCGCCAGTTTTTGAGCGCGAGATCCTCTGGCTCCCCCCGGGAACGTCGTCGCTCTTTGAGATCCGGATCGTCCGCCGGGATGGTCGGGTCCGGTGGCTCCGTGTCTCGGCCAACTGCACCGATACCGGGAATGGGGGTATGCGGCTGTATGGCGGGTGGCAGGACATCACGGAGCATAAGGAGGCCGAGGAGGCGTTGCGGGAGAGCGAACTGCACTTCCGCATCCTTGCAGACCACGGCCAGGCCCTGATCTGGGCTTCCGGAACGGATACAAAGTGCGATTACTTTAACGGACCGTGGCTTGCCTTCACCGGCCGGACGCTCGAGCAGGAACTTGGTGACGGCTGGGTCGAGGGGGTGCACCCGGACGACCGTGCACGCTGCACCGGGATCAGTGCGGGTGCCTTTGCCCGGCGCGAACCGTTCAGCATGACCCTGCGGCTGCGGCGGCACGATGGGGAGTACCGCTGGCTCCAGAACGACGGCTCCCCCCGGTACGACACCCACGGCAACTTCTGCGGGTATATCGGGCACTGTCTCGACGTCACCTCGCAGAGACTCGCTGAGGAGACGTTGCGGAAGACCGCGGAGAAGATGGAGAGCATCTTCCGCGCCGCTCCCACCGGCATAGGAATGGCGGTGGACGGAGTCTTCACGGAGGTCAACGGCCGGCTCTGCGAGATCGCCGGCTACACCCGCGATGAGCTCATCGGCCGGCACGTACGGCTGCTCTACCCGGACGACGCGACGTATGAGTATGCCCTGCAGCAGATGCACGCCCGGGTTGAGAAGACCGGGACGTGTACGCTTGAGACCCGGTCCCGGCGCAAAGACGGCGCGATCATCGACGTGCTGCTCTCCATAACGCCTCTCGGCCCCGCAGGCTTCTTCGGGGGCGTGACGTTCACCGCCCAGGATATCACCGAGCGCAAGACGATGGAACGGGAGATCGAGCATCATGCCGGGGAACTTGCCCGGCAGACGAACAGCCTCGCGATCGCCAACAAGAAACTCAACCTGATGAGCAGCATCACCCGGCACGATATCCTGAACCAGCTGACGATCCTCCTCGGGAATCTCTCGTTCGCAGAGGAGGTCGTTCAGGACCCGGAGGTCTCGGAGTACCTTGCCCGGGTGCAGAGTGCCGCCGACCGGATACACCGCCAGATCGAGTTCACCCGGGATTACACGGATCTCGGCGTCAGGTCGCCGGAGTGGCAGAGAATATCCGATGCAATCCAGACGGCGGCACTTCATGGGTTACCCATCGACGACGAAGCCGGGGATCTCGTGGTCTACACGGATCCGATGCTCTCTACGGTCTTTGCCAACCTGATGGACAACACGATCCGGCACGGGGAGCCGGCGACCCGGGTCCGTGTCCGGTATCGGCTGGAGGAGAACGGGGACCTCACCCTTGTCTGGGAGGATGACGGCACCGGGATTCCTGCAGAGGAGAAGGAGCGGATCTTTCACCGGGGTGTCGGGAAGAACACGGGGCTCGGCCTCTTCCTGATCCGGGAGATCCTCGGCATCACCGGGATCACTATCACCGAGACCGGAGAGCCCGGGCAGGGAGCGCGGTTCGAGATGCGCGTCCCCCGCGGGGCATACCGGCTCTGAGGGAAATACAGGTTGTCAGTGGGCAACAGGGCAGCGATGACTCCGGGCATAGTGGGTCAGGCGATGTGGCGCACGAAGAAGGCGCTGCGGCACATCGCAGTCACGCCGCCTTCTTCAATGTGAACCGGAACGCCGCCCCATCCTCCGGACGACCGGGCATCCGGTCCTCGACCCGGACCTCCCCCCCGTAGCGCTCGACCTGGGTTCGGACGATGAAGAGACCGAGCCCCTGGCCGCTCCCTCCGGCCATGCCCCGCTCAAACCGGGTGAAGAGTTTTCCTTTCACCTCGTCCGGGATGCCCGGACCGGTATCTTCGACCGAGACCAGCACCCCGCCGTCCTCTTCCTCCACCCGGACGTCGATCTCGACACCCGGTCCGCCGAACTTGATGGCGTTGCCGATGAGATTCGTGAAGACGGTCGAGAGGAGACCGTCCCCCAGCACCTCGATATGGGCATCCCGGTACCGGATCGTTACATCGGGGAAGTTCGAGATCTCGCTCTGGATGACCGCATCAAGGTCCACCGGCACCAGGTTGCCGGGTTCCTCCGCGGCCCGCCGGATGGTGGCGACGTTCCGGAGGATCTCGGTGCTTCGGTCGATACTGGCGTGCAACTTCTCGGCATAGACCTTCAGATCGCCTTTTGCAAGATCCAGCAGGAGGTCAGCGTACATGCTCGATACGTTGTTCGCGTTCCGGATGTCGTGGGTCATGATATCGAGGTACATATTCGCCTCGTCGCGTGCCACCTCGACCTCCCGGCTCGCCCGGATGAGGTCGTCGGCCCGGCGCACAAGGGCTTCCTCCGCCCGCTTGCGATCGGTGATGTCGCGTGCATTCACCAGGAAGCCCCGGACGGCCGGTTCTCCCATGAGGTTGGCGCCGAGAACATCGAGGTACAGCCAGTCCCCCGAAGCGTGCCGGATCCTGACTTCAAGGATGATCTGCTCTTCCGGATGGGCGGTAGCAGCACGAAGGGCGTTTATCACAAGCGGCGCGTCATCCGGATGCGTCAGTTCGAGGACGTTTCTCCCGATGAGGTCATCGGGTGCATACCCTCCGACCGCCTTCACCGACGGGCTCGCATACCGGATGCGCCCTCCCTGATCGAGGACGATGACGATGTCCGAGGCATTTTCGGTGAGCAGCCGGAACCGCTCCTCGCTCTGTCGCACGGCCTCCTCCGCGTGTTTCCGTTCGGTGATGTCCCGGGCGATGGAGAGGACTGCAGGCCTCCCCTGGTACGAGATGAGCCGTGCCGAGACCTCGGTCGGGATGCACCTCCCCTCGCGGGTCACATCGGCGGTCTCAAAGACCATGTGACCGCTCTCGACAATCTCCCTGATTCGTTCGGGCACGAGAGCGGCAAATTCCGACGTAACGATCCCGGTGATCTTCATCGTCAGCAGTTCGTCCCGCGCGTAGCCGAGGCATTCCGTCGCCACCCGGTTCGCGTCAAGAAGCTGCCCCTCGATATCGTGGATGAGAATGACGTCGCTTGCGCTGTCAAAGAGGGTCCGGTATTTCTCTTCACTCTCTCGCAGGGCTTCTTCTGCTCGGTACCGTTCGGTGATGTCCCGCAGCGAGATGAGGATTGACGGAGCACCGTTAAAGAGAATGGATCTCCCGATACTCTCGACCCACCGCTCCTCCTGCGTCACGGTGAGGACCTGATAGCGTGCAACATACGCCTCGATCCCTCTTGCCACCTGTTCAAAGTCCTTGATTGCATCGGCCTTTGATGCAGGGGCGATGAACTCCATGACGTTTCTTCGCCCGATCGCCCCGTCGAGATCCTCGATCTCCACGAGCCGGCCTGCGGTATGGTTCGCGAAGAGGATGGTTCCCGCCGGATCGAGGATGAGCGTACCGTCAAGAGAGTGTTCGACAAGAGCCCGAAACTTCTCCTCGCTCTCGGAGAGCGCCTCCTCTGCTTGCTTGCGCTCGGTGATATCGGTGAAGATGAGCGCACATCGGCCTTTCCCGGGCATCGGCCCTGCGTAGAAGCCGTACCACCGTTCCAGGACCGGATTGTACCCCTCGAACCGCACCGGCCTCCCGGTGCCGAGACTTTCCGCGCAGCGCTCGACCCAGGCTCTCCCGATACCCGGGGCGACCTCGGTGATACGCCGGCCGACGACCTGATCGCGCTTCGAGCCCATGATGCTCTCGTAGGCGGGGTCGACGTCGAGAACGACGAAGTCGACAGGTTCTCCCGCATCGCCGGAGACCGCCTCAAGGACCGCAAACCCCGCTCCCATCGACGCGAAGACCTGCCGGCACTTCTCCTCGCTCTCCCGGAGTTCGTCTTCTGCCTGTCTCCGGTCGTTGATATCGTTGAAGAGAACGGCCACCCTGTTGCTCCCCGGCCCGCCGATCGGGAAGGCATAGATCTCGTACCACCGGGCCGTGAGGAACTTCGCGGACTGGACAAAGCGTCTGGCCTCACCGGTCCGGGCAACGGCGCCGAAGATCTCGAACCAGTGCTCTTCGTGGCCCGGGGCAAGCTCCCGCATCGTCTTTCCCGCTACGTCGTGCATCCCCGTCAGCCTCTCGAACGCCCGGTTCGTCTCGATAAAGCGGTAATCGGCCGGTCTGCCGTCAGCATCAAAGATCATCTCGATGATAGAGAACCCTGCGTCGAGGGAGTCGAATACGGTTCTGTACTTTTCCGTGCATGCCAGCAGTTCCTGTCTTGCACGCATCTCCCCGGTGATCTCCCGGAACCGGACGATCCGCATGCCCCAGAATGGCTCGTCTTCGATCCGGTTGCCGGAGATGAGGAGTTCATGCTCCCGGCCCCCGGAGGTGCTGATGGTGCAGGTGAGATCGGCGATGTCCTGCCAGTCCGGGGGTGCTGCCGTTATCCTCGCCGCCAGGTCGTCCGCAACGCACGCCGGGAGATACCGGCGCATGAAACGGTCGATATCGATCCCGGCGAGGGCGTCCCGGTCGAGGCCGAAGAGAGATGCAAGCCGACGGTTGACCCGGATCACCCTCCTGCTGCGATCGACGAGGAGCACCCCCTCGTCGAGCACGTCGAGTATGGTCAGCGCTGATCGCAGTTCCGGCGGGAGCGGGGAAGGGGGATTATCTCGCGTACCCGGCGGCAGGTCCGGGTCTCCGGGGAGCGGCGGAGAGCGTCCCGTCTCCCCCCGGGGGTCAGATCCCTACATTCATCATCCGCCGGTCCGACACTCTATCATGAGTCTTTCTCACGTTCCGTCTCTCGCTGTCCTCGTGGTCCTCGCCGCGGCCGCTGCATGCGGCTGCATGGGCCAGGAGACCGTGGTTTCCAGCGAGGAGGCGGCAGAGGTGCTCGCATACGCGGACCCGATCGCCGACAATGTCATGCAGGGTTTCAACGAGGGCAACTACACGGCCTACTCCCGCGACTTCGGCCCGGAGATGAAGCAGGCCCTCGACGAGGTCGCGTTCGAGCAGAACCGCGCACAGGTCACGTCGCGGGTCGGGCTCTATGAGTCCCGGGGGGAGCCCGTCGTCACGGAGACCGGCGACTACATCGCCGTGACTTACAGGGCAGCGTTCGAGCGGGAGGACGGCGTTGCTCTCCGGTTTGTCTTTAAAATGGACGACGAATCGCACCGGCTCCACGGCCTCTGGTTCAACTCGCCGAAACTACGCAGTTGAAAACGCCCCGGCAGGGTCTGTTGCGGGCCTGATATCTGGATACCTATTGTATTCATATGAATACATTATTTATCCATTTGAATACATTATGTATTCATGCTTGAAGCACTCATCTCCTCAAAGGTCCGGGTGAAACTCCTCACCCTGTTTCTCCTCAACCCGGAGAGCGAGTTCTACATCCGCGAAATCGTCCGCCTGA
>PGYL01000030.1:0-49807 GCA_002839645.1 Methanomicrobiales archaeon HGW-Methanomicrobiales-2 | reverse complement strand
TCCGCCTGACCGGCGAGAACATCAACGGGGTGCGCCGCGAGCTTGCAAACCTGGAATCGTTCGGGCTTCTCATCGGGAGACGGCGGGGGAACCAGCAATACTTCACGGTCAACCTTGATTTTTTCCTCTACAACGACCTTCAGCAACTCGTGCTCAAGACGGAGGGGGTTGCACGAGTTATCCGGGAGAACCTCTCACACCTGCAGGGTATCGAGTGCATCTTCATCTACGGATCGTTTGCAAGGGGTACCGCAGGAGGAAGGAGTGATATCGACCTTTTCATCGTGGGCGATCTGGACGAAGAGGTGCTGATCCCGCTCGTGCATGCGAGCGAGCGTGCGATCAATCGTGAGATCAACTACACGCTCATGCACGGCAGCGAGTTTGAGCGACGAAGGGAGGCCGGAGATCCTTTCGTAAAGAATGTAATGAGTGAGAGAAAGATTATGATCATCGGAACCTGCGATGATTGAAGACCTTGAGAGGCAGGGGCTGATCAAGAGGCTCCCTCCCGATCCGAAAAAAGTGGCTGATGCGATGGCTCTCGCTCATCGGGATATTGGAACCGCTCGTATGCTTCTTTCGACCGATTGCGACTGGGCATACAACATCGCCTACAACGCAACCCTCCAGGCCGGCCGGGCTCTGATGTTTTCCAGGGGATACCGCCCGGACGGTGCAAACCAGCACATCTCGGTGGTGCGGTTCGCCGGGCTCTTCCTTGGTGAGGACGATCTTCTTATCTTCGACCGTATGCGCCGCAAGCGGCACAGTTCGGTCTACGATGCCGTGGGTATAATATCTGTCGCCGAAGCGGAATTTGCGGTGAGCGCAGCTGAGGTTCTGGTGCAGAAGATTGCGATACTCCTTGGATGACTTCATCCCGGCCCGGAAGGCTTCCCGGCAGTCTTTAGCAGTCTCCACCCGAGGGCCCGGCTGGGCCTCGTGATCCCGGGCCATTTCAGCGGCCGGGAGTGTATCAGGTGTGGTTTTCACCTCCCCACGCTGACCCGATAGAATGCGATCGCAAAAGAAGTAGTTCGGGAGAGTGCCCCGCAGCGATCCGCGTCAGGCAGGCACCTGCTCCTTTTCCTCCCGGTCCCAGTGGCGGTGCCGGGCAATGGCCGTCTTGAACTGTTCGGCAAACGAGTTCACGTTCCCCTGGCTCCCGCAGGTCACGACCCCCATCTTGGCCACGGCCTCTCCCCCGGAGCCGGCATCGGCAAAGGTCACACCCTTGATGTCTGAAGCCTTCAGGAGTTCGATGCCTTCTCCCATCGCCCCGATCGGTTTGCAGTGCTTGAAGGCCTCGTTGACGAAGTGGATCGCGTAGCCCTGGTTCTTCAGGGTCTCTGCATGCCTCCCGCCCGGGACATACACGGCGTCGTACACTACGGAGGTGGTGGTGACGTAGCTCTTATCGACCTCCATCTCTTTACCGTCGGCAGACTTGATCTTGCCGTGGAACTGCGAGACGATCTGCGGATGGGCTCCGGCATCTTTGAGCGCTTTCTTGACCTGCATTACCTCGTCGTGGTTGTAGCCCTCCATCGCGAGGATCGCGACCTTCCTGCTCTTGATGGTGTCTTTGACGGTCCTCTCCTGGCTGAGGTTCGGGGACTTCTTCGTGCCGGAGGACACACCCTTCTCCGCCGGGGCCGGCACCCCGATCCCTTCCGCGATCCGTATCGCAAGATCGCCGTCGACGTTGTTGATGAGGTCAACCACCCTTTTGCGGACCCCCGCATCGGAGACATTCCCGAGCTCGAAATGGAAGGCCTTGACGATATGCTCCTTCTCCGGATCCGACATGCTGTTCCAGAAGAGCTTCGCCTGGCTGAAGTGGTCGTTGAACTTCTCGCTCCGGGCGCGGATCTTTCTCGCGTCGATCTTCTCCTGGTAGTGGGCGTAGCCGCCCTCCTCTACCCGGGCCGGCCGGGGCTTGTTCTCGCCGAGCGAGTTCGGGAAGTAACTCGCGACACCCTTATCGATCGTCATCCGGTGGTAGCCCTCCCGCTGGTTGTTCGCGACCGGCGCGACCGCCCGGTTGATCGGGATCTCCTGGAAGTTCGGGCCCCCGAGGCGGATCAGCTGCGTATCCAGGTACGAGAAGAGCCGGCCCTGCAGGAGCGGGTCGTTTGAGAAGTCTATCCCCGGCACGATGTTTGTCGGGCAGAACGCGACCTGCTCGGTCTCCGCGAAGAAGTTGTCCGGGTTTCTGTTCAGGACCATCTTCCCGATCCACCGGAGCGGCACATCCTCCTCGGGCCAGATCTTCGTCGCGTCCAGGATATCGAACTCGAAGTTGTGCTCGTCCGCCTCCTCGATCATCTGCACCCCGAACTCGTACTCGGGGAAGTCCTCCATCTCGATCGCCTCCCAGAGGTCGCGGCGGTTGAAGTCCGGGTCTTTTCCGGCGATCTTCTGCGTCTCGTCCCAGACGAGTGAGTGGATGCCGAGGAGCGGCCGCCAGTGGAACTTGACGAACCGCGCCTTCCCCTCGGCGTTGATGAACCGGAAGGTGTTGACCCCGAACCCCTGCATCATCCGGTAGCTCCGCGGGAGCGCACGGTCCGACATGACCCACATGATCATGTGCGTGATCTCCGGCAGGTTCCCGACAAAGTCCCAGAAGGTGTCGTGGGCGGCGGCGGCCTGCGGCATCTGGTGATGCTGCTCCGGCTTGATGGCGTGGACGAGGTCCGGGAACTTGATGGCATCCACGATGAAGAAGATCGGCATGTTGTTGCCGACGATGTCGTAGTTCCCCTCTTCCGTGTAGAACTTCGTCGCGAACCCGCGGACATCCCTGACCGTGTCGGCAGAGCCCCGGAACCCCACGACGGTCGAGAACCGGACGAAGACCGGCGTCTTCTTCCCCGAATCCTGGAGGAACGCCGCTCGCGTAAACTCGGCCATCGACTCGTAGACCTGGAAATACCCGTGTGCACCTGAACCCCGGGCGTGAACGATCCGCTCCGGGATCCGCTCGTGGTCGAAATGCGTCAGTTTCTCGCGGAAGTGAAAGTCCTCAAGGAGTGTCGGCCCCCGCTCCCCCGCCTTCAGCGAGTCATCGGTATGGCTGACCCGAAGCCCCTGGTTCGTCGTCAGGTACTCCTGCTCCGGGTCTGCCCGGAACTCATCGAGCTGCTCCTGCTTGCTCTTCTCGTCTATCTTTCTCCTCTCATCCATACGCCCTCACCTGCAACATTCTCGCCCCTACCGGCGCCCTGCATTGCGCTCTACCATGCTGATCCCCCGGCGGGAATGACCCCCACATCCCGGTCCGGCATCATAAAAGTAACTGCACGCCGGAGGCGCATGTGGCGAACGATTTTTTACGTGAATAGACCCGTAAGAAAAAGGGGCGCCTCTCAGACGTCGCCGTCGCCCGGGGGCTCCTCGCGGCAGAGAGGGCAGAGTGGATCCTCCCCCCGGAGATCGCCTGATTCGAAGAGCGCCCGGACTCTGCACCCCCCACCGCAGGTATCCCGGTATGAGCACCGGCCGCAGGCTCCCCCGACCAGATCCTTCTTCCTCCGGAAGTTCGAGAGGACGGGGTTCTCCGGATCGTTCCAGATGGCGCCAAACGGCCTCTCCCTGATACTCCCAACCCTCAGTTCATCTATCTGGGCGAACTGGCAGGGGTAGACGGTGCCGGACGGATCGATGTTTGCGACACGGTCCCCCGCGCTGCACCCGACCCCGGAGCGTGCAAGGAGCGTGCACATGCTCTCGTATCGAGGGAGATCCTCCTCCTGCAGCTTCGTGAGCAGGTATATGGTGTCCTGGGGTGCGTCGACCGTGAGGAACTCCATGGCTGCCGGGTCCACGTCATGCGCTTTTTCAAAGAGCAGGTCGAGCAGACCGGCGATCTCGCGGGATCGAAGTTGCAGGGCATCGTAGCCCTCCCTTCCCCGGCCGCTCGGCACCAGCCAGTAGACGCAGAACCGCTCCGCCCCAGCGTCCAGGGAGAGATCGATGAGGTCGGGGATCTCGGTGTAGTTCTCTTGCGTTGCGGTCACCCGGACCCCGCATTTCAGCCCGGCGGACCTGCAGTTTCGAAGAGCCGAGAGTGCCAGATCAAAACTTCCGGGGACGTTTCGCATACGGTCGTGGGTCTCTGCTGTCGCGCCGTCGAGCGATACTCCCACGTACTCCACCCCCGCATCGCAGAGCCGCCGTGCAACGGCAGGCGTAATCAACGTGCCGTTGGTGCTCAGGGCGGTGGTCAGCCCCCGCCCTTTCGCATGTCCGGCGAGATCCCAGAAGTCGTCGCGGAGAAGCGGCTCGCCCCCGGAAAAGAGCAGGAGAGGGACGTGCATCCCGGCGAGATCGTCGATCAGGGCCAGCCCCTCTTCCGTCGTCAGCTCATCCTCACGCTGCCGCCCCGGCCCTGCCCGGATGTAGCAGTGGGAGCAGCGAAGGTTGCACCGGTTCGTGATGTTCCAGAAGACGACCGGCCGGCGGATATCGGAGAAGGCGAGCATCCTGCTCGGTGGCCGGTCACCGGCACGGTGCCGGAGCACCTCGCTGACCGTGCCGGTTGCGTGGACGTAGCTGGTGATCCGGTTCATTGCCGGTACCCCGGAGCGGCCTCGATCCGCCCGCTCGGCCGCCGCTTGAACTCCTCAGTACTGATCAGGATCCGGTAGTCGGTGGCACCGGTCGCCCGGGAGAGCGCCCCCACCTTGCGAAGCACGTCCTCCCGGTCATGGCAGTGAAGCACGGTGTAGAGGTTGTACTCCCAGCGGCCGGGAATGGTGCGGCGCTCGTAGCAGTGGGTTACATCAGGGCTCTCTGCCATGACGGTTCCGATATCCGCGATGCGATCGGGAGAGACGCTCCAGGCCACCATGGCGTTGGCCGCAAGGCCGGCCTTCCGGGGGTTGATCCTCGTCCCGAACCGGCGGACGACACCGGCTCGTTCAAGCCTTCGCAGCCGGCCGACGACCTCCTCTTCGCTGATCTTAAGCCTCCTTGCCACACGGAGAAACGGCCGATTCTCGATCCCGATGCCGTCCTGTGTCAACCGCAGAATCTCCCTATCGATTGCGTCCATCATCGTCTTCCTCCGCGAGAAACCGGAACCGCACGTCGAGTTTGAACCTCTGCACCACCGGAAGGTTCAGGATCTCCCCGGGAGGGACCAGTGACCGCCGCCGGATCTCGTCGACCGTCTCAAAGAGCGCCTCGTCGCTTGCCTCGGCAACGGTGAACCAGAGATTGTAGTCGTCGTCGCGCCGGTAGTTGTGGGATACGCTGTCATACTCGTTTACGATCGCCGCGACCTCGTGCATTCTCTCTTCCGGCACCCGCATCGCAACGAGCGTGGAAGAGCGGATGCCGACGCTTCTGGGTTCGAGGATCGGTGCGATATGCTTGATCACCCCCCGGCGGGAGAGCTCGGCCAGCCGCTCCATCACCTCTCGCTCCGGCATCCCGAGCATCCCCCCGAGAACCCGGTATGGTCTGGGGTCAAGGGGGAAGGCGTCCTGCACCTGCTGGAGAAGCACCCGGTCACGCGGATCGAGGTGCATTCACCTCACCTTCTTTCCCGGCTCATACAGGCACCAGGGGTCTTGTGCCAGGTAGTCCCCGCCGCTTCTTTGCACGGCGCCCCCGCAGGCGTGCGATACCACTTCCGTAAGCCCGTATGCCCGCGCACGGCAGCCGCCGCAGGTGGAGCGATACTCGCACCTGCCGCATTTCCCGGTCAAAGCCTCGCCGGAACGGAGGTTTGTAAAGACCTCCGACCCGTTCCAGATCTCTGCAAACGAGGTTGTGCGGATATTCCCAAGACTCAGGGGGAGGTAGGGGCAGGGGGTAACCTCGCCTGTTGGGTCTATCCTGCAGTAGCGTATGCCGGCAATGCATCCCCGCTCCCCCTTCGCTACGGGTAGTCCCATCTCCGAGGCAATCCGCACGTACTGCGGGGCGCATGTCGGGCGGATGGCAAGACCCCTGTCTGCCCTCAGCTGGAGAATCCCCCGTATCAGGGTCTCGTACCGCTCAGGTGAGATGTCGGTGACATCTTTCCCCCTTCCTGTGGGAACGAGGAAGAAGAACTGGAAGTCGTGCACCCCGAGGTTTTCCCCCAGCGCCGTGATGGCGTCCAGTTCTTGATAGTTCTGCAGGGTCACCGTCGTGTGTATCTGAAGACCGATACCGGCCTCCCTGCAGGCCTCGATGCCCGTGACCGCACGACTCCACGCGCCCCTGACTCCCCTGAATCGGTCGTGAACTCCCGGGTCTGCAGAGTCCAGGCTTATCGCCGCTTTCCGGATGCCGGCCTCGCCGAGCCGCACGGCAGTACGGTCGTCGATCAGGGTGCCGTTCGTTCCGAGAACCATCCGGAGCCCACGGGAAGTCCCGTATTCGGCTATCTCGAAGAGATCGCCCCGCAACAGGGGTTCTCCCCCGCTGAGGATCATGACCGGGGAGCCGACCCGCGTAACCTGGTCTATGAGCATCTTCGCTTCGCTGGTAGTGAGTTCCGGATTCCTTCCACTGTCCCCCGCATCCAGGTAACAGTGGGCGCACCGCAGGTTGCAGTGGGAGGTGACGTTCCAGGAGATAAGGGCAGGTCCGGATCCGTTCCTGCCATCCCCCACACTCTGTGACATAGATCAGACCACCCGGAAATATCGATACGTTCTCCCCTGAGCAGAGGGAGACCAGGGGTATACCCGGATGACGCTATATCAATGTATCGCAAATCCTGGCAGAATAGCGGGTCTGGGGGTTATCTCCCCTATTGCGGTTATTTTCAGAGCCCTCTCATCCCGGAGCCCGGCCGGGAGTACGACGGTCCCGGACAGTATCCCTCACATTCTCTGCTTCGCGACTGACCCCTGCGATCCGGATCGCGATGCCTCCGCCCGGTGTGCACCGCCCCTGCAGGCGGCATCAGGGAGCCGGAAACCGTCGCACGGAGCTGGTGGCCGCTTAGAACCCTGTGCCGTTAAACAGATGACCGTCAGCGGTCCTGATGACCCTAAGTTTTTCATAGTACACTGTCCTAACACCGCGGGTAAAACGAGGTGAAGAAGATGAAAGGCCTGGCAATGCTAAAGATCGGGGAGATCGGATGGATAGAGAAGGAACGGCCCGCCTGCGGTCCAAGAGACGCTATCGTCAAACCGCTGGCGCTGGCACCGTGCACTTCCGACATCCACACTGTCTGGGAGGGAGCGATCGGCGAGAGGCATAATCTCATCCTGGGGCACGAGGCGCTCGGGGTGGTGGACGAAGTGGGGAGCGAAGTCAGGGACTTCAAACCCGGTGATCGGGTCATCGTACCGGCCATCACCCCCGACTGGGACTCGGAAGCCGCACAGCGCGGGTTCCCCTCGCAGACCGGCGGACCTCTCGGGGGCTGGAAGTTCTCGAACTTCAAAGACGGTGTCTTCGGCGAATTCTTCCACGTGAACCTGGCGGACAACAACCTCGCGCATCTCCCGGAGGGCATGTCCCTGGAAGCAGGGGTTATGCTCCCCGATATGCTCAGTACCGGCTTCATGGGCGCAGAAAATGCCAATATTCAGATCGGGGCAACCGTCGCGGTCCTGGGGATCGGGCCGGTCGGACTCTGCGGTATCGCCGGCGCAAAACTCCGGGGTGCTGGAAGAATATTTGCCGTCGGCACGAGGCCCACCGCGATTAAAGTGGCGAAAGAGTACGGCGCTACGGATATCATCAGTTACAAGGACGGAGACACCGCAGAACAGATTGTCAATGCAACCGGCGGAACAGGGGTCGATGCTGTAATCATTGCCGGTGGCGGCCCAGATATTCTCATGGATGCAATCAGGATGGCCAGAGCCGGATCGGTGATCTCCAACATCAACTACTTCGGTCAGGGAATGGGTGAGGACGATACCCTGCCCATCCCCCGGGTCGGGTGGGGATTTGGCATGGCGGACAAAAACATCATGACCGGACTCTGCCCCGGTGGAAGGGTGAGAATGGAGAGGCTGGCCGAAGTCGTGACTCACGGGCGCATGGACCCGTCGCTCATGGCGACACACGTCTTCAAGGGCTTCGATAAACTGGAGGAGGCCCTTCTCCTTATGAAAGAGAAACCCCGGGACCTGATCAAGCCGGTCGTCATTGTGGAGCAGTAAAGATCCGGAAAATCTTCGCCTTGAGGGCCCTTATGTTCAGATACAGTTTTCCGTCGGCTTTTCAAAGCAGAGGAAGCGATGTCTGCACCAGACAAGGTTGCGGTCGGCCAGGAACTGCATCAGCCCGGCCGTCAGGCTCTCGCCCGCGAGGCTTGCAGAGACGATTAGAGGAGACATGGGCGACAACAGGTCCGGCAGGTTCCGGTGTCTTGCGGCGTTGCGGGCGACAACGTACGGCCAGTAGAGGGGCGATGCGCTTGAGATCGCGCTCTCCTTCATCTCCATGCCGCACCCTTCAAAGAGAGATCGATACTGCTCCCATCGCCGGTATACTGCTGCTCCGGTGAATTCGCCCTCGTGCTCCTTGAGCTCCGGTCCATCTTTCGCGATCATCTCGATGAACGTGACGTGCCCGCCCGGCCGGATCACACGGCAGAGTTCTTTGATCGTGCATGCGAGTTGGTCGTCGTTCGTGATATACCGCAGGACCCAGACGGCATTGACGAGGTCGAACACACCGTCTTCGAAGGGAAGCGGCATGCCATCGATCGTGCGGTGCTCAGCGTTGCGGATGCCCGCCTCGTCCGCCGCCTGCCGTGCCGCTTCCACCATCTTCGGCGAGAGGTCCACCCCGACGACATGGTCCACCTGCCGGGCGAACCAGAGCGTCCACCGGCCGCCGCCGCACCCGTAGTCGAGCACCGAGAAGTGCGGCTCCAGCCTGACCGCCTTTGAGACGAGGCGCTTCTGGCTGCCGTCGATATAGGCGTTGTCCCGGTCGTCGACGCTGATCACTGCCCTGAGCGGATGCCGAAGATGTCGCGTGTTCACCTTGTCCCACGCGTCGCGTTGATCGTTTTGATCCTGCATGGGCTCACCTCGTTTGTCTCACTCCTCAATCTCAGGGGAGTATTTAGTGTTTTCGTTCGCACGGTGTACCGGGTTGCCGCACCGGTATTCTACCGCTGCAGTTCCTTTTGCCGGGTGCGGCTCTATGGGGGTGGGGCCCTGGAAGGCTCAGTACACGCCCTCGCCTGTCACAAGGGTGCCCCTCACCGGGTAGGTGCCGTTGCACGGGCCCGTGAACTCGTGGTGCACACTCTCGTGATACGAGTTCGATTGCCAGCCGAGAATCCACCACTGGTTTGTCCCCAGGAGATCTGCCGAGATGATGAGGGCGTTCTCGTCCTCGGCATCAAACGAGAGGATGAACGGGATCTCGACGACGTAGCCGGAGGATCCGGGGCTCACGTAGTAGTCGTCGGCGGGTCCGCCGGAACCGCTGAGGTTGCCGACGATCCGGTAGGGCGCAAGCAGGGGTTCGACCCCTACCGGTGTTCGGGTCTCGATCTCGTGACCTGACTCGGTAGCAGGCATAGAAAGCTCCATCTCGACGAGCACCGGCGTCTCTTCCGAGTACCTGTCGGAGTAGACGTGGGTTGGTTTTGGAAGTTCCGACTCGTTCTGCCCCGGCATGATTGGAATCGGCCGGATACGGTTTTTATAGGTGGGATCGAGCTGCCCGGCCGAGATATTCAGCATGGGAATCCCGCTGACGTTCTCGATCCTCACCGATACATCGCCATCGAAGTTGCTGAGACTTGCACGGGAGAGATCGAAGGGAGTAACGTTTGTACCGGTATCCGGGTTGTAATAGGAAGGAAGGGGGATCAGAAGGACCGCGTCTTCGATGGGGCCGGACGTCGAGATCTTCAGGCCGTAATGATACGTCGACCTGAAACTCTCCGCCGAGGATTGGTCCAGAATTACTGCGGTCAGCGCTATGAATACGAAGACGATCACTGCAAGGATGCCTGCCACGATGAGTGCCGTCCTGGAATGACCCGACCGATTCCCCATTGCCGATCTGGGTTCAGGCGGCTGTAGATATCAAGTTTCCTCTTCTCGGTGAGCGCTTCCGCCATTCGTCCCGGGAACCGGACGCCAGATCCCGGGGTCACACCTGCAGGTCGCCCGGAATGGTCACCTCGAAACACCGTTGCCCATGGATGTCTATGGGTATCTCTGTTACCGGGCAACCCCTTCCGGACCACAACTTCTTATAGTGATACGTCCCGGGAGCCCGCAGAAGAGGAGGTATTCCATGTCCTACATCACCGTCGGTAAAGAAAACTCTGGCACCATCGACCTCTATTACGAGGATCACGGCAAGGGCAGGCCGGTCGTCCTGATCCACGGCTGGCCGCTCTCGAGCAAATCCTGGGAGAAGCAGGTGCCGGCGCTGGTCGACGCGGGTTACCGCGTCGTCACCTACGACCGCAGGGGGTTTGGCAACTCCGGCAAACCGACCTTCGGCTACGACTACGATACCCTGGCCGAAGACCTGCACAGGCTCATGACCGAGCTCGATCTGCGTGACGCCACACTGGTGGGGTTCTCGATGGGCGGCGGCGAGGTGGCCCGCTACCTCGGCACCCACGGCAGCGATCGCGTGGAGCGGGCCGTCTTCATATCCGCGGTCCCGCCGTTCCTGCTCAAAACGTCTGATAACCCAGAAGGCGTCGACGGGAGCGTCTTTGACGGGGTCATGGAGAGCATCATTGCCGACCGCCTGGCGTTCCTCTCCGGGTTTTTCTTGGACTTCTACAACGTCGACGTCTTCGGGGGCGACCTCGTCAGCGACGAGGTGGTCCGCTTCAGCTGGAACGTCGCAGCCGCTGCCTCTCCCCGGGGCACTCTGGACTGCGTCTCTGCCTGGCTGACCGACTTCCGCAACGATCTTGCCAGCATCGACGTGCCGGTCCAGGTGATTCACGGCGATGCAGACCGGATCGTCCCCTTCCCCGCCTCGGGGAAACGCACCCACGAGATGCTCAAGGAGAGCCGTCTTATGGTGGTGGAAGGCGGGCCGCACGGGATTACCTGGACCCACGCCGAGAGAGTCAACCGCGAGTTGCTGGACTTTCTCGGGCAGAGGGTTCAGGCGGCGCAGACGCTTGCCGGGACTCCCGTGTAGGGGGAACAGGCGGGCGGGGGCCTTCCTGCCCCCGGTACACCGGGATCAGTCCAGGGTTCGTCCGGGTCCCCTGCAGGGAGCACGGGATTGACCGTACCCGTGACACCCCAGACGATCCCGTGCGAGGTTATCGACCCGTTTGGCGGGCTGCACGAGGGATTTGACCGTGCCGACTCACGGCGGCTCCGGGTAGTCCTGCCTGTTGTTGCGGTTCGAGAGACCGCAGGTACCCCATTTCGGACATAATCCTCGAAGTCCGGTTGAGCGGTTCCCCCCGGGGACGAAGAAGGAGTCAATGGGCCGTGTAGGGTTAGGACACGCCGCCTGTTAACGGAAATGCCCTTTGCCGGGGAGGTGCCGTTGCACGTGCCTTTGAACGCACGACGCATGGTCTCAAAGCATGAATGTCAGTCCCACGGCCGGGATTGCTATTGAGCACATGAAGGTCAATCATTATGCGGCGGCCCTTATAGTTAGGGCACATCTCAATTTACGCCGCAAGAGTGTTTCGATACAGCCCGAAGCGCCTACGGGAGGTGTTTCACAAAATTAATAAACCGAACAAGCACAGCCCTGAAACAGGGAGGAAAAGCAACCATTACTCAAAACGTTGATCTTAACGGAGCTAAGGGACAAAACGCAGTTGCAAAGACGTTCAAAAAACACCCGGTCACGTGGTTCTTCGTTTTAGCCTTCGCCATATCATGGGTCATGTGGCTGATAGGCGCCATGGCTTTAAAGGGTAGTTTAATCGGGCTGGCCGCGCCGTTTGCACCTGCAATCTCAGCCATAATCGTGGGCGCGTGCGTTAACCCCGATCCGTCGCATGCCCCGGTAAAAAAACGCATAGCGGCCTTCATCGTAGTCTTCGCAATCACCATGGCCGTCACCGCTCAGGTGGCTCTTCAGAACCCCGTGTTTGACATAACCTTCTTTGCATGGTTCACCCTGATCGCAGCCATCAATGCGTATGTGTTCTCCAGCTACTACCACCCCGTTAAGGGAGTAGCAGACATTTTTAGCGGCTTGAATCAGAAGGGAAAACGCACGGTGTGGCTCTTGATTGCGTTTGCATTGCCGCTGGGGTTCCAGATCGGCGGGGCTGTACTCAACTATGCCATGGGACTTAACCTGTTTGGGAACGTAACGGTGCAGTCTGCCATGTTTTTAGCCGCAGGTCTTCCCTACATGTTCATCTTCGGTGGTCCCTCCGGGGAGGAGCCGGGCTGGAGAGGATTCGCCACCCCCCATATGCAAAAGTATTACAACCCGCTGGTTGTGGGACTGATCATCGGCATTCTGTGGACAGCGTGGCATCTTCCGCTCTATTTCACAGGCGACTACGCCGGCGGAGTGGAAGCGGCAATCCTGCGCTTCGCCTGGAACGTACCATTGGGCGTGCTGTTCACCTGGGTTTACATCAAATCCGATGGGAACCTGCTGGCTGCACTGCTGCTGCACACCAGCAACAACCTCTTCGTGACTCTCTTCACCGGACAAAACCAGAATATGGACTGGGCGGTAATGATAGTGTTCACGGTCATCGTTGTTGTGATGACTGGTTTCTGGCGGAGAGCCGGGGAGTTGCCAACAGTGACTATCCCCGATGGGCAGGGACTGGAGAGAGTATAGCTAAGATAAGAGATCTCCTTTTTTTGAGATTATACGACACCGTTTACAGGAAGATCGCTGTTCGGTATTCATCTGCTCTTTTGCCTTTTACGTTGCAACCCTCTGTCTGAATACCAGATCCCGTATCCGCTCCCCGATATAGTGCATCCGCCCATGGCGGCAGTTTCTCCCGGTGCTGCCTTTCCTCTCCGGTTCCTGCAGGTTCTCCTGCGGTGTGCCCGGCACTCACGGGAACCTCGATTCCCTGGTGCACAACAAACGCTGAACTGGCGCAAGGGTGAGGGTGCAAGAGCCGGTCGAAGTGGTAAGGCGCAGGGCAGGGCAGCGCCGTCCGCGGAAAGGTCTGCTCTGCCCTTCAGTATACCGGGACCAGCCCGGGGTTCGTCCCGGTGATGCACCGGCCGCCCTCGCGGCTGACCACGAAGGTGTTCTCGATCCCGACCATCCCGACACCCCGGATCCCCTTCTTGGGCTCGAGGGCGATCACCATCCCCTCCTCCAGCGGCTCGTCGAAGCCCCGGGCAATCACCGGCACCTCGTCCACGGTGAGGCCGATGCCGTGGCCCAGGAACTGCGCCTGCCGGTTCCCGAAGCCCATGAAGTTCTCCAGGAATCCGGGGGTTAAGCCGTCAAGAATCGTCGCGTAGATCTCTGAGGGCACGTTCCCCGGCCGCAGCAGCGAGGCCGTCTCGTCCTGGACCTCCACGCACCGGCGATGCGCCTCGATCGCTTCTTTTGGGAGCGGTCTTTTGAACATATACGTCACTGTTTTGTCGGTGTGGTAACCCCGCACCCCGCACGCGCAGTCGACGAAGACCAGATCCCCGGCTCTGAGTTTCCGGTCATGGCTGCCTAGCACCGGTGCGCCGGGAGCCGCTCCAAGGCACCCGCCCGGCCCGTCGAAACCGGTCGGGTAGATGGAACTCTCCCCGAACCCGAGCTGTCCGAGGATCATCTCCGTCCCGAACATCCCGAACCGTGCAATCCCGTGGTGTCCTTCCCGGACCAGGCGTGAGAAGACCTCGCCCCCGAGTTCCGCCTCGCTCATCCCCTCCCGGAGCATCGCAGGAACGCAGTCCTCGAGCACGTGGTGGTGAATCTTCCCGGCCTGCTCCAGGATCGCGAGCTCGTAAGCGCTTTTGACCGACCTGACCTTCGCCGCCTGTGCATCGAGCGACGCCGTTTCCGTAAAGGGGAAGTACTTCCGGAAGCGCTCAAGCAGCGCGAGGGGTACCACCTCTTTCTCCACGTGGACTGTCGCCGGACATGCCCCCATTGCGTCCGCCGCATCCCGGTAGCCCTTCATCGGCCGGATGTCGGCGAATAACGACTCGTCCTCGGCCCTCTCAAGGCTCCGGCGCACCCAGAGCACGCCCTCATCGTCGCGGGGGATCAGGAGGACCCCGTCCTGCATCGTCCCGGTAAAATAGAACTGGTTTGTCCGCCCGAAGATCGCTGCAAACTCCCATGACGGGTTCTCCGCGTCCATGCGGAGCTGGAACCGCTCCATACGGTCCCGAAGTTCGGTGGCGGGGGTCTTATGCTCCATACGCATGATTGGGCGCCGGTGGTATTTAGCTCTGGCGGGATGCGAGTTTGGGCAGTTGGGGGGCCTCCGATTCCCTCCCGGTCATGGGGATGGTGGCCCTGTAACCCCTCCGTATAGCTCCGGGTTCGGCACGGACGCAGTCTCGTGACGATCGGAAGCAATTCCGACCGTATGGGTTATAGAGCCGCACGGCGCATTACTTGCATGGAAACCCCCTTTATTTTTACCATGCACGAGGGCCTGCCCCGCCAGGGACCGGGGAGCAACGCCTGTACAAGGAAGGCCTTCTCGATGCTCGCTGATCTCCCGGCCCGGCCGGAACTCCTGGATATCGGCTGCGGGACCGGAATGCAGGCGATCGAACTGGCCCGAACCTGCCCCGGCTGCCGTATCACCGCCACCGACGTCCACCAGCCGTACCTGGACGACCTCGCCCGGAGCGCGGCATCGGCCGGGGTGGACAACCGGATCACCACGGTCCGGGCCTCGATGGACGACCTGCCGTTCCCCGATGCATCGTTCGACGTCCTCTGGGCGGAGGGCTCGATATTTATTGTGGGATTCCAGGAAGGGCTCGCCTCGTGGAGGCGGCTCCTCCGGCCCGGCGGCTACCTCTGCCTCACCGAGGCAGCCTGGTTCACCGAACACCCCTCGCCGGAGGCGGCGGCGTTCTGGAACGACTGCTACCCGGCGATAACGACGGTCGCGGCGAACCGCGCGACCGCAAAAGATGCCGGCTACGAGGTCGTCGCGACCTTCCCGCTCCCTGCGTCCGCGTGGTGGGACGACTACTATACGCCGATCACCAAGCGGCTTGCCGACCTGCGGTCGAAAGTCGCCGGCAATCCAGAAGCGGAGGCCCTCATCGAGTTCGAGGAACGGGAGATCGCCGTCTACCGGGAGCACGGCAGCGAGTACGGCTACGAATTCTTCATCCTCCGGAAGAAGGAGTAATCCGGCCGGGAGGTTACCCTCCAGCGGCCGTTACCTCCCCTTTGTCTTCCCGATATCCCTCTGCATTTTGCCGATCGCTTTCCAGCGCTTCTTCTCGAGCCGGACAAGCCCGATCTCCGCTTTATCCCGTTCGAATGCGAGTTCCTGCACGAGCCTCTGGAAACTCTCCAGCCGTGCTGCAGAGAGGGTTCCGGCCGCGACGGCTGCCTGCACCGCACAGCCCGGCTCCTCTTCGTGCCGGCAGTCCGAGAACCTGCAGTTCTCCGCCAGTTCGAGAATCTCGGGGAACGTATCGGCGATACCGGCGGATGCCGTACCGATGCCGACCTCCCGCAGGCCGGGGTTGTCTATCATGAGCGCCCCGCCGGCGAGGATGAAGAGCTGGCGGACGGTCGTGGTGTGCCGCCCTTTATCGTCATAGTCGCGGGTATGCGAGGTGTCCTGCACCGGGCGGCCCATGAGCCGGTTGATCAGGGTAGACTTGCCGACGCCCGACGAGCCAATGAGCGCGATCGTCGTTCGCGGCGCCAGGTACGGGTCGAGCCGGTCGATGCCTTCCCCGCTCACGGCACTGATCGGGATGACCGGTATGCCGGAAGAGATGGAGGCGAGTTCGTCGGCGAGCGTTGCGGGGTCGTCTGCGAGGTCGGATTTATTGATGACGATAACCGGCCGGGCGCCGGATGCATGGGCGATCGCCAGGTAGCGTTCGATCCGGCGGGCGTTGAGGTCGTGACCGGCGGCGGTGACGATGAAGACCGTGTCGATGTTCGCCGCGATGACCTGATCGCCGCCTTCGCGTCCCGTGCTTCCCCGCGCAAAGCAGGTCTTCTGCGGGAGGATATCGACGATCGTCGAGGCACCGGCCTCAGGCTGGTCGAGTAATACGACGAAATCTCCCACCGCGGGGAACCGGCCGAGCTTTCGCAGGGCTCCGGAGATCCCGGCCGTGACGGACCCGCCGTCGATAAGCACCTCCCATACGGTCTTCTGCCGGCAGGCCACGCGGCCGGCGAGATACCGGCCGGTGTATTTTGAGAATGCTCTCTCGTGCTCTTCCGTCCAGCCGAAGTCTTCAAGTGTATAGGGCGGGTCTTCTCCGCACCGGGGGGTGGATTGGTTCATAGAATGACCTGAACTCCGTAAAAGGGGTAGCGTGCGAAGCCCCAAGTGCTTTGTGGTCGCGATTGCCGGCCGCCGTCACCTTTATGCGGCGATTACTCCATACTCACAGGGAGAACGACGATGAAGCAGACCGGACAGAAAATGCGCGCCGCCGTGATAGACAGGTTTGGAGGCGCCGACGAACTCGTCGTGCAGGAGATCCCCGTACCTGAAATCGCCCCCGGAGAGGTCTTGATCCGGGTGGAGTATGCCGGTGTCGGTGTATGGGACGTGTTTGAGCGTGAGGGAGGATATGCCCGGATGCTCGGGATCGAGGCCCGGTTCCCGTACGTGCTGGGGTCGGAAGGCGCCGGTAGCATAGCAGGTGTCGGCGAGAAGGTGTCCCGCTTCAGGGTCGGGGACCGTGTCTACGCCCCGGGATTCCTGAACCCGAAGGGCGGTTTTTACGCGGAGTTCGTTGCGGTTGATGCCGATTACGTCTCGTTTGTCCCGGCAAGCCTGACGACGGAAGAGGCGAGCGTCCTCCCTGGTGCCGGAATCACGGCGCTGCGCGGGCTCGTCGATGTATTAGAACTCAAGCCCGGCGAGTCGGTGGCAGTCTTCGGAGCAAGCGGGGGCGTCGGGCACGTGGCAGTGCAGCTCGCAAAGCAGATGGGGGCACGGGTCTTTGCGATCGCATCCGGCAGAGACGGCGTGGCCATGGTGAAGGGGCTCGGTATCGACTGCGTTATAGACGGTCGAAGGGATGATGTCCCATCCGCGGTGCGCTCGTACGGCCTCAACGATCTCGACGCCGCGCTGCTTACTGCGGGCGGTGAGGCTGCCGAGCGAGTCGTCTCCTCTATCCGGGGTGGCGGAAGGGTCGCCTTTCCAAACGGCATATACCCGGAACCGGCGCCCCGGCCGGACGTCAGGATAGATGGGTATAACGGAGAGCCCGAGCCGGAGATCATACGGAGACTCGGTTTTTTGGTCGATTCCGGTGCGATAAAGCCTCATATTGACCGGATGTTTCCCCTGGAGCGTGCGGCCGACGCTCACCGGTATATCGAGGGGCATCATTCCGGGAAGGTCGCGCTCCGGGTGATTTAACGGAGATACGAATCCGGCCATCCCTGTACCTTCCGGTTTTGCCCGGGGCCGCCCGGTCCCGTTCACGGCTGGCCGGAAGGAATGCGCACTCCGGCTCACCCGGCCGGCGTAGATGCCTTAATACAGAATTTGTGCTATAAATTCCTGCAGGCCGGGAGGCGTGATGAACGGCAGAAACTATGTCCACGGGTATACGGAGCGTGAGTCGGACCGGCTGAGCGACCAGGCAGAGACCCTGACCGGGCTTCTCCACGACGATACCCGATATCCGGCGGAATCAAGGGTGCTCGAGGCCGGGTGCGGCACCGGCGCCCAAACGGTCATCCTGGCGAGAAACAGCCCCGATGCCCGGATCACGTCGGTCGATATCTCCGAGGCCTCGCTTGGCGAAGCCAGAAAGCGCGTGCAGAGCGAGGGCATCACGAACGTCACGTTCGAGGCGGGGGACATCTTCGACCTCCGCTACGAGCCGGGGAGCTTCGACCACATCTTCCTCTGTTTCGTCCTCGAACACCTGGCGGAACCTCAGAGAGCGCTCGAAAGCCTTCGCCCGCTGCTCCGGGAGGGCGGTACGATCACGGTGATCGAAGGGGATCACGGCTCGGCATACTTCCACCCGGACAGCATCCATGCCCGCCGGGCAATCAGGTGCCTTGTCGACCTCCAGCGCGAGATGGGCGGCAACGCCCTTATCGGGAGGGAACTCTACCCGCTCGTCGCCGGTGCCGGGTACCGCGACGTCCGCGTCTCTCCGCGGATGGTCTACGTGGATGGGTCCCGGCCGGACCTCGCCCGCGGGTTCACGAAGTTGACCTTCACCGCCATGGTCGAGGGCGTCGGGGACGACGCGGTGGGCCGGGGCATGATGAGCCGGGAGGACTGGGAGCAGGGAATACGCGACCTCTACCGCACCTCCCGGCCTGACGGGGTCTTCTGCTACACGTTCTTTAAGGCCGTGGGAAGGAAGTGACCGGGCGGAGAAGCCCCGCTCACCGCTCCGCCACAAACGGCGCCATGAGGTATCCCCCGAATGCCATGAGCCAGAAGAGCGCGGGGTAGACGATCATTCTCTCCGACCCACCGTGGCCGATAGGGCCGTAGAGGGTCATGATGCCGAAGTCGCTTACGGCATGCGTCACCAGGAAGATGAGACCGATGACGCCGGCAACGATTGAGATCGCCTTTAAGGGTCCCCGGACCAGCGAGGCACAGGCGATCGCCTCGACGTTGAAGAATACGAAGGCCGCGAGTGCAAAGAGACCGTGAATCCCGGGGATGTCCAGCGTAAAGACCGCGGCGCCGATCGCCCCCAAACCCGCGAGGACGAAGACAGGCAGTATCCAGCCTCTGCCGGAGGAACGGTAGAGGAAGTAGCCGCCGAAGATGTTCAGGAGGCCTGCCATGAAGAGGGAGGCGTTGAAGAGCCATGCCGTCGTGTCGATCACGCCGAGGTCGCTGATCGCGTTTGCACTGATGCTGTACCCGGGCGCGATGGCCGCGCCGGCCACAAGAGCGATTATGAACTGGGCCGGGAGCAGAAAGAGCAGTATCCCTGCAGTCGTCCGGCTGTTGTCCGTGAGATCGGTTCCACGCATGGTAAGGGGATAGCATCTCCTTCCTGATAGTTCATGTACAGGTCCAGTCGTGCCGGGCTTCGTGAAGTGTCCGGAGTCGCTGTTAACGGCGTTAACGCGCCACGGGGCTGATCCGGACAAAAGAAAGAGTGGTCCGGGAGGTTATTTCGTCGCCATCGCCTGCAAAATCGACATAATCCCGGGTTTTGCCTTCCTCCGGGACCGCGAACCAAACCCGCCCATCTCCATATCCGGAGAACCATACATCTCGTTATTCAGCCGGTCGGTGATCTCGTCAAATATCCGCTTGTACGCGATACAGTGGGGATCGACGCCCCGGACCTCGCCATCCGTGGGCGCTATCGCGTTATAGGGGCACCCGCCCCGGCAGTACTTGATGTGGGCACATCCGGCGCATTCATGGTCGACGTACTCCTTGAACGCGTGCATGAGTTTCCAGGCGTCCGACCGGGCGAGGTCTTCAGCTGTGGGACGGTCGTAGACGTTGCCCATCACGTACTCCGGCATCCCGATAAAGCGATAGCAGGGATATATGCTCCCGTCCGGCCCGACGGCGAGGGTGTTTCCCATGCAGTCCACGAACGTGCAGACAGTGCCGTGCCGGGTGAAGATGCACTTGCAGAGGTCGTTGATGTTCATGATCTCGACCTTCCCCAGGTTCTCCAGGTACTTGTCGAGGAGATAGACCAGCAGTTCTCCGTACGCCTCCGGCTCCAGCGCCCACTCTTTTGGGTCTTCGCTCCGGAGAGACGGCAGCGCCGGGTGCAGTTTGAGGGGGAACCCGTTCTGCAGGAAGAAGTTGAAGATCTCTTCCTTATGCTCCACCGACCGGCAGGTGAACGTGCAGATGAACCTGACCTCAAGTCCGTTTGCCCGTGCTATCTCGTAGCCCCGCATGGTCTTTTCAAAGTAGCCCTTCCCTCTCTGTGCGTCGTTGATCTCCTCGGGGCCGTCGATGCTGGAGCCGATGGGAATATGGTATTCTGCAAGGATCTTCGCCAGTTCCGGGGTGAGCAGCCAGAGGTTGCTCTGCAGGGCAAACGTCGGTTTAAGATGGGCGAGGCCCTCGGAGAGGATGGGGAGCGCCTGCCGGTAAAAATCTGCGCCGGCAAGGAGCGGCTCTCCCCCGTGGAAGGTGATGGTGACCTGGTCGGACCGGTAGTCTTTGAGCCATTCTGCCACCTCCCGGACGGTCTCGATACTCATCTTCGGAGACCCTTCATCAGAACTCCAGCAGTAATGGCATCTGGATGGGCAACCGAGCGTGGGTATGATCATGACGTGGAAAGGGCTCTTCATTGTATCGAGATTCTCCTTAAAGATGTTAAAATCTATTCATATTCCCCAACGCAGGAAAGGTGTGCCTGTCCGAACCGGTGAGGCCCCGCCGCGAAACCCGGAGGGCGCCCGTCATCTTCGCTGTCGAGTCTGTCCCGACGATAGGCTGGCTCGCGGGAGATTCCCGAAACTCTTTTTAACCAACTCTCCGTAAAAATACTTGAGGAAGGAAAATGGACTTTTCCGACTGCGTGAAATTCGCAAACGAAAACCCCGTGACCCACATCGCGACAATGGACGGCGATCAGCCCCGGGTCCGGGCGTTTGCCATGTGGTTTGCCGACGAGACCGGGTTCTACTATCACACCGGGACCCCGAAGGCCATCTGGCGGCAGCTCATGGGGAACCCGAAAGTCGAGCTCTGTTTCTACGCCCCCGGCGACGTAGGGGCGATGATGCGGGTCGCGGGAGAGATCGAGTTCGTCGAGGATGCGGCCTTAAAAGAGCGGCTCGTCAAGGAGCGGCCGTGGCTCCTCCAGATAGGGGTCACCGGCCCCGCCGACCCGAATCTCGCCGTATTCCGCGTGGCCCACGGCGAGGCGTACTTCTGGACGATGGAATACAACATGCGGGAAGACGAGGCGCCCCGGTTCAGGTTCTAGACGCTCTGGAGCGGGAGGGACGCTCCCATCCTTTATGGGATGCCGGGAGCGCCAGATGATCAGTCCATCGATCTCCCGCAGGCGTAGCACGTCCGCCGGTAGGGGTTCGATGCACCCCCCGCACGAAGGACACGTGTAATCGGCCTGCAGCTGCCGGCCCCACTCTTCGGGCCCGAGAACAGTGAGTCTCCTGATATTCACCGGGAGATCGATCCGGTACCGGTCACGATAACGTTTATCGAGAGACCTGTGGGTCGGGCAGGGGAACTCCGGGCATTCGCCGCAGCGGTTCCGCTGCCGCTCCCGGACGCATCTCCGGGTCCGGCACTTCCACTTTGAGGTGCGCTTCTGGAGAGGATCTTCGGAACGGCAGCCGTGGCACGCTCCGTTCCGGAATCAGGGGGCGAGAGCGCAGTTCACGCAGCACATCCCGACCGGGTCCGGGTAGATCGTCACCTTCATCATCCGGGATGGCCTACCAGTCCTTCTTCATCGCCTCGGCCTTCAGGTCCTTCGGCATCAGCTCGATGGCGTACCGGAGCGCCGTCCGGGGCATGACTCTCTTGTTCCTCATAACATAGGAGAAGACCTCGTCCGTGTGCTTCCGGCTCGCCTCTTTTAAGAGCCATCCGTAGCCTTTCTGGACCATGTCGTCCGTATCGGTCAGGAGAAGATCGGCAATCCCGATGGCCTCGTCGAGGAACATCCCGCGCTTCGCCGGCACGATCAGCGAGACCGCCGCCGCCCGCCGCATCCAGCGGTTCTCCGACTGCGTCCAGCGCTTCAGTTCCTCGATCTTCTCCGGGAACCGCACGATGAAGTCCCCGACGGCGTGGTTGCAGAGGCCGTCGCAGGTGGCCCAGTTGGTGATATAGGTCTCGATCCAGTGCCGGAAGACGGCGATGTCGCCGGGCTCGTAGCGGTCGGCAAGCCGCGGAGCCCATTCGGAGACGACGAACGCCTCCTCCATCATCCCCGACGAATAGAGTTCCTCGCAGAGGGCGAAGATATCCTTCTTCTCGCGGGATTTGACCTCTTTCCAGTACTTCTTTGCAATCGCGATTCCGGTTGCCGTCTTCATCCCGTAGCACCGGACCGCTTCCTTGAAGAACCGCTGGCCGCTCTCCCGGATCGCCGGGTCTGCGTGTGCCGCGAACTCCTGTCGTATCGCTTCGATGACCGCGTCCATGTGAAGATCTACGAAGGGGCGATTGATAAACGATTCGGGGGATCGGGGGCGTCCAGGCGCGGGTCAGCGGCCTATCTTCCTGCTCCTCCGCTCGAGAAGCAGCACGTCCCGCCATCTGCCGTCCTTCATCCGGCCCGGGCGTTCGCGGCGGCCGATGACGCAAAAACCGTGTTTCGCATGAAGGGCGAGGCTCGCTTCGTTCTCCGGGAATATGCCTGCCTGGAGCGTCCAGAACCCTTCCCGCTCCGATGCGGCGATGAGTTCGCCAAGGAGCGCGTTCCCGACCCCCAACCCCCGGGTATCTCTCTCGACGTAGATGCTGACCTCGGCGACGCCGGCGTAGGCCGGACGCCCGGAGGTGGGGCTCGCCGCCGCCCAGCCAACTACCCTCCGGCCATTGGCCGCAACGAGGCGGCAGGACCGAAGATGGCCCGCATCCCAGCGCTCCCATGAAGGTACCTCCGCTTCAAACGTCGCGTTGCCGGTGGCGATCCCCTCGATATAGATCCGGTGGATATCGTCCCAGTCAGCGGCGGTCATCTCCCGTATACTGCACACCACGCCGGGGGATCTCATGTCTCCGGCCGGCCGCGGGGGTGCACTCTCCCGCACCTGCTCGAGCACCGTTCGGCGGGGGTAGAACCCGAACTTCCGGTAGAACGGGAAGGATTCCTCATTTCCATCCGCGACTGACACCCGGTTTTCGACCGAACCGTTCGCGTCGAGCCACGCAAGCGCCCGACGGACGAGTGCCGTGCCGACACCCTGCGATCGGTAGGCCTCGTCGACGTAGAGAGACTCGATCTCCCCGATGCGCTCTGCCGAGAGCGAGGTTACGCAGTAGGCGACGCACCGCTGAGCCGCCGGATCACAGGCCAGGTCGACCCGCAGGTCTCCTGCCTCTGCACATCGGGCGAAGTACGCCTTCCGGTCGTCGAAGGTCGTACTTTCGAAGAAGGCCCGGAACGTCCGGGCACGGATGCGATGGTGCTCGCAGATCCGGTTCCAGAGCGGGCGGATAACCTCTATCCCGGCGATATCCATGGTGCGGTACTCGACGTGAGGCGCCGGCGCGGTCATGCCTCCTCTCTCGTTGCCTTCGCCGGACACCGGGCTGCGGCACCGTCGTCGATGCCGAGATACTGCGTTCCCCAGGCGCAGAGCGCCTCCATGATCGGGAGGAGGGTCCTGCCGAACTCGGTGACGGCGTACTCCACCCGGGGCGGCACCTCGGGGTAGACCGTCCGCCGCACGACCCCGTCCCCCTCCAGTTCCCGGAGCTGCCGGGTGAGCATCTTCGCGTTGACACCGGGAAGTTCTCTCTGCAGTTCGGAGAACCGCTTGACCCCGTCACAGAGGTGCCAGAGGATGAGCGCTTTCCATTTGCCGCCGATGACGTCGAGAGCTGCTTCGACCGGGCAGTGGAAGGTCCTGCCATTCTTTGTGTAGGCCATGGTTACACCAATGAAAGTAAGTTACCGGAATGCCTGTATTCCCTATATCTCCTCTTATGGGATATTTTATCCTGATGGTCCGGAACGCCGCGGGCGAAAGGATTATCTATGCTGACGCGCCCGGCACCCTGCCGGGAGTGAGGTGTTGCCATGGAAAAGAGCGAGATTGGAAGGAACTTCTTCATCCCGATGCCGGTCGTGCTCGTCGGGACGCAGGTGAACGGAAAGGCGAACTTCATGGCCGTGGGCTGGTGCTCGCGGGCGAACCCCACCCCGCCGATGATCCTCTGCGGGATCGCGAACGCCCACCATACGCCGAAGGGGATCGCAACGACAGAGACCTTCTCGGTGAACGTCCCCTCCGCTGCCCTGGTGGAGAAGACCGACTATTGCGGGCTGGTGTCGGGGAATACGGTCGACAAGTCGGGCGTCTTCGATGTCTTCTACGGGACACTTCAAACCGCACCGATGATCCGGGAGTGCCCGGTCAACCTCGAGTGCCGCCTCGTCCAGACTATCCCGCTCCCGACCCATATGATCTTCATCGGCGAGATCGTCGGGGCGTATGCAGATGAGGGAGTGATCCGGGACGGGAAACCGGACTACGCGGCGATCGACCCGCTCCTCCTGACCATGCCCGATAACCGCTACCACCGGCTCGGCGAGCACGCCGGCGATGCCTGGAGTGCCGGCAGAAACCTGGTGCAGCAGGCTCCGGGGGCCTGAATGGAGATCACAATCGTCGACGAGGCCCTCTGCACCCGCTGCGGGACCTGCTCGGCCGTCTGCCCTTCGGCTATTGTCGGTGCCGCGGACGAAGGCACCCTCCCCGGGGTCCCGGAGGAGAAGGCCGGCATGTGCATCGCCTGCGGCCACTGCGAGGCCTTCTGCCCGGCGCAGGCGCTCACCCTGAACGTCAGGCCGGAGGAGAAGGCGGACGTCCCGGCCGGTGCGGGAACGCTCCCGCCCGGCGACCTCGGCGTCTACCTGCAGAAGCGCCGGTCGGTGCGCCGCTACACCGATAAGCCCGTCCCGCGGGAGACGATCCTCGCGGTCCTCGACGTCGTCCGGTATGCGCCGTCGGGAGGGAACGGGCAGCCGGTCCGGTGGATCGTCGTCCACGACCCGGAGAAGGTCCGGAAGGTTGCCGGGCTGACGGTTCAGTGGATGAAGACCCTGGTGGAGAGCAGCCACCCGATGAGCGGCTACGTGCCGGGGCTCATCGGAGCGTGGGAGGCAGGCAACGATGTCATCTGCCGCGGCGCCCCGCACCTGCTCGTCGCCCACATCCCGGAGGGAAACCCGGTCGTGTCCGTGGACGCGATCATCGCGATGACGCACTTCGATGTCGCCGCCCCGGCGTTCGGCATCGGCACCTGCTGGGCCGGGTTCGTCTCGATGGCCGCCACATCCTACGAGCCGCTCCGGAAGGAGATCGGCATCCCCACAGGTCGGAAGTTCGCCTACGCGATGCTCTTTGGCAACCCGGAATACGTGCCCCGGGGCATCCCCCGCCGCAACCCGGTGCAGGTGGCGTGGCGGTAAGGTGCGGGGGTAGGGTGACGCTGCCCGGGTGCGCGCTCAGCGGGGGCGCACCGGAACCCGTCCCCCCCTACGATCTCGCCGACTGCCGAGATACCGTTCGATGTGCGTCTTTTTGATCCCGAGCGCGAGCAGGCGCCGGAAGGCCTCCTCCCGGCCGAGGGTCGGGATCTCGTTCTTCGCCCTCCGCAACGCCTCGACCTCCTCCCGGAACGGGAGCGGTCCTGTCCCTTCCGTCAGGCGCCGGAGTTCGGCCGGGCCACAGCCGTCGGCGGCGATCCCCTCCCCGCGGCGCATGGTGAGCCGGCATGCCCTGGCGACGTACTCGATCCGCCGCCACCCGTCCTCCCGGTCGATCACCGCGTAGGAGGCCGGCGAGCAGTCGAGGGCGACGTAGGCCTTCCCGGCGACTACGCACGCCATCATCCCGTAGTGACCGGTGACGACGCACGCCGCCGGGATGTCGAAGAGCCAGACCCGGTTCGCGAGAGGTGCATGGGCCACGACGATGTCGACCGGCCCTTCGGTCGAGAGGGCCATCCTCTTCTCCTTCCCGGTCGGGACGCCGAGGAAGCGTATGCCCTGGACGGTCTCCGTCTTCCCCGATATCTCGTGGATGCAGGGGCTCTCCTCCGCCGCCTTTCTGACCCGGGCGTAGGTGCCCGCCGTGTCGTCGTTGTTCCCCTCGACGACGACGCATTGCCGACCTCCCGCCGCGATCTCCCGGAGGAGGCCGAGGAAGAACTCCGTTTCGTCGAGCGTTGAGCGCGAGCACCGGTCGTAGGCGGCGTCGCCGGCGAAGACGACGATATCGGGGTCGGTCTCCTCGACACGGCGGAGGAACGAGGTCTCATCAACCTTCCGGCCGGCGGGTGCACCCCGGTCCCTCGTCCCCCAGGAGAGATCGCTGAACGCCAGTATCCTCGTCGCGGGCATGACCGGGAATTGGGCGTTGGGGGTGATAGGTTTCGTGGTCGTTGCCGCCGGCCGGCATTACGCTCGCTCACTCCTCGCTCGTGAACTCCGCCGCCCAGTCGAACCTCTCGTTCTCCTCGTACCATTGCGGCCAGTGGGAGGACCACCCCGGGACCTCCGCGTCCCGGATCCGCTCGGTGGACGGGAGGTAGGGTTTGATATCCAGCACCGGCGTGCAGTCGTCGGCGTCGATGTAGGCGACCCTGATCACGCCCGCGGCAATGTCGATGCCGAGCACCGGAACCGCCGAGAGCGCGATCGGGTTTGGCCGCACCGGTGATCGGGTGGCGAAGATCCCGATCCTCGCCGGGCCTTTCGTGTATGGTTTTTTACAAACCGTCTCATTCCGGCACTCTTCCGTATCAACCCGGTTGCACCACCAGAGCACGAGCATATGGCTGAATCCGTCAAGGCCCAGAAGGGCGGGCCGGAACGGTTCGGCGATCTCAATCGAGAACGATCCTTCGTCGGCATGCACGATGCCGATTGGTTTTACACAGAATGTGGTATCCATACCAGTAATCCCCGTACGCACGATGCCGGACCGGGCAGAGAGATACCCGTGCCTGGTCCGGCATCGTCCTGATCAACTCAAAGATCGGCGCAGCAGGAGAAAAAGGGTATGAGTCTGCCCCGGGACAGGGATTCGGCATCTGGCTGGTGCTGCCTCTATTTTGGCCTGCCGTGTGCAGCAGATCTCACGGAAGGTACTCGTCCACGTATTTAAGGAACCGCTCCACAACGGCTGTCGAGTAGGGCCCCTCCTCGTACGCCGTCATGATCGTCAGGCGGCCGCGGAACGTGGAGGCTAACAGCAGAAACCCATACGGCCAGCAGGTGCAGGGGAGGTATTGGATGTCCTGGATATCGAGCGCCGCACCGATCTCTTCGTAGAAGAGAATGGTCGCAAGGCCAAGATTTCCCGCCTTGCGACGGGCCGTTATCGCCGCCACCTGGTCGATGACATCCGATAGTTGCGTCTCTTCATCCGCTGAGAGGGTGATCTCGTAGGCGATGGAGAGGTTCATGGGCAGGCCCTCGCCGTGGCACCCGGGGTGCTTCCTGCGCAGGTCTGCCGAGGTCAGGAGCGATAGAGGTGCTCCCCGGTCCGATGGGTTGCCCCGGACCCTCAGAAGGGCGAGGAAGTACGCGCCGAGCAGGACATCGTTCACCGTGGCCCCGTGCTGTTTGCCAAACGCTTTTGTGAGTTCAAGGCGTTCGGGCGGGAGCGTCCGGCAGGCGATGCGAGGCGTCCCCCTCCCGGTCCGCTCGACCGGGAAGCGCCACCGGTCGACGAAGGGCTCCTCCTCAGCAAGCGCCCGCTCCCGCTCCTCCCCGGAGTAGAGCGCAAGAATATGGGCCGTGCTCCGGTCATAGGAATCGCGGGGGGCCGGCCGGAAGTCCGGGTCCTCCATGATTCCCCGGTAGATCGCAAAGAGGTCCCGGGCAAGGATCATGGCACCGGAGGCGTCGCAGAAACCGTGGTGGCAGGTGACGGCCAGGAGATCTCCTTCCCCTCTCCGGTAGAGGCCGACCCGCACCTGCGGCCCGGAGCGGACGTCGAGCGGTGGCGGGGGCGTCGTGAGGGGCCGGCCCCCGTCTTCACCGGCCGGAACGAGGGCGAACGCTCCTTCCCACAGTCTCTCGGGGATCTCCTCCCAGACGGGCCGGCCGTCCACTTCTGCGTATCTGGACCGGAGGTAGGGGTCGGAGGCGACCAGCCTCTTCGTCGCCTCCCTCATAGCCCCGGCGTCGAGCTCGCCGTCGAGGACGAAGACGGCGTGCATCGTCGGGTCGTAGATCTGCTCGAAGTAGATGTTGAAGACGTCAAGGGTGGGCGCAGGGTAGTGGGTTGGCGAGGGAGACATTGTCTCAATCATCTCCTGGTTGCGGGATAACTGCTTTCCTGTTCGGCATGCCTTCGTGCAGGAGAGACCGTTCTATTCCAGTATCCTCCCGATGGCAGCTTCCCAGGTCCGGTTTGCCTCCGGGCACGGGAGCGAGACCCCGGCCGGGACATAAGTCCCGGGGCTGCAAACGTTTTTGGGCGGGGACCGGGTAGAGATCTATCTGATGAAGAGAAAGATCATCGAAATCGACGAGGAAAAATGTACCGGGTGCGGAGTCTGCATACCGGACTGCCCGGAGGGAGCGCTCCAGGTCATCGACGGGAAGGCAAGGCTCGTGAGCGACCTCTTCTGCGACGGACTCGGTGCCTGTATCGGGACGTGCCCGGAGGGGGCGATCTGCGTCATCGAGCGGGAGGCCGGGCCATACAGCGAGGAGGCGGTGATGGAGAAGATCGTGCCGCAGGGGGAGAGCGTCGTCAGGGCGCATCTCGAGCACCTCCTCGGTCACGGGGAGGAGGCTCTCTACAGCCGGGCAATAGATTACCTGAACGCTCACGAGATCCCGGTCCCCCCGCACGGGGCTGCTTCCGCCGCCCCGGCGGCATGCCCGGGCTCCATGGCGCGGACCCTTCCCGGAAGAGAGGCCGCGGAGGCGGAGCAGGCCGCACGGGTGGAGTCGGAACTGCGGCAGTGGCCGATCCAGCTGACGCTCGCAAACCCCGCGGCCGCTTACTTCGACGATGCGGACCTCCTCGTCTCCGGGGACTGTGTCCCCTTCGCCTACGGGGACTTTCACCGGGACTTCCTGCAGGGCAGGATCCCGCTCATCTTCTGCCCGAAACTTGATGCGGACGTTGCCGGATACATCACGAAACTCGCGGATATCTTCTCGCGGCACACGGTCCGGTCGATCACGGTCCTGCACATGGAGGTGCCCTGCTGCAGCGGGGTGCGCTACGTCGTCGACGAGGCCCTGAAACGTGCAGGAAATGAGATCCCGGTTGCCGAGAAGACGATAACGCTCCAGGGTGAGGCGGTGGAAGGGGGCAGGGTCCGGCGCCGGGGCCCCGGCGGGGGTCACCGCCGCGATATGTAGCGGCTCCCCTTGATGTAGAACCGGAGGGGGAGGTCCGCCGCCTTCGTGATCCCGATCCGCGTCGTCTGCACAATCTCCCCCGGCAGGCCCTCCGGCCGGCGGTCGGGCAGGCTCTCGGGCGATCGGACCTGGAGGGGGCCGTCGCAGAGGGAGGTCCCGTTCAGGTCCATGGTGATGCCGAGCGCCTGCGTCAGTTTGCCCGGGCCGCTCGCGAGCGCGAGCGGATCCTCGGTCCCCCGCCTCGCCTGCATAAGGTCGATCCCGGCCACCGGCTCAAGAGCCCGGATCAGGACCGCCTCCCCTGCACCCTCCTGTCCGGTCACGACGTTGACGCAGGTGTGCAGGCCGTAGATCCGGTATATGTAGGCATGGCCCGCCGGACCGAACATAACGCTATTCCTCTTCGTCTCTCCCCGGTATGAGTGGGCCGCCGGGTCGTCCTGGAGGTAGGCCTCGACCTCGACGATCCACCCCATCGTCGTCCCCGCCTCCTCCCGGTGGACGAGCAGGCACCCCGGCAGGTCCTTTGCGACGATCACGGTATCTCGCTCGTAAAATGCAGGTGGAAGGATCATGGCGGTCCTGGTTTCCTCTTCAGGGTCTCTTCTGCCGGTTCATCAAGGTTCCGTGAACGGTATTCTTCGGCCTCCCGGAGGCATATGGCCCGGTTGTGGGCGCCGGGACCGTGACTCCGGTTATCAGGCCCGGACGCGGGAAAAATAGGATGGGGGTTAGCGCCGCCGGAACAGCAGGAACCCTGCCGCAATGATCACAATGGTTCCTGCGACCATGGCGATCATGGCCATGGGAAGATCCCCGGCGGCTCTTGCACCCGGTTCACCCTCCGTGACCCCTGCGCCCGGCGTGGTGCCGGTCGGGCCAGCGGTCGCTTCCCCCGGGGGTGCGGCGGCCCACGTCAGGGCGAAGAGGCTGAAGTGCGAGATCTGTGCCGTCACGGTCCGGGTTGCCGGGTCCACGGTTGCGGGGACCTCCTGCCATTCACCGGTCCCGGGGTTGTACCACATCACCGAGAGCGTGGCAAGGTCGCCAATCTCCTCCCACTCCTCTTCGGAGAGTGTATAGGTGAGGGTGACCGGCGGGTCGAAGGTGGCGCCGGCCGGCCCGCAGTCGAGGGCAAACCCGATCGTCGCCCCGGGGGGGATCGGGGGCAGTCCGGCGGCGTCGACGCGTTCTATGGTCACTTCACCGAGCGCATTTCCGTTTGCATCGCGGGCACGCGTCCCCGCGCCGACGGTCAGGGAACCGACGCCGTCGCCGGTCCTGACCGTCACCGATTCGCTGACCTCACCAGTCTCCGAGAGAGAGAGAGACGCCTGCCCGACGGGCATCGTCGGTACGGGTGGGGTGGAGGTAGAGGTCGGGAAGAACCCGTGCGATCCTCCTCCTCCGCCGCCCCCGCCCCCTCCTGTCGGTGACGGCGTCGGCGTGACGCTCGCGGTGAGCGTCAGGTTCGTGAGGCCGCCGCTCTCGTAGACCGCTGACTCGACTGCCAGGACCCCGGCGATGTGGAAGACGATAGTGTCGCCCGGCTGCATGGCCGGAGTCCAGACGAGGAGTTTATCGCCGTCTCCGTAGTCGATCCCATATCGGCCTGCCGGGGCCACGGTGATCGTTCCCGCGGGATTCCCCGCGACCGATGCGACGATGATCGACCCTGCCGGAGCGTCCGAGCCGTCCGCATTGTAGACCTGCCCGTAGAAGAAGTGGGGGATCGTCGACGGGTTACTGTCGTCCGCGAATGCGGGGACAGCGAGGAGGCTGACGGTGATGAGGAGCGTGAGGATGGCTGGAATTTGTGCTGCTGGTCTTCGCTTCATGGTTGTTCCTCAAAATGGGTTGGTGGGCCACCGCCCTCATAGGTCCCATGCCCAATCGGGCATGGGGAGGGGGGTGGAGGAGAACCCGGCAAGTTCGACGGGGTTCTTCATGTAGACCCAGTAGCCGCAGGTGGCGTCCATGTCGGGCTCCGCCCCGTCACCCGGAATATAGACCCAGGATTCGGGGTTGATGGACGGGGAGACGACAACGTTGTAACCCATGAGGCCGGCCGGTGTCTTCTCGACGGAGGCGAGCGTTCTGGTGACCGGGGTCCCGTAAGGCTCTCCCCACCAGAGGTAGGGAGCGCCAATCGGCCCGTTCTCCAGGTCATACGCCGGGCCGACCAGGTTCCACCCCGCCCGGAGCATCTTCTTCGGCGGGCTCGTGATCTCCGGGCTGATCGCGACCGGGAGGCGGTCGTAGTCGTTCATCTTGATGTAGACCGCGTCGAGCGGGTTGATCTTGCTCGTTGCCGTCATCTGGATCCACCGCTGGCTGCCAGCGTCCCAGGTGCAGGCGACGCTGTAGTTGAGGCCGTCGCCGGCCCCGGTGACTGCCTGCCAGGTGTTGTTCTCGAGCGCCAGCGGGAACGAGAGGGTGTTCCAGCCCGGCTCGAGGCCGTCGCGGTAGCCGTCGCCGCCGATGTTGGGCGAGGCGATCTCAAGACCGAAATAGGATTTGCCGGTCTCAAGGACGACGTCTGCCGGCTTCGTCAGCCAGGGCTCATAGTTCATGGTGCCGGTGACCGTGCTTCCCGTACCGGGGCCGAAGCCAGACGGGCCGCTCGCGTCGCCCCACCAGTTGTAGAAGGCGTAGGGCTCGTACTCTTCCTCTTCGTAGTAGTAGGGGAGCCCGACGTAGCCGTTGTGGATGTTGTTGAACGTCGCGTCGCTGCCCACCGAGAGGATGCCGAGGTTCAGGCCCAGGACGATGACGCCTGCGTCCACCCGGTCGCCCTGGAGCATGCTTATTACGGAGGCGAAGACCTCTCCGTCCACGCTGTTCCCGTCGATGTAGGAGGGGCTCAGGCTCACGATGCCGACGTCGGCCGCCACGGTGCCGGCAAGGATGCCGGCGTCCTCGAGGAGTTCCTCCGTCTCGGCTTCAACGATTATCTCGGAGCCCGCCGCGGTGTAGACGGTGTTGTTCTCGATGTAGGAGCGCACGGTCAGGATACCGCTGGAGACGGCGACTCCCAGGTTCGCGGCCCCGGCGCCGGGGAGGTCAAACTCCGCTGCCTGTAAGGCGGGGAAGGGTGCCTCTTCGACATGCGCTTCCGCAACGCTGCTCTGGTTCGCGGTCGTGCTGACGACGTTATCGAGCACGTCAGCCTCGGGTGCGACGATGCCGAAGCTCGCCGCGGCTCCTGCCGCGCCGGAGAGCGCGTTCGACGACCCGTCGAGGGGTGCAGGGAGCAGCATCTCGGCGAACGAGCGAGCACCGATCTCCGTCGTGATCGAGACGGTGTTGCCCTGGACGATGTCCACGAACTCTTCGTCCGGTGTGGGGAGAGCGGGCTCGTAGGTATCCAGGTCAAAGACCTCATCCACATCGAGGATGATGCCGACGCCCACGCCCGCCGCAGCGGCAACGCTGAGGGCCGTCCTGTCCTTCACCATGTTCAACGCCCGGGCTTGGGCCTGGCTGCCCTGCGCGACAGTGATGTTGTTGTTGTTCACGGCGCACTCGTCTGCGGCTGCACTGACGCCAACCGCGAGGAGGAGGTTCGCGGTGCCTGCCGCTGCGTCGGCGGTCTCGTTTGCGCCTCCACGGGCTTCGCTCAGGAATGCTCCGTTGGTGGTTACGTGGATGCAGTTCTCTTCGACGTCGATGGAGTCACCCTCTCCGACAAGACCGAACGCCGCTACAATGCCGGCGGATCCGGCCGCCGCGTCGGGCGCCTCGAGTTCGCCGCCCGCCACGAGTGCCATGCCGGCGGCGCTGGTCTCTACCATGATCTCGTTGTCGTGGACCACCACGTCTCCCTCGGCGTCGTTGACGTAGACGCCGCAGCTTACCGAGATCGGGATCGCGGCCGCAAGCCGGGTTCCGTTCAGGAACTCGAACGCTTCCCCGTCTTCCATGAGTGCCTGATACCCGGTGAGCGTCTTGCCTTCGGTGTAGGCTGCAAGAACACCGGTATCTCCGGCGAGGACGGCATCCGTGATCGCCGCTCTCTCCTCTTCGGAGAGGTTCTGCCACTCGTTGCCGTTTTCGTCGATGAGGCCGAGCAGAACCGCCTGCTGCACCTGCTCATCCGAGAAGACCTGGTCGATAAGCCCTAACGAGAGAGGAGTCTGGAGCGTCACGCCAACGTCATTGACCGGCAGGTCAGCCGCAATGACGGCGACGTCCTGGTATACCGGCACGTAATTGCAGCAGACCTCCGGGTTCAGGACATCTTCGAGGACGATGCCGGCTGTTACCGTGAGTGCGGCAGCGAAGGTCGTCTCATCGATGTCCGGTTCGAACTCAAGGTCGCTCCCCGTGAGGGTCGACAGGCCTTCGGTGTCCGCGAGGCACGCTGCGACGGAGAACTCCTCACTCTCCTGCATCATGCCGACATAACGGGCGCACAGGGCGCTGTTGTCTGCAAGGGCGGCTTTTACCTCTTCTTCATCGAGTAACAGTCCGGGAAGGAGATAGGTCTGCGTCTGCGCCCTGACCACGACCACGTTCTCGTGGACCACGGGGTTCACGAGGAGGTCGTCGGAGGCGCTCCAGACGTGGATGCCTGTCAGGACGAGAGCGGAGAGGGCGCCCACATTGAGTTCCCCGGTAGTCTCATCGTAGGCCATGACAGTGCCGAAGGCATGCACGACGTTATCGCAGATCTCGGGTTTGTTGCTCACTTCGACGTCGATGCCTTTAACCCTCCCGACCCCCAGAGTCAGGGACTCTTCGTCTTGAGTGGATTCGTCACCGTCGACCGGCAGGTTGAAGATCCCGGTCTGGATGATGACGATGTTCTCGCTCACCCGGGACTCGTCGCATCCGCCAATGTAGATACCCGCTGTCGACGTCATGGCCAGCTGGCCTGCATCGGTGACGATGAGCGTGTATCGAACGTTGTTCCTGAGAACCTGGGCTTTCGGGGACTCGACGGCTATGATGCCGGTGGACTCCGGGCTGCCGCCTTCTCCGTCGGGCGTGCCGATGCAGGTGGCCTCTACCTCGATCTCGTTATCGAGAACCTGCCCCTTCTCGGCCGTTGCGATCACGATGCCTACCGGCAGGACGACCCGGGACTCGGCGATAACCTCGACCGTGTTGTTCTGGACGAGCGCGAGGTCTCCGACCCCGAGGATACCGACCGTCCAGGCTGCGTCGAGAGCCTTTCCGACGACCGTGACGTTATTCTCCAGGATCTTCAGGCTCTCCGAGTTGCCGGACCGGATACCCCAGGCCTCAACGGCCGAGTGGTGCAGATCCGGCTCTTCCGGAGTACAGACACCCACGGAAACGACCCGGTTGTTCTCGACGACGACATCAGCGCTCCTGATGATCAAAACCCCGAGGGACTCTATCAGATGATCGGTGTCCTCAGCAGCGAAGGCCGGGTCATCTTCTTCTTCAAGGCCAGGTGCGACACGAATCGTAATGGGGCTCACCCCTACGGCTGTCGATTCCTGGTGCTGCGAGACCGCCACGATGTAGTTGTCATGGATGCAGGCTCCGGTCACCTCATCGACCGTGATGCCCGCCTGAGCGCTGCTCCCGATGGCACGCACCTCGTTGCCCTCTATGCAGACATCCGTGCCGACCTGAACCAGGATGCCATAGGTGAACGCATAGATCTCATCGAGGACCGAGACGTTGTTGTGGATGATCTCGACCGCTTCGACACCATGGGCATAGATCCCGACGGCGGAGGCGTTCACGATCTCAAACCCGGAAATGGAGACATCGTCTGCGTTGATCTCGATGCCTACCGGCTCACCCATGGCGTCGATAATCGTGCCGTTGAGGCCCGGGCATACCTGGTAGGAGACGGTCGTGACGGTCATGCTTCTGTCGATCACGATCGACTCATTGTACGTCCCGTTGTAGACCCAGACCTCGCCGCCATCCGCGACGCCGTTGACGGCTTCCTGGATGGTCGAGAAGTTCAGTTCCCCGTAATCGGGCGTTTCAACGTTGTACGATGCGTTCACATACACCCTGTCGGGCAGGGCATCTGCAGCTGCCGGTGCTATCAACATCATGCAAATAAACACCGAGAGCGCAAAAAAAAGTCTTATCGGGCGAATTCCCTCCACCCGGTCGTTAGCCATTTTAATCACCGATATCTGGATTCAGGAGTAATTCTTATAGGATAGTATTTAGACATATGGAAAATATCCGGGCCCCGAAAGTGCTGATAGGTGGATATTATTTATTTTAACGGGAGTATTCAGGAAACAGATCGATCCCGCCCACAGCCGGCCGGAAAGACTCTCGTGAGGTAACTACATGCCTGAATTTGCACAACCGTTTGCCGGGAACAACATCGACCGGATGATGAGCCACAACGAACTCATCCGCGCCGTACGCTACACGATCGCCGCCGAGTTCGAAGCTATCCAGCTCTACAACCAGATGGCCGACGCAACCGACAATGAACTGGCCCGCGAGGGTCTGCGGGATATCGCAGACGAGGAGAAGGTACACGTCGGTGAGTTCTATCGCCTCCTCATCGAACTGGACCCCCGGGAGAAGGAATTCTACCAGAAGGGTGCGGGAGAGGTCGAAGAGGAGATCGAGAAACTCAAGGCAAAGGCGTAGATACCCGGCGTAGGGAGGAACCTGCGTGCCCGCCGGGAATCACTCTCAGGGCAATTCATCCCGGGCTTCCCTGCAGCGACCTAAAAGATAAATACTTGCGGTGCTTCACATTGAACCGCAACACTATCCGGTAATCAGCCCCAATCACAGGTAGGTTTTGGATATGAAGAAGGGATTTGTAGCAAATATCGAGACTGAGACTGTAAAGAACACCGATTTCCGCAGAGTCCTCTACACGGGGAAGTTCAGCCAGCTCGTGCTGATGTGCCTTAAGCCCGGCGAGGAGATCGGCGAGGAAGTACATGACGACGTCGACCAGTTCTTCCGGTTCGAGGAAGGAGAAGGAGCCGTCGTGATCGACGGCGTAAAGCACGCCGTCAAGGACGGCAGCGCTGTGGTCGTGCCGAGCAGCGCGAAGCACAACGTGTTGAACACGTCAAAGACCGCCAACCTTAAACTCTACACAATCTACTCCCCGCCGGAGCACCAGGACAAGGTCGTCCGGAAGACCCGCGAGGAGGCCATGGCCCAAGAAGAGCACTACGACGGAAAGCCGACCGAGTAACGCTCCCTCCGGAGACGCTCAAAATTCTATCTCCTTTTTTGGCGGTTATCTTCAAAGGCGTTTTAACTGCAAGACCCCTCAGTCCCGTTCGATCTCGCCGCCCGCCTCCCGGATCGTCGTCTCGATATGGTCAAGCAGAGCGGTGTTGTGGGTGGCAAAGTCCAGCATCGAGAAACCCGCCACGAGGGGGATGGGCTTGAAGATAGCAAGCGGCGCTTTTCCACCTTTCTCCGGGGTCTCGCCCGGGGCGATGGTGGCGGTTGTTCCATCTGCCCAGACGGCGAGGTTCCCGTAGCCCTGTGCGTCCCAGATTTTTTGGATGATCTCACGCGTGTACAGCATTCTCTCTTCCCGGAAGAGGAGACGCCCAAAGAGGATATCAACCTTCCGGCATGGGAACTACAAAAATAGGAGGTGCCGGGTCAGGCATCAGCGGGAGTAGCACCGGGTCTTCCGGCATGGCGGGCCTGATACGATAGAGTTACTTCACCGGCGGCGCCTCGACCCCCTTTTTCTCCGCCGGGCGCGTCTGGTCTCCTGTAAAGAGGTGATCGACGCCCAGGATCGTGTTCACCCATGCCCAGTCTTCGCTGAACTGGATGATCATCAGAACGATGAGCGTGAGCGGAACAGCAAAGATCATCCCGGCAACGCCGAGAGCCCATCCCCAGAAGATGACCGAGAGAATGACCACGAGGGCGGGGATATCGAAGCGCCTGGATGCGAAGTGCGCAAAGATCGGGTTCTCCACCAGTGCGTTCAAGACAATCACGGCCGCAATCACCGCGACGCCCCCCCAGACCCCGAACTGCAGCCAGGCAAAGAAGATTGCCGGGAGTGCCGCGACGAGCAGACCGATGTAGGGGATGTACGAGAGGAGAAACGTCAGCAATCCCCAGAGTACGGCTGCATGCACCCCCATGACCCAGAGGAACGTACCGAAGAGGAAGCCGTGGACGAGGTTCGCCTCGGTCCTGACGATGACGAAGTCGATCAGGAACCTGCTCATGCGGGAGAACGCCTCGACACTCTCGTGTCTGTTCCCCGTCACCCTCCGTATGCGCTCAGGCATCCGCGGTGCCTCAAGGAGCATGAAGATTGTCGTTACTGCTATGAAGAAGAGATAGAGGAGAAGATCTGCGATGCCTATGGCGGATGAAGAGAGAAATCCGGCAAACGCTTGCAGGTTAACCGAGGATGGGGAGAACGAACCCGTTTCGATCCCGAACCGATCCAGGACAGCGAGGATCTCTGATAATCTGGCAGTCAACTCCCGCTGGTAGAGGGGGAGTGCCGAGATCAGGTTTTCGAACGAGAATAAGACGAGATAGCAGAGCAGCAGGACTGCAAGACAGGCAATGACGGTGACCACACCGACAGCGGCGATCTCCGGCAGACCCCTCGACCGGAGCGCTTTCATGGCGGGGTACGCGATCATGGCGAGGATCATCGATACGGCGACGATGGTGATAATATACGCGATCTCCGGGATTCCGGTGATAAGGAATACCACTGCCGTCAGCACGAGCAGGGTGATCGCGGATCGGGGAAGAACAGGAGTGTCTGCCATCTTGAAGGACGTGTTCTGACGGCAACTATATTAATACGGCGAAATGTGCCTGAGGCGGCGAGATCGACTTCCGGTAGTCGGCGCGCGCATCCTCTGCCGTTTGCCCGTACCGGGCAGCGGGACGGTTTTTGGTGACCTGCCTCTCCTCACCGGCTCCGGCAGACGGGCGGCATGCGGTGCTGCTGCCGATGGGATCCGGAAGACCGGCAACGAGGGAATATCCGCGGAAAGGCGATATCTTCCGGAATGGCTGCAGGGTCAATATTAAATTCCCTGAGGCTGATTCGTACCCAGGAATGGTATTCACGGCCCTCACTCTCGAACTCGTACTTGTCGGCATAGCACTGCTCTTCCTGATAAGTATCGTTGCAAACAAGTTTTCAGAGCGGCTCGGCGTCCCTGCGCTCCTCATCTTCCTCGTCGTCGGGATGCTGGCGGGCTCAGAGGGCCCAGGCGGTATTCCGTTCGATGACCCTGCGATTGCCCAACTTATCGGGATTATCGCACTTGCATATATCCTCTTCTCCGGTGGTCTTGACACCCGGTGGGACCAGATCCAGCCCGTTCTCTGGCCGGGGATCGCCCTCTCGACGCTCGGCGTTGTCCTGACCGCAGCCCTGCTCGGAGCATTTGCTGTCCTGGTCCTCGGGTTCTCTCCGCTCACGGGTTTTCTTCTCGGCGCGGTTGTCTCGTCCACAGATGCGGCAGCGGTCTTCTCCGTCCTGAGAATGGCTAGAGCGCGTCTGAAGGGTAATCTGCGGCCGTTCCTCGAGTTTGAGTCGGGGAGCAACGACCCCATGGCGGTCCTTCTCACCACCGGCATCATCGCCCTGATCCTTACCCCGGGTTCGTCGCTCTTCGACCTCGTCCCGATGTTCGTGCAGCAGATGGCGGTCGGAGGCCTGCTTGGGTATGGACTCGGCAGATTCACCGTCTGGCTCATCAACCGTATCAAACTGGAGTCCGAAGGACTCTACCCGGTGCTCACCCTTGCGATGGTGCTGCTGGTCTACGGGCTGACCACCATCGTCGGGGGGAACGGTTTCATTGCGGTCTATATCGCCGGGCTTGTCATCGGCAACAGCGTCGTCGTCCACAAAAAGAGCCTGATCCTGTTCTACGGCGGGATCGCGTGGCTGATGCAGATCCTGATGTTCCTTGCGCTCGGCCTGCTCGTCTTCCCCTCGCAGCTTGCATCGGCGTTCGTCCCCGGCCTTCTCGCCGCTCTCTTCCTGATCCTGATTGCACGACCGGTTGCTGTCCTGATCACGCTGCTCCCCTGGAAGATGCCGATGAACGAGAAGGCCCTGGTCTCCTGGGTGGGGCTGCGGGGAGCCGTCCCGATCATCCTCGCGACCTACCCCCTCGTTGCGGGAGTGCCGGACGCGGACGTAATCTTTAATGTCGTCTTCTTCATCGTCCTCGTCTCGGCGCTGGTTCACGGGACATCGATCCCCTCCGTCGCCCGGTGGCTCGGCCTTGCCGCCCCGCTCGAGGAGACGGGCAAACTCTCCCGGGAGTTCGAGGTGGACCCCGACACCCCGAGCGAGCTGCTCGAACTGGTCATCCCCGCCGGCGCTTCGGCGGTTGGGAAACAGGTCGTCGACCTCGGGCTGCCGAAGGGCACACTCATCATCCTGATGCAGAAGGGAGACGAACGCTTTGTCCCGGTCGGCAGCACTGTCATCGGGGCCGCGGATACGCTCCTCCTCCTGACGACGGACGAGATGACGGGCACCGTCCGCGCCTGTCTCCTCAACTGCGAAGAGCCGCGGAACGTCACCGTTTCGCCGCATCTCCCGGAGAGCTTCTCCTGTATGGCGATAATCGAGATAGATCCCGAACGGGCCGAACCGGATCAACCGGTTGCCTTCAGGGGATCGGCTACGGTCTCCGGGGACTGCGCTGCGACCGTATCGGGCATGGCCTGGAACTTCGGTGACGGGGCAAACGGTGAGGGCGAGACCGTCAGCCACGCCTACGCCGCGGCCGGAACCTACACGGTTACGCTGGCCGTGACGCTCAGCGACGGCATCGTCTGCCGGGCAACGACGGATGTTACGGTGGTCGATCCCCGGGAGCCCGGCTCTTCTCCGGCAGGCATCACGACGAGCGGGAACTTGTTCCCCGGCGGCGCCGATATTCAGGACGACTGATGCGTGATCGGCCGGACCCGGGACTTCGGTGATGAGGAGAAGGGCGGACCACACTCCTTTTGGTCTCTTGACGTTCTTCATCTGTTCCCGTGTCCTCGTAAACTGCCGGCAGGAACCTTCAGGCCGGGAGCAGGCGCCGTGAGGGCGGTGCATGAATACCATTGAATTGAGATGAGTGTTTTTTCCCGGCGACGGCACCGGATGCGGCGATAAATCCGCTATATTTTTCAACCCGGGTTGCCTTTTTCCTTTATGCGAGAGCGTATCGGTACGACTCATCTTCTTCAAAATTTCCTCTGCCTGTTCGCCGTGCTTCTGCTGGTCTCGAATGCAGCGGCATGCACCGTCTTTGCGATAACGCCCGGCGCATCCGAGGACGGTTCGATGTATGTCGGGCATACGAACGACGGCGTCGGGAAAGACTGGAGGAACGTCGACGACATAAGCCTTCTTTACGTCCCTGCGGCCGACCATGCGCCCGGAGAGAAGAGAGCAATCGTCTTCGATCCCGACAGCGGTTCGGATGCGGCGGGAGGCGCGAGCGCCGGTGATTCGCGCCTGGTTCTCGGGTACATCGATCAGGTGTCGCACACCTACGCCTATTACACCGGGTCGTACGGCATGATAAACGAGCGCCAGCTCCTCTCCGCCGAGTGCACCGATTACGCGAAGATCGAGCTCAATGCAGCCGAAGGAAAGCGGATCTTCTACTCCTCGGAGCTCTCGAACGTGGCGCTGGAACGGTGCACGAAGGCACGGGAGGCGGTCGAGCTGGTCGGCGGCCTGATCGACGCCTACGGCTATTACGGAACCGGCGAGACGCTCGTCTTCGCCGACCCCGAGGAGGCATGGGTCATCGAGATCTGCTCGAGCCTCGATGAGGCGGACGGCGGAGGTCTCTGGGTTGCAGAGAAGATCCCCGACGAAGAGGTCTTCGTCGCGGCAAACGAGTTCAGGATCCGTGAGGTCATTCCCGGGAACCCCGACCAGATCTACCCGGAGGATCTCTTCAGCAAACTCGACGAGGCCAGCGTGTGGTCGCCTGCGGACGGCCCCCTCGACTGGCTCGAAGCCGTCAGCTACGGCGAGTATGCGCATCCCTACTACTCGCTGATGCGGGTCTGGCGCATCCAGGACCGGCTCGCCCCGTCGCTCAACCTGAGCCCGTACGTCGAGAGCTCGTACACGAAGGCATACCCGTTCACCATCACGCCCGACGAGAAGGTCAACCTCACCGGGGCGTTCTCGCTCTTCCGGGATCACTACGAGGGAACCGGGTTCGACCTCTCTACCGGTGGGGCCGCAGGGCCGTTCGGGAACCCCTACCGGTACTTAGGGCCTGCCGACGCCCACACGGACTTCCAGAACGAGTCATACATGGAGGTCCGTCCCGGGGCGAACCCGCGGCCGGTCTCGGCGGTCTTCTGCAGTTACAGTTACGTCGCCCAGGCCCGATCGTCTCTCCCCGACCCGGTAGGAGGCGTGCTCTGGTTCGGTCCGGCGGTCGCGTATGAGACGGTCTATGCACCGATCTACGCGGGCTCGACGAACGTATCCGCCGCGTACGCGACCGGCGACCGGTCGAGATACGATAGCAGTACCGCCTACTGGACGTTCGACCTCGTAACGAACTGGGCCATGCTCCGCTACGACGCGATGATCGAAGAGATCACCGAAAAGCAGGGCGAACTCGAGGCCGGGTCGATAGCGCTCGTGCAGGAGACCGACAGAAAGGCGGCTGAGCTCATCGCTGCCGGCGACGATGAAGGGGCGGCACGTCTCCTTACGAACTTCACCGTTACCCGGGGCGATGCGATCATCGAGGAGTGGCACGATCTATCGGGCACGCTGGTCGTTACGTACTCGAACGGCCTCATCACCGACCCGGAGTCGGGGGCGGTCGAGGAGCCCGGGTATCCGGCATGGTGGCTGAACGAGACCGGGTACCAGTACGGGCCGCGGGTCTACGAACTGGATGAACTCCGCGCGACCGGCGGGCTGAACTACACCGGCAACAGTGTGTGGGTTCCGAAGAATGTGACGTTTCCGGATATCCGGGATCTTCTCTGACCTCCTCTTTTTACTGGGTTTCCGACCGGGCTTGATCGGCTGTGCACGGGTCCAAACGCCGGAATCTATTCTCGCCGTCCCGCATCGCCTCATCTGTCGCCCGGATTCCCCCTGACCTGCCCCTCCGCCCTCGCCGGGCGACACTGTTATATGACGTGAGCCGGATGGGGGTGCACCCCCTGAGGGAGGGAAACCCATGAGAGACGTTATCCTGCTTGTGGCGGTTGTATCCCTGCTTCTCCTCGTCGGTTGCGTCAGCGCCACCGACGTCGGGACTGCCGGGATGCGGAACGGAACGACGGTGAACATCCAGAGCGGCGGCCAGAGTTACCCTGCCTACATCACAACGCCCGGGGACGGCGGGCCGTATCCGGCCGTGGTGCTGATTCACTCCTTCAACGGGCTCGAGCCCGGCTACCAGGTCATGGTCGACCGCCTGGCCACAGAGGGGTTCGTCGTCATCGCCCCGGAGTGGCAGACCTTCGAAGAGTCGCCGGAAGACAACGTGACGGAGGCGCTGGTCCGGGACACGGTTACGTATCTTGAGACCCGGCCCGAGGTTAATGAGAGCAGCATCGGCCTGACGGGGTTCTGCGCGGGCGGGCGCTATACGATGCTCTTCCTGCCGCAGATCGAGGAGTTCAACTCGGGAGTCGTCTGGTATGGCTTCCCCTACTCCGGCGGGCAGGCGAACGGGACGGTGCCGGCAGTCCTGATCGACAATATCACCGACCCGATGCTGATCATCCACGGCACGGCGGATGAAGCAAGCCCGGTAGTCGATATCTACCGGTATGCGACCGCCCTGGACGAGGCCGGCAAGTACTTCGAGCTCAAAGTCTACCAGGGCGAGCCCCACGGGTTCATGATCGAGGACGGAGAACTCTCGGAGAGTCCTGTCGCAGAGAGCGCCTATGAGGAGATGGTAGGGTTCTTCAACCGGACGCTCGGCTGACCCCCCACCCGACCACTTTTTCAGGGTGAATTGAGCACGTTGCTTCGGGCGATCTTCTTCATCACCTTCCCCCAGGAGCCCGTCGTGAGGAAACTCTCCTCCATGAAGCCGACCACCTTCGTAAACTTCTTCATGGGGAAGGCCATCGTCAGGGTATCCAGCGGGACGCAGGGCCGTGCCGAGGGGTCGAACATCCCGAGGACCGCTCTTGGATTCTCGCTCTGCTGCTCAACCCACGGGAAATAAAAGACCGAGCTGCATCCGGCACCGAAGGGAGAGATGACCCCGTTCGGGTCGGCCTGGTCGAAGTTTGCAAGCGTGAAGAGGCCGGAGAGCACTTCGGGCCGGGTGAAGAAGACCACGGCGTCCGGGTTGTCGGCCTCCGTGAGGTGATCCCAGCGCTTGAAGACGATCTCCTTTCCTTTCGTCGGAATCTGGACGATTCTCCAGTCGAGCTTGTCCACGATCTCCGGCGTTTGCTTGTAGCGCTCCCCCTCCATAACGCCGGGCTTCCCATAGGAGAGGAAGTAGCGGAAGTCGGGGAACCGTTCGGCGTCGTAGCCGAGGTAGAACCTTCCCCCGCGGCATCCTATCGACTCTTCGGAAAAGGCGAGGCTTTTGCCGTTCCTCACCTTCGTAAGGTCGCAGACGAAGCACCTCCAGCCTTTCGGGGCGGGGGCCTTCTCCACTCCATCGATCGCGCCCCCGACCTCGAAGGCGATCGGGAGTTCTGTGCCCGGGAAGTACTTCTCGTGGAGTTCGATGTAAGCGTCACGCAGTGCTGTATCCATACGGCTTTGTTTTGACGCGGCGGGGATTAATATTCTGATCCGCTTCCGTGCGCGGGTCCGGCGCCATCCCGGTCGGAGGCGGTGCCAGAGCCCGATTGCGCAGTCCGTGGAGGTGGGGCCCGCATGAGTTAAAACGGGTTATAGAGGCAGTTTCAGGCTTTCCTCATCGTGTTCCAGCGCATGAGTCTCATAGCGTACACCGTTACGCCCCCTATGATCCGGGCGCCGACGGTCTCGTACTCCCTCGCGACCTGTGCGAGGTGCTCCGGGATGGGGAGATGCTGGGGGCATACCTTCACGCATCTGCCGCAGTTCCTGCATAACGACGCATACGCCGGTTCCGCTCCGTCCATCTTCCCTCCGACCCGGAGGTGGTACATCACCTTCGACTGGAGCGTTCCTCCGTCGGTGTTATAGGCCTCGAAGCACCCGGGGATGTTGACGCCCGCGGGGCAGGGCATGCAGTACCGGCACCCGGTGCAGCCCACCCGGTTCGTCTCACGGTAGGCTTCCGCCGCCCGGCCGACGATCTCGAGCTCCTTTTCGGTGAGGGAGTTTGGGAAGGCTTCGTTGGCGATCCTGATATTCTCCTCGATGTGCTGCTCGTCGTTCATCCCCGAGAGAACCACGCTTACCTCGGGATGGTTCCAGACCCACCTGAGCCCCCATTCGGCCGGAGTCCTCTTCACGTCGGCCTCGTCCCAGACGGCCTGCACCGGTGCCGGCGGGTTCTTTGCGAGGTAACCGCCCCGGAGCGGCTCCATGATGACAACGCCGAGCCCTTTTGAAGCCGCATACCTGAGCCCCTCGGTTCCGGCCTGGTTCATCTCGTCTAAGTAGTTATATTGAATCTGGCAGAAATCCCAGTCGTAGTCGTCGACGATCTCCTTGAAATCGTCGACGGTGCTGTGCGATGAGAATCCCGCGTTCACGATGCGTCCGTCTGCCTTCGCGCTGTCGAGAAAGTCCGCGACCCCGAGGTCCTTCATCTTTCTCCAGCCCTCGGTGCTCGTCAGGCTGTGGATCAGGTAGTAATCGATATGGTCTGTCTTTAAGGTCTTAAGCTGGAGATTGAGCATCCGATCCATATCCTCGCGGGATGTGACGAGCATGTGCGGCAGTTTCGTCGCCAGTTTTACCTTTTCCCGGTAGCCGTCGGCAAGCGCACGGCCGAGCACCTGCTCGCTCCCCGGGTAGATCAACGCGGTGTCGACGTAGTTCACCCCGTGGTCGACGGCGTACCGGATCTGCCGTATCGCCCGCTCTTCATCGATGCTCATACCCTTTGTCGGCAGCCTCATGCAGCCGAAGCCCAGCACCGAGAGTTCGTCCCCGGTCTTCTCCATCGTCCGATACAGCATGGTCAGTATCTCCTGTCTCGAAGAATCGTTACCCGTCATTCTCCCGTCAACCCCCTCCATACGATCTCGAATGAAGCGTCGATCAACCGGTCTGCGTCAAGGTTACCGCCCGGGCTGATGATCGCCCTGACAACGGCGTCGATCGGAGAGGATATGACGGAGAAGGCGACCTCGATATCCATGCCCTCGAAGCAGCTCTTCCCGAGGGTTTCGGTAAGGATCTCGAAGACGGCCGGGGCGTCCTTCAGGAACTCCTCCGGGGGCAGTTTCCTGACGAACGGGGACGAGCAGAACTGCTGGACGAACATATATTCGTCGGGGTGATCGACCCCCCAGAGAACTGCGCTCCGCCACAATCTCTGCATCCTCTCCCTGTTCGCCTGTTCCCTGTCGACTCCCCTGCCGATCTCCTCCGCCATCCGGCTCTTGATATCAAAGTAGGCGAAGTTGATGAGTTCCTCCTTCGTCGGGAAGTAATGGAAGAGCGTCCCGTTCGAGACGCCTGCCTCGCGCGCGATGAGCGACGTGGGGGTGCCGTGAAATCCCCTCTCCGTGAAGAGCCTGACGGCTGCTCCGGCGATGGCTGCTTTCTTTTCGTTCCTCTCCCCGGTCATACGGATCCATTCCTCAGAGCGACCGGTCACTCTAGAGTGACCAATCACTCTAACGATCTCCGGGCAGTTAAGGCTTGCGTTCTGTGCGGTGGTATGCGCGATTCGAAGGATATCCTCAAGCAGAAATTGGTGTGGGTGAAGTATCGGTCTCCTCCAGCACGCGGAGGGGCTCAGGAGTGAGTTCGATGAGGGACAAACCGAATTATTTATATCGTCAACCTGAATATGTTGACGTATGTCCCTATCCCTGGATGAGAGACAGTTCGCGTTCTGGAACCTCCGCCGCGGCGGTCTTCCGAACATCCAGATCGCAGACCGCTTCCGCATATCCCGCCAGGCGGTCTCGAAGGCGCTGCTTGCCATGGACCGGAAGGTCGAGGAGACGCTCGTCGAAATGGCGCAGGCGAACCAGATCGAGGTCGAGCGCATGAACGCGGAAAAAGGCGTTCTCTTCGGCCGCTCCGTCCCCTTCGATGCCGCGGCCATCGTCTTCGTCTCGGCAGACCGCGGGGTGCAGGTCTGGTACGAGCACGAGGGCGACTGCGGCGCATGTCAGCGGTACACCCGGTGCATCGAGCTCCTCTGGGGCTACGCGGACGAATTGGGGATCGCGCTTGAAAAGACCGACGACCCGACCCGTATGGCCGACGAACTCTTTACGAAACTCCGGGAGATGGTATGATGCCGCTCCTGGAGACGATACGGGCGTACCTGGGGTGGTGTCCCGCGGAGGGGCAGGCGCACCGGCAGATGCAACCGGGGCCTAGTATGCGCGGGGACACTCCGCATGACGGCCGACGGCGCATAGGCAGTATAAGTATGAAGCTCGATTCCATCGTCAAAGAAGAATTCTGGCGCTCAACTGCAGTCTTCTGGATCTTGGTCATCATCACTGCTTTCGTCATTACGGCTGGTTATCTCCCAATACCGGCATTTCTGTTGTTTCCCCTGCCACTGGCGATCACTGCAGTAGTCTTCTGCATCGTGGTGTGGTACAGGCGAAAAGAGCATCTGACCGATCCCAATCCTGTGAGCATCCTCCATCACGCTCTCGGGTTAAGAAGCAGAGAGAAGAAAACGAAGCGAAGAGAAACTGCCATCGAGAAAGCGTTCGATGCCATCCTTCTCGCTATAATCTTCCTAATCTACCTTTACGCATCCCTTGCGTACTCTATCAGCCAGATCTACTGGCTTCCCGCCCTTATCGTCATAGGCCTGCTCCTGGCCCGCATTGTCTTCACCGACGGTGGTGTTCAACGCGTCACCGTTGCGCGATCAGTTGTCTTCTACCTCATAGTAGCCATGATCTTTCTTCTGCGCTACCTGGCATTGGGGTATCCCATTGTTCCCCTCCTCCAGGCAATCGTGCTTATTGGTATCGTTTCTTTTCCCATCCTCTACATCTGGGAACGACGACGCACACCGGAGGGAACAGATTGATGATAACTCTTGGAGCGATGGATCTGGTCTGCACACCTGTCCGGGAGATATTCGGGGTGGTGATCAGCAGTGAACCCACTTTGAGGGAAATGGTAGCGAGCAGACAAAGAATCCTGGAGATGATGTTATGACTCTCATGGAGACGATACGGGCGTACCTCGGATGGTGTCCCATGCAGGCGTCGATGCGGCCGGATCTCAAGGTACGGCCGGTGACGGCCGCAGCGGCGGGCGGACAGGACGGCCCCCTCCGGGTCGAACCCGGATGGTGGCACCGCTACCATAACCAGTTGCTCGTCGCGGCGCTGGCCGCATCGGCGGCGGCAGCGGCGCTCTTTATCCTGGTCGAGGACGCTTTCGGGCACCTCGCTGTTTGGACGGGCCTCGCCATCGGGGTGGGAGCGGCCCTCGGCTTCCTGCTCAGTTATCGGAAACAGTATGCACGGGTTGCCGCCGGGGAGTTCGTCAGGGCCAACATGACCCCCGGACTGCGCATCGTCCGACGCCTGAGTACGCCGGCGGCCGCTGTTATTCTCGTCGCCGTTATTGGTTATTTTGTCCTGAGCGATATGCCCGGCTGGATAGTCAGGTTCACGCTGGCCTTGAGCCTCTTCGGCTGGGCCCAGTACGGTGTCACGATCCTCTGGGAGCGGCGGCACCGCACTACCCTGATCGCAGAGAAGGGATCGATGTATGCCCTGGATAAGGCAACGGAGGGTGAACGCGTATGATGAAGTTCTCCGAGGCGATACGAAAGAAGCTCGGTTGGTGCCCGAATGCGGCAATGGCCGGGGCCGGCAGGCGATATGCCGCGCCGGATGGCAAGGTCGGGACGGTGGCAGAGGGCGGCCGGGAGGTGGTGGAGGGTGCACTGGTGGACTACGGCCCGATCGGCACTCCGGGAAGGCTCTTCCTGCTGCTGGTTGCCGGCGCCTGTTTCATCGGATGCCTCTTCGCCATGGCTCCGGCAGGGGGCCTCCTTCTGCTGGCTATCATGCTGGGTTACTCCGCTCTGGAGTTTTACGGGGCTGTACGAAGAGCCTGCATCGAGATCACCCGTGACGCCGTCACCATCAGGCGGCCGCTCTTCCCGTCGATCGTCATCCCGAAGGATGCCGTCGTGAAGGCGGAAGTGAAGGAGAACAAACCCCCTATCTCCCCCTGGCTCCTTGCGGTAGCGCTGGCGGCGCTTCTCGTATCGGCTGCCGGCAGCGTGTACGCCGGATTTGAGAATCCAACCTCCATGCGGTTTATCTTCGGCGTTGCCGCCGCGATCTTCTTCCCCGTGATCATCTACCGCACCTGCGTGCGGACCCGCTACCCGCAGGCCCTGGTGATAACGACTGCTAAGAAGAGGGTCGCTGTGATCTACACCGATGACCCCGGACGGATAGCCCGAATGCTGGGGGTGGCCGAATGACGGTCTTCATGGAGTATATCCGGAAAAAACTCGGCTGGTGTCCGAACGCGGCGGCGGCCGGCACCAGCAGGCGACAGTATGTCGCCCCCGACGGCGAGGTTGGGCTTGAAACCGCGAGGGAAGGCAGCCGGGAGGCGGTGGAGGACGTATTCGTGGAATACACCAGTCCTCGCTTTTTTGTGCTGATGCCGTTCGCTGTCCTCATCTTCCTCTTTCTCTTCGTGATATCCGTCCTGATCCCCTCCCTGTGGCCAGGGCTCACCTTTACCTTCATGGCCGTCTCCCTTCTGTCGTGGGCCGCATGGCGCCTCTACTTCGATCCGTATCGAACCGCGATAGAGTCCTCCGGGAACTCCGTCATCGTCCGGAGATCGCATACCCGGTCGCTCGTCTTCGGAAAGGATACGATCCGGTCGGTCGAGGTTAAGCGCCCCTACCTCGCTATACCTCGCTGGGCGTCCGCGCTGCTCCTGATACTCATGGCTGCAGTGATGTTCTTTGCCACCGTGGGAAACTGGTTGATGCGCTACCCGGGCAGCCAGACTGACGACTCTTATTTCGGCTTTCAGGTTCTCCTGGCGGTCGGTTTTGCTGTGTTCATGCTGGAGTTGCTCTACCGCGCCCTGGTCAGCCTGCGGTATCCCGGCCGCGTCAGAGTGACGCTGGTACCCGCCGGGTTCCTCCACGTCTACACAGACGACCCGGAGAGGGTTGCCGCGCTGCTCGGTTCCCCGCGATGACAGAGCATACCTTTTGAAGAGAACCGTCCAACATACAGAGCGACATCCGATGAAATCCCTGCATCGCAGACCCCACCCGGCGGAGCAGCCGGAATGACCGACAACACCGCCGGCGTTCAACAGTCACCGCCGCTCGTCGAGTTCCAGAACGTCAGCGTCGTCCGGGACGGCCACAGACTCCTCGACCGGATCTCGCTCACCATCCCGGAGGGGGAGCATATCGCCATCCTCGGACCGAACGGTGCCGGGAAATCGTCGCTCATCCGGACGATCACCCGCGAGTACTACCCATCCTGCCGGGGCCCGGACGTCACCTTCAGGTTCCGGGGGCGGGACCGGTGGGACGCCTTCGACCTTCGGTCACACCTCGGGCTTGTCTCCGGCGACCTCCAGCAGACCTTCACCCGGGGCATATCGGGGCGCGAGG